>NZ_BLPG01000002.1:0-600000 GCF_011764445.1 Phytohabitans rumicis
CGCGGCGCGTTCGAGCTCCGCGGCGACGTCGATCTCGGCGACCGCGAGGCCGGCCTTGCCGAAGGTGCGGGCCAGGATGTCACCGCCGGGACCCACCACCTTGGACTGTCCGAGGAAGCGCATTCCGCCCATCGCGCCGGTCTGGTTGGACGATGCGAGCACGACCTGGTTCTCGGCGGCGCGGGCCTGGTCGTACAGGTCGAACAGCCGGGACTGGCGGTCCTGGGCCATGCGGGGGCGCGGTTGGTGATGCTGGTCGGCCACGCGGACAGGCAGGCGAGGATGTGCGCGCCGTCGAGGGCGAGGCTGCGGGCCGCCTCCGGGAACGTCTTGTCGTAGTCGATGAGCATGCCGACGCGGCCGACCGGGGTGTCGAAGGCGTCGAAGGTGGCGCCGGGGGTGTAGGCGGCGACCTCGCCGGCGGGCAGGTGGACCTTGCGGTGCCGGCCGAGGACGCCGTCGCCGTTGACGCAGACGGCCGCGTTGTAGCGGACGTTGCCATCGGCCTCGCAGTATCCGAAGCAGACGGTCATCTCGGCGGCGAGCCGGGCGACCTGAAAGATGAGCGGGTCGTCCGGCTTGAGCGCGGGTGGCAGCGCCTCGGGGTCCGGGTGGCGCAGGTCGGCGAGGTAGCCGCCCAGCGCGGCGTCGGGCAGCACGAGCAGCCCGGCGCCCTGGGCCCGGGCGTCGTGGATGAGCTTGCCGATCCTGGCCAGGTCGAAGTCGAGGTCGCGGCCGAAGTGGGCGGCGGCGGCCGCGATCCTGACCGTACTCATGCGCTAGCAGCTCCCACCGGGTACGTATAAGCCTCCGGGCGCCGGTCGCGGAGGTGACCCATCGAGCGGCGCGCCGTGCGCAGCGCCTCGGCCACGTCGAGTTCGGCGACGGCCATGCCGGCCGTGACGCCGGTATCGGCCAGAACGTCGCCACCGGGGTCGACGACCTTGGCGCTACCGACGAATCGTAGCGACCCGAAGGTCCCGGACTGGTTCGCGGACAGCCAGACGATCTGGTTCTCCAGCGCCCGGGCCCGGTCGAAGAGGTCGAAGCGGCGCTTCCAGCGATCCTCGGCCAGGTCGGCGGCGGCGTTGGTACGCGAGCCGGGCCACGCGGACACGCAGACGCCGATCTGCGCCCCGTCCAGGGCCAGCGCCCGGGCGGACTCGGGGAACGCCTTGTCGTAACAGATCATCATGCCGACGCGGCCGACCGGGGTGTCGAACGCGCGGAACCGGTCACCGCAGGAGTAGCTGGCGTCCTCGCGCAGCGGCTGGTGCACCTTGCGGTGGTTGCCCAGCACGCCGTCGCCGCTTACGCAGACCACGCTGTTGTACCGGGCCTCGCCGTCGGCCTCGCAGTATCCCGCGACGACGACCATCTCGCCGGCGAGCGCGGCCAGGCGGCGGATCTGCGGCCCGTCCACGGCCAGCGGCGGCGGCCCCGCGTCCGGGCCGCTGTCGCCGTCGAGGCTGAGCAGATAGCCGCCCAGGCACGCCTCGGGAAGGGCCAGCAGCCGGATGCCGTCGGCGCGGGCGGCGGCGATGAGCCGCTCGACGGTACGGAAGTCCTCGTCGAGGTCGCGGCCGAACTCCTCGGCGACGGCGGCCATCCGCAGCGTGCTCATGCTCTCCCCAATCCGGTCACGGCGCCGGTGACGGCCTGGGTGACCGCACCGTCGGGCCAGCGCAGCCCGACGCCCTGCCCCTCGGTCAGCTCGCCGCACACCGCGCTGACCGCCGGCCCGGCGGGCAGCGGCGGGCGTCCCGGTGCGTCGGTGGAGACGATGGCGTACCCCGGAAAGCAGGTCAGCCAGTCGCCGGCGGTGGCGGCGCCCGGTCGCGGAACGGCCGCCACGTCCAGAACGGCCGCGCAGCCGCTCGCCTCGGCCAGCATGCCCAGCGTTCCCGCGATGCCGGCCATCGAGACGTCCTTGGCGGCGGCCGGGCGGGCCGCGGCCACCGCACCGGTCATCGCGCGGAGCTCGTCGGCGCGGCGCCCGGTGGTCGAGTCCCACTGCCGGCCGTGGTACCCGGGCCGCCACGCCCCGGCCAGGTCGGCGGTGAGGCGGACCTGGTGGCCCGGCCGCCCCGCGCCGCCCGGTACCGGGTGGCGGGTACGCCCGAGGGCGGTGACGGTCAGCGCGGCCGGCACGCCGAGCTGGGTGTGCCCGCCGAGGATCGGGGTGCCGTACGCGGCGGCGGCGCGGCGCAGCCCGGAAAGGACGCGGGCGGCGTGGGACGCGTCGCGGGCGGCGAGCGCGTCGAGCAGGCCCACCGGGGTGGCGCCCATCGCGGCGAGGTCGTTGACGTTGACCAGGACCGCGCACCAGCCGGCCCACTCGGGGTCACGCTCCACCATGGACGGAAGGATCGCGTCGCAGGCGGCGATCACGTCGCTGCCGGGTACCGGTGCTCCGTCGTCGCCGACGAAGCCGGCGCCGCCCGGCGACAGCCCCGCCAGCAGCGGCCCGAGCGCCGACTTGGCCGCTTCCGCCTGGGCGCCGATGCGCCGGATCGGCCAGCGCATCAGCGTGTGCGGGGTGTCCGCGACGGTGACCGGCCGTACCGGCGTCCAGCCGAGGCGGCGGAACAGCGGCTCGTTGCGGGCCTGCACGGTGGCCTCGAAGCGCAGCACTCCCTCTGTTTCGGCGCGGGCGCAGGCGGCCCGGACCAGGGCCGCGCCGATCCCGCGCGGGCCGCGGGCCGCGCGGGCGACGGCCAGGCGTCCGCCGGACCACCAGCCGAGGTCCGGGCCGCCGTCGACGGGTCCGAGCCGCACCCCGCCGAGCACCGCGCCGCCCGGGTCGCGGGCGACGAGGACGACCGTGCGCGGGTCCTCGTCACGCTCGTCCCGGTCGTGGGCGGCGAACAGTCCCTGCTCGTCGACGAAGACGTCCCGGCGCAGCCGGTGATAGGCGTCCAGCGCGGCCGCGCCGTCCGCCTCCTCGATTCCGAACGCGGGCTGCCGCGCGAGCGTGCTGCGGTCGCCGAGCAGCAGGAGGATGTCGTTCACGCCCGTCAGCCGCCCGCGCTCGGCAGGACGCTGCAGGCGCCGCAGGCCGCGCACCCGGCCCGCTGGTCGGCGCCGGACATGCCCGCCGCTTGGAGCTTGGCGGCAACCCGCGCGGTGACGTCCGCGAGCAGCCGCGGGTCGGGCGCGCGGGCGCCGTCGCGGGCGGCCAGGGTGCCGCGCATCGGGCGGAACGGCACCACGAACGGGTAGACGCCGCGGTCGATCAGCCGGCCGGCGCCGGCGACCAGCTCGTCGGGGTCCTCGCCGAGACCCACCAGCAGGTACGTCGAGACGCGGTTGCGCCCGAACACGCGGACCGCCTCATCCCACGCCGCCTCGTACTCGGCCATGGACACTGTGGACTTGCCGGGCATCCAGCGGCGCCGCACCTGCTCGTCGAGGGACTCCACGTGGATGCCGATCGCGGTGGCCCCGGCCGCGTGCAGCTCGCCGATCCAGGCGAGGTCGGCGGGCGGCTCGCACTGGACCTGGATCGGCAGCCCCGGCACGGCCGCCAGGACCGCGCGGACCGACCGGGCCAGCGCGCGGGCGCCCCGGTCCGGGCCGGTGGTGGTGCCGGTCGTCAGCACCATCTGCCGCACCCCGTCCAGCCGCACCGCCGCCTGCGCCACCTCGGCGAGCTGGGACGGCGTCTTGGCGGCCACGGTGGCAGCGGAGCGCAGCGACTCCTCGATGGTGCAGAACCGGCACCGCTCCGGCTCGGCGTACCGGATGCAGGTCTGCACGACGGTGGTGGCGAGCACGTCGGCGCCGTGCAGGCGGGCGATCTGCTCGTAGGGCACCCCGTCCGCGGTGGTCAGGTCGTAGAACCGGGGCCGCCGTACGGGTGTCAGGGTGAGCCCGGTGTCGTCGTCGCCGAGCCAGACCCGGCCGTCGCGAACGGCGTACGGGCTCGCCGGGTTGGTGGGCAGCGCGGCGTTGGCACCGTCGATGAGGACGTGGTCGTCGCCGCTCGGCCCGGCGCCGTCCGGCCTGCGCAGCGTGTCCGCACGGACGCCGTGCAGGGCGAGCTCGGCGCGGGTCATGATCCGCACAGCCACCGTCGTGTCGGTGCCAACGCTCACGGCAGGCCCCTCTACAGCTGGTAGGTGGAGTTGATGATGGCGCCCTTGCGGGCGTAGTGGATGATCGCGTCCTGGACGTCGAGCGGGTGGGTCGGTATGACGCCCTCGATGAGGTCCTCCTCGCGGGCGCCGTGCAGCGACAGCCCGAAACGGCAGCAGTACACCTTGCCGCCCTCGGCGAGGAACGTCTTGAGCTGGTTGTTGATGTTGTGCTCGCCGGGGAACGCCGAATTGCCGGTGGTCGGGAAGCCGCGGGTGGCCAGGCAGTTCAGCGAGCCGGGCCCGTAGAAGTAGATGGCCGACTCGAAGCCCTTGCGCAGTGCGCGGGTGGCCTGGAGCACGGCCACGAAGCTGACGGACGACTCGTGCGCGATGCCGTGCACGAGGGTGAAGTACGCCTCGCCGTTCTCGGCCTTGTAGTCCGGGAACACCTTGGTGCTGCCGTAGATGCTGGAGCCCTCGGGCAGCGACGGGTGCGGGATCTCCGCGAGGCTCTGCTTCTCCAGCTCGCTCAGGTCGACGGTCATGTCCTCTCCTTCGGTTGGGGGTTGGTCCTTCGGTTTGGGTCAGCGGTACAGGGTGGAAAAGTTCTCCCGGAAGACCAGGTCTGCCAGGTCGCCGTCGCCGGTGGCGGCGGCCATCCGGGCGTACTCGCCGGCGTGGTCGCCCCACGGCTGGTCGCTGGCGAACAGCACCCGGTCGTGCCCGATGCCGCGGCGCTCGATCTCGCGGGCCAGCCAGTACGGTGCGAAGCCGATGGCCCACGACAGGTCGGTGTAGACGCGCTTGCCGGCCGCGATCCAGTCGAAGAAGCGGGAACCGGCCAGCTTGATGTGCCCGCTCATCCCGCCGCCGAAGTGGACCAGGTGCACCGGGACCCGGTCGGCGTACCAGTCGACCAGGTTGCCGACCTCGTCGATGTCGGACGCGGCGCCGGGGGAGGTGTGGACGTGCACGACCAGGCCGAGGCGCTCGGCCGTACCGAAGATCTGGTCCAGCAGCGGGCGGCAGCCCGGGTCGGTCGCCCGGCCGCCGAGCAGGAAGCTCAGCTTCAACGCCCGCACACCGCGCTCTCCCGCCAGCGCGAGGGCGGCCGTGGTGCGCTGCTCGTCGTCCGGGCGGGGGGAGACCCACAGCCCGGCGCGGATCCGCTCGTCGGTCTGCGCCGCCTCGACGACCAACTCGTTGAACGAGAAGGCGACCCCGGGATCCGGTACCCCGTAGTTGGGCAGCACCAGCGCCCGCTCGGTGCCCTCGGCGTCCAGATCGGCGAGGAGTTGTTTGATGGTGGCGCGTGCGGTCGTGTCCGGGTTGACCGGTGGGCCACCGTAGAACGGGTACGCCGGCAGCACGCCGATGTGGCGGTGAGCGTCGAAAACCATCGCGTGGGCCTCCCTCACCCGACCGGCAGCGCGGCGGCCAGCGTCGTCGGTGCCCCGGTGAGCGCCCCGCACACGTCGGCGAGGCGGCGGGATGCGTCGATGTGGTCGGCCAGGAACTCGGCGTCGCGCCCGACCGCCTCGAACCGGCCCGAGCCCCAGCTGTACTGCCACGGCAGGCCGAGGAAGTACAACCCGGGGCAGTTCGTCACGCCGCGCCAGTGCATCGGGTAGCCGCGCCCGTCGAACACGGGGACCTCGATCCAGCGATGGTCGCGGGCGAAGCCGGTCGACCACACCACCGAGGTGATCCCGGCCGCCCGCACGTCCACCGTGCGCGGGTGGTCGGCGTCCGGCTCCCACACCGGTACGTACCGAGGTTCCACCGGCGCGTCGATCCCGCGCTCCGCGATGTACGCGTCGATGCTGTCCTTGATGCCCTCGGCCACCGCGTCGGCGTGGTCGAGGTTGGCCGCCAGGTCGCCGCCGAACTCGAGGGTCGAGCCGTGGACGGCGGCCAGCCGCCCGTACAGCCGCATCCCGTCCTTGGCGAACGCCCGCAGGTCGATGTCGCGGCCGCCGTCGCGGCCGGTGACGTAGTGGTTGACCCGCATCCGTACGGCGTCCACGTCGGGGAACTCGTCGACTCCCTTGCCGTAGTGGCCCATCGCGTCCAGCCACGCGACGCAGTCGCGGCCGCGGTAGAAGCGGGCCACCCGCGGCGCGCCGCCGACGGCCAGATGTACCTGCCGGCCGGCCAGATGCAGGTCCTCGGCGATCTGGCAGCCCGACTGCCCGGTGCCGACGACCAGCACCGCGCCGTCGGGGAGCTGGTCCGGACTTCGGTACTGGCAGGAGTGCGGCTGAACCAGGTCGCCGCAGAGCCGCTCCGCCATCCGCGGAACCGACGGCGAGTGGTACGGGCCGGTCGCCACGACGACCTGGTCGGCGGTCACCGCACCGGCCGATGTGGACAGTTCAAAGAGGCCGGTGGCCGATCGTCGCAGCCGCTCGACCCGTACCCCCTCGACCAGCGGCGGCTGGAAGAAGGACACGTAGTCCTCCAGGTAGCGCACGATCTCGTCGCGGACCATGAACCCGTCCGGATCCGGCCCCCGGTAAGCGAACCCGGGCAACCGGCACTGCCAGTTCGGGGTCACCAGGCAGAAGGAGTCCCACCGGCGCGTGCGCCACTCGTGCCCGACCCGATTGGCTTCCAGGACGACGTGCGCGATGCCGCGCCGGCGCAGGCAGTAGCTTACGGACAGGCCGGCCTGGCCACCGCCGACCACCACAACGGGATAATGGGTGCCAGTGAGCATCGCGTCCTCCAACCGGGCCACGGGGACCCGCGTTGGGGACTACTTCAACGGCCGGCCGTTACCGGTCAAAGTCATCCGGAACAAAGCTCCGTTTCACACATCTCACACCGCTGGACTAGACCGGCGGGTTGGCGCACGAGGGTCGAAGCAGGGCCTGATGCCTCGGCGACGTCAGGTTCTGGGCGGACAGGTAGGAGACCCCGGTATCCGCGGAGGACACGGTGCCGCCCTCGCGGATCATCTTCACCGCGGCGTTCACGCCGTCGTAGCCCATGCGAAACGGGTTCTGCGCCACGAGGCTGGTGATGACGCCGTCCTGCATGAGTTTGACGCCCTGCGGCGCGGCGTCCCATCCGACGAGTGTGACCCGTCCGGCTTTCCCGCTCTTCTGGACCGCCTCGGCCGCGCCCAGCGCGGTCGGTTCGTTGGCGGCGAAGATCCCGTCGAGGTCCGGAGTCGTGGCGAGGATCCGTTCGGTGACACTGACCGCGGTGGTGAAGTCGGACTGCGTCGACTGCTCCGCCACGATCCTGATTCGCGGATGCCGCGCGAGACCCGCCTTGAAGCCCTGCGCCCGCTGGTCGTTGGTGGCCGAGCCGGGTTCATACAGAAAGAACGCTATCTTCTTCTCGCCCGGACCGAGCGCCTGTGCCAGCAGGTCGGCGGCCCGAGTCGCGGCGGCGACATTGTCGGTGGCGAACAGGGGCACCCCCGACGGTTGTGGGTACGTGCCCGAGTCGATGTTCACCACCACCTTGCGGTTGGCCAACGCCTGATCGGTGATGGGCGCGAGCGCCGCGGCGTCTGTGGCCGCGTAGACGATGCCGTCGACGTCCTGGCCGATGAAACGCTGTAGCAGGTTGACCTGGCCGACCACGTCGGTCTCGGCGGTGACGCCGTCCCAGCGGACGGTCACTTGTTCATGTTTGGAGGCCGCGCATTCCGCGCCCAGACGTACCTGTCGCCAGAAGTCGAACCCCAACGCCTTGGGCACCACCGCGAGCGTGATCGGGCTCGAATTCCGCGGACGGGTTGTCGATTCGGCAGGTGGCGTCCCGTCTCCGCCACAGCCCGCCGCGGCGCTCGCGCAGGTCGCCAGGAGCAGGATCAAACCGGTGCGTACTCGCATGTCGGATTCCCTTATAGGCGCGGCACGTCTGGGCGGGGACGGCCGAAGTAGTAACCCTGAGCCTGATCGCAGCCCAGTTCCAGCAGAGCCTGAAGCTGTTCGACGTTCTCGACGCCTTCGGCGATCGTGGTCAGGCCCAGGGACTTGCCCAAGCCGATCACGGAGGCGACGATCTCGCGGTCCGAGCTCTGCTCCACCATGTCGGCGACGAAGGACTGGTCGATCTTGATGAAGCTCACCGGCAGCCGCTTGAGATAGGTCAACGACGAGTACCCGGTGCCGAAGTCGTCGATGCCGAGCTGCACACCAAGGTCACGGATGTGTTCGAGTTGCCGCAACGACGCGACATCGGCCTCGAGCAGGATCGTCTCGGTCAACTCCAGCGCGAGGCACTGCGGGGCGAGCCCGGAGTCCGCCAGCGCGGACTCCACGGTGGCGACCAGCCCGGGCGAGGCCACCTGCCGGAATGACAGGTTGACGGCTATCTTCAGCGATGGTGGCACCACATCGGCTGCCTGCCACTGTGCGAGCTGCGCGCTCGCCGATGACAGCACCCAGGCGCCGATCGGCACGATCAGACCGGTCTCCTCCGCCACCTCCATGAACACCTTTGGTGAAAGCACACCGCGATCCGGATCCGCCAGGCGCAGCAACGATTCCAGACCGACCATGCGACCGGTGCCCAGATCGACGATGGGCTGGTAGTCCAATCGGAATCCGCCTTCGCGTACGGCGCGACGTACCCCCGTCTCGACGGCGACCCGTTCGAGCGTCCGAGCTCGCAGCGTGTCGTCGAAGATCTCGTAGCGGTTCTTCCCCTGGACTTCGCGTAGTACATGGCGGCGTCCGCGTCGCGGATCAACTCTTCGGGATCGGTCGGGGATCCCGCCGCGATCGCGATGCCTACGCTGGCCGTCACGACGGCCTCCGCGCCGGCGACCTCGACAGGGGCACCCAGGATCGGCAGCAGCCGCTCGGCGATATCGACAGCATGCTGTGCCGAAGGCAGATTCCGGCAGAGGATGACGAACTCGTCGCCGCCGACCCGGGCGACGGTGTCGTCCGGATGGACGCCGCGCTCCAGCCGGCGGCCGGTCACTCGCAGCACCTGGTCGCCGACATCGTGGCCCAGGCTGTCATTGATCAGCTTGAAGCCGTCCAGGTCGACGAAGAGCAGAGCACTCCTTCCGGCCGTTTGGTGATCCACTGTCAACGCCTCACGCAACTGCTGCATCAACAGCACCCGGTTGGGCAGCGCGGTGAGCGAATCGTGCAGCGCCTGGTGGACCAGCTTCTCTTCGGCGGCACGCCGCGCCGTGACATCTTCGATCTGCGTCACAAAGTACAGCGGCGCGCCGTCTCTGCCACGAACCGCCGAGGACGAGACGAGCACCCGTACGGCCTGGCCATTGGCGCGCAGGTAGCGCTTCTCTCCGTGGAAGATCGAGATTTCACCGGCCAGCATCGACCGGAACGCGCCAAGGGTCTCGGCACGGTCGTCCGGGTGCGTGACCTCGACCGCGCTCATGCCGAGCAGTTCGGACTCGGTATATCCCAGCATCTTGCACAGGGCCGGGTTGACCTGCATGAAGCGCTTGTCCACGCCGGTGAGGCACATGCCGATCGTGGCGTTGTCGAACGCTTGCTGGAAGCGCTCGCGCGCCTCGCTGAGCTGGGTCTCCGCGAGGCGGCGAGCCGTGATGTCTATCCCGAGGCGATGACATGCGTGGCTGTTCCAGCCTGGTCGAGCAACGCGCCGCTCGACCAGGCGATGTGCCGCCGGCTCCCGTCCCGGCTGATCCACGTGCTCTCGTTGGCGGCGGGGTAGTCGTTGGCCGCCAGCATCCGGGCAAAGGCCGTCCGCGCGATGTCCACCTCCTCCGCGGGGAGAAACACATCCCAGTACGCCCTGCCCTTCACCTCCGCCAACCGGTATCCGGTCGTACTCTCGCAGGCGCGATTGAACCGGACGATGCGGCCCTCGCGGTCGAGCACGAGCACCAGGCTGCCCGCGACGTCGAGAAGGGCGCTGGAGAAGTCCCGCTCGGTGCGCAGGGTCCGCTGCGAGTGCGCCAGCCGCTCGGCCATGTCGTTGAAGGCGTCGGACAGCGCGCCGACCTCGTCGCGGCTGCGTACCTGAACGCGGCGGGTCAGCTCGCCACCGGAGAACTCGACCGCGGCCCGTGCGACCGTGCCGATATCCGCGGCGATCCGGCGCGACAGCCGCCCGACGAGCAGCAGCATAAGAATGATCGCGAGAAGGATGCTGCCAAGGGAGACAGCCATTTGCTGGAGGTGGCCGGAGCGGCGATCCTGTAGCAGCTGCCGCTCGTGTTCGACCATCGCGCTCCACAGTCCGCCCAGGGCGCGGGCCGTTTCGTTGACCGTGGCGGCGTACGCCGACCGATCCAGTCGTACGGGGGAGGACTGGACGAAGTCTCGGGTGGTCAACTGGTTGAGGTTGGCGATGGCGGCGTACGCCGACTGGAGCGGCACGGCCAGCGAGTCCGCGTGGCCGGCGTTGCCCCAGTGTCTGAAGGCCGTGTAGAGGTTGTTCTGCAACTCGTCGATGCGCTGGCCCAGCCCACTGACGATCGAGGCGGCCCGGGCGCGGTCGAGGAACACGGGCCCGGCCTGGAGCATCTGGTCGACCGTCGTGCCCAGCCGCATGGTGTCGTCCGTCAGTTCAGGCACCTGGCTGATGAGAGCTGTCGCCAGGCGGTAGGCGTCCGGAGCGGGGTCGATCGTCAGGTTGGACGTGATCCCGATATGGTCGATCAAGGATCGAACCTGGGCGATCATCACGTCGTGGGCGACGATGTCGCTGGAGGCGGTGTGTTGGGTGGCCTTCCAACGCTGCCACTCGCGGAGCTGCCCCGCGACGGTGGCGCTCTCGTTGAGATCGGCGCCTGCGGAGTTCAGCTGGCGGCCGAGCTTTTCGTCGATGGAAGTCAATGCCGCGAAGCCGTCGTCGACGCGCTTGGTGCTTGCCTGAAGTTCGTTGGCGGACCGGTCACCGGCGAACACCTGCCGGCTGATGTCCCGGTGGATCGACAGCTCGTACAGGAGCGTGTACATCGGCCGGACGTACTCCAACCCCCACAGTTCCTTGTCGATGAACCTGAGGCGTTTTCCGCTCTCGTAGACCAGCAGTCCCGCGGTGATCGCAAGGGGGAGCAGGGACGCGAGCCCGATGACGGCCAGCTTGTGCCAGATCCTCGAACCGTGTCGCGCAGGCCGAAAACGGCCGTGACGGGTAACCCGACCGTCCGCCGTTGGCGTTGGTGCCGTAAAGGCCCGCTCAACTACGTTCATTACATTTGGGACTATTTCGCGCAAATATACGGTATTGCGACCTTATCTTATCGGCTCGCTACCCGGGTTTGGCCCGTGCGGTGGAGTTTGTGCCAGCGCAGTCGTGCGCCGGCCAGTGCGGTGGCGGTGGACTGGGCGATGACCAGGTACATGAGCTGGCGGTAGGCGAGTTGTTGCAGCGGCAGCGCCCAGAGCCCGCGGAGGCGTTCGCGGTCGAGGTGGAACGCGACGGCGGCGGTAGCGAACTGGAGGGCGAGCATGGCCAGCCAGGCCAGCGCGGTGTGGCCGCGATCGAGGAAGATCAGGCCGTAGACGGCGAGCAGGTCGATGACCGGGGCGAGCAGGGGCAGGGCGACGCCGAACAGGGCCAGCAGGGGCAGGCCGACGCGGCCGAACCGGCCGGAGGGTCCGCTGTCGGCGATGGCGTGCCGGTGCTTCCACATCGCCTGCATGGTGCCGTAGCTCCACCGGTAGCGCTGCTTCCACAACTGGGCGAGGGTCGCGGGTGCCTCCGTCCAAGCACGCGCGTCCTCGGCGTACACGATCTTCCAGCCGGCCCGGCAGATGGCCATGGTGAGGTCGGTGTCCTCGGCGAGGGTGTCGGCGGTCAGGCCGCCGGCGTCGATCACCGCGTCGCGGCGGAAGGCGCCGAGCGCGCCGGGGACGGTCGGCATGCACCGCAGGCTTTCGTACAGGCGGCGGTCGAGGTTGAAGCCGATGACGTACTCGATGTGCTGCCAGTGTGCGATAAGGCCGTGCCGGTTGCCGACCTTGACGTTGCCCGCGACCGCGCCAACCCGGGGTCGGCGAAGGGCTGGACCAGCCGGCGGATGGAGTCGGGTTCGACGATGGTGTCCCCATCGACCATGACAATCAGGTCGTGGCTGGCGGCGTCGATGCCGGTGTTGAGGGCGCTGGGTTTGCCGCCGTTGGGTTTGCGGATGACGCGGACGCCGGGCAGGCCGAGGGCTTCGGCGATGTCGGCGGTGCCGTCGGTGGAGCCGTCGTCGACGACGATGACCTCGACCCGCTCATGGTCGCTGCCGGCCAGTGACTGGACGGCCCCGGCGATGCCCTGCTTCTCGTTGAACGCGGGCACGATCACGGATACCGGCTCGGTCACCGCGGGTGTCCAGGACCATCGGTGCAGGGCCGGCCGGCGGGTGTGACGGACCGCGACCAGAAGGGACAGCAAGGTCCGCCCGACGGTGAGCAGCCCGGTGATGAGGAACAGCACGGTGAGCGCGGTGATGAGTCCGTCGGCGAACCGCACGGTCCCGATCAGCGCGGCGCCGCGCCACCACTGTCCGGCGGTGGCTGGCGGGTTCTGTTCGAGGTGGAGACCTTCGGTCAGGGTGGTGAACCGGTAGCCGCGGGCCCGCATCGCCGGGATGAACGCGTCCAGGGCCGCCACGGTTTGGGCCCGGTCGCCGCCGGCATCGTGCATCAGTACGACCGCGCCGGCGTCGCCGGGTGGGGTGGCGTGACGGATGATGGCCTCGACGCCGGGCCGGGCCCAGTCCCGGCTGTCGGTGTCGTTGACCACGACCAGGTAGCCGAGCTGGCTGGCCTGCTGGATCAGGGCCCACTCGGTGTCGTCGATCGCCTCCGGCCGCGAGGAGTACGGAACCCGCAACAGCCTGGTTTGCACGCCGGTGGCGTGCGCGATCGCCTGCTGGGTCTGCGTGTACTCCAACTGCCGGCGCCACCCGGGCAGGGCGGCGAGGTGCGGGTGGGTGAAGGTGTGCACGCCCAGTTCGTGGCCGTCGGCGACCAATTGCCGGGCCAGGTCGGGGTGCCGGGCGACCTGCGCGCCGACCACGAAGAAGGTGGCGTCCACCCGGTGCCGGTCGAGCACTCGCCGCACCTGCCTCGTCCACCGTGGATCGGGGCCGTCGTCGAACGTCAACGCGATCGTCTTGGGCGGCAGCCGGTACGAGTGGGGCCGGCCCCGGCGGTGCTGATGACCGGCCCGCCGTGGGTGATGGCCTCCGGGACGCTGCCGCGGTCACCGCTACGGTCGGCGCCCTGGGCGTCCGGGGTGAACCGGGTGTCCACATAGGCGTGCACCAGCAGCACACTGGCGAACATCAGCAGCAGCACCGCGATGACCACCCGCCGCGGACGTAACAGCCGGCGACGCCGGGGCGGCTGTGCAGCCGTCACCGGAGTGCGCGGGACGCGACCGGACGCGGGCTGGGCCGGCGGCCCTCACGCGCCACCTGCTGGCTCGCCTCCGGTGTGCCCGGCACGGCGGACGCCGGAGCGTCGGCGGTCGTGGCCGGCGATTCGTCCGGCGTCGCCGCGGCGGACGGCTCGGGTTCCGACATCGCGACCATCGGCGCGGCCGGTTCGGCCGGTTCGAGCGACGGGGCTGGGTCCGCTGGCGGCGCCGGCTCGGCCACCGGCGACGGCGACGTACCGGTCAGGACGGGGGCCGCCGCAAGGTGCTCGATCGGACGGCCGACGGACGGCCCGAGGCCAACCAGCGCGGCCGGCGACGGCGGCAGCAGCGGCAGGCCCGCCGGCGCCGGCACCGCTTTGGCCACCACCTCGCCCGTGTCGGTCGGGGCCGGCCCCCGCTCTGGGGCATCGACGTCGAACGCACGGGCGCCGGCGTCGACGGCGCCGTCTCCGGCCGGTCCATCAGATCCGGAAGCGGCAGCAACGCGTGCGGGCCGATCGGCCCGCCGGAAAACCCGGCGCCTACCAACCCGGTGTAGACCAGCGAGGCGGTACCGAACACGTATCCCACTCGACGCAAGCGGCGCCGGCGTCGACCAGTCGCGTCGACAAACACCGGCGGAACAGGCATTGTTTCATCCACATCAGGCAGGTTAGTGACAAACCCGGCAAAAACGGCACTCGCCATCCCGCTTGAGCCTGATCAGATCCCCGCCCATCCGGCTGGACAGCGTAACTCTGACTATATAGAGTTAGTCGCGTGACCCGTTCCCGACGCCCGTCAGCGCAAACCACGGCGGTGGTGCTGGCGCTGGCCGAGCAGCCCGCTACCTGGCGGTACGGCTACGAGCTGTGCCAGCAGCTGGACATCAAGCCCGGCTCCATGTACCCGATTCTGATGCGGCTGGCCGACCGGGGCCTGCTGGAGACCAGCTGGGACACCGACGTGCCAGCCGGCCGGCCACCGCGCCACCTGTACCGGTTGACCGGCTCCGGCCGCGCGCTGGCCACCGAGCTCGCAGCGGCTCCCGCGGCCGAGGCGCCGGCGCCTCGGCCGCATCCGAAAGTGAGGTGGCAGCAGGCATGAGCTGGACCCGACGCAGATACCAGGTCCTCACGGCCGGGCTGGTGGTCGCGGCCTGGGCCGCGGTCTACGCGGTCATGGTCGCCACCTCGGAGCCGCCGGCACCACCCGAGAGCGCCGCCAAGGTCAACCGGGAATTGGCGATACTGATGGCCGTCCCGACCCTGGTCTACGTGGCGGCGGCGCTGCTCGTGCTGCACTTTTGGCTGACCCGGGCCGGTGCTCGGATGTCCGCGATGGACCCGCCGGAGCGGGCGCTGGCGGCCGCGGTGGCCACGTTGCCGGAACACCGCCGGGACTGGGGGGCGGCGATGACCGCCGAGCTGGCGGAGGTGCGAGGGCGGTCGGCCCGATGGCGGTTCGCGCTCAGCTGCGCCATGGCGGCGCTGTGGCCACGCACCGGGCCGTGGGCGGTGCCTGCACTGTTGGCGGCCGTGGTCGTGGCGGCGACCGTGGCGGCCGGGCCGGTGGTCGACGCGGCCGTGCCCGGGCTGGGCGTGTTCGCCGCCAGTTTCCTCGGGCTGGCCGGCGCCCTGATGGTGCTGGCTGTCGCTCGCTCCCGCCGGGCGCGGTTTCCCGTGCCGGCCGCGACCGCCCTGGTCGTCGGCGGGGTGGCCGCGTCGATCGTCATGACCGTGGTCTTCCTGCTCCGGGAGCCCTCCGCGGCGCAGTACCTGCCGCCGACCCGGGCGGTGCTCCTCGCCGCCGTGCTGGCCGGCTGCCTGTGGGTCGCCGTGACGTCCCCGCGGTCGCTGGGCGCCAGCCGGCGCGCACCGTATATTGGCGCCGGCGCCGCGCTGGCGTACGTGGTCGGGCAACTGGTGACGAGGCGGATCACTACCGACCCGCGTTTCGCGGCCGACGTGCCGGAGGGCGTAGCGGTTCTGCTCGGGTTGTCGTTCTTCCTCGGACCGGCCGCCCTCTACTTCGTCCCGGCACTCTGGGCCGGGTTGGTTGACCGGTCGTTCCGCTCGGGCGTGCAGGCCGGCGCATGGGCCGCCATTGCCAGCCTGCCGCTGACGTATGCCCTGTGGCTGTACGAAGGGCTGCGCATCTACCCGATCACCGGCGAGCTCGTCTTTGCGGTCGATCCTGGTCCCATCGGCGCAAACCTCGCCGATGCCGTGCTCTGGTGCCTCGAATTCGCCCCCGTGGTCGGAATCCCGTGCGCGGTGTTCGGCGCCGCTGTCGCGGCCAACGCCCCGCGGGCTATTCAGGCCAATCGGCCGGCCTAGCGACCGAAGATCGCTAGGGCGTGTCTCCTGGATCTTGGAGTGAGGATTCGGTAGAGATGTCCGTCGTGAGTGGACGTTTTGAGCTGACAGAGGTGGAGTACGTTCAGATCGCGTCGCTGCTGCCGGTGATGAAGCCGCAGCGTGGTGGGCGGTGGCGGGGTCACCGGCAGGTGATCAACGGGATCTTGTTCCGGGTCCGTACCGGTGTGCCGTGGCGGGACGTACCGTCCCGGTACGGGCCGTGGAAGACGCTGTACAAGCGGTTCACCCGTTGGCAGGAGGACGGGACCTGGGCCCGGATCGAGGCGGCGTTGCAGGCCGACGCGGACGCTGCCGGCCAGTTGCAGTGGCACGGTAACGCCGATTCGACCATCGTGCGTGCTCACCAGCATGCCGCTGGGGCCCGTAAAGGGGGCTGAGCAGCGGTGACGCAGCGCGACGGGAGGGACTCGGCAAGTCCAGGGGCGGGTGGACGACGAAGATCCATACGATTGGGGAAGGCCGAGGCCGGAACCTGGCCAGTCACCTGACCCCGGGCCAGGATTCCGACACCCGCCAACTGGTACGCCTGCTGGACTCGGTCGCGGTGGCCCGTCCAGATGGGGTCGGCCGGCCGCGTAAGCGGCTGGACTCGTTGGCCGCGGACAAGGCGTACTCGTCCAAGGCCAACCGGGCTGCGCTACGCGCCCGGCGCATCCCGCACGACATCCCGGAGAAGGACGATCAGAAAGCCAACCGGACTCGCAAAGGTAGCCGAGGCGGCCGTCCACCCACCTTCCGACCGACCCGCTATCGGGACCGCAACACCATCGAACGCCTGATGAACCGCCGCAAGCAGTTCCGCGCTGTGGCCACCAGATACGACAAGCTCGCGTGCCGCTACCGCGCCACCGTCCAGATCGCCGACATCTTCATCTGGCTACGCGCCAAGCCCGACCGACGCAACCCATGATCCAGGAGACACGCCCTAGTCGTCGTCGATCTGTTGGAAGGTGACGGTGGCCGGGCGGTCCGGCGTCCGCATCGCGGTCGCTCAAGTGTTTCCCGCACGGAAGCAGAGCAAAGCGCTTCTGGACCGCACCTCACGTCGTATGCCGCCGCGAGCCCACCGGCACCGCGCGCTCTGTCGATTGTGGATCGCGCAGGGTGAGGCCGCGGGAGCGACGGCCCGGACCACGACGGACGTCGCGGTAGCTCAGAACTCGATTTGAACCTGAGCCTAACCTCAAAATCTCCATAGATCCCCGACGTGGTGTGCGTGCCGGAGTCAGGGCCGGGTGTGGGCCGGTTCAGGGCAGGGCGAGATCGCCAACGAGAGCGCGACGCTCTTCACCGTACGCGTGGTGTGGGCGGGTTGATCGTCGGCGCTACACTGCCCGCTCGTGACGTCGCCTCGTGGTAGTGAAGAAGTGGCTGGCCCTCGGGTGCTGCGGGTGGGTCCCGGGGGTACCCAAGCATCGGCAAGGCGGTCCGGGACGCCCGCGATGGTGACGCCGTCGAGATCGTCGGGGGTAGGTATACGGAGCGGATCGTGCTGCGTAAGGCGGTCGAGGTGCGACCGGTCCCGGACGGTGGCACGGTGACGCTCGCGCACGACGTCACTCCACTGACCCTGCGGGCGAGCGCTACGGTACGCGGCCTCACGATCGTTGGCGAGCTGAGCAGTGGGGATTCCTTTGTGGATTCCGCTGTCGTGATCGAAGGCGCCGGCGTCGCGCCGTTGTTGGAGTCCTGCGTGGTCACCGTCGCGTCGCCGAGAGCGATCTGGGTGATGGAGGGTGCGGCGCCGGTGGTCCGTGACTGCTCGGCAACCGGCGGGGTATGGGTCGGCGACCGCGGCTCGCGCGTTGAGTTGACCCGGTGCGTGCTCGAGATGGATCTCAGCACCGGGGTGTATGTCTCCGACCGGGGGCAGGCGGCGCTGACGGACTGCCGGATCACGGGGGCGGACACGGCCATCAATGCGACCGATCGGGACACGGCCGTCACGGTCGTGCGGACCCGGATCGAGAACAGCCTGTACGACGCGGTCCATGTGAAGGATCGGGCGTGCGTGACCATCACCGACAGCCAGATACATGGCAAAGGCGCGACGCTGGAAGTCGAGACGCACGGCACTCTCGTGGCGGACGACGTCGTGCTCGACGGTGCGTTTCGATCGGGTATCTCGGTGCGGGGTGGCGAGGGGCGGTTCACCCGGTGCCGGGTCGTCGGTGCGGGCGAGGCGGGTGTCTGGCTCGGCGGTGGCCGGGCCGTGCTCGACCAGGTCGAGGTCAGCGGCGGGCGAGTCGAGGGCTTCTACGTCGGCGGGGGCGACGTCACGCTGACCGGATGCGTCGCTCACGACAACGGGGCAGAGGGCTTCCAGCTTCGCACCGAGGCGAAGATCACCGCCTGCGCGTCGTACGCCAACGGCAAGGACGACACGGTCGGTATCCAGCCCGGTGCGCCTGTCCCGCCCGAAATGGCGGGCCCGGCGGCCGCCACTGTCGAGGAGTTGCTCGCCGAGTTGGCCGCGTTGATCGGGTTGGCCGAGGTCAAGGCCGAGGTGCGTACCCTCATCGACATCATCACGGTCGGGCAGCGTCGTGTGGCGGCCGGTCTGAAGACGCCGCCGCTGAGCCGGCACCTGGTCTTTACCGGTAACCCTGGTACTGGCAAGACCACCGTTGCCCGGCTGTACGGGCGGATCCTGGCCGCCCTTGGCCTGCTCGACAGGGGGCATCTGGTGGAGGCGGCCCGGGTCGACCTGGTCGCCGAGTACGTCGGTCATACCGCGGTGAAGACGAAGCGCGCCTTCGACAGCGCGCGCGGCGGCGTGTTGTTTATCGACGAGGCGTACGCGCTGTCCCCGAGGACAGTGGCCGGGACTTCGGGCGGGAGGCCATCGACACGCTGGTGAAGCTGATGGAGGACCACCGCGAGCAGGTGGTGGTCATCGTCGCCGGCTACACCGGGGAGATGGCGCGGTTCATCGCCAGCAACCCGGGTCTGGAGTCGCGGTTCGGTCGCACCATCGAGTTTCCCGACTACAGTGCGGACGAGTTGGTGCGCATCACCGAGTTGCTGGCGGGCCAGCACGACTACACGCTGGCCGAGCGGACGCGTAGCGACCTGCTGGCCTACTACGCGCAGATGGAGCGGGACGAGCGCTTCGGCAACGGCCGTGCGGCCCGCCGCACCTTCGAGACGATGGTGGCCGAGCACGCGAACCGGGTGGCCCGGTCGGGTACGGGCATCGAGGAGGAGCTGACCACCCTGCTGCCGGAGGATCTGCCCGACGAGTGGACCGACCGTAGCCCAGCCACCGGCGGGTGACTGGGCTACCGGGTCGGCTGTCTCAGATCAGAGCGTGGTGAGGCTTGGTGATCCTTTGCGTTCGCGCGCGCTCAAAGCCATAGCGTTGCCGCCATGACGACACAGACCTGGATCATCACCGGCGCGTCCCGCGGTTTCGGGCGAGCACTGGCGGAGTCGGCGCTCGCCGCGGGCGACCATGTGGTGGCGGCGGTACGCCGGCCGGACAGCGTGGCCGACCTGGCGGCCAAATACCCCGACAACTTTCTGATCGCGAACTTCGACGCCCGAGACATCGCTGCGGCGGCGTCGCTCGTGCGGGCCACCCTCGACCGCTTCGGTCAGCTCGACGTTCTCGTCAACAACGCGGGCCGGGCCGTGGTCGGAGCGGTCGAGGAGGTCAGCGACGCGCAGCTGCGCGAGCTGATGGATCTGCACCTGTTCGGCCCGGCCGCGCTCGTGCGGGCGGCGCTGCCCGCGATGCGCACCCGGGGCGCCGGGATGATCGTGCAGATGAGCAGCCAGGGCGGGCGGATGTCGTTCCCCGGCGTGTCGGCCTACTCCGCGTCGAAGTTCGCCCTCGAAGGCTGGTCCGAGGCCCTGGCCGGGGAGGTCGCACCGTTCGGGATCCGCGTGATGATCGTCGAACCGAGCCGGTTCCGGACCGACTTCAACACCGCCGACGTGCTCGAGTTCACTGAGGCGTCCGAAACCTACCGTGACCTGCTCGCCGCCGTCCGCGCGGACATGGCCGGGACCGACGGCCGCCAGGAAGGTGACCCAGCGCGGGCGGCCGAGATCATCGTGTCCCTGGCACACAGCGACGAGGTGCCGCTGCGCCTGCCGCTCGGGCGCGAAGCGGTCGAGCGTATCTCGGGCGTGTACCGGCGTGGTCTGGACGAGGTCGAGCGGTGGGCCGAGACTGCCCGCAGCGCCGACTTCGACGGCGTCCCGGCGTCGGTCCGGCCGATCTAGGGTGCTGTCACGGCCACCGACGATCTGATGACCAGGGCGCTGGAAGCGGTGGGGGATGACGGCCCGCTGTCGGTCGAGGTGATCCACCGCCTCACCGACCTGGCCGTCTACGACGCCGAAGCGGTGCGGCGCCTGGTGTTCCTCACCAGGATGCGGCTGTCCGGGATGCCGATGCGCGACCTACAGCACTACATCTCGCTCGTGGACGCCGGGCAGGACACGGTGCCCGAGCGGCTCGATATGCTGCTTGAACATCGCGACATCATCCGTCGCCGGATTCGTGAGCTGACCCTCTCCCTGGCGGCGACCGAGCACAAGATCACCACGTATGGCGGCTCGACCGGACCGGACGTTGCGGCCCTCGACACCGCCACCGAACTGTAGGGCCCGGCCCGCGCGAACAGGCGCCGATCGCTACGCACGGACCCGACCACGCGGAGGCTCACCGGCCGGTGCCGGTCGTGTGTGGAGCGAACACGATGCTCCACGGGCGCGCCGCGTCGGCCCGTGGGACGGCCATCGGCTCCGGGGCCGCGTCTTGCAGCGTCGCCGCGGCGAGGTCCGCGAACCGCTCCGCCGCGGGATGCGGTGACTGCGCCGGCCAGGCGGCGGACGTGGTCCGGTGCAGCGGGTCACCGGCGATGGGGCGCCAGACCACGCGCGGCTCGCGGCGGGCGGTACTTTCCGGTTCGAACGCGACGCCGTTTCCCGCGAGCAGGAGTCCTAACAGGAACTCGGGGTTGCGGGCGTGGCGGATCCGCGCCGGCCCGAAGGCATGTTGGCGGCACACGTCGAGGACGTGGTCGTGCCAGCCCGGCGCGGTGGCGCGCGGCGCCAGGACAAGATCGTGACCGACGAGGTCGGCCAACGCCAGCTCGGTTCGCCGGGCCAGCGGCGACGCGCGCGGCAGGACCACCCCGAGCCGGATCCGGACGGCCGGACCGAACCGCAGGTCGGGGGCGTCGACCGGGTGGTGGACCAGGCCAACGTCGAGCCGGGCGTCGGTGAGCATCCGCAACTGTTCGCCGGTGGTCAGCTCCTGCAGGTCGATGTCGAGCCCGGGTAGCTGATCGGCGAGACGCCGCAGCAGGGCGTGGAGCGTGACGGCGGGCGTCTCCGGTGGTACGCCGGCGCGCAGCGTACCCAACGTGCCTTCGCGGGCCATCCGCATGACCGCCCGCATCCGGTCCTCGCCGGCGAGGAGCCCGCGCGCCTCGTCGACCAGCAGCCGGCCGGCCGGGCTGAGTTCGACCTGCCGCCGGGAGCGGTCGAACAGTTCGACGCCCAGCTCGCGCTCCAGCCGCTGGATCGACTGGCTCAGCGGGGGCTGTGCGATGCCGAGCACCTCGGCGGCGCGGCCGAAGTGCAGCTCTTCCGCCACCACCACGAAGTAGCGCAGGTGCCGGAAGAGATCCACATCCCGACGGTACGCGACCCGCGTCGGCTACCGTGGCGGCGTGCTGGCGGCGGAGATCTTCGACAAGGTGGGTGTCGACGCGTGCGTGCACGCGGTCGATGTCGACAGCGGCCGCGAGGTCGGGGCGCGCGCGGACGAGCAGGTCGTGATCGCGTCGGTGTTCAAGATCCTGCTGGTGCTGGAGTTCGCCCGCCAGGTCGCGGCCGGGCAGGTCGACGCCACCGAACGGGTCACGGTGCGCGCTGGCGACCGGCTGGGCGGGTGGGGTACGGCCGGGTGCGCCGACGACGTGGAGCTGTCGCTGCGCGACCTGGCGTACTTCGCCATGTCGGTCAGCGACAACACCGCCGCTGACCTGCTGATGCGCCGGATAGGCCCGGACGTCGTGCCGCTGCTCGCGGCGGAGTTGGGGCTCACCCATACCCGGGTGATCGGCGGGCCGCGGCAGGTGCTGGAGTCGATGTTCGCCGACGTGGGTGCCCGGGACGCCGCCGAGTTCGCCCGGGCCTTCGCCGCCCTGCCCGAGCAGCGGATACGAAGCCTGCGCGTCTTCGATCCCGATCACACCACCTCCAGTACCGCGCGGGAGATCACCCGGTTGCTGACCCTGATCTGGCGGGACCAGGCCGGACCGCCGGCCGCCTGCGCGATGGTCCGGGACCTGATGGCGCGGCAGATGTTCTGGACCCGGCTGCCGTCCGGCTTCCCGCCGGAGGTGCGGGTGGCGGCCAAGACCGGCACCCTGCCGGGGCTGCACATCGAGGCCGGCGTGGCGGAGTACCCGGACGGGGGGCGGTACGCGATGGCGGTGTTCGCGCGGACCCAGCGGTTGAACACCCGCCGGATCGACGTCGACCTCGCGATGGGTGCGGCGGCCCGGGCCGCGGTCGAGGCGCTGCGCGCGACGTGAGTAATACCGCAGCCGGCGCCCGCACGGACCCTCGCTGAGCAGGACCGATACCCGCCCGGATATGGCAGCCGGGCCCGGATCGTCTTGGACGCGGCGCACCGGGCGGTGCTTGGCTTTCGCGCCATGACCGATTCACGACTCGGCCGCCGCCGCTTCCTGGGTACCGCCGCCGGCGCGGCCGTGGCCTCGGTGGCCGCAGCCGCCACGATCCCCTCCCCGGTGTCCGCCGCCCCGGCCGCGGCGCGGCACCGCGAGCCGGGCGAACCCGCCGCCACCTTCCGCTGGCTGGGCACCGCCGGCTGGCGCATCGACATCGGCGCCAAGACCATCCTGGTGGATCCGTACCTGACCCGCTTCAACACCGGGTTGTTCAGCGGAGCGTTCAACCCGGCGACCTCGCTGACCGTCGACGCCACGCGGATCGCCGACCACCCCGGCAACCCGCAGACGATTCTCGTCACCCACACCCACTGGGACCATTACAACGACGTACCGCACATCGCGAAGCAGTCGGGCGCCCGGGTCTTCGGCACCCTCACCGCGTACCACCTCGGGCTGGCCTACGCCCTGCCCACCTCTCAGCTCAGCCCGGTCAAGGGCGGCGAGGTGCTCGATTTCGGTGACTACACCGTCGAAGTGGTGGCCTCGCTGCACAGCCGCAACGGTTCGTACTCGTTGGCCTTTCCCGGTGTCCGCCCCGCGGCCCCGCCCAGGCCGGCGACGATCGCCGACCTGCCGGAAGGCGACACACTCGCCTTCCAGGTGACCCCGCGTGGCGGACCGTCGGTGTTCTTCATGGGCGCCAGTGACTTCGTTGAGCGCGACCTCGCCGGCCTGGCCCCGGACGTCGCCATGATCGCGGTGCCGAACACCGACGCCACCCACGAGTACGTGCCACGCCTGCTGGCCGCGCTCGACCGGCCCGCCACCGTGGTGCCGGTGCACTGGGACAACTTCGAGACGGCGCTGACAAACCCACCCTCGGTCACGACAAACGACCAGGCGCGGCTGGACAAATTCCTCGCCGCCGTGCGCGACTTCGCGCCGCGCACCCAAATCCTGCTACCGCAATACCTGACGCCGTACGCCTTCGGGTAGTGCTCCCCCGGACGGCGGGCATCGCGCGTCCAGCAGGTCCGCGATGCCCGCCCTGAAAGGATCATCTACGTGACACGTGTTGCCGGCATCGTCGCGGTATCCACCGCGCTCGTCCTGCTCGCGGGCTGTACCGACGAGGGGCCCAAACCGAACCCGACACCGCCCGGCCCGACCGCCACCGCCAGTCCGGCGTGCCCGTCGCCCGGTGTCACACTCACGGCCGGGCAGGTGGACGTAGCCATGGGGCTGCGAGCGATGCGGGTCGAGATGGTCAACTGCGGCAGCCAGCCCTACACCGCCAACGGCTACCCAACGCTCCAGGTACTCGACGCCGACCGCAGGCACCTCGACGTCGCCGTCGTCCAAGGAACGGCCCGGATCTCACGGATCACGGGCTTCGACGGGCCGCCGCAGCCGGTGACGCTGGCCCCCGGCGCCCGCGCGTCGGCGGTCGTGGTGTGGCGAAACACCGTCACCGACGCCAACGTACCGGCGACCACGGGCACCCACCTAGCGATGGCACCGGCCGCGGGGCAGCCCGTACAGGTGCTCAGCCCAGCAGGCGGTGTCGACCTGGGCACCACCGGCACCATCGCCACCAGCCCATGGGTTCCCCGGCCTGACCCCTTTCGGGGTCAGGGTGGGGATAGGCCGGTGGCGGCGAGGTGGCCGTCGACAAGGGCGTCGCGGTATTGCATGCGGTTGCGGCGGTTTTTTGACCGGCGGAGGTCTAGGGCCTGCTGCTTCCGGCGTTACTCGCTCGGGTCCGGGCACGCAGGGCTTCGAGCCCGGTGACGGGGAGCGAGCGGGCGCGGCCCTCGGCGATCCAGCCGTCGATCATCTGATCGGTCTGTTCCGACAGCTTGCCGAAATGAAGATACAGATACCCGGGCAGGTCGAAGGGAGTGAGCAGGGGAAGCACTCGCAGCGCGACACGCGCCAGCGGCGCGGAAGTGCTGAGCCGTCCCGGCGGCGCCATACCGTACATCGCCGCAATCACCGTGGTGGCCTCGCGTGCCGCCAGTGCTGGCAGGGCGAGCTGCTGGCGCAGTGTGGAAATTGACCAGTCGAGCGTGCCCAGCATGGCTAAATACGGTTGGGTTGTGGCGGCCCGCATCTCACCGTTTCCGGCGGCCGCATCAGTGACAGAGAAGGTTCCGCTGGACAGCGTAGTGATCAAGGGCTTGACGCGTTCGGCCTCACCCGCGAGCTGCAGGCTGGGGCCAGGGGGCAGCCAGTAGGCGATCCCGGACCGGGCTCGGTCGCGATTCGACATCGGCGCGTGATAGGCAAGCAGCCCGGGGGTTGCCTGCACGATCTGCGTACCGGGCCAGACACCCTGCAAAAGGGCGAGGTCGCCGGGATCCTGCCCGATGGACACGATGGTGGCACCGCCGACCCGTTTGGCCAGGTCCGGGAGCCATCCGTGCCGCAAGACAACCGACGACACGCAGAGCAGCACGGCGTCCCATCGGGCATCCGGCAGGGCGTCGAGCCCGCATAGCGACTCGTGCGGCCGACTGGGCCGCCGCGCACCGCGATGCTGTAGCCGAATCCCGGCGGCGCTTCGATCGCGAACGGGCCAAGGCGGAGCTCCAATGATCGATACAACGCCCGCTCAACGGTAAGAAATACGATTGGATTCGGCGTCGTCGCTGCCGGCGCCACTGTAGCCGTGCGACATCCCCATCGCGCCGAGGTCGATACGGGTCCATGCCGTCGTGCGTCGAGGCAACCCCTCTGTTTCCGATTTCCCCTCGGGGTCATATGGGAACAATCGGACATCTTGTCTCATGTTACCGGGGGCAAGGACGGCGAACCAAGAACCGATCTCGGAAGCGGATGCCTGGCGGGGAGATGAAACCTGGCTAGGTTCGGTCGTATGCGCATCATCACGAGCGACCGTCTCCTGCTGCGCCCGTGGCATGAGGACGACGCCGACTTCCTCCTCGACATGGAATCGCGCTGGGAGGTCGTACGCTTCCTGGGCCCAAACCCGACGACGCTCAGCACGCGCGAGCAGGCACTGGCCTCGATCAGACACCGACGCGGCGTCGATCATCAGGTATACGGGATCTGGGCCATCTCGACCCGGGACGGTCAATTGGTCGGCAACTTTGCGCTCGTACCGGTTCCCGTATCGGCCGGGCAGTCGCCGGGCACGCCGCCCGAGGTCGAGATCGGCTGGCACCTGCACCCGGACGCGTGGGGAAACGGCTATGCCACGGAAGCCGCGAGGGCCGTACTGGACGACGCGTTCGCTCAGGGCCTCACGAGGATCATCGCCGTGACGAACACAGGCAACGACGCCTCACAGGCCGTCTGCCGGCGACTCGGCATGACTCATCTTGGCCGAACGACCAGGTACTACGACACCACAAAGGAACTCTTCGAGATACTGCCGGGCTGATCTGCCCGAACGCCATCGAGGTCCTTCAACCCGTCACCGTACGTGTCGAGCATGAAGATGGATGGCCGAGATCATCGGCCCTGGCCGCGGGATGCTCGTCAGCTCGGCCGGGCGGACCGGCGGTCCCCGCCGACGGCCGAGCGACAACTCGAACGGTCATGCTGCGGGACGCGGTCGGCCTGGCAACCCCGCGGAGCGGGCCTACCTCACCCGCCGCCGCGACCAGCTCGCCGGCTGACCGACGCGCCGGCCAGGACGCTCGAACCGAACAGCGCCTGATCAGGCTTTTGCGGGCGAGCAGTCGAAGCCGCGCAGGTTCACGTACAACTCCGCCTCCACTCGGGGTGGCGGTGTGAGCGGAAGGTGTCCCGGTAGGGACGCAGATTCTGGACGTCGACCGAGGCCGTGCCAATGCGGACTTCTCCGTGCGGGCAACCCTCCGGGGGGTCTGGTTCCGTTTCATGGCGGAGATGAGGAGGTGGCCACGGTGGCTATGGACGTGGAGTCCTACCGCGATTTCGTGACAGCCCGGATGGATGGGCTGCGGCGTACCGCGTACCTGCTGTGCGGCGACTGGCACACCGCCGATGACCTGGTGTCGACCACCCTGGTGAAGCTGTACCGGCAGTGGCGCCGGGTGTCTGTGATGGACAACCGGGATGCCTATGCGCGGCGCGTGCTGTTGCGGGTGTGGTTGGACGAGCGCCGCCGGCCCTGGCGGCGCGAGCACAGCACCAGCGTGATGCCGGACCACGTGGTGGCGCGGGGCGACGGGATCGAGGGTGCTCCCGAACGGCTGGCGATCCTCGCTCTGTTGGCCGAGGTGCCGCCGCGCCGGCGCGCGGTTCTCGTGCTGCGGTACTACTGCGACCTGTCGGTCGAGGAGACCGCCGCCGCCCTCGGCTGCTCGCCCGGAACCGTGAAGAGCCAGACCGCCCGGGCGCTGGAGGCGTTGCGGGCACGGATGGTCGGCTCGCAGTCCCTTACCCAGGAGGCGTGACGATGCGTAATCTGACCGATGAACTCTACGCGGCTGTGGACAGCCCACCGCCGAGCGGCATCGACGTCGACCGGCTCATCACCGTCGAGCAGCGCCGTACCCGCCGGTTGCGCTGGGCCGGTGGCGGCGCCGCGCTGTCCGCGGCGGTCGCTGTCGCTTTTCTGGTATCACCAACCGCGGCCCGCGTGGATAAGACGGATGCCGGCCCGGCGACCGGCGAGCTCGCCCCGGTCGCGGCCGATTGCCCGCGGGTCTCGGGTGGCGATCGGGAACGGCACGGGCTGCCGCAGTACACGCGTGATCCGCGGCTGACCGAGTCGTGCGCGGACGCGACCGCCCGGCTGACCGCGGTCCTGCGTCCGGCGTTCAGCAAGATCGTGCCGGGGATGACCGCGCAGGGGTTCGTGCTCAACGACTACAACGCCCAGTACGAGAGCGTGACCCGGGTGACGACGACGGCGGGCGCCGGCAAGGTGAAGGTGATGCTGCGGACGACCCAGACACAGCCCATGCCCACCGCCGAGGAATGCAAAGACGGCTGCTCCCACGAAGCCCGGCCAGACGGCACGGTCATCGAGGTGTTCGACGGCACCCGCGAGCAGATCGCGCACCGGGTCGACGTCTACCTACCGGACCACACCGTCATCTCGGTACACGCGAGCCTCCTCGCCGAGGGCGCGGATCGGCACCTGCCGCTGTCCATCGCCGAGACGAAGGCACTGGCCCTCACCCCGGCCTCACCCTCTTCCCGTAAAAGCGACGGGATTGCCCGCCGGAGGCTGGAGCAGTGCACGCTGCTCCGGCCTCCGGCCGTCTTTGTCTACTGTGGAGAGGGTTGCGCTGTAATCGTTGCCGCCGCTTCGACACAGGTATCTGCGTAGGCATTCCTGCGTCGAACGGAGAGTAGTGGTGCGGGTACTTCGGCTGTTGGTGCCGTTGATGGCCGTCGCGGCCTTGGTTGTCGTGCTGACCGGGGTGTCGCCACCGGCGGGCGCGGAGGAAATGGTTCCGACCGCGCGGGCGTCGGTGGTGACGTTGGTGACCGGGGACCGGGTGGTGCTCGGTGAGCACGGCGAGGTCAGTGTGCGGCCCGGTGCGGGCCGGAAGCGGATGTCGTTCGCCACGAGTACGGAGCAGGGGCACCTGATGGTCGTGCCCGCCGACGCGTTGGGGCTCGTCGGCAGTGGCCGGGTGGACCGGCGGCTGTTCGACGTCACCGCATTGCGTGACGCGGGGTATGACGACGCGCATACCGACGAGTTGCCGCTCATCGCACAGTACGACGGCTCGGGTGGCGCGCTGGCGGCACCGTCGGGCAGCCGGCGTGTCCGGACGATTCCGGGTGCCCATGCCGCGGCGTTGCGCGCGCCGAAGCGTACCGCGTCCGATTTTTGGCGGCAGTTGGCCGCGGGCAAGGCGTTGCGCGGCAACGTCACGAAGCTCTGGTTGGACGGTCGACGTTCGTTGAGCCTGGATGTCAGCGTGCCGCAGATCGGCGCGCCCGAGTTGTGGCAGGCGGGCTATACCGGCGATGGAGTCACCGTCGCGGTCCTGGACACGGGCATCGACGCGACCCACCCCGACCTGGCCGGACAGGTCACGGCCGTGCAGGACTTCACCGGCAGCATCGTGGTCGGCGACCCGGTCGGGCACGGTACGCATGTCGCCTCCACGATCGCCGGCACCGGGGCGGTCCATCGTGGAGTGGCGCCGGGTGCGAAGCTGCTTGATGGCCGGGTTTGTGAACCGCGAGGGTGTCCGGAGTCGGCCATCCTGGCCGGCATGCAGTGGGCGGCCGAGCAGGGCGCCCGCGTGGTGAACCTGAGCCTGGGGCACCCCGACTTCCCGGGTGTCGACCCGGTCGAGGAGGCGGTGAACCGGCTCAGCGCCGAACACGACATGCTGTTCGTGGTCGCCGCGGGCAACCACGGTGCGAACCGGCCGATCAGTTCACCCGGCACGGCCGACGCGGCGCTGTCGGTCGGCGCGGTCGACAGGTCCGATCGGATGGCCGACTTCTCCAGTCGCGGGCCGCGGCCCGGTGATGGCGTGATCAAGCCCGACGTGACCGCGCCGGGCGTGGACATCGTGGCCGCGCGGTCGTCCACCGGGGTCATCGGCACGCCGGTCGGTGACCGGTACACGAAACTCAGCGGCACATCGATGGCCACCCCGCACGTCGCGGGGGCGGCGAGCCTGCTGGTGAACGCGCATCCGGACTGGCCGGCGGCGCGGGTGAAGGCGGCGCTGACCGGCACCGCCGTGCCGACCGCCGGGGTTTCTCCGTTCGCGCAGGGCACCGGGCGCATCGACGTGGCCAAAGCGGTCAAGGCCACGGTGACCGCCGAACCGGTCAGCCTCGGCCTGGGCAGACAACTGTGGCCGCACGACGATGACCCCGAGCTGACCCGCACCGTGACCTATCACAACTCCGGTGAGCAGCCGGTCACCCTCGCCGTCGCCGTCGACGCGTCCGGCCCCGATGGCAGGCCGGCGCCGGCCCGGATGTTCACCCTCAGCGCGGCCAGCCTGACCGTGCCGGGTGGTGGCGACGCCAGCGTCACGTTCATTGTGGACACCTCGCTGAGCGGTGCCGCCGATGGCTGGTACACCGGCCGGGTCACCGCGACCGGCGGCGGCGCCACCGTGAGCACGCCGCTGGCCGTCGAGCGTGAGGCCGAGGCGCACACCATCACGCTGCGGCACCTCGGCCGTGACGGCGAACCCACCGGCGCGTACAAGGTCGGCGTCGAGGGCTACGACACGTTCGCCGACGTCCATCCGTACGACGCCAGCGGGACCACGTCCGTCCGGCTACCCGCCGGGCGCTACCTGTTCACCTCGTGGATCGCCGAGCCCGACGGCGGGCAGAGCATGCTGGTGCAGCCGTGGGTCGACCTGACACGCAGCGACGCCACCGTCACGTTGGACGCCCGCAAGGCCAAACCGATCGGCTTGACCGTGCCGGCCAGGTCGGCCCGGATGATGTTCGGCCTGGTCCAGTACCACGCGAATGACGGCGCGATCGACGGCGGACTGCTCGCCAACGAGTCGTTCGACGGGTTGTCCATCGGCCACGTCGGGGCAGCGGCGCCGGGGCGGCGGTTCGCCACGGTGGTGAGCGCACACTTCGCCGAGCCGGGCGGGGCCGGTGACTTCGCCGACAGCCGGTACCGGTACAACGTCGCGTTCTGTGCATACGGGCGCATGTTCGACGGCTTCCAGCGCAGGCTGCGCGCCGGCGACTTCGTCGCGGTCACCCAACGGGACCTGCAACCGGGCGACGCCGGCCTGACGACGCTCGGCATCAGTAGCGCGCCGGGGAACGCACCGCCGGGCGGCACATCCTTCGACTACCCGATCGCGGCCGCGCCCAACGCGGCGCGTACCGAATACTTCACCGCCGGGGACGTGCGCTGGTGGCAGACGTACTCACGGTTCCGGGTCGAGGGTGAGGAATGGACCCCGCTCGCCGCGGAGTTCCTGATGTGGCGGCGGATCCGCGCCGGCGAGGCCCGCTGGGGCGCCCCGGTCATCGGCCCGGCGCTGCCCGCCGACCGGCCGCCGAACGCGACCCGCACCGGCGACAACATGCGCTTCGATCTCTACCTGTTCGCACCGGGCCAGCCCAACGCCGGCGGCGTATCGCCGGTCACCGCGACCCGCACCGCGCTCTACCGCGACGGCGCCCTGGTCGCGGAGTCGTCCGAACGGCCAGGCCAGCTCGCGAGCGCGGTGTCAGGCCCGGCGGCCACGTATCGCCTCGAAGCGCACGCCACCCGGGACGCCGCACCGTTCTCGACGCGCATCGACGCCACCTGGACCTTCCGCTCGGCGACCACGCCGGACACCGCACCGCTTCCGCTCCTGGCGGTCCGCCTCGGCCAGGCCGAACGCGGGTCGGACCTGCCCGTCTGGGTCGACTGGCTGCGCCCCGGCGAGGCCACCGTCAAGGAACTGACCGTCGACGTCTCCTACGACGACGGCGCGCGATGGCAACCGGCCAACCTCACCCCACGCGACGACGGCTGGGTCGCTGACACACCAGCGGGCACCGGCTACGTCTCGATCCGGACGCACGCCACCGACAGCCTCGGCAACAGCGTGGACCAAACCATCATCCGCGCCTACGGCAGCACCGGCTGACCTACTGCGACAGTGCCGCGCCGAGGGCCACGTGCCCCCGGCGCGGCGCGCTCAAGCCCTCTGTGGCAGACGGACTAGGGCGAGCTTGACATATATTGATCATTTAACTATGGTCGTCGCGTGCCATCGATGCGCGAACCCACGTACCTCATCCTGACCGCCCTGGCCGCTGGCCCTCGGTACGGCTACGCGATCATCCAGGACGTCGCGGAGCTGTCCCAGGGCAGCACGTCGCTGCTGCCCGGCACCCTCTACACCGCGCTGGACCGGCTCGCCGCCGAGGGACTCGTCGAGCTCGACCGCGAAGAGACGGTGGAGGGCCGGCTGCGCCGCTACTACCGGCTCACCCCCGGCGGCGCTGCGGCTCTGGAGACCGCGACCGCCCGGATGCGCCGGCTCACCACCGCGGCCGAAGCGCGGCTGCGCACACTGCGACCCCACACGGCCTGACCGGCCACGTCCGAGAGGCAGACAATGCCGGTGACATCCGACCCGCTGGCGCGCCGCTATCGGTTGCTGCTGCTGTGCTACCCCCGCGCCTACCGCCGCGAGCGCGGCGAGGAGCTCGTCGCCACGCTGCTCGAGGCGGCTCCGCCCGCCCGCACCCGACCGAGCGCGCGGGAAGCTGTCAACCTGATCGGCCACGGCCTGCGTGCCCGGCTCGGCAGGCCGGCCAGCCGGACGGTCGTGGCCTGGGCGGGACTGGCCGCAGTCGTCTGCGGCCTGTTCACCGCGTCCCTGGCCACCCGGCTCGCGTGGGAGACCTCCCGACCGATGCCCGACCGGGCCGAGGCCGCGAAGATCCTGGCCGACGTGCTACCCGGCCACGAGGTCGACGGCATCTACGTCCCTTCGGGACTGTTCAGGATCTACGGCGAGCCGCTGGGCCTGAAGGATGTGGACCTGCTGCTGTTCGGCGAGGGCAACGAGTACGCGCTGACCGCGACCACGGCGTCCCGCAACGGACCGCCGCCGGTGCCGCTGGAGCAGACGGCCGCCGTGGCCCAGCAGCGGCTGCGGGAGGGCGGCTGGACGGTGTACCCGCCGACGCACAACGACATGTACGGCTGCGCGGGCCCGCCGTGCGACCCGACCACGATTCCGCAGGACACCAGGCTGTTCGCCAAGCGCGGCGACACCGCTCTGGAGGTGGACCTCTATCCGCAGCGAGGCGGCGACAGCACGTACCTGGCCGTCAGCCTGGGTAGGACGACGCCGGCCGCCGTCGTGCCGGCAAGCGTCGGCGCAGGGCTGTTCGGTACGGTCGCGGGCTGGCTTTTGTTCGGTTGGGCAAGCCGCCGTACACAGGCGCCGCATCCGGCCCGACGGGCGGTCGACGTGCTGTTCGGCGTCACGATGCTGCTGTGGTGGGGGCCGATCGTGTTCTCCGCGCCGTTCGCGCTCCAGCACCACCTGGACGAGCCACATCCGCAGGCGCATCCGCTGTGGGAGTGGCTCGGCCAGCCGATATTCTCGCTGTTTTTCGTCACCGGCTGCGCCACCGCGCTGCTCGGCCTCGCACTCGCGGCGCTGCCGTCGCGGCGCGCACAGCTCAAGCGCGTCGCCGCTTGACCTCGTCGATCAGATGGTCTTTGGAGGTTGCGGCGAGTCGGGTTGCCCGTCAGCGCGGCGACGGGCGTACCAAGCGGTCGCACCGTAGACGACGCCGCCGACGAGGAAGTACAGGTCGATCGCCCGGGCAGACCACAGCGTGTACGCCGAGGGCGTGGCCGTGCCCAGCAACTGCTCGTACGTCAGCCCGGTCAGGCCCGTCGGTGACCCGAACACCGTGCGCATCGCGTCGTCGACGAACGCGGTCGCGGCGCGCACGGTCAGCAGGCCCGCGGCTACCCACGCCATGGTGATCAAGATCCATCGAGGGATGCGCCGGCTCCACCGCTGCACGAACGCCAGCGGCAGCACCGTGCCGACCACGAACAGTGCCAACACGACGGCCGCGAACACCCGCTGCCCGGCAGTCTCCGCCGAGGGCAGCGGGTCGGCCTGGTCGCCGAAGCCGAACTGGCCGCCCAGTTCCCAATACACGTGCAGCGCGTCGAACACGACGATCCACCCGAAGGTGGCGGCCGCCGCCTGCCGTAACCGCCGCGTAGCCATGGTCGCCGATGCTACAAGCTTGGGGTGGAGCGCGGAGAGCGAGGAAACGATCCTGCGACTTCATCCGGGGCGTGCCTGAGCAGACGCCCCCAATCCTGCCAAGGCCGTCGATCGCCGCGGTCTTGGCTGCGGTTCCGGGCGGCTGGCTGTCACGGCACAAACTGGTTCGAGGTCGTCGGTGAACCTGCTAAAAGCCGTGTGTGCCCTGGCAGCGCTCGCGGGCCCGCAACTGGTGTTCGACGAGTCTGCCGCGGCGTTCGTGGTGCGGCCCGGTGAGGAGACCGAGGACCTGGAAGAGGACTGGCCCTGGTGAGCGCGACCGGCGACGGCTACGCGCCGCACGACCGGCCCGTCAAGGGCTCGCAGGCGGAGCGTGCCGGCGCGCGACGATATGCCGGCAGACCTCGCGTAGCTCGGTCAACTGGTCGGTTCTGAGGCCCTCGACCGTCCGGACGAGGCGGCCGGCGCCCTCGACCAGTTCGGCCGTGTGCAGGTTGTGGAACAACGGACCCAGCACCGTTGCGGCGGTCCGCAGAACCAGTAGGGCTTCGACGCCGATGACCTGATCGGGGTCGAGCGACGCGATCGCCTGCCGGACATCCGGTGGGTACAGGTAGCCGGCATCGTCGTGGGCCAGCGGAAGGCGCATCCGTACCATCCGGTGGTACGTCCAATTGGAGGTCATCGTGAGGCAGGCGTGCCGGACCGCGGCCAACCGGTCCGGGCTCAGGCCCTCGATGAGCGGCGCGAGCCGGCGATGCATCCAGAGTGGGAATGTTGGGTCGTGCTGGCAGTGCGCAAGGCTGGCGAGCGCTTCGGACATGGCGAGTGCTGCCTCGCGCATCGCGAGTACCGTCTCGCCAGCCGTGAACTGCTGGGGTGGAATGCAGAATTCGGCCGGCTCCGCCGGGGCGCGGGCCGGATCGCGGTGGGTTTGCCAGACGACGCTGACGAACCAGCGTGACGGCTGCTGCGCCGGCTTGCACCAATCGTGGTAGAAGGAGACGCCGCCGACTTGCCCGGCCCGCCGCAGCGAGTACCTGACCATGCACATCGTGGGAACGAAGTCGGCGAATTCGGCGGCCGGTACGGTGCCGAACTCGCAGCCGAAAGCCCGCAGCCGGTCGGCGTACTCGGTGAACGGCCGTTTCGTGCGTCGCCACGCGGCATGTTCCCAGGCGCCGTCTCGGGCGGACTGCGCGAGCACGAGCGTGGCACCGTCGGGTACCGGGAAGCCGGTGGGGAAGCCCGGTGGAAGGTCCTTCATGTCCAGGTGGAATACCGGCACGCCATCCTCGTGCAGGACCGTGCACCAGTTTGGCAGCGGTGAATCGGGCTCAAGTGGATGCGGTATCCGGCTGATTTCGCGTGCCGCACGCCGGAGCGCCGCGACCGCGGCGACTTCGTCCGACGCGTCATCCAACGCGAGCGCCACCGCGGAGGAGTGTTCGGCGACGTAGGCCACGAGATCCGCGTCGTCGTACAGCGGTTGGTCGCCGTGGTGGTTGATCGATACCGTGCCTCGGTGACCCGTACACAGCTCACCGCCGAGTTGGTGGTTGACGGTCGTGTTCCGCACGCGCTGGCGCTGTCGCCGGACGGCAAGCGGGTCGCCTACGTGGTCGCCCCGGTCGGGCGGGCTGGTGATCACGCGGTCAGCGAACTCTGGGTCGCCGCCACCGACGGGACCGGGTCGCCGCGCCGATTGACCTCGGGTGAGGCGCACGATTCGGCGCCGCGGTGGGCCGCGGATTCGCTGCTGGTCTACTTTCTGTCCGACCGGGCTGAGCGTGGCACGGCGCAGGTGCATCGGGTCGGGCTGCTCGACGGTGTCGTGGAGGCGGTCACGTCCTGGGCCGGTGGGGTGTCAGGTCACCTCCCGTTGGCCGATCCCGACCTGGTCGTCGTGATCGCAGCCGATGAACCGTCCGCAGAGGATGAACGTCGGGACCGGGAGCGCGACGACGCTCGGGTGTGGGGCGAACGCGTACGCCCGGACCGGCTGCGGCTGCTCGACGTGAGGAGCCGGGAGGTCCGGACACCGGATGCGTTCGGCGATCGCCATGTCGTCGACGTCGTACAGCGGCCCGACGGTGGAACGCTGGCGGTCCTGACCTGGTCGACCCCCGACGTGGACCCGGGCCTGGTCGAGCCCGGTCTGCACCTGCTCAACCCGGACAGCGGCGTGACGCGGGACCTCGGCCCGGCCGCGGCCGACGCGTCGTCGCTCGTCTGGTGGTCCGCCGACGACGGCTGGCACCTGGCATATGTCGCGAAGACCCCGCCAGCTCTGGTGGGCGGACACGCGGTTCTCGATGTCGCCGTACCGGTGAGCGGGCCGGTGGGCCAGCACCGTAACCTGACCGCCGGCACGACCAGCTGCCCGAGCAACCTGGTGCAGGTCGACACCGGTCCGCCGCTGGCGCTGGTCGCCGACGGGCTCGATACCGCGATCCACCGGCTCGATCCGGTCGGGCCCAACCTCGTCGAGGTCTCCCGAGTCGACGGCCTCGCGACATGGTTGACCACGAACCGGCACGGTGACGCCGTCGCGGCGGTGGTCAGCACGTCCTACGAGCCCGGAAACGTCCACGCCGGCCCCACGAGCGGGCCGCTGACGAGGCTGACCGACCTCAGGCCCGAACTGCGCGACATCCGGTGGGGTGTCCAGGAACGCTTGTCATACGCGGCATCCGACGGGCTGACGCTGGACGGCCTGCTGATCCTGCCCGCCGGCCGGTGCCGCAAGGACGGGCCCTTTCCATTGGTGACACTGGTCCACGGCGGCCCGTACGACCGGCACGCCGACCGGCTCATGCTCGGCTGGCACCCGTCCGGCCAGTGGCTGGCGACCGCGGGCTACGCCGTGTTCCTGCCGAACCCGCGTGGCGGCAAAGGGCACGGCCACGACTTCGCGGTACGCGTCGCAGGTGCGGTCGGCCTCGACGAGTGGACCGACATCTGCGCCGGCATCGACCTGCTCATCGCCGATGGCGTCGCCGACCCCGACCGGCTGGGCATCGGCGGCTGGAGCCACGGAGGTTTCATGGCCGCCTGGGCGGTCGGGCAGACCGACCGGTTCAAGGCCGCCGTGATGGGAGCCGGAATCAGCGACTGGGGAATGCTCGCCGCGACCGGGCAGGAGGGGCCGTTCGAGTCCGCCCTCGGCGGCAGCAGCGGCTGGGAAGGAACGGGTCCGCACCGCCACGACCGGCTCAGCCCGATCTCGTACGCCGCCAAGGTCCGCACGCCGGTGCTGATCCTGCACGGCGAGAACGACACGAACGTTCCGGTATCACAGGCGGAGTTCTTCCACCGCGCGCTCCGCAGGTTCGCAGTCGAGCACGAGTACGTCGTATATCCCCGGGAGAACCACTCGATCCGTGAACGCAACCACCAACTCGACGTGCTCCGCCGCACCCGCGCCTGGTTCGACCGGTGGCTCGGCTGACCCAATGGGACCATCGCCCCCCGCGACCGGACCTCCGCTCGGTCAGGTCGGCACGGATGTGGCGGCCGCTACGGGCTCGCGGTCATCGAGTCGCGCTCGGTATCGGCGGCAGCGGTCATGGCGTTCCTGCGTGGACATCAGATTCCACGCCGTCGGCGCTGTACGCGGCGCAGGTCGGGTACGCCATGCCCGGCAGCGACCCGCGGGAGACGCTGGATAGCGAACGCTTCTCCTCACGCGCCCGCCCCGACGCGGCTAGGTACCTGGACTACTCATGACCCGCCCGCACAGCGCCTGTACCGTCCTGGGCATGTCGTTGAAGAGTTCGCCCAAGCGGCGTCGCGCGGTCGCGACTGCCGCAGTGATGTTTCTAGGCCTCGTCATTCTTTCGCTTGCTCCGGGCAGCGCGGCGCTCTGCGCGGGAGAACGTGACGATGGATGGGTCCAATGCTATGCGTCGGTTTATTCGTAGATACCGGATCGCGGCAGAAGAGTGAACATCGACGAGAGCAGCCAGCTGCTGTACCGACCTGTGCTCGGGAGCAGGGCTGTCGGGGATCGGCTTTATCATTCGGGGCGTGCCGACTTACGAGGAACTGGCCGAGCTGAGTCGTCTGCCGGCTCCGCGGCGGGCTGGAAAAGATGCTCCAGCTGTCCAGTTGACGGCCGTGCTGTTCCCGCGTCTTGTCTGTCTGGTCACTCATCGCGCTGGTAGGCGCGCAGTTCGCGGCGTGCCTGGTGGCGGCTGCGGCGGCGATCTGCGCGTCGAACGTGGTACCACTCTTTGGCGCCTTCGATGCGACCGATGCGGTCGTAGGAGGTGCTCCAGTGGCATCGATCTGGGTGGAAACCTAGGCACGCGTTCTCAGCAGTGACCTCGTTCGGCAGACTGCACGGCCCGAAGCGGTGATCGTGCATGGGAATGCACGTGACCATCGGCGCGTCCGCCATCCGCACCCACCAGGGCCGGGTCTTGTCGGTTCTGCTCATACGGTCGCCTTCCGGCTCCGTGGCGCCCCGGGCTGGGGCTGCCATCAGATCGGGTGCACCGTGATCACCTCCGGCTTCACCAACATGTTTCGCAAGCTGCAACCGTCCCAACGTACCCAGGTCGACGCTGATCGCGGCTAGCGGATCGCGGGACTCTTGGTTTGCCGTCCTCGTGGCGGCGGACGGCATGATGTGGGGATGGCTGCGGCAGGAGAGCGTGACGACACCTACGTGGCGGTTGGACCGAGGGAGTACCTCGATCGCCTCCTGGCGGAGTATCGCCTCCGCGAAGAGGAGGTGGAGGACCGGATTCGGGTCCGCACGCCTCCGCAATGGACGTCGGGGAGGTTCCCCAGCAGGAGTATCTTGTGCACGAATCGGTGCTCCGCTCGCACGGCCCATTCCCCTGTGCCGGTGACAACGAGGCTCTGGCCTTCTGCGAGCAGATCGTTGACACGATGGTGCGCGGTTACGGTATCTCCCGCAGCGAGGCGGTGGCACGCGTCAACCGGCAATGGTCACAAGCCGCCCCGCCGGGCCGTGTCCCACGCATCTGGATCGTCGGCCTGGACATCGCCTATCACGAAGCAGCGGACTACTGGGCCGGCGCCATCTACTACGGCCCTGACTCCCACTGGTGGGATCCGGACGCCGACCTTCAGCCGCAGCCACCGCCCTGACCACGACGACACCCCCGCAAGACAGAACGTCGCATCGACCGCGGGCAGAAACCGGTGCGCTTGGTCGGCGCAAAGGAGTGCGTTCGCATGGGACGCTAGTGTCCCTGTGTATGGGTGAGTTCGTAACGGCGTCCGCCTTCCATACGCAGGACACCGATGCGGTGCGGGACACAGCGCTCGGGTTCTTCGCCGCGCACTCGTGGGCCGCCGAGCCGATCGAGTGCGCCGGACCGGCGACCGACGACGACGTGCTCATCTATCCGCCAGCCAACGGGTGGACGGTTGTCCTTTGGCCCGCCTACTTCACCGAGCTCGCGGCGGTGGAGTTCATGTCCCGGCAGATCGGCACCCTGGCGAGCACCGTGCGTATCCACGATCTCGAGCACCCGCCCCTCCGTCGGGAGCAGGGCGTCGAGGAACAACGCGCCCTTCGACGGCCAGCGACGGTAGATCGTGTGCTTGCCGACTCCCGCGCGGGCGGCGACAGCTTGAGCTACCGGCCACATCGACCAGGTTCAACCGGCCCAACACCTCGCCGTCGTCGCCGACCACTACATGAAAATGGCACAACGCCGCGAAATAGGCGCGGTTCTCCCGCTCAAACACGAGCACGGCAGCGGCATGGTCCAGTCGAAGGCGTTCGATCATGGGGCACTGGTGCACGGTACACACCACCCCCGCGCTTGCCATCGGCCAGGAGTGCGCGCATCGACGCGTCGTTCGCCCTCGCGTTCGAGGTGTACGCAGAGTAACCGAGCGACCGGTGCAAAACTCGTCGTCGCCGCAGTCATGGTCAAGATGTGGCGCTCATCCTCACTGTCCGTTGCCAGTGAAGGTGAGGCAGCGCCAGGCTTTTGAGCTGGGGTGTCTCATCTTCACTGGCAAGGTGCCGGTGTCGCTTTGCCATCGAAGATTAGGCAAGTCGTGGGATTAGTCGCTCTTGGGCCAGATGGGGCCTTGGTCGGTCCAGGTGACACCCTTGTTGTGGCAGAAGCAGAAGGGGTGGCCGATGGGGTCGGTGTAGACGCGGAAGCCGTAGCCGTTGGGGCCGATGGAGTCCCGTTGCAGGGTCGCGCCGAGGGCTAGGACGCGGCTCTGTTCTGCCTCGATGTCGTCGACTTCGAAGTCGAGGTGGAACTGCTTGGGGTGCTCGCTGTCGGGCCACTGCGGGGCGCGGTAGTCCTCCACCCGGATGAAGGCCAGCTCAATCTCGCCAAACTGGATACCGGCCCAGTCCTCGTGGCTGCCCGCCTTGACTGGGCGACCCGTCACCTCAGAGTAGAAGGTTGCCAGCTTCATCGTGTCCGGGCAGTCGATGATGAAATCGGTGAGTCGCAGCATCCGGCGATCTTGCCACAAGGTCGAATGGGCCGGACTTTGAGACAGGTTTCAGAGCAGACTGTCCGTCCTGCTATGCACGCTCCGCGGCGCTGCGCTCGACGCAGAACAGGTTGCCCTCCGGGTCCGCCATCGTCACCCACCCCGTGCCATCCGGCTTACGGTGATCCTCGTACTCGGTCGCCCTTGACCGCTTCGTCGGGGTATCAGCTCGGCAGCTTGTCGAGGAAGCGGCGGACGGTGGCTGCGAACGCGTCCGGTGCGTCGGCGTGGACGACGTGTCCGGTATCGAGAGTGACCAGCTCTGTGTTGGGGCGCTTGGCGGCCATCACGGCGGCGTGTTCGGCAGCCAGTTCGTTGCTGCGGGCCCCGTGGATCAGCAGGGCTGGGCAGTTCGATGCGAGCCAGTCGTTCCAGTGATCGCCGTTGAGCGCGCGTTGGGAAACGATCATGTCGTTGGGGTCGAAGGCCAGGCCCCAGTGGTCGCCGCGATCGCGGAAGGCGTCGGTCAGGTACCGGGCGGAGCCGCCCAGCGCGCTGTACAGAGCTTCGCGAGTCGGTGCGGTGCGGACGAGAGCAGCCGCGAACGCAGTGTCGACATCGACGCTCGCTCCGATATCTTCGACGATCAGCGCGGCGACCCGGTCGGGATGAGCAGCGGCGAGTTGGTAGGCGTTGACCCCGCCGAGAGAGTGCCCGAGAGCGACCGCTTCCCGCACGCCGAGGTAGTCAAGCAGCGTCAGCGCATCGGCCACGTAGCCGGCGCGGCTGTAGTCGCCGGCGATGTCGGAATCGCCGTGGCCGCGCTGGTCCGGCGCAATCACCCGCCACCGCGGTGACAGCGCTGCCGCCAGCGGCGCGAATGCGCGGCCCTCGGCGAAATGCCCGTGCAGTGCCAGCAGCCAACGTCCCGGTCCACCGAAGTCGCGGTAGACCAGTCGCCGCCCGCCAAGGTCGAGCGCACCAACTACCGGTTCCGTCATCGCCGAGCCTCCCTCTTGCCGAGGTCAGCGAGCGTAGCCGTCGACACCGACACTTCCGGCACTGGGAACGATCTTCAGCAGCGGGCTGGATTTGCTGGGGCCGTCACGTCGGCCGCGCCGCGCCGACCGTCCGTCCGGTTGGCGACAGAGGACGGCACGCCCCAGCAGCCCGGTCTACCGTCGCGGCCACGTCACAGCCGGTAAGGGAGCGTCCAATGAGATCACTCGTACGCGGCGGTGTCGTCGCCATCCTCGCCGCGGCGGCGGTGCTCGTCGCCGCGGCACCCGCACATGCTGCGGTCGGCGGCACCGTCAACGTCGGCATCGACGGCAACCTTCTCTTCAACGGTCTGGACGGCTTCGCCAACACGCTTGTCGTCACGAAGACCGGCACGACCGTCGAGCTGGACGACGTCCACACGATCACGCCGAACGGGGCCTGCGAACACCCCGACCCGAGGACGACACGTACGTGTCCTGCACGGTGAGCATCTCGCCGGACATGAGGATCGAGCCGGACGACTTCAACGATCACGTGACGATCTCGGGCACCGGTGGGAAGTGGCTGGTCAACCTCGAGGACGGAAACGATACCGCGGACATGACGGACGCCGGCGGCACCGGCAACGTCGTGGTCGGGGCAACGGCAACGACCTGTTCATCTCCGGTACGGCGCACGAGTTCTACCGCGGCCTCGCGGGCACCGACACGGTCAGCTACGCCCCCGCGGCGCCGGCTCGCCGGTCACGGTCGACCTGGACGCCGAGGCGGGCGGCGACGGCGGTGACGAGGACACCTACGACGAGGTGGACAACGTCATTGGCACGGCGGGCGACGACGACCTGACCGGAGGCGACGGCAACAACAAGCTGGAGGGCCGTGACGGCGACGACGAACTGCACGGCGGCAGCGGCGACGACACGCTGATCGGCGGCACCGGCGACGACGTAGTCGACGGCGACGGCGGCACGGACACCGCCAGCTACCTAGGCCACCCGAGCGCGGTCACCGCCGACCTGGACGGTGTGCAGGACGACGGCGCCGCGGGCGAGGACGACTGGATCCAGTCCACTGTGGAGAACCTGGCGGGCAGCTCGCACGGCGACACGCTCACCGGCAACGCCAACCCCAACACCATCCACGGCGACGCCTGCTCGCTGATCTGCGACGGGTTCAGCGGCGGAGACGACTCGATCCTCGGCGGCAGCGGCAACGACTACCTGTACGGCTGGGGCGGGGACGACTACGTGCACGGGCAGGGCGGGGCTGACGTCATCAGCGGCTCCAACGGCGAGGACGACCTCAACGGCGGGTCGGGCGGCGACACGATCTCCGGCGGCAACAATGACGACAGCCTGGACGGCTCGTCGGGGTTCGACGCGCTGGACGGCGGCTCCGGCGTCGCCGACTGGTGCGACACCGGCGACAACGGCGGCACCAAGACCGGCTGCGAGCTGCCGCTCGGGTGGACCTGGTCCTAGCGCAGCGATTCCACCAAGGCGGCGGCCCACCGCATAGAGATCCGTCTCGCCGGCCGCCACCTCCACCGCGGCGTCACGCAAGGCGGTACCCGAGCGGATCGAGCCCAGCCGCTCGCGGAGGGTGCCCCAGCGCGATCGCCTCGACCCCCGCGGCGGCCCGGGCCTCCCGGCGGCGGCACTCACCGCGACACCCGACGGGCGGCCTGGCCCACCGGTTTGTCGCCGTCGGTGTACTCGGTGAAGATCTGGTCGAGGATCCTCCGCGAGCTCGCCGTCGCCGCCTCGCCGTCATCCAGCGCGTTGGCGTAGTTGACAAGCGTCTTCCACAGCGCCCAGCCACGCCCGCGCGCCCAGGTCGCGTCATCGACGCACAGCCGCTCCCGGAACGCCCGGCGGCCGTCGCCGGTCAGCAACGTCCAAGCGACCGCCAAGTCACAGGAGGGATCCCCAACACCGCAGGTCCCGAAGTCGATGACCGCCGCCAGTTGCCCGCCGTTGAGCAGGAGATTTCCCTGCGCGATGTCACCGTGGAACCAGCGCTGCACGCCGTCCCAGCGCGCGTCCAACGCGCACGTCCAGATCTCGCTGGCCATATCGACATCGATACGGCCGTCGAGTGCCGTCAGCCCCCGGTTGGCCTGCCCGTCGTAGGTGCGTAGGGTGCCACCCCGGTACCAGTTGTGCTGACCTGGACGGGGCCGTCAGCGGTATCGACACCCTGCAAGGCCACGACGAACTCGGCCAGATCGAGCGCGAACCGGACCGGGTCAGCGATGCGGTCCACCCGCGCGGTTTCACCCTCGAGCCACCGGTAGATCGACCACGAGAACGGATAACCCTCACCGGACTCGCCTTTGGCCAGTGGGGTGGAGATAGGCAGCGGCAGACGCGGGGCGAACACCGGAAGCCACTTGTGCTCCTTGTCGACCGCCTCGGTGTACTCCAACGCGCTCGGCAGCCGCACCGACATCCCAGAGCCAAGATGGAAAGTCCAGTTATCCCAGCCGCCGTTGGCGACCCGCTCGACCGGCAGGTCAGCCCAATGCGGGAACTGGCTGGCGACGAGCCGGCGCACCTGGTCCACGTCGACCGCGATGCGTTTGGGCAACGGGCCGAGATCTGCAGTGCCGCTCAACAAGTGTCCTCACCCGAGAAGGTCGTAGCCGTACGACAGCCCTGCCTCACCGGGCGACGGTATCCACCGGCAACCGGAGACGTCCAACGAAATCCGAGCCTCACCGCAGTCTCACCGCCCGGCTTCCGGCCCGCACCCGGTTGCCACCTCACCATGGCCGCGTCGGCCGTGTAGCGCGCACGCTCGGCGGCGGATCCGTGCACACTCCATCGGTGTGTCGACTCGCGGTGCTGTGTCACAGGGCAGCGCGGATGGCCTCGGCGAGTGAGGTCGGCCGGCGTCCGATGAGCGTTGCGAGGTCGTCTGCTTCCACATGCATATCGCCCCGGGCGACGCCGCGGTCGCCGTCGGCGATGAGTTCGGCCTCGGGTTGGGGTGTCCCTGCGGCGGCCAGGAACTCGATGTATTTGTCGACCGGCAGATCGGTGTAGGTGATCTGCTTTCCGGTCTGCCGCGATATCTCGGCGGCGAGCTGCGTCATCGTGAACGCCTCGCCACCCAGCTCGTACACCTGGTTGGTGTGCCCGCCGGTGGTGAGCACCGCCGCAGCGGCCTCGGCGAAGTCAGCGCGGGTGGCAGCACCGACCTTGCCGTCGCCGGCCGCACCGACGATGCCACGCTCCAGGTATGTCTGCAGCTGGGAGGTGTAGTTCTCCAGGTACCAGCTATTGCGCAGGAACACGTACGGCAGGCCGGAGGCTGTGATGTCCTGCTCGGTCGCCCGGTGATCGGCCCCGAGCTTCATTGTTGATCTGTCCGCTTTGGCAATGCTGGTGTAGGCAACCAGGCCAACGCCGCCGTCCTTCGCCACATCGATGACGTTGCGGTGCTGCTCGCGTTTGCCGGCCTCGTTGCCTGAGACGAGCATCAGCTCGTCGGCGCCGGCGAACGCCCGGCGCAGCGAACCGACGTCGTCATAGTCGGACCGCACCACGACGACGCCCCGGTCACTCAGGTCGGCGGCTTTGGCGACATTCCGGCCGACCGCGACGATCTGATCGGGCGATACCCCTCGGCGCAGCAGCGACTCCACGATGAAGCGCCCGAGGCGACCGGTGGCCCCGGTAACGGCGATCGACATCGGAACTCCTTGGCAACCATCAGCAACCCTCACCTACGCACTACCCCACGATGTTGAAAACATGCGGGCGGGGTAAGGGTCTCCGGATGCTCGAGCGCGCGGTCGGCGGATCCGCATGGGTCAGAATGTGCCGATGACGATCTCCGCTGACGACTCCGGTCCGGTCCGGATTGTTACGGCCATTCTTCGGGACGGCGATCGGGTGTTGCTGTGTCATCGAAGCGCCGGCCGCCGTTGGTATCCCGACGTGTGGGACCTGCCGGGCGGTCATGTCGACGAGGGGAGGACCCGAAGCAGAGCCTTGTCCGCGAGCTTCGGGAGGAGCTGGGAATCACGGCGTCGGAGCCGTCCAGCCCGCCGATACATGAGATCCGGACCGCGACGTTCGACATGCAGATCTGGTTGATCGACAAGTGGACCGGGATACCCGTCAACGCCGCGCCGGACGAGCACGACGCTGTGGCGTGGTTCGAGACGGCCGACCTTGACAGCCTGCGTCTCGCCCACGAGTCCTATCTCTCGATGCTCACCGCCGTGCTCGCCACGTGACGTCACTCCGGAAGCCAGCGGGTGCACGCTCATCGGCATGATAGGACGGCGTGGCCGTGTTTGCGGATGCCGACCCGCGGTCCGTGTGCTTGCCTGGGTTCGGAGGATCGGCGACGGTTCCGGCATGATGCGTGATGGCAGGCCCGGATCGGCGTGATCTTGGTTGGGTGTTCAACGAGGTGCCGGAGCTGTACGACCGGGTCCGGCCGGGCTACCCGGACGAGTTGTTCGCGGACCTGGTCACCATCACCGGCGTGGGCGACGGATCGTCGGTGCTGGAGGTGGGCTGCGGTACTGGCCAGGCCACCCGTTCGCTGGCGACGCTCGGATGCACGGTGACCGCCGTCGAGCAGGGCCGGGAAATGGCCGCGCTGGCTCGCCAACGGCTGGCCAGCGTCTGCAACGTCACGGTCGAGACGTCGACGTTCGAGGCGCGGTGGTTGTGTGCTTTGACGTCCAGCCAGACTCGGCGGGCGTGGTGGTGCTGGTGGGCGCGGGTGATTGCGGCCTTGGGCAGGGCGCGGCCGGCTCCGGTACCGCGGGCGCCGGGGTGCAGCACCATCCGGCGCAGCTCGATCGCCCGGTCCCGGTCGTGCAGGCCGGCTAGGACGAGGTAGCCAGCCATGCCGCGGTGTCCGTCATGGCTTCCAGCGCGGCGACGTGGGCGAGGTCTTCAACGCGGGTGGGACGGATCTTGATCATGTGGGCAGGGTAGCCGCAGACGGCGTTCAAACCTTGCCGGCGTTGCCCTTCGACCTCCCGGATGCGGCCTTCGGCGGCGTGATAGGTTCGCCACGCGGCCCCATAACGAAGGAGGTGAGCGCGATGGTGTTCCTTCCGTTCGTGCTCCCGACCCGTCCAGGCGCCGGCTGATCACGGGAGTACACCGCTTCTCCCGTAGAGGATTTCCCGTGACCAAGCCGGTCATCCGCCCGCTGCGCGTGGGCGAGCACACGCTGTTCCAGTCCATGCCCGAGCCGCCCACCGTCGGCGTGGCCCTGCTCGGCCGCGACTTCGCCGAGACCATGGCCGCCCGGCAGTACCGTCCTGAGTGGACTTGGGTAGCCCTCGACGGCGACGCGGTCATCGCACGGGCCGCCTGGTGGGGCGGTCCCGACGACGATGCCCCGGTGGCGTTGGACTGGTTCGACCCTGGCACCGACCCGATGGTGGGTGCGGAGCTGCTCCGTGCCGCCAGTTTCACCGTTGACTATCACCTCATGCTGCCGCCCGACTGGCGCGACGTCCCCGACACGCACCGCGCGGCTCAGGCCCGCATAGCCGCCGCCGGTGCCGCCGGATTCGCCCCGGTCCTGGAGCGGCTGCGGTACCGGTGGACGCCGGCCGACGGCCTGCCCGAGCGCCCAGCACGGCTGACCTACCACCCGGTCTCCGACGACGCGGTCCTGCGCGACGTGATGGGCCGCATCCTGATCGGCAGCCTCGACTTCCACCAGCGTCAGGCGATCGAGCGGGAGGGCGTCGAGGCGGCCCTCGCCGACGACCTGGAGTTCCTGGCCTGGCTGCCGAGTCCGCGCGACTGGTGGCGCCTGGCTCGCGACGATGCCGGCGACCTCGCCGGCATCGTGATCCCCGCCCGCAACCACGCCTCGCCGATCATCGCCTACGTCGGCGTACTGCCGGAGGCGCGCGGTCACGGCTTCGCGTACGACCTGCTCGCCGAGGGCACCCACATCCTGGTCGAGCAGGGCGCGGAAATCATCACCGCCGACACCGACGTGACGAACACGCCGATGGCCGCCACGTTCACCCGAGCCGGGTATCCGGTGGCGCAACGGCGACTCATCCTGAGACCGACCGGGGATGAACAGCGCCAGCGCGGCGGCCAGCACCGCCGCGCCGGCGCATAACGCGAAGAGCGTGCGGTAGGCGGCCAGCGACGGCAGCGCGTACCCGGCGATGGTGATCGTCTGGGCGGCGAGGATGGAGCCGCCGACGGCGCTCGCGAGGGAGCTGCCGACGCTGCGGAAAAGGGTGTTGAGGCCGTTGGCCGACGCCAGCTCCGAGCGGGGCGCGGCGCGCATGACCAGGCCCGGCATCGCGGCGTACGCGATGCCGGTGCCCGCGCCCGCGATGGTGGTGAACAGGATGACCTGCCACAGGTGGTCGGTGAAGACGATGCGGGCGCCGAACCCGACCGCGATGACCAGCGAGCCGGCGATCAGCGCGGTGCGCGGGCGCAGCTTCGCCGAGAACGGCGACAGCGCCAGCATCGCCAGGCCGCCGGGCAGCATGCACAGGCCGCCGACCAGGATCGACTTGCCGAAGCCGTAGCCGGTGGCGGCGGGCGCCTGGACGTACGAGGCGGTGCCGATCAGCGTCGCGAAGAGCGCGAAGCCGACGCACAGTGACGCGACGTTGGTCAGCAGCATGGCCGGGCGGGCGCTGGTGCGCACGTCGACCAGCGGGGAGGCCAGGCGGCGCTCCAGCACGACGAAGCCGGCCAGCAGCACGGCCGCCGCGGCCAGCAGGCCGAGGGTCAGCGGGTCGCCCCAGCCCCACGCGTTGCCCTTGGCCAGCGGCAGCAGCAGCGCCAGCACGGTGGCGCCGAGCAGGACGCTGCCGGGATGTCCATCCGGCCGCGCGCGGCGCGGGCCGGCTCCGGCACGACCGCCAGGATGATCGGGAACGCGACGACGCCGCCGGCCACGCAGATCCAGAAGAGCGCGTGGTACGTGCTGTACTCGGCGATCAGCCCGGCGAGGGGCAGGCCGAGCGCGCCGCCGACGCCGAGCATCGCGCTGATCACGGCGACGCCGGTGGCGGCGTGCTCCCGTGGCAGCGTCACGCCGATCAGGCTGATGCTGAGCGGGACCGCGGTCACCGAGAGGCCGACGATGGCCCGGCCGACGATCAGCCCGGCCAGGCTGTCGCTGAGCGCGCACACCAGCGAGCCGGCGACCAGCGACGCGACCGCGACGAGCAGCATCAGCTTGGTGCCGTACAGGTCGCCGAGGCGGCCGAAGACGGGCACGGCGACGGCGCCGACCAGCAGGGTGGCGGTGAGCAGCCAGGCGATGTCGTCGGCGCTGGCGCGCAGGCCGACGGCGAGCTCGGGCATGACCGGCACCAGCAGGGACTGGGTCAGCGAGACCAGCAGCCCGGCGATGCTGACCACCAGCAGCATGACGATCTGCTTGCTGGTCCAGGCGGGCTTCGCCGCGACGTCTCGCTCGATGGTGGCAGAATGTGTCACGAGGCAGATTCTGCCACTTTTCTGCTTCGGTACGGTGAGAGGGTGATCACAGGCGTGGAAGGCGGTCTGCGCGAGCGCAAGCGCGAACAGAGCAGAGCCGCCACGGCCGAGGCGGCCTGGCGGCTGTTCATCGAGCACGGGTACGACAACGTGACCGTCGCCGACATCTGCGCGGCGGCCGACATCGCCCCGCGCACGTTCCACCGCTACTTCGCCACCAAGGAGGACGTGCTGGCCGAGCCGGTACGCCGGATGGCCCGCGTCGTCGCCGACCACATCGCCGCCGCTGACCTGGACCTCGGCCCCGCCACCGTCCTGACGGACGCGATGGTGGCCCTCGGCGAGTTCGTGATCGGCAACCGGGAGTGGATCCGGGCCCTGCGCCTGGTGGTGGCGCGGTCGCCGCAGGTGCGGGCGTCGAACCTGGCCCTGCGCCCCGACCAGGAGCGGGAACTGGCCGCGTTGCTCGCCCGCGGCTCGGACGCCGACTGGCGGCTGCGGCTGCTCGTCGGCTTCTCGGTCGCCGCGCTCCGGGTCTGGCTCGACGACTACCTGGGCGGTCTTGTGGGTGATGGCCCGCTGGATCACCTGCGGGAGCTGCTGCGGTACGCCTCAGAGCCCGCGCTCGGCGGTTAGCAGCGCGGTCCGGACCGTCTCGACGGCGTCGGCGCCCTCCTGGAACGCGTGCTGCTCCACCGCGATCCGCAGGGCTGTATTGATCATGGCGGCGCGCACCGTCGTGGGCAGGTCCGGCTCGGCCAGCCCCGCCCGGCGGGCGAGCGCCTCGGCGAAGACCGGCTCGGCGTCGTGGTGCGCCTGCAGCCACACCGCGCGCAGCCCCGGCTCGGTGCGGATCAACCGGACCAGCGCCAGCATCGTGGGCGCGGTGTCACCCGGGTCCACCGCGTCGAGCAGCTCGGCCACGCCGGCGCCGGCGGGCCAGGTGCGCAGGGCGTGCGCGAACGACTCGATCCCGGCGGCCAGCAGCGGCAGGACGGTGCCTTCCTTGGTGGGGAAGTAGCGCCACAGCGTACGCACCGAGATGCCGGCCGCCTCGGCGATCTCCTCGGCGGAGGTCGCGGCGGCGCCCTTGGCCGTGAAGAGGCGGACCGCCGCGCGGGCGATCTCCAGGCGGGTGGCGGCCTTGCGTCGTTCGGTGAGCGGCGGACGGCCTTTTTGACGCATCCTGCCATCTTGGCACGGTGTGCCAGAAAAGGGTAACGTCCGATCATGAGCAGTGGACTGGAGAACAGCAGCGTCGTCGTCACCGGCGCGGGCTCGGGTATCGGGCGGGCCACCGCCCTGCGCTTCGCCGCCGAAGGCGCCCGCGTGGTGGTCGCCGACCTCAACGCGGACGGCGCCAAGGCGGTCGTCGCGGAGATCGAAGCCGCCGGCGGCACCGCCGTCGCGGTCACCGGCGACCTCAGCGACCAGGCGGTCGTCGACCAGGTGGTCAGCACCGCCGTCGACACCTACGGCGGCCTCGACGTGCTCGTCAACAACGCCGGCATCATGGACGCGATGTCCGCCGTCGCCGACGTCACCGACGCCGAATGGGAACGTGTCATCCGCGTCAACTTGACCGCCCCGTTCCTGCTCACCCGCGCCGTGCTGCCGCACATGCTGGCCCGAGGCAAGGGCGCGATCGTCAACACCGCCTCCGAGGCGGGACTGCGCGGCAGCGCCGCCGGCACCGCGTACACGGCGTCCAAGCACGGCATCGTCGGGCTCACCCGGTCGGTCGCGGTGATGTACCGCGAGGCCGGGATCCGTGCCAACGCGATCGCGCCGGGCGGCACCCGTACCGGGATGATCCCCAGCATCGACCCGGCGGCGCACGGTCCGCGCACGCTCGGCGCGTACATGGGGAATGTCGGCCGCGTCGCCGACCCGGACGAGCAGGCCGCCGCGATCGTCTTCCTCGCCTCCGACGCCGCCAGCAACATCAACGGCGCCATCCTCCCCGTAGACAACGGCTGGTCCACGGTCTAGCCCCTTCTTCCCTCCGGTAGGGCCTTTCCCCGTCGATCAAGGGCATATGGTCGTGCTTTGATCTCCGATCCACGACCGTTTGCCCTTGATCGACGGGGGAGGGGCGGGGAGACGCAGAGGGCGCGGGGAGGGGATGAGGGGCGGCGGGGTTACCAGGGAGGGGAGGGTGGCTAGGTAGGTGGTGAGGCGGTCGGCGATCGCCTGGTGGTCGTGCAGGGACGGGTGCCAGTGGCAGCCGAGGTAGTCCAGGCCCTCGTTGCTGTAGTACCAGTAGCGGATGCGGTCGTCGCCGCGCTCCTGGACGACCTGTTGCGCCGAGTCGGCGAGCGCGGTCGTGTTGTAGACGTACGTCGCGCTGACCACGATCACCGTACGTGGGCCGTACCGGGCGCGGAGCTTGTCGAGGAAGCCGTGGTACGCGGTGCGGTACGCGTCGAGCAGGCCCTGTTGGGTCCAGGGCTCGCCCGGGTTGATGGCGGTGGAGAAGTCGTTGATGCCCAGGCCCACCACGACCACCTGCGGGCGCCAGTTGCGCGGCTTGGGCCACACGTCGCCGTCGACGGCCAGCAGCGCGCGGTCGTAGTAGGTGCGGTAGCTGGTGCCGGGCTCGCCGCCGTTGTAGTTGCGGACCATGCCGCGGCCGGAGAACGCGTTGATCTGGTAGTCGGCGTTCAGGCGCTTGGCGGCCAGGGCGCCGAAGCTGAGGTCGGCGTTGGTGGTGCGGTTGACCTCGTCGCCGGTGCAGTCGCGGCTGGCCGACAGGTTGCCGTACCCAGCGGTGTACGAGTCGCCGATGAACTCGATCTGCCGGCTGCGCGGCGTGGGCTTGCCCAGGATCGCGCCGCCGGGCGCGGCGACGAACCCGCCGAACGCGCTGGTGGCCCACGGGCTCTCGCTGCGCTTGACGAGCCGGACGGTGTGCCGGCCGCCCGCGAGCCCGGTGACCCAGTGGGTGCCGGCGGCGGGTGTCACCAGGGTGGCGACGGTGGCGCCGTCGACCTGGACGTCGTAGTCGGCGGCGGGGTCGTCGAGCACGACGCCGATCCCGGTGCCCCGGAAGCGGCCCTCGAAGTAGACGCCCGGCCAGCTGAAGCGCGCGGTGCCGGCGTCGACCTCGACCCGGCCGGCGGTGTGCACAGTGGACAGCAGGCTCGGTGTGGTGGTCGCCTGCGCGGTGCCGGGCACCAGCGTCGCGGTCGCCAGCAGGGCCAGCACCGCGGTCACGCGTACGGTTCGCACGCCCGCGAGACTATCACGCCTATCGATGTATGAAGAACTCCGTGAGCGCCGGCGCGAGCGCCGTGGGGCCACGTCGTGCGTCTGCCCGTCGAGCGTCCGCAAGGCCGCGGTGGGCAGCGCCGCCGCGGTGGCCGAGGCCGCTTGTCGCAGCGGCGGCGGGCTGGCGCCGCCGGCGAGCACGAGCGCCGGTACGGCGACCGTGGCGGCCACGTCGTGGGGCACGGTGCCGCCGTCGAGCACCGCGTTGTCGTACGCGAGGGTGGGCGCGATCGCCTCCAGGGCGGCCCAGCCCGGCTGCGCCCGCATGCCCGCGATGGCCTGCTCCGGCACGCCGACAGTGGTCATGAACAGCGCGACCGCGTCGCCCCGGCGGCCGGCGTCGAGCAGTTCGCCGAGGCGCTGGGTGTAGTCGCCGGTCTGGGCGATGAACGGCGGCTCGTAGAGCGCCAGCTTGGTGACCTCGGGGCCGGCCGCGGCGGTGGCCAGGGCGAGGGCGGCGCCGGAGGAGATGCCGTAGACGTACGCCCGGCCGCCGGCCGCCCCGATGACGGCGCGCAGGTCCTCGATCTCGCGCGCCACCGCGTACGGCGACGTGTCGCCGCTGTCGCCGCGGCCGCGACGGTCGTAGGCGTACACGGTGAAGTGCTCGTGCAGCGCGGCGGCCAGCGGCCGCATGGGGCCGCCGGCGCGATGGCACATGGCGCCGTCGACGAGGACGAGGGCCGGTCCGGCGCCGCCCCGCTCGTACCCGATGGTGGTGCCGTCGGCGGAGGTTACCGCGGACATCTCATGCTCCCTTGTGGATGGTGGCCAGGTACGCGTCGAAGCGGTCGAGGCTGGTGGCGAAGCCGGCCCGCGCCGCGGCGCTCAGGTACGCCTCCGGCACGTTGGTCTGGTGGGTGACCACCTCGGTGCGCCCGTCACCCAGGTCGACGAAGGTGATCGTGGTGCGCATGCCGCCCTCGACGTCCGCCTCGACCCATACCAGCAGCTCGGGCCGGCGGATCTCCACGTACACGGCGCGCATGGTGTAGGTGCTGCCGTCGGCGTCGTTGACCATCGTGGTCCGGAAGGCGCCGCCGGGTCGCAGGTCGACGACGATGTTGTCGATCGGCGTGTGGGTGCCGGCCGGGCCCCAGAAGTGGGCCAGGTGCTCCGGCTGGGTCATGCAGTCGAAGAGCAGCTCCGGCGGGGCGTGGTGCACGCGCCGGTAGGTCAGCTCGCTCATGGTGTGGCCCCTTCGCGGAGGGTCGCCAGGTGCTGTTCGAGGCGGTCGTGGCGGTCGGCCCAGACCCGGCGGTGCCGCGCGATCCAGTCGGCGGCCGGGTCCAGGCGCACCGCCTCCAGCGCGCAGGGGCGCGCCTGCGCGGAGCGGGCCCGCGAGATGAGCCGGGCCCGCTCCAGCACCTTCAGGTGCTTGGAGATCGCCTGCTGGGTCATCGCGAACGGCTCGGCGAGCTGGTTGACGGTCGCCTCGCCGTGGGCCAGGCGCTCCAGGATCGCGCGCCTGGTCGGGTCGGCCAGGGCCGAGAACACGAGGCTCAACTCGTCCGTCACGCCCCGACCCTATCCACAACTGCTCAGTTGCACAACCATCTGGTTGTGGTTGAAGACCCGTGCTGTACTGGGACGCGTGCGACACCGCCGGCCCGAGCGCAAGCGCTGGGAGAAGGTCACCGAGGCGCTGGCGGTGGCCATGCTGGCCATACCGGCCGCCCTGATCGCGTTCGCCGGGGATTGGCTGTGGGGCGACGAGTGGGCGACCGTGCTGCTGCTCGGCGCGTTCGCGGTGCCGCCCTTCGCGGCGTTGTGGCTGCTGCGGCGGGTCAGCGCAGCACGATCACGTTCCCGGTGACCAGGGCCGCCGCGTCCGAGACGAGAAACGCCACCACCCCGGCGACCTCGTCCGGGCCGGCGACGTGAACGAGCAGGTCGTTGGCGGCGACGCCGGCGCGGACCGCGTCGGTGACCCACCCGGTGTCGGTGACCGGCGGGTGCACCATGTTGGCGGTGATGCCCAGCGGCGCCAGCTCGATGGCCGCCGACATCGTGTAGTTCGTCTGCGCCGCCTTCGCCGCGCCGTAGGAGACCTCGGTGGGAAAGCCGAGGTCGCCGCCCGAGGTGAGCCCGACGATCCGACCCCAGCGCGCGCCGCGGGCGGCGTGCCGGCGGGCCAGCTCGCCGATCAGCAGCGCCGGCGCCATCGCGTCCACGGTGAACTGCTGGGTCCAGGTGTCCGCGCTCACCGGCCGCAGCGCCCGGCCGTGCCCGTCCCGCACGGCCGGCGTGAACGTGTCCTGCACCCAGCCGGTGGCGTTGTTGATCAGCACGTCCACCGGCCCGAGCAGCTCCTCGGCCGTGTCGAACAGGCGCGCCGCGGCGGCGGGGTCGCTCAGGTCGGCCTCCACCGCGGCGGCGCGGCCGCCGCCGGCCACGATCCCGGCGACGACGCGGTCCGCGTCCATCGCCCTGTTGTCCCGGTACGCCTGCGGCACGCCCGGGTCGACGGCGTCCCGCACCCGCCAGTACGCGCACAGCACCGCGCACCCGGCGGCGGCCAGCGCCGACGCGGTGGCCGCGCCGATCCCGTGGTTGGCGCCGGTCACGATGGCGACGTGATCACTCACAGCGCGTCAGGGTACGGCGCCCTCCTCGCCCGCCGCGACGCCTTTTTGCCGGGCCCGTGAACCGCCGCGGGGTCGGCGTGCGATGAGGGGGTGTGACCACGTCAACCGATGCTGAGTTGCTGGGCCGGATCACGGCCGGCGACCGCAGCGCCTTCGAGGCGTTCTACCGCCGGTACGCGACCTGGCTGTTGCTGCGCCTGCGCTACCGCTGCGCGGACGGCGCCGTGGTCGACGACGTGGTGCAGGAGACGTTCCTGGCGGTGTGGCGCGGCACCGCGCGCTACCGCGAGCAGGACACCGGCGACGTGCCCGGCTGGCTGTGGCGGATCGGCTCGCGCCGGCTCGTCGACTCGCTGCGCGGCCACGGCGCCCGGCAGCGGCTGGCCGGGCTGCTGGCCCGGCGCCGGTTCGCCGACGCGCCGTCGGCCGAGGAGCAGGTGCTGCTCGGCGTCGAGCACGGCGACCTGGCCGGCGCGCTGGCCCGGCTCTCGCCCGAGCTGCGCGCGGTGGTCCAAGCCACCGTGCTCGACGGGCTGAGCACGGCGGAGGCGGCGGTGCTGCTCGGCATCCCCGCCGGCACGGTCAAGACCCGGGCGATGCGGGCCCGGCGGCAGTTGCGCCAGGAGCTGGCGTGATCAGCGAGGAGGGCCGGCGATGGACACCACCGGATGGCATGTGAGCGAGGAGGAGCTGCGGCGGTACGCCGACCGGGCGCTGGGGCCGCCGCTGCTGTGGTCCACCGAGGCGCACCTGGCCGCCTGTGCCGGGTGCCGGGAGCGGCTGACCGCCGCGGTCGGGCCGGAGCTGACCCGCGCGGGCTGGGAGCGGCTCGACGCCGAGCTGGACGCGCCGGTGCCGGGGCCGATCGAGCGCCTGCTCACCCGGGTCGGGGTGGCCGAGCACACCGCCCGGCTGCTCGCGGCCACGCCGGTGCTGCGGCTGTCCTGGCTGACCGCGGTGACCATCACCCTGGCGTTCACCGCGCTGCTGGCCAACCTCGCGCATCCCGCGGTCTTCCTGGCCGCCGCGCCGTTGCTGCCGGTCGCCGGGGTGGCGCTGTCGTTCGGCCCGCGCGTCGACCCGACGTACGAGGTCGCGGTGGTGGCGCCGATGCACACCTTCCGGCTGCTGCTGTTGCGGTGCACGGCGGTGCTGTCCACGACCACCGGGCTGAGCGCCGCGGCCAGCCTCGCCCTGCCCGAGTACGGGCTGACGGCGCTGGGCTGGTTCCTGCCGGCGCTGGCGCTGACCCTGCTCAGTCTCGCCCTGACGCCCCGGCTCGGCCCGGTGCTCGCGGCCGCCGCCGTCGCCGTGAGCTGGGTCGTCCTGGTGACCTCGACCTGGGGCGTCGGCTCCGCCGGCTCGGCCGTCTTCGTCCCCGCCGGGCAGCTCGCCCTCGCCCTCACCGGCGGCGTGGCCGCCCTCATGCTCGCCCGGCTGCGCCGGGCGTTCGAGACACCAAGGAGGATTCGGTGACCATCGCCGCGACCATGCCCGCGGTCCGCGCGTCCGACCTGACGCTGCGGTACGGCCGCACGCTCGCCCTGGACGGCGTGGCGTTCACGCTGCGGGACGGCGTGACCGGGCTGCTCGGGCCCAACGGCGCCGGCAAGACCACGCTGCTGCGGATCGTCGCCACCGCGCTGGCGCCGGACCGCGGAAAGCTGACCGTGCTGGGCGCCGACCCGCGCACCGGTCCCGGCCGGCTGGCCGTGCGCCGCCGCCTCGGCTACCTGCCGCAGGATCCGGGCTTCCACCCGGGCTTCACCGCGTTCGAGTTCGTCGACTACGTGGCGATCCTCAAGGAGCTGGCCGACCGCCGGGCCCGCCACGACGAGGTGCGCCGGGTGCTGGCCGCGGTCGGGCTGGAGGCCCAGCGCGGCAAGCGGATCAGGGCGCTGTCCGGCGGGATGCGCCAGCGGGTGGCGCTGGCCGCCGCCCTGGTCGGCGACCCGGACCTGCTCATCCTCGACGAGCCGACGGTCGGCCTGGACCCCGAGCAGCGGCTGCGGTTCCGCGAGGTGATCGCCGAGCTGGGCGCGGGCCGCACCGTGCTGCTGTCCACCCACCAGACCGAGGAGGTGATGGCCTTGTGCCAGCGGGTGATCGTGCTCGACCGGGGCACCGTCCGGTTCGAGGGCCAGCCGGCCGAGCTGGCCGAGCTCGCCGCCGGGCGGGTCTGGACCAGCGCCGCCCGGGAGCCGCGGGCGCTCGCGTCGTGGCGCACCGGCACCGGGCACTACCGCCACGTCGGCGACCCGCCGGCGGGCGCCGAGCTGCTCACCCCGACCGTGGAGGACGGCTACCTGCTGCTCGTCGACCTCGGCGCGGCGGCGCACGGTGCGGAGGCCGCGTGAGCACTGCCATCCTGGAGCGCCGGGAGGCCACCGCAGGCCCGGCCGCGGGTGACCCGCGCCGGGCGATGCTCGCGCTGGCCCGGTTCGAGTCGCTCCGGCTGCTGCGCCACCCGGTCACCGTCATCGGCGTCCTGCTGTTCATCGCGCCGTGGCTGTACGGCTGGATCAGCGGGCGGGCCAACCGCTACCCGGTCCTGCAGGAGGCGGACTGGTCCAACCAGTTCCTCGCGCTGCTCACGCTCGGCGGCGCGGCCCTGGTGGCGACCAACCTGGCCGCGCTGCGGGCCTACCGGCACCGCACCACCGCGCAGTACGACGTGCTGGTACTGCCCGCGTCATGGCGCACCGGCGCGTTCCTGCTCTCGGTGGTGCCGTTCGCGGCGGTGGTCGCCGTCCTGGTCGGCGTGCGGGTCGGCGGGCTCGCCCTGCTGCCCGGCGCGGCCGGCCGGATCAACCCGTACGAGCTGGCCGCCTATCCGGCCGTCGTGCTGCTGCTCGGCGCGGTCGGTGTCCTGCTCGCCCGCCTGGTGCGCATGACGATCGTCGCGCCGCTGGTCCTGCTCGCCCTCGTGGTGGCCACGTTCGCCGGCGTGCTGGCGCCGTTCCCCGGGGCGCGGCAGCTGAAGTGGCTGCTGCCGATCTCGGTGGACGAGCCGCCGATGCCGTTGCCGGTGGACCTCATGACCCGCCCCGCCGGCCGGCACCTCGCGTACGTCGTGGGCCTGGTGGTGGTCGTGGCCGTCGCCGCGCTCGCCGTCGCCGGGGCCCGCGGCCGGCGGCTGCTGGGGACCGCCGCGGTGGGCCTCGCGGTCGCCGTCCTGGCCGGGTCGGTGCAGCTGTTGCCGGTGAGCGGCCCGGTCAAGGCCGCCCGCGCCGCCGCCGTCGAGCAGCCCGCCACGATGCAGACGTGCCGGCGGATCGAGCAGGTGACGTACTGCGCGTTCGACGACTTCGCCCCGTGGATCGGCGCCTGGGACACGGTGGTCCGCGGTGTGCTCCGCGCGGTCCCGGAGCAGGAGGCCCGCCGTCCGCTCGCCGTGCGGCAACGGGTGTCCATCGACGACCGGCCGGTCATCGGTGGACAGGTGTCGGGGCCGGAGGACCGGGCCGCCATCGGTGAGCAGTGGCGGCGGATCGACGCGGCCGCCGGCACGCCGAACGCGGTGACGGTGGGCACCCAATGGGGCGACGCGCAGGCCGAGGTCGAACTGGCGGGCCTGGTGGCGTACGAGGTGGTGGCCCGCAAGGGCCCCGGGGTGGACGGGACCGTCTGCGGCGCCCGGGGCGTGCTGACCGGCTGGCTGGCCGGCCAGGCCACCCCGAAGGCCGCCGCCGGCCTGCGCGAGCTGGACGCCAACAGCTCCGGCGGCGTGACGTTCTTCGATCCGAGCTTCAGCGTCGGCATGTGGGTGCCGGACCGCGAGATGGCGGTGGCCCGGGCGTTGCTGCAACGGCCCGCCGCCGAGGTCGCCGAGGTGGTCCGCCGCTCGTGGGCCGAGCTGAGCGCGGCCGAGACGCCGGCCGAGCGGGTCGGTGAGATCTTCGGGGTGCCGGTGCCGCCGCTGCCTCCGGTGCAGGAGCGGACCGTATGTACGGCGTGACCGCGCGGGTCGTACCCGTGCTGCTGGCGCGGACCGCGCGGGCGATGAGCTGGCTGCCGTTTCTGGTGGCGGCCGGCTTCGGGATCGCGATCGCGGCGGTGCCGGCGGCCATGAGCGTGGCCCTGTCCGATGAGGACCTGATCCGGCTGCTGCGCGTCGCGGCGGTGTGCGGCGCCCTCGGCGTCGCGTTCCTCCTCGACGACCCGGCCGCCCGCAGCCTGGCCACCGTGCCGGTGCCGAGGATCGTCCGGCACGCCGTCCGCGCGGCCCTCGCGCTCGCCGCGGCGGGGCTGTGGTGGGCCGCCGTCCTGGCGATCACGGTCGGCGGCGCCGAGCACGGGGTCGGCGCCACCCTGCCGCTGTGGGACGCCAGCGTGGAGGCGGCGGCGCTGGCCGGCGTCGGCCTGGTGTGCGCCGCGGTGCGGGTGCGCGGGGCACGGCGGGCGGCGGCACCGTTGCCGCGCCCGCCGTGCTGATCCTGGCCATGCTGCTCAACCTGTTGCCGGCCCGGTTGGCGCTCCTGGTCGTCCCCGGCGACCCGCGGTGGGACGCGGCGCACGAGCGGTGGGTGGCGCTGCTGGCGTTCGCCGCCGCCGGGCTGCTCTGGGCCGGCCACGAGCCGACCCGGCGACGGCGCCAGCTCTGGCGTTAGCCGCAGTCTCGGATGATCGCGATGAGGGCCCGGGTGACGCGCAGCACCGCGTCGCGTGCGCCCGGGTCTCGCGCGATCCCCGTGCCGGCCCGCTCGGCGAGCCGGGTGAGGTGGGCGATGGCGGCGGCGTCCTTGCCGGCGAGCCCGGCGCGTTCGGCGTGCCCGAGCCGGCCCGTCAGGTCCGCCGCGACCGGGGTCGGGATGCGGCCGGCGGCGGAGTACTCGCCGATCAGGGTGCGGATGTCGGAGTACCAGGCCGGGTCGCGGGTGAACGACCGGGGCAGGTAGCCGGCCCGGGCGGCGGCGCGGGTGGCGGCGGCGGCCTGGTCGACGTACCCGCGGACGGTGGGGTAGCGGGTCGCGAGTTGCGCGTCGGTCAGCGGGACCGAACTGCCGTCGAGGAAGCAGAAGCCGGGGCCGGTGTTGGCGCCGCTGTTGACCCGCAGCGCCGCCTCGTGCTGGGCGAGCCGGATGCCGCCGAGCGCGAGCCCGAGGCCGTCCCGGGCGACGGCGGGCGGGGTCGCGTCCGTCATCTGGATCTTCGGTGCGGTGGGCGGCCGCACGCCGTACGCCACCCAGGTGACCGTGTGGTCGTAGACGGCGCTCTGCGCCATGTGCTGCGGCACCCGGGACAGCGACGGCAGGGTGCACGTCTGCGGCTCGCCCGGGTAGCCGCCGGGGTAAGTGCCGATGTCGCGCTTGCGTAGTGGGCCGTAGTCGGTGATGAGCTTCCAGTCGCCGTGCGACGCGCCGGCCACCTCCCACGAGCGCAGGACCGCCGAGTCGGCCTGGGCGCGGGCCGCCGCGGACAGGATACCGGTGGCCACGTCGCCCTCGGAGTTGATGCGGAACACCGGCGCCCCCAGGTCGGTGCGCAGCACGCCACCGCCGCCGTGCAGGACGACCGCGTCGACGACGTTGGCGAGGGGCTGGATCCCGTTGTAGTAGTTCGCGAGGCGGCCGGCGGACTGGGAGTGGCCGGTCGCGAGCACGTACCGGGGCGGTGGGAGGCCGCCGAGCGGGTCGGTGCCGGCCGGGCGGCGGACCGCCTTCACCGCCTGGCTGAACACGTCGTACGACAGGGTGTCGTCGGTGATCGTGCCGCCGGCGGTGAGGTCCAGCGCGCCGTACCGGGTGGGGCTCCACGCCTTGAGGCCGGTGGCGGAGTGCAGGCCGGCGCGCTGGGCCGAGACGCCGACCCAGGCGTACCCCTGGCGGATCAGGTGTTCGCGCGTCTGGAACCAGTCGACCTCCTGGTCCCATTGGTTGCTGACGTTGTTCCACTCGGCGATCACGACGCCGTTGAACTTCTTGGCGGAGGCGGGCCGCCGTACGACGATGCGGGTGGCGTACGGGTGGCCGGTGCTGGTGACGGTCGCCGTGCCGGTGCCGGCCGTCGCGTACCGGGTCGCCGTGCCGGAGACGAAGAACTCCTGCTCGACGTACCCGGCGGCGGCCAGGTCCACGTCGGTGGCCAGGAACGGGTAGCCGTGCGCGGGGTCGCCGACCGGCGAGGTGCGCGGGATCGGGCCGGTGACCGTGGCGTTCGCGACGGCGACGCCGGTGGCGGTGGAGGGGCGGGGCCGGTGTCCGGTGGCGCTGGCGGGCGCGGCCACGAGGGTCGAGACGGTCAGCGCACCGGCGAGGCCGAGCGCGGTCATGCGGACGGACAAAGGGGTTCACCTCACGAAATGGAGGGGCGGAACCCAGCGCCGCCGACACGCCGAGCAGTGTGTGCCGAGACTAATACTCGTGTATTCGCAAAGAAACCCTCTGATCCCGCTAACTTTTGTCGACGGGAGCAAAAGGGCTGGTCAGTGGCCTTCGCGTACCCAGAACTCGCCGGTGCGCCAGGCCAGCCGGCGGCCGCCGCCGGTTGGCCAGTCGCTGGACAGCCGGCGCCGCCCCGCGCCGAGCGAGCCGAGGAAGCGCAGGTCCACCCGCTCGCCCTGGGCCCGCACGGTGGCCGCCTCTTCCGGTGTGACCGGCACGATGTCGCGGTACTGGGCGTCGTCCCCGCCGGTCCAGTCGACGAACTCGGTGAGGATCGAGACGAACGCCTGGGCGCACGCGGCGCAGTGCCGCAGCGACACGATGAAGTGCGAGTCGTCGACCACCGTCTGGTCCGTCACCAGCCCGCCGCCCTGCAAGTACGCGGCGGTCGCCGCGGCGTCCTCGCCGTAGCAGCGCGCACACCCGTACGTGGTCATCGCCGATGATCCAACCATATTGACGGTGCTTGCTATCGGTAGTTTTTCGATCGATACTGCTAACTGTTTCTGAGCCGGAAACGGTCGGGTGATGGGCAGCCCGCCATCCTTCCCTGGAGGACCCACCACCCATGAAACTCAAGCTCAAGATGCTGGCCGCGGCCGTCGCGGCCGCCGCGCTCGCCGTCGTGGCGGCGGTGACCTTCGCGCAACCCGCGTCGGCGGCGACGCTGACCGAGGTGACGGGGTTCGGCACCAACCCCAGCAACCTGCGGATGTACCTGTACGTGCCGGACCAGGTGGCGGCCCGGCCCGGCCTGCTGGTGGCCGCGCACTACTGCACGGGCAACGGGCCGGCGTTCTACTCCGGCACGGGGTACGCCAACCTGGCCAACCAGTACGGCTTCATCGTGATCTACCCGTCGGTGACCCGGTCCAGCGCCTGCTGGGACGTCTCCTCGGCGGCCGCGTTGCGCCGGGGCGGGGGCAGCGACCCGGTCGGCATCATGTCGATGGTCGACTACGTGCGCGCCCGCTACCCGGTCGACGCCAACAAGATCTTCGCTACCGGTACGTCGTCCGGGGCGATGATGACCAACGTCCTGCTGGGGGACTACCCGGACGTGTTCAAGGGGGCGCGTCGTTCGCGGGTGTGCCGTTCGCCTGCTTCGCCACCACCAACGGCTCGGAGTGGAACAGCGAATGCGCCAACGGGACCATCATCCGGACCGCGCAGCAGTGGGGCGACCTGGTCCGCAACGCGTACCCCGGCTACACCGGCGCCCGCCCGCGGATGCAGATCTGGCACGGCACCAACGACGAGACGCTGCGCTACCCGAACTTCGGTGAGCAGGTCAAGCAGTGGACCAACGTGCACGGGTTGAGCCAGACCCCTCGTTCACCGACACGCCGCAGTCCGGTTACACGCGCACCCGGTACGGCGGCACGGGCGGGCAGGCGCCGGTCGAGGCGATCAGCATGCAGGGTGTCTCGCACAACCTGCCGGTCGACGCCGCCCAGGTGATCCGCTTCTTCGGGCTGGACACGACCACCACGCCGACCAGCGCCCCGCCCACCACGGCGCCGCCCACGACCGCCCCGCCGACCACCGCGCCGCCGACCACCGCGCCGCCGGGTGGCTGCCGGGTCGGGTACACGGTCAACGCGTGGAACACCGGACTGACCGCCAGCGTCACGATCACCAACGGCGGCAGCACCGCGATCAACGGCTGGACCCTGGCGTTCACCCTCCCCAGTGGACAGACCGTCATCAACGCCTGGAACGCGACGATCTCGCCGGCCAGCGGCGCGACGACCGCCCGTAACGTCTCCTACAACGGCAGCATCGCGCCGAACGCGTCGACGAACTTCGGCTTCCAGGCCACCCACACCGGCAACACCGGCAGGCCCACGGCGTTCACCCTGAACGGCACCGCCTGCACCCTGGTCTAAAGGTTGGGAAGGGCCCCCTGCTATGCGAAAAGCGATAGCAGGGGCCCTTCCTTGCACACGCGTTTACATTGACGGCGGTCTGTGGTTTTATCGGGAAAGCGTTTGCCCCCTTCGGGGTGCGACGGGTTCACCGACCGGGGTGAACGTCCGGGCCATGACAACGGCTCCCGCGACACCGACTGGGCAGCGGTGTGCGCGGGGCACTACCTTGTCAACCCGAGGAGAGCAGCATGCTCCATAGACAACGCCGTACGGCGTTGCTCGTCTCCGCGGTCGGGGCCGTCACGCTGGCCGCGGCCGGGATCGTGGTGTCCGCCGGCGCGGCGCAGGCCGCCGTGGGCTGCCGGGTCGCCTACTCGGTGACCGCGCAGTGGTCGGGCGGGTTCACCGCGAACGTCAACCTCACCAACATCGGCGACCCGCTCCCCACGTGGGCCGTCACCTGGTCGTTCGGCGCCGGGCAGACGGTCACCCAGGGCTGGAACGCCGCGATCACGCAGAGCGGCAGCAGCGTCCGGGCGGCGAACCTGAGCTACAACGGCAACGTGGCCACCAACGCCACGGTCTCGTTCGGCTTCAACGGCGGCTGGAACAACAGCAGCAACCCGGCGCCGACCAGCTTCCAGGTCAACGGCGTCACCTGCACCGGCGGGGTCACCAACCCGACCACGCCGGGCACCAACCCGACGACCGCGGCGCCGCCCACCACCGCACCGCCGCCCACCGGCTCGTGGCCGACCCCGACCGGCCAGGTCGCGGTCAACGGCACGATCCAGGTGCCGGCCAGTGGCCTCGACGGCGGCATGCGCCGGTACTGCTGCATCGGCGACGGCAGCCAGGAGGAGAGCCAGGACCCGATGTTCCTGCTCGCCCCCGGTGCGACGCTGTCCAATGTGATCATCGGCGCGCCCGCCGGTGACGGCGTGCACTGCTCCGGCGCCTGCACGCTGCGCAACGTGTGGTGGGAGGACGTGGGCGAGGACGCGGCCACGTTCCGCGGCAGCGGCTCGCCGCAGTTCCTGGTGGACGGCGGCGGCGCCCGGGCGGCCAGCGACAAGGTCTTCCAGCACAACGGGCCGGGCACGCTGACCATCCAGAACTTCCAGGCCACCAACTTCGGCACGTTCTACCGTTCGTGCGGCAACTGCTCCACCCAGTCCCAGCGCAACGTGGTGATCCGCAACGTCACGCTGACCCGGCCGGGCAACACCATCGCCGGCATCAACGTCAACTACGGCGACACCGCCCGCTTCAGCGGCATCACCATCGTCAACGACTCCGGCCGTGCGATGGTCATCTGCCGCAAGTACAACGGCAACAACACCGGCGCCGAGCCCACCCAAGTGGGTACCGGTGCCGACGGCACCAACTGCATCTACTCCACATCGGACCTCATATACCGCTGACCCGGTACGGCACAGCGAGCGCGCCCGTCACATGCGGGCGCGCTCGTATGCTCCGTCGGGCGGCGTGTAGCCGATGAGCTTGCCGGGCAGGTCGCGGGCGGCCAGCAGCCAGGAGACCCCGAACGCCCAGACGGACAGCACCTCGCCGAGGTACAGCGGGGTCAGCTCGCCGATGGTGATGTCGAGCAGTTTCCCGACGGCGACGAAGGCGACCGCGCCGATGATGACCCACATGCAGATCCGCTGGACCATCGCCGCCCTGTCCTCGTGGTTGCGGGCCTTGTCGCGGCGGGAGAACAGGTACGCGATGACCGCCAGGCTGAGGATGAAGATCACCGCGCAGGTGTAGTGGATCGTGGCGGTCAGCCCTTCGCCGATCTCCTGCTGGACGGCCGAGCATCCCGCCGGCTCGGGCGAGGTGCCGCAGTGCGGCGCGCCGTCCGCCAGCCCCGGCCGCCACGTCGGAAAGAACGCGACGCCGATGACGGCCACGCCCGCGAGGACGCTGATCCAGAAGTCCGGGGTCCGCCGTTCCGCCGCCATGTACGTCAGCAGCAGGAAACCGGTCACGCACAGGCCGGCGACGAACACGTCGCGCATCGAGGAGTGGTAATAGGCGCTGAGCGAGCCCCGTACGTGCACGCCGCCACGGAGAAACAGCCACTCGCCGATGATAAAGACGATCGGCAGCGCGATTCCGAGGAAGCCCAGCACGATCCGGATCAACAAATAGGACTTCCGGTAGAGCACGGCGGGATCGGTCTCGTCGCGCAGATCGCGGGGGAGCGGGATGGTTTCGATCATCGGTTCCTCCTCCGAGGGCCAGCCTCCCCAGGGGAGTTCAGGCTATCGCCGGCCAACGCTGGCACGGCCCGAATTCGGGTCGCCCATTCGGGGAACGGCGGGATGCATCCTCATTAGCCTCGATCATTCGCGCCTGAGGTCGGATGTTGCGACCCGGTGGCGTTGATCGCTGGTGATCGATGCGATGAGGTTCCGGGCATGGTGGTGGGCCGTCTGTCGCGGCGGTGGCGTGGTCTCCTTGGTCCTCCGGTCGGCGGGATAAGGGCTGAGATGGTCAGCCGGGTGCGGGGATCGCCGCGATCCGGTCGAACGCGGCGGTGATCTGGGTGGCCCAGGGCCAGGTGGCGGGGATGCGAAGCCAGCGGCGGCGTTGGCCGCGGGTCAGACGGGCGGCGGTGTGCAGCACGCGGTAGCGCAGCCGTTTGGGTTCGGCCAGGGCGAGATCGCCGTCCAGGCCGAGCAGTTGGAGCCAGCGGAGCAGGTCGACGGCGATCGCTGCGGCGGTGCACCAGGCTTGGTTGATCGCGAACTCGCGGGACGGCAGTCGGCCAAGACCGGTGTCTTTGCCGGTGCGGATGCGGTCCTCGACGCGGGCGTGGGCGCGGTGGCGGGCCTCCAACCATTGCAGTGCACCGACCTGGGTGCCGGTGATGAACGCGGTGTAGCGCCAGCCGTCGCGTTCCTCGAAGAGGGTCAGCTGTGCACCGGGGTGCGGGCGTTCGCGGCGCACGATCACCCGCATCCCGTCCGGCCAGCCGGGCAGATCGAGCAGGCCGGTCAGTTCGGCGACCTGCGCACCCTCGCGGATGCCGCCGTCGGCGTTGATGGCCGGTGACCACCCCGAGGTGGGGATGGCGGCGATAGCGGTCCGCTCGGCTTCGCCGATCGCCCAGCCGATCGAGTACTCCACGGCGCGGCCGCGACGCTTGCCTTGCTCGACCAACCAGTCCAGCACGGCGTGCGTCGCGGCGGCCGAGTCACCACGGACCAGCAAGTGCCTGCGATGGGCGGCGGGAATCTGCGCGAACGCCTCCGCCAGGACCTGGAGATGATCTGCGGCGGTGTTCGCGCCGGCGTTGCCGGGCCGCAGCTTGACCGCTAACAACTCGCCGGTGTTATCACAGGTGACCAGGATCGGATGGAACCCGAACGTGTGCTTGTAGGTCGGCGCCGCGCCTTCCTTGTCGCTATGCGCCAACACGATCGTGGAGTCGACATCGAGCACGACTACCCCGTCGCCGATGTCCCGGCCGGCGGCCCGTGCTCGCGGTAGCTGCCCGAGCAGCGCCCACACGCGGGCGCGGACCTGTGCACGGGCCGCGGCGATCCGCCGCAGCTGGCGGTCGCCGACCTCGTCCAGGGCCCGCCAGCAGGTCGCCGGTGAGGCGACCGGTCCGAACAGCTCACCCTGATGGCGCAGCACGTCGATGTCGCAAATCGCCTCGCCACCGTCGGCGATCATCACCGCCAGGTCGACCAACACCCGACCTCGATCATGGCCCGGCCACCAGCCACGTCGAGCCAAAACACCGGAGACCGCCTCGGTCAGGCCGGCCCGATCGGCCAGCATCCGCAGCAGCACCGCACCGACGTGCGACACCACACCCGAACCGTCCGCGGTAACCCGCAGATCCTTCGACCACGCCGTAGACTGCACCTCGGAAGTGCCTCCCTAACAGAGAAACCTGTAGATGTCGCAATCACAAGTTTCCCTTACAGGACAGGCACTTCCGCTTATCTACACGCCGACAACCGGCCCATCTTGATGATCACCACGAATCACCCAGGTTAGGCTGGCCCCATGGTGACCGAGGATCCTGCGGCGGCGGACCGGCAGGCGGTCGTGCCGATGATCTCCTACGCGGACGGGCCCGCCGCGATGGACTGGCTGACGGCGGCGTTCGGTTTCGTCGAACGCCTGCGCTGGCTGGACGACGACGGCCGGCTCAGCCACGGCGAGATGCTCGCCGGGGATGGCCTGATCATGCTGGCGACGCCGACGCCGGAGTACGAGGGTCCGAAGGCCCACCGGGAGCACTGTGCGCAGGCCCGGGCCTGGTCGTCCGTGCCCTGGGTGGTCGACGGCATGCTGGTCTACATCGACGACGTCGACGCCCACTGCGCGCGGGCCCGGGCGGCGGGCGCGACGATCCTGTCGGAGCCCGAGGGCGGCTACCCGGGCCGCCGCTATCGCGTGGAGGACCTCGAAGGCCACCGCTGGATGTTCACGGAACGCGCGGCACCTGCTTGAGGCGAGTGGTAGCCCTACTCGGGCTGGGACGCGCGGGCGCGCAGGGCCGCCAGCGCCCGGTCCGCGTGGTCGTTCATGCTCACCTCGCTGTGGATCACCTCGATGATCCGCCGATCGGTGTCGATCACGAACGTCATCCGCTTGGTGCTCAGCGGGCCGAGCGGCAGCCGTCGCCGTACGCCGAACAGGTCCGCCACCGTGCCGTCCGGGTCGGACAGCAACGGGTAGTCGAAACCGTGCAACTCCGAGAACTGCCGCTGCTTGTCCACGCTGTCCCGGCTGATCCCGACCCGCTGCGCGCCGGCCTCGGCGAACTCGGCGGCCAGATCCCGGAAGTAGCAGCTCTCGATCGTGCAGCCGCGCGTCATCGCGGCGGGGTAGAAGAACAGGACCACCGGCCCGTTCGCGAGGTAGTCACTGAGCCGGCGGGGGGTGCCGGTCTCGTCGAGCAGCTCGAAGTCGTCGACGACATCGCCGTTGCTCAATCCAGAAGCCATGCGCAGAAGGCTACCCCTACTCGGCAGTAGCGACCGGCGCCGGTTTCGACCGAGAGAAGCAGCTCACACCGCTGCCACTCGTAGATTGGGACCATGGCGACGTTCGTGCTCATCCCGGGTGCCGGCGGCACCGCCTGGTACTGGCACCGGGTCGAGCCGCTGCTGCGCGGGCGCGGCCACGACGTCGTGGCCGTCGACCTGCCCGCCGGCGACGACGCGGCCGGGCTCGCCGAGTACGCCGACGCCGTCGTCGCCGCGATCGGCGACCGCACCGGGCTGGTCCTCGTCGCCCAGTCGATGGCCGGCTTCACCGCGCCGCTCGTGTGCTCGCGGCTGGACGTCGACCTGCTCATCCTGGTCAACGCGATGATCCCGGCGCCCGGCGAGTCGCCCGGCGACTGGTGGGCCAACACCGGCCACGAGGAGGCCCGCGTCGCCCAGGCCCGCCGCGACGGCCGGCCGGAGGAGTTCGACGCGGTGGCGGACTTCTTCCACGACGTACCGGCCGAGGTGACCGCGGCCGCCTTCGCGGAGGGCGAGCCGCCGCAGTCCGGTACGCCGTTCGCCCGGCCGTGGCCGCTGAAGCGCTGGCCCGACGTGCCGACGCGGTTCCTGCAGGGGCGGGACGACCGCTTCTTCCCGCTGGAGTTCCAGCGGCGGCTGGCCCGGGAGCGGCTGGGCCTGGCCATCGACGACATGCCCGGCGGCCACCTCGTCGCCCTGAGCCACCCGGAGGAACTGGCCCGCCGCCTCGCCTCCTACGTCGCGACCTAACCGGCCCTCGTCGTCATCCAGAGACGTCTCGCGGTGAGGGTGAGGAAAATCAAAAGATGTCGAGCTGCCGCGACGCCCGTCGTGGTCCAAGCCGTCGCTCCCGCGGCCTCACCCTCCGCGTCCCACAACCCACCCGGTCCGCGTGTGCGCCTTCCGATCTTTCTTGGTGGGGCAGAGCGAGATCTTGTGGGGGAAATACCCGACATAACCGGGCGCAAGATCCCGGTCTGGCCCACCAAGAAAGATCCAACCGTTCTACGGCCGTCCGACGAGGCCGAGTGCGAACGGGACCTCGCGGATCCAGGCGGTCCGATCTGGCTGCTCCTCCACGGCGATTCGCTCCAGCGGTTCGAGGAGCGCGTGGCGCTCAACGGTAGTCATCTCGTCGAGTTCGTGCGTGGGTGCAAAGATGCCGCGCGGTTCGCTCGGACGCTACTCGAATCTCGCTGGAGGCCATTGGCGCAAAGATCGTCGCCTGCCTATATTTACCGTCACCCGGGCGATGGAGGAGTACATGGTAAAAGCGTTGAGGACGCTGGCCACGCTGGTGATCGCGGCGGGGTTGCTATTGGTGGCGCCGAAACCGGCGCTTGCCGCCGGCGGCGTATGCGGGCTGGGACAGACGGGCAACTACATCACCGTGTCCTTCACGTTCAACCCCAGTTGCGGGGGCGGCTTCGGAAACAACGCCGCCAACGTGGTCCAGGACATGTACCCGCTCTATACGAATTTCGACGCCTGCGTGTGGGGCCTGCACCCCGCCAACTGGGTGTTCGTCGGGACCACCACCTACACGGCGGCGTGCGGCTTCGGCATGTACAACGTCGGACCCCAGGCGCGAATCGCGAAGGTGCGGGCGGGCTGACCGCACCGGCCGGCCCGGCGTGCTGGCAGGATCTTCCGGATGGAACGTGTGGTGCCGCCCGATGCCGCCAGGCTCCTTGGCGAGGCGCGTCGCGTGGTCGTGTTCACCGGCGCCGGGATCTCGGCCGAGAGCGGCGTGCCGACCTTCCGGGACGACCTCACCGGGCTGTGGGCACGTTTCGACGCACAGCGGCTGGCCACCCCGGAGGCGTTCGACGCGGACCCGGATCTGGTCTGGGGCTGGTACGAGTGGCGGCGCGCGCGGGTGCGCCGGGCCGAGCCCAACCCCGGACACCTGGCGACGGCCGCCATCCAGACGAGGGTGCCGGGAAGCGTCGTCATCACGCAGAACGTCGACGACCTGCACGAGCGGGCCGGGTCACGAGCTCCGATCCACCTGCACGGCAGCCTCTTCGCACCCCGCTGCGTGGCGGCGGCGGCCCACCCGGCGGCCTTTCCGAGTACGGGCGACGGCGAGGCGATCGATCCGGAGGAGGGACGCCGGACGCCGCCGCCCCGTTGTACGCGCTGCGGAGCGCTGGTGCGGCCCGGCGTGGTGTGGTTCGGTGAGGCGCTGCCCGAAGCGGCGCTGGCCGCGGCGGTGCAGGCGGCCGCCGCGTGCGATGTCCTGCTGACGGTCGGCACCTCCGGGGTCGTGTACCCGGCCGCGGAGATCCCCACGGTCGCGGCCCGCTCGGGTGCCGCCGTGATTCAGGTCAACCCGGAGCCGACGCCGCTCGACCAGGTCTGCACGGTCAATCTGCGCGGGGCCGCGGCCCACGTCCTCCCCGCCCTGGTCGCCGCCGCATGGGAGGCGCGCTGATACCCGGTGCCGGGTTGGTCACCACGTCCAGAGCCCGACACCGTCCTCGGCGCTGACCGCCAGGATCCCGTCGGGGCCGAACCGGGCACCGTCACCGTCAAAGGTGTCGCGGGGTACGGGTTTGGCCGGGTCGGCGATGTTCCACAGTTGAGCCACGTCGTACCGGCTCACCGTGACCAGGCTGTCTCCGTCGGGGCTGAAGTCGACGACGCTGCCGCCCGGCAGCGTGCTGAGCTTCGCCGGTCGGGTGTGGTCACGCACGTCCCAGAAGGTCACCGTGTCGTCGTTCGAGGTGGCCAGCGTGCGCTTGTCGGCGCTCAGTGCCAATGCCTGGCTCCTGCCGGTGGTGGCGGCGGTGGCCAGGCGGGACGGGCTGGCCTTTCCGTCCTGGAACTCCCACAGCATGAGTGATGGGGCGTCGTCCAAGGTGGCCATGAGGCGCCCGTCCTGGCTGAACCCGACGTCGCTGACGGCACCGGTGAAGTCGGTCAGGACGGCCGCGCGCTTCGGCCGGGTGCGGTCCGTGACGTTCCACAGCACCGCGACCCGAAGGCTGGCGGTGGCCAGCGTGCGCCCGTCCGGCCGGAATTCGAGGTCGTACACGCCCGTGGTGTAGCCGGTGAGGGAGGCGGTGCGGACGGGACGGGCCCGGTCGGACACGTCCCACAGGCTCGCGGTGGTGGCCTGTCCGGCGATGGCCAGCGTGCGTCCGTCCGGGCTGAAATCGAGCGCGTTTACCGAGGCGGCGTTGGGCTTGATGGTCGCGGTGCGGCGGGGGCGGGCCGGATCGGTGACGTCCCAGAGCAGCACCGTGTAGTTGGCTCCCTCGGTCGCGAGCGTTCGCCCGTCCCGGCTGAACGCCACGGGCCAGTCGGCACCGGCGAGCCGTCCTACCCGGCGCGGTGCCGCCGGTGTCGCCGACGCCGTCGGCGATGCCGTTGCTGACGCCGTCGGGCCTGGCGAGAGGGTGCCGGAGCCGTCTTCGCGGGTGCGCACCTCGTTGGCGACGATCAGGGCGGCCACGGTGAGCGCGGCGACCACGGCGGCGAGGAGTCGACGCCGGCGGTTGCCCGGACGGCGCTCGACGTCGACCGGCTCGGCGGGAGCCGGCTCCGCGCTGGCCGGACGCACCTCCGGGATGGCGGAGCCGCCCGCCGCGACCACCGGCACCGGATCCGCGTGGTCGGTATCCGCGCTGGCCGGCACGCGCAGGCTGCCCTCGGCGACCACCAACTCGGGGCGGTCGATGACCGTCGGCACCAGCCCGAGGGACCGGTGCAGCAGAGCCGCCACCAGCGGCATCCGGGTGGAACCGCCGACGAGAAACAGCCCGGCGACCGCATCGGTCCCGATGCCGGCCTCGTCGATGACGGCCCGGGTCGTTCGCAGCGTGCGGTCCAGGATCGGTCGGGCCAGCAGGTCGAGCTGCTCGCGGCCCAGCGGCGCGTCGTCCTCGAACAGCGGAAGACGGATGAGCGTCGACGAGGCCCGCGACAGGACCTCCTTGCCGGTACGCACGTCGTCGCGCAGCAAGCGGGCGGCCCGCCGGTCTTCGGCCGTGGCGGGGTGGTGCAGCCGGGCCCACCAGTCGGCGTCTCGTGTCACGAACACGCTGCCGAGGTACGCGACGACCGCCTCGTCGATGTCGAGGCCGCCGGCGTCGAAGAGCCCCGCCTCGGCCACGACCTCGAACCCGTCCGCGGTACGCCGCACCACGGCCGCGTCGAACGTGCCGGCGCCCAGGTCGTACACCACCGCGCACGACCCGACCGGCACCCGGTGCCCGGCGCCGTCGACGAACTGGCTGGCCGCCGCCACCGGCTCGGCGACCAGCGCCGGCGTGCCCAGCCCGGCGAGGCCGGCCGCCACGGTCAGGACATCTCGGCGCCGCCGTCCCCAACCCGCCGGACAGGTCAGCGTCACCGACGCCAGCGGCCCGCCGGCCACCCGGCGGGCCTCGACGGCCACGCGCCGCAGCACCGCGGCGAACAGCTCCGGAACGGGGACCTCGACGTCGCCGAGCAGGACCGCGCCGTCGTCGACGCACCGCTTGGGGTTCGGCTCGAAGCCCTCGGGACGGGCCCGGGCGGCGTGCAGCGCGTCCCGCCCCACCAGCAGGGTGCCGTCGCCGTCGACGCAGACCGCCGAGGGCAACAGCTCGGAACCGTCGAACACCAACGGCTTGACCGCACCGTCCGGCCAGGCGAGCACCGCGACCGTGGTGGAGGTGCCGAAGTCCACACCCAACCGATACGCGCCGATGGTCACGGCCACAACCTTAAGCCGGCCTGTCACGGTCCAGTTCGGACAGTCCGGGTACGGGCCGCGTAGCGCGCGCGGATGGCCAGGGCCGCCAGCGCGAGGCCGAGGCCGAGCAGGACGAGGGGGATGACCGTACGCAGGATGAAGAGCCCTTGATCGGCGGTGCTGGCCGTGTCGCGCAGGGTGGCGGCCGACTCGGGCGAGTAGCTGGCGTCCAATGTGAACACGGTGATCGGCGGCAGCGTGAGGCCGAGGATCGCGATGCTCGCCCGGGTGACCTGTTTCTGCTGCACGTTGAGGACGACCGCCGTCACGGTGTCGACCCAGAAGGTCGTGTCGCTGATCGAGGTGAGGGTCACCGGTGTGCCCGCCGGAATCGTCCGCACGATCACCGGGTCCTTGACCTGGCCGTCGGCGTGGACCGTGTAGACGTGGGCCTGGCGGCCGGCGAACTGCTCGGTGCCCCGGTAGCGGGCCGGCACCACGGTCTGCGTCGGGAAGTCCCACCACGGATAGTCTTTCGGCTCCGGAGGCAGCGGGAAGCCGAGCACCAGGCCCGTGTGCGGCTGCACCGCACTGTCCGGCGGCGCGGGAGCCTGCAGGAACGTCCTGCGGTCGATCGCCCACGTGTGGGAGGTGGTCTGCAGCGTCGCGTTGCCGGGGCCCTCCACCGTCGACTCGTTGAGGACGATCGCGGTGTCGCCCCTGGTCGACGTCACCCGGACCCGGTTGCTGACCGTCACCGGGATGTTCAGACGGATCGTGTTGCCCAGGTCGCCGGCCGCGATGGCGGCCATGTCCACGAGGCTGGCGGTGCCGCTCAGCCGCACCGACGTGTCCAGGTCGGCCGGGAGCTTCACCAGGGCCGGCACGGCCACGAACCGTACCGCCGCGCTGGCCGCGATCAGAACGGCGGCGCCCGCCACGGTGAGCGCGCGTGCCTTGCGCATGATTGTCCTCCGCCTGGCGGTTGCCGTCATGGATACCACCGGGCCAACCACGCGGTGACCGTGCCGGATTGATAACCGGCCGGCGAGTTCTTGTCACTCCCCGCCGATCAAGGGCTTTTACGCGGATCAAGGGCAAAAGGTCGTGGATCGGAGATCAAAGCACGACCGTTTGCCCTTGATCGACGGGAAGAGCGGGCGGGGTGGGCGGGGTGGGCGGGGCGAGGAGCGCGAGCGCGGTCACGCCGCCCTTCGCCAGGAGCCGGCGCGGGCCTGCGCGGGCCGCTCGCGGACCAGCCGCAGCGGCGGGCGCGGCGGCGACTCGGCCACATCGTCGAAGACCGCGCGCCACGCCGGCCGGGGCTTGTGCTGGTCGGACGGGGGTTCGCCGGGTTCGCGGGCGGTCCGGGACAGGACCACCACGATGACGTAGCCGGCGACGATGAACGCGTGGCTCAGCACCCGGTCGACGTCCACCCGCCCAGCGATGACGTCGCTGGCGGTGAGCAGGGTCAGCGCGCCCACGAACGCGGTCAGCGTCGGGATGATCCCGGACGCGCGGGTACGGCGCAGCGCGATCCAGGCGAAGCCGGCACCGACGGCGACGTTCCAGGCGGCCGACTCGTGCCAGAGGTGGTTGGGGCCGCCGACCCCCGACGTGTGCAGGTGCTGGGCGGCCGCGAAGCCGCCGATCTGCGCCGCGCCGAGCAGGAACTGCACGACGCCCAGCACGCCCAGCGCCACCCGCAACGCGGTGACCAGCCGGTGCCGGCCACGGCTCTGCTCGCCGGCGCTCGCTCCGCTCGCGCGCGGCCCCGGGCGTAGCCGGCGACGCCCGTCGTCGTCGCTGCGCTCCGACGACCGGCCGCCGCCGGCCCCGGGGCCGGGTGCCGCGGCGAGCACGTCGTCGCTCACCCGGATCTCGGGGATCACGGCGGTGCGCACCAGCCGGGTCACCGCCGCCGCCGCGTCGAACCACTGCCGGCATGCCGCGCAGCCGGCCAGGTGAGCGTCCGTGGCGGCGCGCTCGGCCGGGTCGTCTTCGCCGTCGAGGCGCGCCGACAGCGCCTCCCGAAAGTGTTCGCAGCCCACGTAGAGATGGTCGATGACGGGGCCGGATGGTTCCCGCCGGGGTCGGTCTAGATCGTGGCGAGGCGGTCGACGCCCACGCCGCTGATGATCAGGCGCTCCTTCCGGTTGCCCAGCAGGCGCTGGGTCCAGTCGGTGAAGCCGCCGTCGCCGACCTCGACACCGGCCACGAAGACCTTGAAGCACAGCCCGGTGTAGTAGCCGCGGCCGGACGAGCGATCCGGGTCGTCGGTGACGTGCACGCCCGCCAGCGCCTCGCGGACCGCCGCCGCGACCGGCGCGAACCGCTCCTGCAGCACGGTGAGTCGCACCTCTGGCCGCCGGTCGGTCGCACGGCGTACCCCTGACGTCACGGCCTGGAGGTGCTCGGCGCTGTGCCGGCGCTCGAAGGCCAGGTCGCCCGTGTCGCGACCGGCCGTGACCAGGCCGAAGAGGCCGAAATGGGCGGCGCCGGCGGCGAAGCGCTGCCCGCGGACGACGCGCTGGACGGCGGCCAGCCGGACGTCCGGCGCGGACGCCGCGCGGCGGCGGGCGGCCTCCAGCGCGAGCCCGTTGGTCGGGTCGGCGGCGACCTCGGTGCCGCGGACCGTCGTGAGGATCTTGTTCTGGTCGACGGTCGCCACCGCGGAATGGGTGCCCAGCGGCGCCACCGGCGACAGCGCCACCGGCTCGAACGCCGGCGGGAGCGCCGCGAGCAGCGCGTCCTCGGCCCGGCGCAGCGCCGCGAACGGCACCGCCGCCGGCGCGGCGAAGCGGTCCTCGAGGTAGCGGCGCAGCACGTCCGCGGGCGCCAGCCGCGCCGCGCGGGACCGGAACACCGCGAGCAGCAGCGTCGTCAGGTCGGCGCCGGGCAGCGCCTTCGCCAGCACATCGAGTACGCCAGGGCCGCCGGCCCGGCGCAGCACGCGGTCCAGGGCGGGGGAGTCGGCCATGCCCCATCCGATCATCGAACGCGCCCGGCGCGCGAGCGGGTTACCGCAAGCCCACCGCCGCGTACCCCGGGAAGCTCTCCGGCCGGTCCGGGACCTCGTCGTCGTCCGGGCGCCACAGCGTCATGTAGACGAGCCCGGGGTCGACCAGTTCGTACCCCGCCAGCATGCCCGTGATCTCGGCACGCGAGCGCATGGTCATCGGCGTCGGGGTGCGCGCGTACAGGGCGCGGTGCTCGGCGGCCTTGTCACCCTGCCCGTCGGCGGTGGCGTGGCAGACGGCGATCGCGCTGCCCGGCGCGGTGGCCTCGCGGTACGCGGTGATCAGCTTGGCCGGGGCGTCGGCGTCCGGGACGAAGTGCAGCACCGCCACCAGGAGCACAGCGACCGGCTCGGCGAGGTCCAGCCCGCCCTGCTCGGCGGCCAGGCCCAGCACCGTGGCCGGCTCGCGGAGGTCGGCCTGGACGGCGGTGACGCGCGCGTCACCGTCCAGGATGGCGCGGCTGTGCGCGACCGCGACCGGATCGATGTCGACGTAGACCACCCGGCACGCCGGGTCCTGCGCGTGCGCCACCTCGTGGACGTTGCCCACGGTCGGGATGCCGGAGCCCAGGTCGAGGAACTGGCGCACGCCCGCCCGCACCAGAAACCGCACCGCCCGGCGCAGGAACGCACGGTTGGCCCGCATGATCAGCGGAAGCTCCGGCCAGCCGGCGAGCGCCTGCTGGGCCATCGCGCGATCGGCGGCGAAGTTGTGCGCGCCACCGAGGTAGAAGTCGTAGACGCGTGCCGCGTTCGGCCGGTCCAGGTCGACGCCGTAGGGTGCCCAGTCCGGCCGGTTCACAGTGAGCCACCATAGACGCTGTCACACATCGCGGCTGCCCCTCGTCCCCACCGCATGACTAAGAATCCCTTCCTCGTCACGGTGACGCTGCTCGGCGGGCTCCTGCTCACGGCCACGGCGGTGTGGTGCCTGTCGGCGCCCGGCTCGTTCGCGGACTTCGTGGATTTTCCGCGGCATGAGCACTTCGTGCACGACCTCGGCGCGTTCCAGCTGGGCCTCGGTGTGGCGCTGCTGCTCGCGTTGATCTGGGCGGACGCGTTGGCGACCGCGCTGTGCGGGTTCCTGGCCGCGAACGCGGTGCACGCCGCCAACCACTTCGCCGACCTGGACATCGGCGGCCGCACCGCAGACGCCTGGGCGATCCTGCTCGCCGCGCTGGTCACCGCCGGTGCGCTGTGGGTACGCCTGCGCGAACTGGGCTACGTCGTCGGCGCGGTGACGGTGGCGACCAGCCCGGCGCTGGCGCCGTTCGTACGGCAGAAGACCGTGCGGCTCACCACGTACCGGCGGGACGGGCGGCCCGGCGCCAGCCCGGTCAGCATCGCGGTGGAGGGCGACCACGCGTACGTGCGCAGCTTCGAGAAGTCGCTCAAGACCCGCCGGCTGCGCCGCGACCCCCGCGTGGAGGTCGCCTCGTCCACCGCCCGCGGGCGGGTGACCGGCCCCGCCGTACCCGCCCGGATGCGCCTGCTGCGCGGTGCCGAGGCCCGGCACGCCGCCCGCATACTGACCGCCAAGCATCCGCTGCTGCACGGCGTACTGGTCCCGTTGACGCACCGCCTGGCCCGCGCGAAGACCGGCCACACCGTCCACTTCGTCCTCGAACCGGACCCGTCCCGGTCCGCGCCCCCGTCGGCGGCCGGGGTCCCCGCGTCCGCCGTAGGCGCCTAGCCGGCCGCGCGTGCCTGGACCGTCGATCCTCGCCGCTCCGCGTCGATCAAGGGCTATGCCGTCGATCAAGGGCGAACGGCCGTGGTTTGATCTCTTTTCCACGACCGTTTGCCCTTGATCGGCGCAAAAGTCCTTGATCGACGCGCGCGGCCGGGGCGGTGTGGGGCGGAGCGGGCGCGGGTTGCTTGGCCGCTGGGCCTGGGCATCCTTGCCGGTGAGAGAGCGCGCTGGCCAAGATCCTCGCAATGTCGGGGAACGTGCTGCCTCAGCGCGCCTCGGAAGCAGCAATGTCCCCGACATTGCGGCTGCCCCGGTAGGCGCCGGCCAGGCTCGGGAGCGCCCTGCGGGCCCTCGCCGCCCCGGCCCGCCCGCCCCAGCGTCCGCAATCGCCCTGGGGACAGGGCTGGCCCAGCCTTCGGGGCACTTCGCGCGTCAACACCCCGGCACTCCCGAGCGCCCCACCCGGCCGTGCCGATCAAGGACTTTTGCGCCGATCAAGGGCAAACGGTCGTGGAAAAGAGATCAAAGCACGACCATATGCCCTTGATCGACGCGGCGGGGTGGGCGGCGGGGTGGGCGGCGGGGTGCGCGGCGGGGTGCGCGGCGGGGCGCGCGGCGGGGCGCGCGCCCCGCCGCGCGGCGGGGCGCGCGGCGGGGAGCGAGGGGAGGGGAGCGAGGGGAGGGGTGGGTTACGGGGTGGGGAGGTGGACTACGAAGCGGCAGCCTTGCTGGATGTTGTGTACGGCCACCCGGCCGCCGTGGGCCTCGACCAGGCCGCGCACGATCGCCAACCCCAGCCCGCCGGCCGCGCCGCCATCGTCGCCATCGCCGTCGGGCGTGGTGCGGGGGGTGCGCGCCCGCTCGCCCCGGAACGCCACGTCGAACACGCGCGGCAGGTCGGCCTCGGGGATGCCGCCGCAGGTGTCGGCGACCGCCAGCCAGACGCCGTCCCGGTCGCGGCCGCCGCTGACCCGGACGGTGCCGTCCTCGGGGGTGTAGCGGACGGCGTTGAGCAGGAGGTTCGCCACGACGCGGCTGAGTTCCGGCTCGCTGGCGCTGACGGTGGGCCAGCCGGACTCGGCGGCGACGAGCCGGATCCGCCGGGCCTGGGCGATCGGGGTGGTCACGGCGACGGCGTCGGAGACGACCTCGCCCAGCGGGACGGTGGACAGCGACAGCCGCAGCGCGCCGGCGTTGATCCGGGACAGCTCGAACAGGTCGTCCACCAGCCGGGTCATCCGGTCAGTTTCCACCCGGATGCGCCGGTGGTATTCGCCGACCGTGTCCGGGTCGTGCACGACCTGGTCCTCCAGTGCCTCGGCCATCGCGCGCAGGCCGGCGAGCGGTGTCCGCAGGTCGTGCGAGACCCAGGCGACGAGGTCGCGGCGGCCCTTCTCGACCTGGCGTTCGCGGTCGCGGGCCTGGTCCGCCCAGACCGCGGCGGCGGCGAGCCGGTGGCCGAAGAGCCAGCCGACGCCGAGGCTGACGGCGGCCGCGGCCGACACGGTGATCAGCACGACGCGCAGGTCGTGGGCGTTCAGGAACATCGCCAGCGCCACCGCGGTCACGGCGGCGACCACGCTGAGCACGGTCAGGGTCAGCAGCACCAGGATGTGCGCCGTGATCGACCGGCCGCGCAGCAGGCGCAGGGTCAGCGCGCCGGCGAGGCCGATGACGAGCGCCGCGGCGAGCGCGTACCCGAAGATCGCCGCCATGCTGGCAGCGTATCCGCGGCCTGGCGCCGCGCGGGGTGTGGATCTATTGCGAGGCGCTTACGGCCGCGACCATCAGCGCCCGCAGCTCCGGCCGGTCCAGGTCGGCCTCGCCGCGGATCTTCACGTGCCGGTGCACCTTGCCGGCGCCCTCCAGCAGACCGGCGGGGTCGGGCAGGCCGACACCGCGGGCGATGCCGAGCGTGACGTGCGCGCGCTGCGGCGTGACGACGAAGACGAGCCCCCGGTAGCCGCGGCCGGCGCCGAAGCCGATGTTGTCGGCGTCGGCGGTGACGACCGCGTCGGGGAACACGTCCAGCGCCAGCGTGCACGCGCGCCGCGCCAGCGCGGCGATCCCGGGCGCCCGCGCCGCGAGCACCTTCTCCACCTCGTCCATAGCACGGACTATGCACCGCGAGGTCCGAATCCCGCCAGCAATCGCGGCACGGACCGGCCACCGTGGAGGGATGACCATGCGGATTCACGCGCTGCCCGCCGAGGTTCTTGATCGGGTACGCGCCGGCGGAGTCGACGTCTCGGGCCACCCCGTCGAGCGCACCGTAGCAGCCGGCGGCGAACCGCTGCGGTGCTGCCTGCGCGACGCGGAGGCCGGCGAGCGGCTGCTCCTGTTCGGATACGAGCCACCGCTGCCGCCCAGCCCGTACCGGGAGGTCGGGCCGGTGTTCGCGCACGCCGAGCCGTGCGCCGGCCCGGCCGCCACGGACGCCTACCCGGCCGGCTGGTACGGCCGCCGGCAGGTGCTGCGGGCGTACGACAAGCGCGGCTGGATCCACGAGTCCACCCGGGTGCACGACGGCTCGGATCCGGAGGCGGCGATCGCCGCGATCCTCGCCGAGCCCGACGTCGTGCAGGTGCACAGCCGCAACGTCGCGTACGGCTGCTTCATGTTCGCGATCACCCGGTGAAGCGTCACCCGGTGAAGGCGGCCGCGTTCTCGCGTACCCATTGGGCGAATGTCCGGGCCGGGCGGCCGGTGACCTGCTCGACGGTGGGCAGGACGGTGTAGCCCGCCGCCGGCGGGTTGGTCCGCATCCGGAGGAAGAACGCGATGTCGTCCGGACCGTAGCCGGCGTCGCTCCACTGGGCGACGATCTCGTCCTGGGTGAGCTCGACGTACCGCACCTCGCGGCCGAGCACGTCGGCCATGATCCGCACCTTCTCCGGCGGGGTGAGCGCCTGCGGGCCGGTCAGCCAGTACTCCTTTCCGGCGTGGCCGTCGGTGGTGAGCGCGGTGGCGGCGACGGCGGCGATGTCCGCCTCGTGGATCATCGCGCTCCTCGCCCCGGCGAACCCCTCGCGGACGACGCCCTCGGTGCGCACCGACTCGGCCCACTCCAGCGCGTTGGACATGAACTCGACCGGCGCCAGGTAGGTCCACGCCAGGTCGCTGGCCTCGATCGCCACCTCCAGCGCGGTCTTCTCCTGCTCGCCCTTGAGTAGGGTCACCCGGCGTACGCCGGCCGTGGTGGCCAGGTCGACGATCTGCTCGCCGTTGGCCAGCGGGGAGAAGTCGGCCCCGTCGAAGCCGATCAGGTGGGCGGCGTCGACCCCGGCGAACGCCGCGGCCAGGCTCCCGGTGTCGGCCAGGTTGCCGGCCACCACCTCGGCACCGGCGGGCAGGGCGGCCTTGGCGGGGTCGCGGGTGAGGGCCCGGACCCGGTGCCCGGCGGCCAGGAGCTGCTGGAGGAGGGGACGGCCTACGGTGCCGGTCGCGCCGGCGACAAGAATCGTCATGCCCCGACGCTAGGAGGGATCGCGGTCAACTCCTGTCCGCGATCGGTGGGAGACTCGCAAGCGTGTTGGAGACCTCGGCCCGGCTGCTGCGCATGCTGACGCTGCTGCAGGCGCACCGGGACTGGTCGGGCGCGGACCTGGCCGGGCGGCTCGGGGTGAGCCCGCGGACGGTGCGGCGGGACGTGGACAAGCTGCGCCTGCTCGGGTACCCGATCGACGCGATCGGCGGCGTCGGCGGTGGCTACCGGCTGGGCGCGGGCGCCGCGCTGCCGCCGCTGCTGCTCGACGACGAGGAGGCGGTCGCGGTGGCGGTCGGTCTGCGTACGGCAGCCGCGGGTGCGGTCACCGGCATCGCGGAGACGTCGGTGCGGGCCCTGGCCAAGCTCGACCAGGTGCTGCCGGCGCGGCTGCGGCACCAGGTCGGCACGCTCAGCTCGGCCGTGGTCACCATGCCGATGCTCGGCCCCACCATCGACCCGGCGGTGCTGACCGCGATCGCGGCGGCGGTGCGGGACCGGCAGCGGCTGCGGTTCGACTACACCCCGGCGGAGGGCGCGGCGGGCGTCCGCGACGTCGAGCCGTACCGGCTGGTCCAGAGTGGACGGCGGTGGTACCTGGTCGGCTGGGACACCGGCCGGTCGGACTGGCGCACGTTCCGGGTGGACCGCATCGCGCTGCGCGTGCCCGGCGGGCCCCGCTTCGCCCCGCGGCCGCTGCCCGCCGAGGACCTGGCCGCGTACGTGGCGCTGGGCGTCACCACCCACCAGTACCGCTACCAGGCGGTGCTCACCATGCACGGCCCGGCGCAGGCGGTGGCCGACGAGGTGCCGCCCACCATCGGCGTGGTCGAGCCGATCGACGCGCACACCTGCACGCTGCGCATCGGCTCGGACAGCCTGGACCAACTGGCCGTATGGGTCGCCGCGTTCGGCTTCGAGTTCGAGATCCGAGAGCCGCCCGAGCTGGTGGCGCACCTGCGGACGCTGACTGCTCGTTTGCAGCGGGCTGTCGGGGTCGCGGTGGGGGTTTCCGGGGCAGGGCGAGCTGCGAAGCCCGTCAGGCTTGATGTCTTCGCATCTCGCCCTGCCCCGGAAACCCTGACCTGGTCAGGTTTGGGGCCGGGGTGACTCGCGAAGACATCAAGCCTGACGGGCTTCGCGAGGCACCCCGGCCCCCAAACCAGAACTAACCTCAACCCCGATCATTCATAAGCGATAGCACGCAACACGTTGAGCCGAGCCGCCCGCCAAGCCGGCAACAACGAGGCGAGCACCCCCGCGACAACAGCCACAACCACGAAGATCGCCAAACTCACCCAAGGAATCGCGATCGTGGTGAGGAAGTCGCGGTCGATGAGTGCCGCCGAGACCGCCGCGCCCAGGCTGACGCCGACCAGGATGCCGAGCAGGCAGCCGAACACCGCCATCACCACGGATTCGGTGCCCACCATGCGCATGACGCCACGCCGGTTGAGCCCGACCGCGCGCAGCAAGCCCAGCTCGCGGGTGCGCTCGTAGATGCTCAGCAGCAGGGTGTTGAGGATGCCGAGCAGCGCGATGACGATCGCGACGCCGAGCAGCACGTAGATGATGCCGAGCGCGATGTCGACGAAGCTGTTGAACTGGTCCAGCAGGCTGGACCGGTCGCCGACCGTCACCAGCGGGAAGTCGGCCATGATCTCTTCGATCTGGGCGACCGCCGCCTGGGTGTCGGTGCCGTCGGCGACGTCGATGAAGCCCTGGAACGCCAGCGGGCCGTCGAAGTTGGCCACCGCCGACTTCGGCAGCACCATCGAGTCGGTCCAGATCGGCGTGGCGGCGTACACGCCGACCAGCTTGTACGGCTGCTCGCCGCCCTTGGCCAGCTCGACCGGCACGGACTCGCCGACCGCCCACCCGCGCGACTTGACGGTGTTTTCGTCCGCGGCGAACTCGCCCGGGCCGAGCACGCGTAGCTCGCCGTCGATCGTCTCCATGGCGAACACGTCCCGGGTGACCGCGAGGTCGTCGACGGCGAACAGGCCGCCGAACGGCGGGCCCTGCCCGTCGACCCGGGCGTCGAAGGCCGGGTAGAACGGCACCGCCCGCTGGACGCCGGGCAGCGCGCGCACCTTGTCCAGGGCCGCGTCGGAGAAGCCGATGGTGCCGTCGGGTGGCCCGGCGTTGGTGTTCGTCTGGATGATGATCTCGGCGCCGACCGTGGCGTTGATGGTGTCGTTGATCGTCTTGGTGAAGGACGCGCCCAGCACGCTGGCCGCGCTGACCAGGGTCACCCCGATCATCAGCGCCGCCGCGGTGACGGCGGTGCGGCGCGGGTTGCGCAGGGCGTTGCGCACGCCGAGGCGCCCGCTCATGCCCCAGCCGACGGCCCGGCCGATCAGCCCGGCGAGCGGGCGGGTCAGCAGCGGTGACAGCAGCGTCACGCCGAGGAACACCAGCCCGACCCCGAGCAGGAGCAGGGGCAGGGTGAGGCCGCCGATCCCGGTCAGCGCCGCGGTGACCAGGGCCGCGCCGGGCACGGCGAGGGCGGCGCCCACGATGGACAGCGTGCGCAGCGGCTTGTCGGGCCGGGCGATCTCGCGCATCGCGGCCAGCGGCGGGACCGCGGACGCCCGGATCGCCGGGATGAGCGCGGACAGCACGGTGACCAGGACGCCCACCAGGTACGCGAGGATGATCGGGGTGGCCCGACGGTCACGCCGGCCCCGGGCAGTTGGGCGCCGATCAGCGAGGTGAGGGCGGCGCTGCCGGCCACGCCCAGCCCGATGCCGGCGAGCAGGCCGAGGGTGGAGCCGACCACGCCGACGATGATCGCCTCGACCAGCACCGAGCCGGTCACCTGCCGCCAGCTCGCGCCCATCGCCCGGAACAGGGCCAACTCCTGGGCGCGTTGGGCGACCACGATGTTGAACGTGTTGAAGATCAGGAAGACGCCGACGATGAGCGCGACGATCGCGAACGGCCCGAAGAAGTACGTGGTGAGCTGGGACAGCCCTTCCTGTACCGCGTTGGCCTGGTCCTCGTTGGCCTGCTCGCCGGTCTTCGCCTCGAACCCGGTCGGCACCAGCGGCGCCGCCTGGGTACGCAGCTCCTCCTGGGACACGCCGTCGCGGGCGGCCAGGTACGCCCCGGAGAACAGCCCCTCGGCGCCGTAGAAGGTCCGCTGGGCGAACGGCTCGGTGAACAGCACCAGCGTCTCGCCGGCCAGCGAGTCCCGGTCGCCGCTGTAGGCGACCAGGCCGACCACGCTGAACTCGCGTGCCTCGTTGACCTCCGGCAGGTAGACCTTGAGCCGGTCGCCGACCGCCGCGTGGGACTGCTCGGCGGTGTACCGCGACAGCACCAGCTCGGTGTCGGACGCCGGCCACCGGCCCTCGTCGAGCTCGACCAGCGCGAACGGGTCGTCGCCGGTGACGCCGCCGCCGATCTGCGGGGCGCCGGAGGTGGTCACCGGGTCGCCGTCGCGCACGTCGAACGGGATCACGCCGAAAGCGCTCACGTCGCCGGAGACGGCTCGGGCGCCGGGCAGCGCGGCCATCTGGTCGATCTGTGCCTGGGTCAGGCGTGGCTGCGGCTCCTCGTCGGCGGCGTCCTCGGTGAGCGCCACCTGGACGTCGACGTTCTGGTTGATGGAGCGGAACAGGGTCTCGAAGCGCGCGCCCAGCGAGTCGGTCAGCACGAACGCGCCGGACAGGAACGACACGCCGAGGATGATCGCGACGATCGCGAGGGTCAGCCGGAGCTTGCGCGACAGCAGGCTCTTCAGGCTCGCCCGCAGCATCTACTCGCCCCCGCCGTCACGTCGAGGTGCTTGAGCTTTTCCAGTACCAACTCGGCGGTCGGCTCGCGCATCTCGTCGACGATCTGGCCGTCGACCAGGAAGATCACGCGGTCCGCGTACGACGCGGCGCCCGGGTCGTGGGTGACCATGACGATGGTCTGGCCGAAGTCGCGCACGGAGTTGCGCAGGAAGCCGAGCACCTCGGCGCCGGAGCGGGAGTCGAGGTTGCCGGTGGGCTCGTCGGCGAAGACCACGTCGGGCCGGGAGACCAGCGCGCGGGCGCAGGCGACGCGCTGCTGCTGGCCGCCGGACAGCTGGCTGGGGCGGTGGCCGAGGCGGTCGCCGAGGTTGACCGTGTCGATGACGGTCTTGTACCAGTCGGGATCCGGCTTGCGGCCGGCGATCGAGAGCGGGAGCAGGACGTTTTCCTCGGCGGTCAGCGTCGGCAGCAGGTTGAACTGCTGGAAGACGAAGCCGACCCGGTCGCGCCGCAGCTTCGTCAGGCCGCTGTCACCCAGCCGGGTGACCTCGGTGTCGCCGATGAAGATCTGCCCGCGGTTGACCGTGTCGAGGCCGGCCAGGCAGTGCATCAGCGTCGACTTGCCCGAGCCGGACGGCCCCATGATGGCGGTGAAGCGGCTGCGTTCCAGCTCGACGTTTACCCCGCGCAGGGCGATGACCTGGGCCTCGCCGCTGCCATATACCTTCCACGCGTCGACCGCTCGGGCCGCGATATCCGTGGTTGTTGTCGTCATGCCACACACCGTAAAGGTCCGGGCCGACACTTCCCTCGTTCTTGAGGAGGGTCCCACGATCGACGAGCGGATGACATCGACCTGTGTTAGAGAAGGAGCGTGATCCGGACATTGCTCGCTCTCGATGGCGCGTTGGTGCGGGGCGCCCTCGCGTTCATCCTGTCCGAACATGACGACATCGACGTGGTGGGGGAGGTCGGCGTCGTTCAGGCCCTTCCCCAACAGATCCGGTCGCGGCGGCCCGATGTGGTGGTGGCCGACGCCAGCACCTTTGAGATCATCAAGGGTCGGCTGTCCTGCCCGGCGCTGGTGCTGGCCTCCGCGCGGCAGGCCCGCGCGGTCGCCACGGCCGTCCGGAACCAGGATCACCCGTGCGGCCTGCTGGGTGAGCAGGTGGCGCCGCAGCGGGTGGTCGACGGGGTGCGCCGGCTGGCCCGCGGCGAGCCGGTCGTGGACGCCACCCTGGTCGTGGCCGCGCTGCACCAGCCCAGCCCGCTGACCGAGCGGGAGGTCGAGGTCCTGCAGGTCGCGGCGACCGGCCATCCGGCCAAGGAGATCGCCGCGCGGCTAAGCCTCTCGCCCGGCACGGTCCGCAACTACCTGGCCCGGGTCGTGACAAAGGTGGGTGCCCGCACCCGCGTCGAGGCGGTCCGCAAGGCCCGGGAAGCGGGCTGGATCCTGTAAGCGACCCTATCGGCGCACTAGGCAATGCCACCTGGGGTGTGTGAATTACCCACCCGTAACCAACGCCTTCCTCACGCGACAGTCGTGACGCCGGGCACTATGATGCCCATCGATATCCCAGGCACGATGGGCCGCGTGGACGACCGATACGAAGCGTTCTGCATGGCGGACCCCCTGTTCTACGACGTGCTGCACGCCGCCAAGAAGAGCCCCTTCCGCACCGCCGACCGCCCGCTCGCCGCCGGGTGGGAGCGCCGCGAGCAGGACGACTGGTACGTCTTCCGGTCCGGCCGCCCGGGACTGCCCGTCCAGGGCTGGAAGATCCACGTGTCCGCCTGCCTGGACAACGCCGACCGGGTGCTGGACGCCGTGTGGGACTACTGCGTGCCGCGCGGTGTCGACTTCAAGTTCCTGCGCTCGCCGGCGGCGCTGCTGGCCCGGGTCTCCAAGTACGCCCCGCGCGGCTACAGCGGCAAGCTCGTCACGATCTACCCGGTCGACGACGCCGCCTGCGCGACGGTGCTGGACGAGCTCGGCGCACTGCTGGACGGCGAGCCCGGCCCGTATATCCTGTCCGACCTGCGCTGGGGCGCCGGCCCGCTGCACGTGCGCTACGGCGCCTTCGCCAGCCGGTACTGCGTCGGGCCGGCCGGGCAGGTCGTCCCGGCGATCGCGGACGCCACCGGCACGCTGGTCCCGGACCGGCGCGACCCGGTCTTCCACCTGCCCGACTGGGTGACGCTGCCGGACTTCCTCGCGCCGCACCTGGCCGCCCGCAACGCGGTCAACGTCGCCGACCTGCCGTACGAGATCGAGCGGGTGCTGCACTTCTCCAACGGCGGCGGCATCTACGCCGGGCGGGACAAGCGCACCGGCGCCGCGGTGGTGCTCAAGGAGGGCCGGCCGCACGCCGGGCTCGACGCCCGCGGCGACGACGCGGTCCGCCGGGTCGAGCGGGAGTACGCCGTGCTGCGCCGCCTGGCCGGCGTGCCCGGCATCCCCGCCGCGTACGACCTGTTCTGGGTCGGGGAGCACCGCTTCCTGGCGATGGAGCACGTCGAGGGCGAGCCGCTGAGCCGCGCGATCGTGCGGCGGTACCCGCTCACCGACGTGACCGCCGGCCCCGCCGAGGCCGCCGCGTACGCGCAGTGGGCCCAGGACGTGCATAGCCAAGTGGCGCAAACCCTGGACGGCATCCACGAACGCGGCATCGTCTACGGCGACCTGCACCTGTTCAACGTCATGGTGCGCGAGGACGGCGGCACCGCGCTGCTGGACTTCGAGGTCGCCACCCCGGTCGAGGAGGCCACCCGGCCGGCGCTGGGCAACCAGGGCTTCAGCCCGCCGCGCGGCACCGTCGGCCTCGACGTCGACCGGTACGGCCTGGCCTGCCTGCGCCTGGCGCTCTTCCTGCCGATGACGACCATGCTGTGGCTGCACCGCCCCAAGGCCCACCACCACGCCCAGGTCATCGCCGAGCACTTCCCCGTGCCGCCCGAGTTCGCCGCCGAAGCCGCCGACGTGATCGCCCCGGACCAAGCGCCGCCACCGCCGATGGCCGCGGACTGGCCCACCCTGCGCGCCGACCTGGCCCGCGCGATCGTGGCCAGCGCCACGCCCGACCGGGACGACCGGCTCTTCCCCGGCGACATCCAGCAGTTCGCGGCCGGCGGGCTCGGTCTGGCGTACGGCGCGGCCGGGGTGCTCTACGCCCTCGCGGCCACCGGCGCCGGCCGCCACCCGCACCTGGAGCGGTGGCTGCTGGCCCGGGTCCGCAAGCCGGCCAGCGGCACCCGTCCCGGCCTGTACGACGGCCTGCACGGCGCCGCGTTCGCGCTGCACCACCTCGGCCACCGGCAGGACGCCCTCGACACGGTCGACAAGTGCCTGCGGGAGGGCTGGCGCTCGCTCGGCCTGGACCTGCACGGCGGCCTGGCCGGAATCGGCCTCAACCTGCTGCACCTCGCCGACCACACCGGCGAACCGGCGCTGCGGGTCGCCGCCCACGAGGCGGCCGCCCTCGTCGCCGAACGACTGGGCACAGTGGACTCCGTCCCGGAGATCAGCGGCCGGGAAAACCCGTACGCCGGGCTCATGCGCGGCTCGTCCGGACCGGCCCTGCTGCTGCTGCGCGCGTACGACGACAGCGGCGATCCCGCGTACCTCGACCGCGCCGCGGTGGCCCTGCGCCAGGACCTGCGCCGCTGCGTGGTCCGCGACAACGGCGTCCGGCACGTCAACGAGGGCTGGCGCACGCTGCCGTACCTGGACGTCGGCAGCGTCGGCATCGGGCTGGTGCTGGACGAGTACCTGGCCCGCCGCGACGACGAGGAGCTCGCGGCGGCGGTCTCCGGCATCGAACTGGCCGCTCAGTCCACGATGTACGTCCTACCCGGACTGTTCACCGGCCGCGCCGGCATCCTGCTCTACCTGGCCGGCCGCAGCGCCGATGCGGCCACCGACCCGCTGGTCGCGGGGCAGGTGCGCGGGCTGGCCTGGCACGCCCTGCCGTACGCGGACGGCACCGCCTTCCCCGGCACCGCCCTGATGCGCCTGTCGATGGACCTCGCGACCGGCACGGCCGGCGTGCTGCTGGCCCTCGGCGCCGCACTGCACACCGAGCCCGTCCACGCGCCCCTGCTGTACCCCGGTACCAGGGCGCCACAGTCGCCCGCGCCGACCGGCGCGGGTCAGGTAACCCCACACCCCTAAGAGGAGGTGTCCACCATGGCACTGCTCGACCTGCAGGGCATGGAGACCCCGGTGACGGAACTCGCCGCCGACAGCAGCAACAGCAAGCACAGCTGTGGCGGCAGCGAACTGTCCGTCACCCTGTGCGAGGGCGAGAGCGACCTGAGCGCGCTGCTCTGCCAGCACTGATCCGCAACACCTCGGTGGAGGAAGCCGCGGTCCCGGACGAATGTCGGTCGCCCGGGACCGCGGCCGCTGGCAAGGAGTCTAGGTGATCCGCAGAGGCCGGCCGTGGCTGCCGATCGTCGCCGCCACCGCCCTGTTCGGCACGGCCACCACCCTCGCCCTGCCCGCCGTGCTGGGCCGCGCCGTCGACGCCATCGTGGCCGGCACCGGCACCACCCGGTGGCTCACCCTCGCGTGTGCACTGATCGTGCTCGGGATGGCGACCGACCTGGCCGGGGCGTACGCGAACGCCGCGTGCACCGCCGGCGCCACCGCCTGGCTGCGCGACCGCCTCGTCCGGCACACCCTCGCCATCGGCCCGGCCGGCGCCGCCCGCTTCGACACCGGCGACCTCGTCAGCCGGGTCTCCGGCAACGCCGCCGACGCCGCCCAGGCCGGCCCGAGCGCCGTCGCGGCCGCCACCGCTCTGCTCCCGCCGGCCGGCGCCCTCGTGCTGCTCGCCGCCATCGACCCGTGGCTGGCCGGCACGCTCCTGGCCGGGCTCGCGCTGGTCGGCGCGGTGCTGCGGGCGTTCACCCGGCAGACGGCGGCGGCCGTGTCCGGGTACCAGCGCGCGCAGGGCCGGATCGCCGCCCGGCTCGCCGAGGCCCTCGCCGGCGCCCGCACCATCGCCGCCGCCGGCACCGCCGACCGCGAGGAGCGCCGGATCCTCGAACCGCTTTCCGACCTGCGCCGCCACGGCGCCGACACCTGGCGGGTCCTGGCCCGGGCCAGCGGACAGGCCGCCGCCGCCGGGCCGCTGGTGCTGGTCGCCGTCCTCGCCGCGGGCGGGCTCGCCCTCGTGGACGGCCGGATCACCGCCGGCGAGCTGTTCGCCGCCAGCCGGTACGCCGCGATCGGCGCCGGCCTCGGCAGCCTCACCGGCGTGCTCGGCCGGCTGGCCCGGTCCCGGGCCGGCGCCCGCCGCGCCGGCGAGGTCCTCGCCGTCCCCGCCGTCCAGCATGGACACCACGACCTGCCGGACGGGCCGGGGACGCTGGAGTTCCACGGCGTCACCGCCCGCGCCGCGGACGGCGCCGTGCTGCTCGACGGCGTCGACCTGACCGTGCCCGGCGGCGCGCTGGCCGCAGTGGTCGGCCGCTCCGGCGCCGGCAAGTCGGTGCTCGCCGCGCTGGCCGCCCGGCTGCGCGACCCGGACGCCGGCCGGGTGCTGCTCGACGGCGTCCCCTTGGGCGCGCTTCGCCACCGGGCGCTGCGGGCCGCGGTCGGCTGCGCGTTCGAGCGCCCGGTCCTGGTCGGCGGGACGGTCGCCGACGCCATCGGGCTCGGCCTTGCCCGCGACCGGGTACGCGCCGCCGCCCGCGCCGCGGCCGCGCACGACTTCGTCAGCCGCCTCCCCGAGGGCTACGACACCCCGCTCGCCGACGCCCCGATGTCCGGCGGCGAGGCGCAGCGGCTGGGCCTGGCCCGCGCGTGGCCCGCCGAGCGGCTCCTGGTGCTCGACGACGCGACGTCGAGTGTGGACACGGCGACGGAGGTACGCATCGGGTCCGCGCTCACCGGTGCGGGTGCTGGGCGTACCAGATTGGTGGTCACGCACCGGGCCGCGACCGCCGCACGGTCCGATGTGGTCGTCTGGCTGGCGGATGGTCGGGTGCGGGCCGTGGGCCCGCACGCGGCACTGTGGACGGACGCCGCGTACCGGGAGGTGTTCGCGTGAAACGCGAACTGCGGTACGGGCTGGCGGCGCTGCCGCGGCGGCCGGTGCTGGCCCTGGTGGCGTGGTCGGTGCCGGAGGCGCTGCCGGCGGCGGTCCTCGGCGTGGCCGTGGCGCGGGCCGTGGACGACGGGTTCCTGGCCGGGCGGCCGCTGGTCGGCCTGGCCTGGCTGGCCGCGCTGCTGGCGGCCGGCGCGGTCGGCGCGGCCGGGGCGCGGCAGGTGTTCCGGCGGCTGGGGGAGGTGGTCGAGCCGTTCCGCGACGACCTGGTCCGGCTGGTGGTGGGCGGCGCGCTGCGGCGGGCCGTGGCGGGCCGGCCGGACGACGGCGCGGTGGCCCGGCTGACCCGGCAGGTGGAGATCGTGCGGGACACCTACGCCGGCCTGATCGTGGTGTGCCGGGGCTTCCTGGTGACGGTGGTGGGCGCTGTGCTGGGGCTGCTGGCCGTCGCGCCGGCGGTGGTGCCGCTGATCCTGCCGCCGTTCGCGCTCGGGTGCGGGCTGTTCGTGGCGACGCTCGGGGTGGCCGCGGGCCGGCAGCGCGCCGCGGTCCGGGCGGACGAGCGGCTCGCCGCCGCCGCGGGCGGGGTGCTGGCCGGCGTCCGGGACGTGGTGGCCCGGGGCGCCGAGGAGCACGCCGCGCGGCTGGTCGCCGGCCCGGTCGCCGAGCAGGCGGCGGCCGAACGGGCCCTGGCCGGGGTGGCCGCGCTGCGCACGCTGTGCTTCGCGGTGGGCGGCTGGCTGCCGCTGGTCGCGGTGCTGGCCGCCGGACCGTGGCTGTCCGCCCGGGGCGTGAGCGCCGGCGCCGTCATGGGCGGGCTGACGTACGTCCTGTTCGGACTCCAGCCGGCCCTCAACCGCCTCTTCTCCGGCCTCGGCGGCAGCGGCCTGCGGTACGTGGTCACCCTGGGCCGGCTGCTGGACGCCGCATCCGAGCCGGCGCCGGCGATCGCGGTGCCGCGCGGCCCTGGCGTGACGCTGCGCGGGGTGACGTTCGCGTACGGGCCGCACGCCGAGCCGGTGCTGCGCGGGCTGGACCTCGACGTGCCCGGCGGCGACCACCTGGCCGTGGTGGGGCCGAGCGGGATCGGCAAGTCCACACTGGCCGCTCTGGTGTGCGGGCTGCTGCGCCCGGCCGCCGGCACGGTGCGCGCCGCGGAGCGGGTCCTCATCCCGCAGGAGGCGTACGTCTTCACCGGCACCGTGCGCGACAACCTCGCCTACCTGTGGCCGTCCGCGACGGCGTCCCACATCGAGCGGGCGGCGGCGGACGTCGGCGCGGCGTCCCTTGTGCAGCGGCTCGGCGGGCTCGACGCGACGCTCGACCCGGCGGCGCTGTCCGCGGGGAGCGGCAGCTGCTCGCGCTGGCCCGGGCGTACCTGTCGCCGGCACCGGTGGCCGTGCTCGACGAGGCCACCTGCCACCTCGACCCGGCGGCCGAGCGGCGCGCCGAGGAGGCGTTCGCGGCCCGGCCCGGCACCTTGATCGTGATCGCGCACCGGATCAGCTCGGCGCTGCGCGCCCGCCGGGTGCTCGTGCTCGACGGCGCCGGCGTCGCGCTCGGCGACCACGCCACCCTGCTGGCCACCTCGCCGCTGTACCGGGACCTGGTTGGGCATTGGGGCCTACGCGCACTCCCTAACGTTCGTTAAGCTAGGGGGCATGGAACGTCTGCTGCCCACCGATTTCCCCGGGGCTGACACAGCCTACGACCTGCTCGACCTGACCCGCGAGCTGGCCGACCGCGAGCTGGCGCCCCGGGTGGCGGACTTCGAGGAGCGCGGCCAGTTCCCGCGCGCGGTGATCCGCACCCTCGGCCGGGCCGGCCTGCTGGGCCTGCCGTACCCGGAGGAGCACGGCGGCGCCGGCCAGCCGTACGAGGTCTACCTGCAGGTGCTGGAGATCCTCGCCAGCCGGTGGCTGGCCGTCGCGGAGGCGGTCAGCGTGCACACCCTGTCCTGCTTCCCGGTGTACGCCTACGGCGGCGAGCAGCTGCGCAAACTGCTCCCCGACATGCTCGGCGGTGAGCTGCTCGGCGCGTACTGCCTGTCCGAGCCGCAGGGCGGGTCCGACGCCGCGTCCCTGGCCACGAAGGCCACCCACGAGGGCGAGGAGTACGTCGTCACCGGCACCAAGGCGTGGATCACGCACGCCGGACAGGCCGACTTCTACAACATCTTCTGCCGCACCGGCGGGCCCGGCCCGGCGGGCATCTCCTGCCTGCTCGCCGACGCGGCCACGCCCGGCATCGTGCCCCAGGCGGCGGAGCGGACCATGGGCCTGCGCTCCTCCCCGGTCGCCCAGATCGCGTTCGACGGCGCCCGGATCCCCGCCGACCGGCTCGTCGGCGCCGAGGGGGAGGGCTTCAAGATCGCGATGCAGGCGCTGGACTCCGGCCGGCTCGGCATCGCCGCCTGCGCGGTCGGCCTGGCCCAGGCGGCCCTCGACTACGCCGTCGGGTACGCCCGTGAACGGGAGCAGTTCGGCCGCTCCATCCTGGAGTACCAGGGGTTGCGCTTCATGCTCGCCGACGCCGCGACCGGGATCTCCGCGGCGCGGGCGCTCACCCTGGCCGCCGCCCGGCTGCGCGACGCCGGCCGCCCGTACTCGATCGAGGCCGCCAAGGCCAAGCTCTTCGCCACCGACATGGCGATGCGGGTCACCACCGACGCGGTGCAGGTGCTCGGCGGCTACGGGTACGTCACCGACCACCCCGTCGAGCGGTACATGCGCGAGGCCAAGGTGCTCCAGATCGTCGAGGGCACCAACCAGATCCAGCGCCTGGTCATCTCCCGCGGCCTGTGACCGGTGTAGTTTTCTCGCCGTGGAGGAGATCGACCGCGCCATCGTCGCGGCCCTGACCGCGGACGGCCGGCTGTCGTACACCGACCTCGCCGAAAAGGTGGGCCTGTCGGTGTCGGCCGCACACCAGCGGGTGCGCCGGCTGGAGCAGCGCGGCGTCATCAAGGGGTACGGCGCCCACGTCTCGTACGAGGCGCTCGAGCTGCCGCTGACCGCGTTCGTGGCCATCCGGCCGTTCGATCCCTCCCAGCCCGACGACGCGCCCGAGCGGCTGGCCCACCTGCCCGAGATCGACTCCTGCTACTCGGTCGCGGGGGAGGACTTCTACCTGCTGCTCGTCCGGGTGGGCAGCCCGACCGACCTGGAACGGCTGCTGCAGGAGATCCGCACCGCCGCCAACGTCACCACCCGCACCACCGTGGTGCTGTCCACGCCGTACGAGGGGCGGCCGCCCCGGATCACGAGTTCCACGCTTGGATGACGCGGCGCCCGTGCTCGTACCCGAGCACCGACACCGTCGCCGTGTCCAGCCGCAGCCGGCCCCCGCCCGCCGCGGGCAGCTCGATCCACCGGGCGCCCGCCACCCGCAGGGCGTGGCCGTGCGCGACGAGCGCCACGTCCCCGCCGTGGCCGGCCGCCTTGGCCAGCACCCGGTCCAGGCGCGCGCCCACCTGCTCCGGTGACTCGCCGCCGGGGCAGCCGTCGGTCCACAGGTTCCACTGCGGGTCCAGGGTCCGGTGGATCTGTTCGGTGGTGATCCCCTCGTACTCCCGTAGTTCCACTCGACGAGGTCGTCGTCCACCTCGGTCACCGCGAGGCCGGCCAGCTCCGCGGTGCGCAGCGCCCGCTTGCGCGGGCTGCAGATCACCGCCGCGAAGGACCGGCCGGCCAGGCGCTCACCGGCCGCGCGCGCCTGGCGCTCCCCGTCGGGTGTCAGGTCGATGTCCGTGTACGACGTGTGCCGGTGAGCCGCGCTCCACTCGGTCTCCCCATGCCGCACCAGAACGATCTCCACCATGCCCCCCAGTCAACCAGACCCCACTAACCCAGCCTCCTAGGACGCCGTAGCGGCAGTGCCCCCGGCCACGCACCCAGCAGGGGACCGCCATATCGCCGCACGCCGCCGCGCCGCGCCCGCGTCCCTTTCCGCCTCGGGCACAGGGACGTTGCCGCCGATCAAGGGCAAACGGTCGTGCTTCGATCTCTAATCCGCGACCGTTTGCCCTTGATCGGCGCCGCTTTCCTTGATCGCTGCGCGTCGCGGGCCACCTCACGCCCCGCGGGCGCGGTGCGCGCTTGGCGTGGCCTACGTCGTGTTGATCAGGGAGCGGCTCTCTCGGCGCGCCGCAACACGCCAGAGGTACTCCCTGATCAACCGGGGAGAGGCTGGGCGGTGGGTACGCTGCGCGGCCGGGCGGGTTGACAGGGCGCCGGGGTGAGGGGCATATTCAACCTATAAGTTGATTAACCGAGCGGTTGAGAAAGGCGGCGACGGTGGACCGGCTGAGCGAGGTGTTCAGCGCCTTGGCCGATCCGACGCGGCGGGCGATCCTGGCCCGGCTGGCGCAGGGCGAGGCGACGGTCAACCAGCTCGCCGAGCCGTTCCCGATCAGCCTGCAGGCCGTCTCGAAGCACCTGAAGGTGCTGGAGCGGGCCGGGTTGATCAGCCGCGGCAAGGAGGCGCAGTGGCGGCCGTGCCGCCTGGACGCGGACCCCTTGCGCGAGGTGGCCGTGTGGGTCGCCGGGTATGAGCGTTTCTGGGAGCAGCGGTACGACCAGCTTGGGGAGTACCTGCGGCAGTTGCAGAAGGAGGAGAGATGAGCGACAACCTGACGGTGACCCTGCCGTCCGACCTGGAGATCAAGATGGTCCGGGTGTTCGACGCGCCGCGCGAGCTCGTGTTCGAGGCGCACGCCAAGGTCGAGCACGTCAAGCACTGGTGGGGGCGGGGCAACCCGCTGGACTGCGAGATGGACTTCCGTCCGGGCGGCACCTACCGCTTCGTCGAGCACGCGCCGGACGGCGACTACGCGTTCCGGGGTGAGTACCGGGAGATCAGGGCGCCGGAGCTGATCGTGCAGACCTTCGAGTTCGAGGGCATGCCCGGCCACGTGTGCGTGGAGACGCTGGAGCTGACCGAGGAGGGCGGCAAGACGACCGTCACCAGCGTCACCCGGTTCGACACGAAGGAGGACCGCGACGGCATGGTGTCCTCCGGCATGGAGGTCGGCGCCCGCGAGTCGTACGAGGCCCTGGCCGCGTACCTGGCGAAGCTCTCCTGAAGCCGAGGAGCCTCATGCGAGACCTGACAGTCGACCTGTTTTGCACAGTGGACGGCTGGGGCAGGGGCCGCAACTCACCCGCCTACTTCGGATACGACGGTCCCGACCTGCAGGCATGGATCGACCAGCAGCTGGCCCACCCGCACGTGATGCTGATGGGCAGCAACACCTACCGGGCGATGGCGGAGATCACCGCCGGTGGTGACGACCCGTCGTTCAAGCGCATGGAGGAGCTGCCCAAGGTGGTGTTCTCCCGGTCGTTGAGAGCGCCGCTGGCGTGGCGCAACACCACGCTGGTGGAGGAGGACGTCGCGGTGGCCGTACCGAGGATGAAGGACACACCCGGCGATCCGCTCCGGGTGATCGGCAGCCTGTCGTTGGTCCGCAGCCTGTTCCGGCTCGGCCAGGTGGATCACCTGCGGCTGATGGTGTTTCCGCAGGTGCTCGGGGAGAGCGGGGAGGAGCGCATCCTGCGGGGTCTGCCCGACGCCAACCTGCGTCTCGCGTCCATCGAGGTGCTGGACGACCGGCTGGTCCTGCTCTCATACCTAGCATCCTAGGACGCCTTACGGGTTGTGTCAGACCGCACAAAGGTTTCACCAACACCGATGGGGGAACCACCTTGGCAGGGCACGCAACCCGGAAGGAGCAACAATGAGCTTCACCGATAAGGCTCGGAACAAGGCCGAAGAGCTCAAGGGCACGGCCAAGGAGCGCATCGGCGACGCGACCGACAACGAGAGCATGCAGGCCGAGGGTGCCCGGGAGCGGGCGCAGGCCAAGGCGAAGCAGGCCGGCGAGAACGTCAAGGACGCCGGGCGCGACGTACGCGACGCCTTCAGCTGACCTCTTGGCGATACCTGGGGGCGCCTTCCACTCGGAGGGCGCCCTCCGTCATGTCCGGTACGGCTCGGTCGCCGGCGTCCGCAGGTCGTCGACCACCGCGTCGTCGACGTCGCGGGCGCGGCCGGCGGCCACGTAGTAGAGGGTCACGCCGTACCCGTAGGAGTCGAGCAGCCCTTCTGCCTCCAGCCGGCGGATGTCGCGGATCGCCTGGTCGCGCGAGAGCCCTTCGTCCTGCTGGTACGCCTCGCGGCGCAACCGTCCGAGGGTGCCCGTGTGCAGGGCGGAGACGGTGCGCTCGGGCAGGCCGAGGCGCTTGACGAGGGCGGTCAGGTCTTCCCAGGTACGGCGGGCGCGTTCCAGTCGCAGGCGTACCAGGTGGGCCTGCTGGTGGTGGGCGCGCAGGTTGAACCGCACCCAGTCGTGGGCATCCCGCGTGGCGTCGTACGTGCCGCCTGTCTTCCGGAGTTCGGCGTAGTAGTGCAGCGTGTTGAGTTCGCGGCCGAGCCACTCCTCGATCGAGCAGAATTCCGCGGCCAGGACGCCGGCGCGCGCCAGGACGAGCGTCTGGAGGCAGCGGGACATCCGTCCGTTCCCGTCCCGCCAGGGGTGGATCCGCACCAGGTTCACGTGCGCCATGGCCGCCCTGACGAGCGGTGGGGCGTCCGGGTCACCGTCGTTTAGCCAGTCGACCAGCTCGACCATCAGGGGGCGTACCTGGTCGGGATCGGGTCCGACGTAGGCCGGGTTCATCGGGTCGTCTCCGGCCACCATGATGCCGCCGTCCCGGTAGCGTCCCGGCCACTGCGCGGGGCGCGAGCGCAGCATCATGAAGTGCAGCGCGGAAAGCACCATCTCGTGGTGGGTGAAGTACTCCATGGCGGGCGTCTGGAGGACCCAGCTCAGCGCGTCCCGGTAGCCGGCCACAGCCTCGCGGGTCTCATCCGGCACGTCGGCCGGGACGGGCCCGTCGGCGACGATCGCGGTTGCGGTGTCGAGGCTGACCTTGTAGCTCTCGATGCTGTTGGAACCCTGGACCGCGCCGGCGACGAGTTGCTGGCGGAGGTGTCCCTCCCAACGGTGTTTGGCCGGGTCGCCGTCGGTGGCTTGGCGCAGATCCTCGTAACACGCCTCGATTTCGGCGAGGACGCGGGCGTCGTTGGCGTCGAGCTTCGGCACCTGAAACAGCATGCCTCCGATGCTACGACGATCGGAGCATTGGTCCCATCCGCCCAATTCCGTCCGCCCGCCGATCAAGGGAAACCGCGTCGATCAAGGGCATATGGCCGTGGATCGGAGATCAAAGCACGGCCATATGCCCTTGATCGACGGGAAGAGGGGGCGCGGGGGACGCAGGGGGCACGGGGGACAAAGGGGAGGCGGGGAGGGCGGGGGAAGAGGGGCGGGGCCACCAGCGCTGGCCGGACGGGGGGAGGGTGTCGATTGGGTCGTAGTAGGGGTAGCGGCGGGCCAGGGCCTCGGTGTCGTCGGACTCCAGGGAGGTGCGGTAGTTCTTGGTCCAGTACGAGATGCCGTGCTCGCGGTCGTACTCGGTGACCATGTGGACCCAGCGCTTGCCGACCAGGGGTACGTCGCAGACGATCCGTGGGGTGGCGTACCCGGGCAGGTAGCCCATGATGTCGTGCTGCAGTTCCTGGGCCTGCCACACCGGCACCCGCCAGTGCTCGGCGTTGGGGATCATGTCGCACATGTAGAAGTAGTACGGCAGGATGCCCGCCTCGCCTTGCAGCGCGAAGCACAGGTCGAGCAGGTCGGTGCTGGTGGCGTTGACGCCGCGCATGAGGACGCCCTGGTTGCGGACGTCGCGTACGCCGACCTCGAGGGCGGTCTGGGCGGCGCGGGCCACCAGGGGGGTCAGCGAGTTGGCGTGGTTGACGTGGGTGTGGATGGCGAGGTTGACGCCGCGCCGGGCGGCGGTGCGGGCGACGCGTTCGAGGCCCTCCACGACGTCGGGCTGGAGCCAGTGCTGGGGCAGGCCCATGAGCGCCTTGGTGGCGAGCCGGATGTCGCGGATGGTTTCGATGTCGAGCAGGCGCATGAGGTACGACTCGAGGTGGCGCCAGGGCACGTTGGCGACGTCGCCGCCGGAGACGACGACGTCGCGTACGCCGGGGTGGGCGCGCAGGTAGGCGACGTGGGCGTCGTACCGCTCGACGGGTTTGAGGGTGAGCTTGAGTTTCTCGACGGCGGGGGTCGAGTTGCCGACGAGGTCCATGCGGGTGCAGTGGCCGCAGTACTGGGGGCAGGTGGACAGCAGTTCGGCGAGGACCTTGGTGGGGTAGCGGTGGGTGAGTCCTTCGGCGACCCACATGTCGTGCTCGTGCAGGGAGTCGCGGGTGGCGTACGGGTGGGACGGCCAGTCGGTGCGGCGGTCGGAGGCGACCGGGATCATGTAGCGCCGGACCGGGTCGGCGTGGAAGTCCTCGGTGGACATGGTGTTGAGCATCTGCGGCGTGACCAGCATCGACATGGTGGCGCTGGCGCGCTGGTCGAGGGCGAGGTCCGCGTAGAACGAATCGGGTACGAGGTCGCCGAGGACGGTGTGCAGTTGGCGGGCGTTCTTGACGCAGTGGACGCGCTGCCACTGGGCGGATTCCCACTGGTCGCGGGTGACGTCGCGCCAGCCGGGGAAACGGGTCCAGTCCGGTTCGACGAGCTCGCGGCGGCGGTACTCGTACGGCTGTGACACGATGCCTCCTGGAAATCCTCCGGCGATCTAGATAATCTACCGTAAGATTTCCCGCGAGAGAGGGCAAGGCCGATGACTTCGCCGGTTGGGCTGCATCGCGTGCTGGAGCCGGCCGGGGTGCTGCCGCAGGCCGCCCTCCGCCTGGACGCCCGGCCGGAGATCGGCGCGGACGAGGTGCGGGTACGCGTCGAGCGGCTGAACCTGGACGCGGCGAGCTTCCGGCAGTTGTCGGACAAGCACGGCGGCGACGGCGGCAAGGTGGTCGCCGAGGTGCTCGACATCATCGAGACCCGGGGCAAGATGCACAATCCGGTCACGGGGTCGGGCGGCATGTTGATCGGCACGGTGGACGAGGTCGGCCCGGATTCTCCGCTCGGGCTACGCGAAGGGGACCGCGTCGCCACCCTCGTCTCGCTCACCCTGACCCCGCTGCGCGTCACCGGGACGGACTGGGACGGCCGAAGTGAGCAGGTCCCCTGCACCGGCCACGCGATCCTCTTCGCGAGGTCGGTGGCCGCCGTGCTGCCCGACGACCTGGACCCCCGCCTGGCGCTCGCCGTGCTGGACGTCTGCGGCGCACCCGCCCTGACCGCCCGCGTCGTCTCGCGAAGTCGATCAGGGACTGCGTCCCCCGGCACGCTGCCAGACACGCCCGCCAACTCCCTGATCAACACGCAAGGCGTCAGCGTGGCGGTGCTGGGGGCGGCCGGGAAGAGCGGGTCGCTGGCACTCGCGGCGGCGCGGAAGGAGGGCGCACGCCGTACCGTCGGGGTGGTCGTCGATGAGGCGGAGGCGGCGCGGTTGCGCGAGGCCGGCCTCGCCGACGAGGTCGTGGTGGCGGACGCGCGGGATCCGGTGGCGGTCGCGGCCGCGGTGGGCACGCCGGTGGACGTCACCGTGGTGTGCGTGGACGTGCCGGGCTGCGAGCACGGCGCGATCCTGGCCACCGCGGACGGCGGCACGGTGGTGTTCTTCTCGATGGCGACGAGCTTCGCGGCCGCCGCGCTGGGCGCGGAGGGTCTGGCGGCGGACGTGACGATGCTGGTCGGCAACGGGTACGTCCCGGGCCACGCCGCCTACGCGCTCGGACTGGTCCGCGACGTTCCAGCCGTCAAGAAACTTTTCGAGGGCAGACTGGCCCCATGACTGAAGCCACCCTGTACCGCAGCGGCCGTGTCTACAGCCCCGCGGACCCCCGGGCCACCGCGCTGCTGGTGCGCGACGGGTCGATCGCGTGGGTCGGCCCGGACGCGGAGGCTCCGGCGGCGGAGGCCACCGTGGACCTGGACGGCGCGCTGGTTACGCCCGCGTTCGTGGACGCGCATGTACACAGCACCGATACCGGACTGGCGCTGTCCGGTTTGGACCTGACCGGGGTCCGGTCCGCAGGCGAGCTGCTGGACGCGGTGGCGGCGCACGCCGAGCGGCTGCCGGCCGGCGCGGTGGTGTTGGGGTACGGGTGGGACGAGACGACGTGGGCGGACCAGCGCAAGCCGGACCCGGCCGCGTTGGCCCGGGCGGCGGGGGCCGCCGGGCGTACCTGTCGCAGGCGTGTATCCACTCGGCGCTGTGCACGCCAGACCTGCTGGCGGCGGCGCGGGGCATGCCGGGGTACGACGGGTCCGGCTGGGTACGGCGGGACGCCCACGACGCGGTGCGGGCCTTGGCCCTGGAGTCGATCCCGGCGGCGCAGCGGACCGAGGCGCAGCGGGCGGCGCTGCGGACGGCGGCGGGGCTGGGCATCGCGGCGGTGCACGAGTGCGGCGGGCCGGGCACGTCCAGCGAGCGCGACTTCACCAACCTGCTCGCCCTGTCCGGACAGGGCCTGCCGGAGGTGTACGGCTACTGGGGCGAGCTGATGGCCGCGGCGAAGGCGAAGGAGCTGGGCGCGGTCGGTGCCGGCGGCGACCTGTACGCGGACGGGGCGCTGGGGTCGCAGACGGCGCACCTGTCGGAGTCCTATCAGGACGTGGACGGCTGCGGGCACGGGTACGTCACCGCCGAGCAGGTGCGTGACCATCTGCTGGACTGTGCGGCGTACGGGGTGCAGGGCGGGTTCCACGCGATCGGCGATGCGGCGATCGGGACGGTGCTGGCCGGGTTCGCGGAGGTGGCCGGGAAGCTGGGCGTGGACCGGCTGCGGGAGGCGCGGCACCGGGTCGAGCACGCCGAGATCATGAACAAGCGGCTGATCGCCGGCTTCGTCGAGTACGGCATCGTGGCGAGCGTGCAGCCGGCGTTCGACCGGCTGTGGGGCGGCGAGTCGCAGATGTACGCGCAGCGCCTGGGTGTGCGGCGGTCGCTGGAGTCGAACCCGTTGGGCGCGATGCACGGGGTGGGCGTGGCGCTGGCGTTCGGGTCGGACTCGCCGGTGACGCCGCTGGACCCGTGGGGTTCGGTGCGGGCGGCCACCCACCATTTCAACCCGGTGCAGCGGATGAGCGTGAAGGCGGCGTTCGCGGCGCACACCCGGGGCGGGTGGCGGGCGGTGCACCGCGACCACGAGGGGGTGCTGGCGCCGGGTGCGCCGGCGACGTTCGCGGTGTGGTCCGTGGACGCGTTCCCGACCTTCGACGACGACGGCCCACTGCCGGTGTGCCGGCGCACAGTGCTACGTGGACAGGTTCTCTATGAAACTTGATCTGGATCCGACGCTGGTGGTCCGGGCCCGCGAACTGGCCGCGCGGGCCGGCCGGCCGGTGGTCGACCTGGCCCGCGCGCACACCACCGTGTCGGTGGAGCGGGCGGTGCTGCGGCTGGCCGGGGTGGCCGGGGCCGACCCGGACGGCATCCCGTGGGTCAACCGGCTCGTCGACGCGGTGCGCGCCGACGTCGGGTTGGGGCACGGGGTGGCGGTGCCGGTGTTCGACGCGCTGCTGCGCGAGGGCATCGATGATGTCACGCTGCTGGCGCAGAAGGCGTCGGCCGGGTCGGTGCGGTTCCGCGTACCCGAAAAGCAGGCTGGACCGCGGCGGGCGGCGAGAAAACACGTGCAGGCCGGGCTGCGGCGGATCGACCGGCGCCGCGCGGAGCGCGAGCGCCTCGTCAAGCGGCACGGCGACGCGCCGCGGCGGCCGTGGATCTACCTGATCGTGGCGACCGGGGACATCTTCGAGGACATCCCGCAGGCGCAGGCGGCGGCCCGGGCGGGCGCGGACGTGATCGCGGTGATCCGGTCGACGGGGCAGTCGCTGCTGGACTACGTGCCGGAGGGGGCGACCCGGGAGGGGTTCGCCGGCACATACGCGACGCAGGAGAACTTCCGGCTGATGCGGGCGGCGCTGGACGAGTCCTCGCGGGAGCTGGGCCGGTACGTGCGGTTGACGAACTACGCGTCCGGGCTGTGCATGCCGGAGATGGCGGTGCTGGCCGGCCTGGAGCGGCTGGACATGATGCTCAACGACTCGATGTACGGGATCCTGTTCCGGGACATCAACCCGATCCGCACCTTCGTGGACCAGCGGTTCTCCCGGCAGGTGCACGCCCGCGCCGGCATCGTCATCAACACCGGTGAGGACAACTACCTGACCACCGCCGACGCGGTCGAGGCCGCGCACACGGTGACGGTCTCGCAGCTGCTGAACGAGTACTTCGCGCACGAGGCGGGGCTGGCCGACTGGCAGCTGGGGCTGGGGCACGCGTTCGAGATCAACCCGGATCTGCCGGAGTCGTTCCGGCTGGAGCTGGCGCACGCGCTGCTGGCCCGGGAGCTGTTTCCGGACGCGCCGCTGAAGTGGATGCCGCCGACCCGGCACATGACCGGGGACGTGTTCCGCGGCAACCTGCTGGACGGGTTCTTCAACCTGGTCGGGGCGATGACCGGGCAGGGCATCCTGCTGGTCGGCATGATGACCGAGGCGGTGGTGACGCCGTGGCTGTCCGACCGGGACATCGCGCTGCAGAACGTGCGGTACGTGCTGGGCGCGGCCGGTGGGCTGCACGAGGACTTCGTGCCGGCGCCGGGCGGGTTCATCCAGCGGCGCGCGCATGAGGTGCTCGCTTCGTCGATCGAGCTGCTCGAGAGGATCGAGGCGGAAGGTCTGCTGGCGGCGATCGCGGACGGGACGTTCGGCATCATGAAACGCCCCGCGGACCGCGGCAAGGGGCTGGACGGGGTCGCCAAGCACGAGGCGGACTACTACAACCCGGCGATCTCGTGAGCGGGCAGGTCATCCGGCCGTACGGGGACACCACCGGGGACGGGATGGTGCAGGTGTCGTTCACCCTGCCGCTCCCGCACGACAAGCGCGCCGAGGGTGCCGCCCTGCAGCTGGCCGGCAAGATGGGTCTGGAGCCGGCGCTGCTGGTGCACGCCAAGCAGATGGGCGACGGGTACACGTTCTTCGTCGTGTACGGGCGGGTGCACCACCTGGTCGACCTGTCCGCGGTGCAGGTGCTGGAGCGGGACTATCCGCTGCTGTCCGCCAAGGAGGTCAACGCGCTGGTCAAGCGGCGGCTGCGGCGCAAGCTGTCGGTGGTGGGGGCGTGCATCGGCACCGACGCGCACACCGTCGGTATCGACGCGATCCTCAACCTCAAGGGCATCGCCGGGGAGAAGGGTCTGGAGTACTACCGGGAGCTGAAGGTGGTCAACCTGGGCGCGCAGGTGACCGTGCCGGAGCTGGTCGAGGCGGCCCGGGTGGAAAAGGCCGACGCCGTCCTGGTGTCCCAGGTGGTCACCCAGCGGGACGCGCACCTGCACAACGTGCGGGAGATGTCGGCGGCGTTCCGGGAGGCGTTCCCGGCGGGGCGGCGGCCGCTGCTGGTGGCCGGCGGGCCGCGGTTCGACGAGACGATGGCCGGCGAGCTGGGCGTGGACCGCATCTTCGGCCGCGGCACCACGCCCCGCGAGGTGGCCAGCTACCTGGTGAAGGAGCTGGTGAACGCATGAGCGTCGGGTTGACGGTCACGCACCGGCGGTATGTGCCGTACGCGCACGCGCACTACGCCGGCGACCTGGTCGACGGGGCGTACGCGCTGGGCCTGTTCGGGGACGTGGCGACAGAGGTGTGCATCCGCGTCGACGGCGACGAGGGCCTGTTCGCGTCGTACTCGGACGTGCAGTTCCGGGCCCCGATCCGGGCCGGCGACGTGGTCGAGGCCACCGCGACGCTCACCCGGATGGGCACCCGCAGCCGGACCGTCGAGTTCACCTGCGCGGTGGTGTGCCGGGGCACCGAGGGCTCGAAGGCGCAGGTCCTGGACCCGCCGATCGTGGCGGTGACGGCGGTCGGGACTGTCGTGGTCCCGCTCGCGGTATGAGCCGTCTGGCCCTCTGCGCGGACGTCGGCTCGACGTACACGAAGGTCGCGGTGGTGGACCTCGACGGCGGCGGACTGGTCGCGACGGCCGCGCGCCCCACCACCGCGGACACCGACCCGCGGCACGGGCTGGACGCGGCGGTCGCGGCCGTCGACGGGCAGAGCCTTCCCTGGTACGTCTGTTCGTCCGCCGGCGGCGGGCTGCGGCTGGCGGTCATCGGGTACGAGCGGCTGGTCACCGCGGAGGCCGGGCACCGGGTCGGGTTGTCGGCGGGGGCGCGGGTGGTGCACGTGACGGACGGGCCGCTGGACGGGGCCGGCGTGCGGGCGCTGCGGGCCGCCCGCCCGGACGTGCTGCTGCTGGTCGGCGGCACCGACGGCGGCGACGCCCAGGTGCTGGTGCACAACGCGCGCAGGCTGGCGTCGTCGCGGTGGCGGGTGCCGGTGGTGGTGGCCGGCAACGCGGACGCCCGGGACGAGGTCGCCGCCGCCCTGCCCGCGGCGGGCATCGTGGACAACGTGCTGCCCCGCATCGGGGTGCTGAATCCGGGGCCGGCGCGGGCCGCGATCCGGGACGTGTTCCTGCGGCACGTGATCGGCGGCCGGTGGGGGCGCGGGTTCGGCGCCTTGGTGCGGGCGGCCACCCCGGACGCGGTGCTGAGCGCGGTCGAGCTGTACGCCGACCACACCGGCGGCGGGCTGGTCGTGGTGGACGTGGGCGGCGCCACCACCGACGTGTACTCGGCGCTGCCGTCCGAGGTTGTGCCCCCAGCGGAGGCGGCGGGCACGCTGGCCCGGGCCCGCACCGTCGAGGGCGACCTGGGGGTGCGGTGGAACGCGCCGGGCGTGGTCGCGGCCGCGGCGGCGGAGAAGCTGCCGCACGACGGGCTCGACGAGCCGGCCCGGGCGCGGGCCGCCGACCCTGCCCTGATCACCGACAACGACGCCGGGGACCCGGTCGACCTGCGGCTGGCCACGCTCGCCGCGACGGTGGCGCTGCGCCGGCACGCCCGCGGCGAGCCGGGCGGGCGGGGCCGGCGGGACCTGAGCGACGTACGGCTGGTCGTCGGGTCGGGTGGCGCGCTGCGGCACGCGCCGGGGCGGGACGCGGTCGGCGTACTGGACGCGGTGTTGGCCGACCACGGTGGCGGGTGGCCGGTGCCGCGGGCCGCGACCGCGGTGGTCGACCGGCAGTACGTGCTGGCCGCCGCCGGGCTGCTGGCCGCGGAGCACCCGCAAGCCGCGCTGGCCCTGCTGCGCGCCCACCTGCGTTCGCCGTGACGCGGCCATCGCCCTCGACTTTGGCGACTGTGTCGAGAAGTTGCCCTCCCAGGGGCAACTGTTCGCCACAGTCACGGCGTACGTCGACCCCGCCGTAGAAAATGTCGGATACATCCGGGTGCGGGCCCGGCCCACCCCCGCCTTGGCTCCTGCGGTGATCATGAAGTTGACGCCCGGGGGAGCCCTTTCCCTGCCGCTAACTTCATGATCACCGCAGGCTGGCGTGAGCAGCAGAAGCGGGGCCGGTAAGCGGTCAGGAGGTGTCCACAAAACACGCCGGGGTGCGACACGCCAGGGTGGTTGACAGCGCACCCGGTACGGCACGTAGGGTCTTTAGGTCCTACACGGGAGACGTGGCTGTTGTTCGCTTCGTCCCTCTGTCCGCTGGCCGAGCGACACCTTCGATGCCGACACCAGGTCCAGTGGGCGGGGGTCGGCGGGGCGGCGCGGACCGGTCGACGTCTCAACAACCGGTGTACGGGCAGGGGGTGACCGCGGCCAGTAGACAACGGCGGCGACGGGGGCAGCCAGGTCTCGTCTCGTCGGTCCGAAGGTCGTGGGGATCAACTGCCGCACCGGCCCCGGGAGGGCCTGGGAGCATCGGGGCGTCGTTTCGGCGGCGCCCCGATTTTCCGTTCTGTGATCGGCTGGCGGTACCCTTCGGCAGGTGACGATGGTGGAGCCCGCCGAGACCCCGGTCAACGAGGCCGAATCCGAACGGCGGGATGCCCCGCAGGCGCTGCCGCTGGCCGCCGCCGCGCCCGCCGCCATCGCGGCCGGGGTGGCGCTGCTGCTGTCGTTCCCGCCGTACGGGCTGTGGTGGCTGGCCCCGATCGGGGTGGCGTTGCTGGCCGCGTCCGTGCACCGGCGCCGGCTGCGGGCCGGTCTCGGGTTGGGGGCGCTGGCCGGGGCGGCCCTGTTCCTGCCGCTGTTGAGCTGGACCAATCTGCACACCGGGCTGGTGCCCTGGCTGCTGCTGTCCGGGCTGCAGGCCGGCTATCTGGCGTTGCTGGGCGGGGCGAGCGCGTACGTGAGCCCGCTGGTGGACCGGTTCCGCTGGGCGTGGCCGGCGGCGACCGCGCTGCTGTGGGTCGGGCAGGAGGCGCTGCGCGACCGCACGCCGTACGGCGGGTTCCCGTGGGGGCGCCTCGCGTTCAGCCAGGACGACTCGCCGCTGCTGAAGCTGGCCGCGCTGGGTGGGGCGCCGCTGGTGACGTTCGCGGTGGCGCTGGCAGGTGGTCTGCTGGTGACCGCGGTGTGGCGGCCGTGGAGCCTGTGGCCGGCGCGGCTGGCCCGCGGGCGGCTGGTGCTGTCCGCGGTCGGGCTCACCGCCGCCGCGGTCGCCGTCGTGGCGTCCGGGCTGCTGGTGCCGACCGCCGAGCCGTCGGGTGCGCCGGTCACGGTGGCGATCGTGCAGGGCAACGTGCCACGGATGGGCCTGGACTTCAACGCCCAGCGCCGCGCCGTGCTGGACAACCACGTGAACGCGACGATCGCGCTCGCCGGCCGGGTCGCCGCCGGCCAGGCGGCCCGCCCCGACCTGGTGGTGTGGCCGGAGAACGCCAGCGACGTCGACCCGCTGCGCGACCCGCTGGCCGGCGAGCGCATCTCGGAGGCGGCCGCCGCCATCGGGGCGCCGATCCTGGTCGGCGGCATCCTGCGCGGCCCCGCCGAGGGCGAGGTCCGCAACGTGGGTCTGCTGTGGCGGCCGGGCGCCGGCCCCGACCTGGACCAGACGTACGTCAAGCGGCATCCGGTGCCGTTCGCCGAGTACATGCCGCTGCGGTCGATCGCGCGGATGGTGAGCAAGGAGGTCGACCGGGTCGCCGACATGGTCGCCGGTACCCGGGCCGGCGTCATCGACACCGGCCCGGTGGTGGTCGGCGACGTGATCTGCTTCGAGGTGGCGTACGACGGGATCGTGCGGGACACCGTCACCGGCGGCGCCGGGCTGCTGGTCGTGCAGACCAACAACGCCACCTTCGACGTCGCCGAGGCCCGCCAGCAGATGGCGATGGTGCGGCTGCGCGCGGTCGAGCACGGCCGGCAGGCGCTGATGTCGTCCACGGTGGGCGTGTCCGGGTTCGTCACCACCGACGGGCGGGTGCACGAGCAGACCGACTTCAACACCCAGGAGGTCGTGGTCAAGCAGCTGCGGCCGGGCACCGAGCGTACGCTGGCCACCCGGCTCGGCCTGTGGCCCGAGATGGTGCTCGTCGCGCTGACGCTGGTGCTGCTCGCCGGCGCGGTCGTGGTGCGCCGTCGTGGATGACTCCCTTGTGGATGCCTACCTGGCCCGGATCGGCGCCCAGCGGCCGGACCGCCCCGACGAGGAGGCGCTGCGCCGGCTGCACCGCGCCCACCTGGGCGCGGTGCCGTTCGAGAATCTGAGCATCCACCTGGGCGAGCCCATCACGCTGGACGAGACGGCGGTGCTGGACAAGGTGGTCGGGCGGCGCCGCGGCGGGTTCTGCTACGAGCTCAACGGGGCGTTCGCGGCGCTGCTGTCCGCGCTCGGCTACCGGGTCACGATGCACTCCGCCCGGGTGTACGGCGACGGCCGGTACGGGCCGCCGTTCGACCACCTGCTGCTGCGCGTCGAGCTGGACGAGCGCTGGCTGGCCGACGTCGGGTTCGGCCGGTTCAGCCATGCCCCGCTGCGCTGGGACGACCGGGCGCCGCAGGCCGACCCGGGCGGCATGTTCCTGCTGACCGGGGACGGCGATCTCGACGTCTTCCTGGACGGCGAGCCGCAGTACCGGGTGGACCCGCGCCCGTACGAGTTGGCCGACTTCGTGCCCACCTGCTGGTGGCAGCAGACCTCGCCGCTGTCCCACTTCACCGGCATGCTGACCTGCTCGCGGCTGACCGGCGACGGTGGCCGCGTCACGCTCAGCGGCACCCGCCTCATCCGCACCGACGGCACCGCCCGCACGGAGGAGGACCTGGGCGAGGACGCGGCGGTGCTGGCGGCGTACCGGGAGCACTTCGGCGTCATCTTGGACCGGGTGCCGCGCGTGGCATCCTTGTGAGATGGGACGGGCACTCGCGCTCGGGGCGCCACTGGCCGCGGTCCTGGAGATCGCCGTCTTCGTGCTGCTGGGCGAATGGATCGGTTACGGGTGGGCGGTGCTGGCTGTGCTGGCGCTCTCGTTCGTGGGGATGATGCTGCTGCGGCGGGAGGGCATGCGCGCGTGGCGTGGGTTCGTCGCGTCCGCCAACGCCGGCCAGCCGCCCGGTGAGCGGGTCACCGACAGCGTCGTCGGCCTGGGCGCGGGGCTGCTGCTGACGGTTCCGGGGTTCCTCAGCGGGGCCGCCGGGCTGATCCTGCTGCTGCCGCCGGCGCGCAAGGTGGCCCGCGGCGGCGTGCAGCGGTGGGCGGAGCGGCGGGTGTCCGCCGCGGTCGCCGGGGACTTCTTCGGGCCGCGCAAGGTCAAGGTGCACCGCGGCACCCCCGAGTCCGACGGCGCCATCGAGGGCGAGATCGTCCCCTAGTGCGCACGGCAACGGGCCCCCGCTTGCGGCGGGGGCCCGTTGGTGCGTACGCGTCAGGCGGACCGGCCGCGGCGGGCGCGGACCTCCTCCAGGCGCTCGGCCAGGATGTCCTCGAGCTCGGCGATCGACCGGCGCTCCAGGAGCATGTCCCAGTGCGTGCGCGGGGGCTTGGCCTTCTTCTGCTCCGGCTCGCTGCCATCCACCAAGCGGGCGACGCTGCCGTCGAACTTGCACTCCCAGGTCATTGGGACCTCGGCGTCAACGGCGAAGGGCACCTCGAACTGGTGACCCTTGGCGCAGAGGTACTCGCGGGTCTGTCGCGGGGCCAGCTCCGTGTTGCGGTCGGACTCGTAGCTGACTGCTCCCAGACGGCTCCCGCGCAGCATGCGCTCGCCCATGATCGGCTTTCCCCTCGGTCGTGGTGCTGGTCTTCACTCTTGTAACGACGGGGGTCGGTCGGACGATTCCCGACCGGCCCCCAGGTGTTTCGGCACGGTGAACGCTATCGAGCGTAGCGGGCGGATCGATCTCACGAGTGACGTCACGACGACGGTCACACGCGTACGACTTATTGCTCCTCGTTTGTCCGTTCTGACGTGGCGGGCTGGGAGTGCGCTGGACGCAGGTTGGCCAGCGCCACGGCCAGGTCACTGACCTGGCCGGACAGCTGCCCGACCCGGGCCACCGCCGCGTCCCGGTCGGCCAGGGCGGCGTCCCGGTCGGCGTGCGCGGTGGACAACCGTACCCCGAGCTCGCCGAGCCGGCCATCGGCGGACGCCGCTGCCTCCCGCGCGGCCCGCAGCTCCTGGGTCAGCCGGTCCCGGTCGGCGTCGGCGACCGCCGCCCGGGCGGCGGCCTCCTGTGCCGCGGTCCGGGCGGTCTCGGCGGCCGTGCGGGCCTCGCGGGCGTCGCCGGCCGCCGCCTGCGCCTCGTCCCGGAAGCGGTCCGCCTGGGTCAGGGCCTGCGCCGCCGACTCCGCGGCCCGCCGCGCGTCGGCGGCGGCCTCGTCCCGGTCCCGGGTGGCCTCGGCGAGGGCCCGCCGGTCCGCGTCCCGCTCCTGGCGCAGCGTCCGCGCCTCGCTACGGGCCGCGTCCCGGTCGCGTTCGGCCTGCGAGCGCAGCGCGTCGGCGGCGCTGGCCGCCCGCTGGGCCTCGTCCCGCGCGGCGTCGGCCGCCGCCGCCAGCTCGGCCGCCGTCGTGGCGGCGTCCGCGGCGCGCGCGGCCTCGGCGAGGGCACGCTCCTTGTCGTGTACGGCGGCCGCCCGCTCCTGCTGCGCCCGGTTCCCCGCGTCGGCGGCGGTGTCGGCGTCGCGGCGGGCCTCGTCGCGTTCGGCCTGGGCGGCGGCGATCTGGGCGGCCGCCTCGGCGCGTACCTCGGCGACCTGCCGGTCGACGCCGGCCGGCGACAGCTCGGCGTGCAGCGCCTCGGTGAGCGTGTCGACGGCCTGGTCGAGCCGGTCCACGACCTCCCACGCGCGGGCCACCTGCCCGGCCAGGCCCGGGGCGTTGCGGTGCCGCATCCGTACGTTGCGGGACGCTTTTTGGCACTCGCCGTCGTTGTCCCGGCAATAGCGGAACGGGCGCCCGGCGGCGGCCCGCTGCTGGACCGGCCGGCCGCAGTGCGCGCAGGGGCGGGTCTGCTCCTCGGTGGTCTCCATCGGGCCCGAAGTTTAGCGCCGAGCCGGGCCGGGGCCGCGCATTTCAGGCGAGTCCCCGCGGCACGTACAGGCCCTGGCGTTGGGCGCGGACCGCGGCGAGGGTGCGGGACTGGGCGCCGAGCTTGGCCAGCACGTGCTCCAGGTGCGCGGCCACGGTCCGGTCGGCGATGCCCAGGCCGGCGGCGATGCGCCTGTTCGCCCAGCCCTCCACGAGCAGCCCGAGGATCTCCAACTCGCGGCGGGTCAGCCCGGACAGGTCGCCGGGCGGGCCCACCACCACGGCCGCGGTCACGGCGGTGGGCGGCCATGCCGGGCCGGCCAGGGCGGTGACCCGCAGGTGGTCGGCCGGGCCCGACGGGCACAGGAACGTGGCGTACTGCAGTGCGCCGGCCAGCTGCGCCGCCGCGACCGCCAGCACGGTGGAGCCGGCGGCCAGCAGCGGGTGGTCGGGCAGGCCGGGCAGCGGCTGCGCGGCGCCGGCGCGGGTGAGCACCACCCCGGCCGTGGCGCCGTGCACGAGCCGGGCCGCCGACGCGATCGGCCGCAGCGGGTCGACCGCGTCGGCGATGGCCGGGGCGAGCAGGCCCACCGCGTCGCGCACCGCCTCGGTGAAGCCGCCCGCGGTGTCCGTGCTCAGCCCGAACACCCCCAGGTAGCGGCCGTCCCGGCTGAACAGGCCCACGCCGAGGCCGTCCCGGAACCCGGCCGGCCGCATGTACGCCTCCCAGGTGCCCGACTCCGCCGGCCGGTACGGCAGGTCGGCGATCCGCATCGCCAACCGTGGCCACCGGCTCAGGCCCACGTGCTCGACCTCGGCCGCCACCGCCGGGCCGGCCAGCCGCTCCCGCACCGGGCCGTCGTACCCCTGCGAGGCGAGCAGGATGTGGCCGCCGCGCTGCGGGTCCAGCAGCCCCACCCAGCCACCCTCGAACGGCACCACCCGGCGCAGCCGTTCCAGCGCGGCTCGGGCCCGTTCGCCGACATCGCCTGTCCCGGACGCGATCCAGCCGAGTTCGGCGGTGACCGGTAGTCCACTGGGGAGCATGGGCACATCGGCAATCCTGCCGATCGACGCGCCCGGCCACCACCCGGTGGAATGGTCAACATGGGCGACGCGGGGGCCCGCGATGTTGAGGTCGAGATCGACGTCGACCGGTTGGTGGCACACGCATGCCGGCTCGTACGGGACGATCCCCTGCTCCTGCACCGGTTTGAGCCGCGCCGGCCGGACGCGCTGGCCGCCGAGCTGGGCCGGTTCGTCAGCGAAACCCTTGCCCGGCACGGGGTACGCGCCGCCGCCCGCTTCGCCGGGTACGTGCGGCGCTGCCGCCTGAGCCCCGAGGACTACGACCGGTTCGGGCACTACCTGCTCACCGCCGCCCTGGTGTGCCGGGTGGGGCCGGAACGGCTGGTGCTCATCGGCGCGGCGCTGACCACGCTGCGGCTTGTCGCGGTGGACGGCGCTCGATAGCGTGGCGCCGGTGATGGTGGATCGCCGCACCGGTGCGCTGTGGGCGCTGTTCGGCGCCATCGCCGTGGTGTCCTCGGTGCTGGTCCTGCGCCGCCCGCCCGCCGAACGCCTGTCGGACCTGCACATCTACTACGGCGCCGCGCAGACCGTCCAATCCGGACAGCCGCTGTACGGGTACGTCGCCGACAACGGCGGCCCGTTCACGTATCCGCCGTTCGCGGTGCTGCTGATGCGGCCGCTGACCGTGTTTCCGGAGGGCGCCGTGCAGGTGGCGTGGCTGGCGCTGGTGTGCGCGGCGGTCGCGGCCATCGGGTACGCGGTGGCGCGGCCGGCCGGCGGCCTGGTCGCGGCGGCCGCGTGTGTGGTGCTGCTGTCCGCGCCGGCGCAGAGCAACCTGCGCTTCGGTCAGGTGAGCGTGTTCATCGTGCTGCTGGCGCTGGTCGACGCGGTCGGGTTGACGCCGGCCCGCTGGCGTGGCGTGCTCGTCGGGGTCGCCGCCGCCGTCAAGCTGACCCCGCTGCTGTTCGTGGTGTATTTCCTGCTGGCCGGCCGGTACCGGGACGCCGGCCGGGCCGCGCTGGCGTTCGCCGGGTGCGCCGCGCTGGCCGCCGCGGTCCTGCCGGCCGACAGCTGGACGTACTGGACCGGCACGGTGACGCAGACCTCCCGGATCGGCAACCTCGCCTCGCTGGGCAACCAGTCCGTACACGGGATGCTCATGCGGGTCGGCGTCGACGCCGGCACCCTGCCGCTGCTGTGGGCCGCCCTGGTCGCGGTCATCTGCGGCACGGCGCTGTGGCGGGCCCGGCAGCTGTGGCGCGAGGAGCACCCGGTACGCGCCGCGGTGCTGGTCGGCTGCGCGAGCGTGGCCGCCTCCCCGGTGTCGTGGACGCACCACCAGGTGTGGACGGTGCTGGCCGCGATGCTGCTGGTCGCCACGAACGGCGTCGCCCAGCGGGTCGCCGGCCTGGCGCTGCTGGCCGCCATGACGGTGTCGCTGGGGGCGCTGCTGCGCGACGTGTCGACGTACCCGGGGGTGCAGTTCGCGCTGGAGAACGCGCGGACGTTCGGGGCCGTCGCGGTGTGCCTGGCCGGATTCGGCGGTGTGGCGGCGGTGGCGGCCCACGGCCGGCGGCGCGCCGGCCTGCGGGTGGCGAGCGTGGCGGCCGCGGTCGTGGCCGGCTTCGTGGTGCTGCCCTGCCGGCCGGCGCCGACCCGACGTTCAAGGCGTACACGCTCGCCGACGCCGGCAACCCGCGCTACTTCTTCGCCAGCCCGTACCTGCGGGCGGGCGCCGCGCCGGTCGAGTTCGGCGTCGCCCGGGAGCCGACCAAGGTGCGGGTCAACGGCGTGGTCGGCGCCGCCGTGACCCGGCTGGAGTACCGGTCCGCGCCGGGCGGCGCCGCGCGCGCCGTCCCGCTGGTCGAATACACGGCCGGGCAGCGGGAGTTCTCCTTCCGCAGCGCCACCCTCGCCCACGGGCGGCTGCTCGCGTACGGGGCGGACGGCGCGGTGCTGTCCACGTCAACGTTCTAGCGCGGCGATCTCCTTGGCCAGGCGGGCCGCCCGCCCGGCCGGGGTGCGGGTCTTGGCCAGGCCCAGGATCACCAGGTACCGGGCGGTCCGGTCCAGCCGCTCGTACGCCTCCCGGGCCCGCGGGCTGGCGGCGAGCGCCGCGGCCAGGTCGGCCGGGACGGTGGCGGTGCGCTGCGACTCGTACGCCGCCTCCCAGCGCCCGTCGGCCCGCGCGGCGGCCACCTCCGCCAGGCCGGGCGCCCGCATCCGCCCGGCCGCGGTCAGCGCCGCGACCCGGTCCACGTTGATCCGCGACCAAGTCCCCTTCGGCCGGCGGCGGGTGTACCGCTGCAGGAAGTACGTCCCGTCCAGGCTCTTGCGCTGGCCGTCGATCCAGCCGAAGCACAGCACGACGTCGACCGCCTCGCTCGCGGTCATCGACGGCACCCCCGAGCCCTTCTTGGCGATCTTCACCCAGACCTCGGCGGCCGAGTCGTGGTGCCGCTCCAGCCAGTCCTCGAACGCCGCCGCGTCCGCGCAGGTGATGGCGCCCTCCATCAGCCCAGCACGTCCAGGTAGTGCGGGTTGTACATGACGCCGAGCACGTTGCCGAACGGGTCGAGCACCGACGCGGTGACGAACCCTTCCCCGCGCGGGGTGACCGGCTGGTGCTCCTTGGCGCCCAACGCGAGCAGCCGCTCCAGCGTGGCGGCGAGGTCGTCGACGTGCCAGTACATGATCACGCCGCCGGTCTGCTCGTGCCCGGGCGGGGCGAACCGGCGGTCGACCAGGCCCAGCTCGTGCTGGTAGTCGCCGACCCGGAACTCCACGTACGCCGGCCGCCCGTCCGGGCCGGGCCGCTCGAAGTACGGCTCGACGCCCAGCACCTCGGCGTACCAGCGGGCGGCCTGCGCCACGTCGTCGGCCCAGTAGCTGATCGTCGCGAAGCCCCGCAATGTGTTGGTCATGCCGGCAACGCTAGTGGGCCTTGCGGAACGTACGGTTCCTCAATGCCTGGCAGACTTCAGGAATGTTGGAAACCTCGGTCCGGCTGCTGCGGCTGCTGTCCCTGCTGTTGGCGCGCCGCGACTGGTCCGGCGCCGACCTCGCGCAGCGGCTCGGCGTGACCACCCGCACCGTCCGCAACGACGTCGAACGGCTGCGCATCCTCGGCTACCAGGTCGACTCCACCACCGGCACCGCCGGCGGCTACCGCCTCGGCGCCGGCACCGCGCTGCCGCCGCTGCTGCTCGACGACGAGGAGGCCGTCGCCGTCGCGCTCGGCCTGCGCGCGGCCGCCGCCGGCACCGTCACCGGCATCGAGGAGACCTCGGTACGCGCCCTGACCAAGCTCGAACAGACCCTGCCGTCCCGGCTTCGGCACCGCGTCGACGCCCTGCGCGCCGCCACCGTCTCGGCCGCCGGCGGCGGACCCACCGTGGACGCGCACACCCTGATCACCATCGCTGGCGCCGCCCGCAACCACGAGACGCTGCGCTTCGACTACCTGGGCCACGACGGCCAGGCCAGCATCCGCCGGGTCGAGCCGCACCGCCTCGTCTACACCGGGCACCGCTGGTACCTGCTGGCCTGGGACACCGACCGCGGCGACTGGCGAACCTTCCGCGCCGACCGGATCCGCCCCGCCTGCCGGCCGGCCCACGCTTCACGCCCCGCGAACCACCCGGCGGTGACGCCGCCGCCCACGTACGGCGCGGCGTCACCGCGCTGTCCCGGACCTACCGGGCCCGGATCCGCCTGCACGCACCCGCGGCGACGGTCGCCGACCGGATCACCCCGTCGTCCGGCGTACTGACCGAGATCGACGAGCACACCAGCCGCCTGGAGACGAGCACCGACTCCCTGCTCGACCTGGTCACCTACCTGACCAAGCTCGACCTCCCCTTCACCGCCGAAGACCCACCCGAACTCCGCGCCCTCCTCCACTCCCTATCCACCCGCTACGCGACCGCCGCCTCCCCACCCCTCCCGCCTCTCCCGCCCCGCCGTCGCCGCCGGCGTCGTCGCCTTCCGTCGATCAAGGGCATACGGCCGTGCGTTGATCTCCAATCCACGGCCGTATGCCCTTGATCGACGCGTTAGTCCTTGATCGACGGCGCGGGTGGGGTGCCGGGCGCGGGCGCTTGAGCATGGCGGCCCACCCCCGCCGTGGGCGAGCCCCGTCGACGCTGGGCCGGCCCTCCGGGGAAGCAATGTCGGGGACATTGCTGCTTCCCAGGGGCGCTGAGGCAGCAGTTTCCGGGACATTGCGAGCTTTCAGCAACCGAGCCACATGCTGAGCAACCCTCAACCGGCCCTGCGAGAGCGTTTCACATCGGCCCCTCGGCTCAGGAGGTGCTCGAGTTCCTTGCCGGGTCCTTGCTGGCTGGGGCATCAGCCGCGTGGCGGCCCTCGCGGGCGACCTTGAGCGCGATCGCAGCCGATAGCAGCCCGAGGAGCCCAACGATCAAGACGTGGCTGCCGTCCTGTCCACTTGAGCCGGTGACGAAACCGGCAGCAACCGGAGCGGCGGCATGCAAGCCACCGATGGCCACGACCGACCAGGCCGCACCCGCCATCCCGCGCGCCAGCACGCCGATCAACCCCACGATCGCCAAAGACGACGCAATGCTCCACGGACCGAACAACACCACGTCGTTCGAGTCGTGGAACATACCGCTGGCAACCGCGATGGCGCCGACTCCAGCCACCGCGCAGCCAGCACCCGCGACCGGCGACAGCGTCCTGCCGCGATGGTGAGCCGCCGCGGCACCGAACGCCACAGCGGCCGTCCCCGCGGCGAGCCAACCCCCGCCGGTCGACCACATGCTGACCAGCGCAGCCGCGACCAGAACACTGGCGGCCACCATGAGCAGCATCATCACCGCCGTCACCGGCCGCCTGCCCGCCCCGGCCGCGAGTGCATCGCCGCTCTCACCAGCCGCCATCGGTCGGCGTTCACCGGCGGCCCGGCCACGACCGGCGAGGCCGCTCCCCAACGCTCCGGCGCCCAACCCCAGCACAGCCACCAATACCCAGGCGCCAACATCACCCACCAGGGTGTAGTGGTCGCCATCGCTGCGACCGCCCGGCAGCGGCCTTACCACCAGGTGCACCGCGACGAGAAGAAGCGGCCCAACCACCACCCCGAACAGCCGCGCACGGTCCGTCCAACGCCTGGCCCACCAGCCCACAAGCGCAGCCGGCAGCAGACACGACAGCACCGCGACCATGGTGACCGCGTCGGTGTGACCAGGCCACGTCGGCGTAAACATCCCCAGCGGGTGAACCGGCACGACGTAGTCCCGGCCGGGCCGATGAGGTTCATAGCCGGCGACTTCCGCGGCCACGTTGAGCCACACCCAGCCCACCCATACCACGGCGCCCAAGGCGACCGCCCGCCACGCGAGGACAGCCGTCCCCACCATCGCGCCCACCACAGCACCGAGGAGCACCGCTCCGCCGGCCGCAGCCACAGGATCTCCGCTCACCGCCACGGCACCCGACGCCCAACCGGCGGCCAACCGCTGCGGGGCGCACGCGCCGAGCCCCGCGGCCGCCACAACCACGTATCGCCAACCCACGTTCCGAACAACCAGCCGCCCGGCGGCAACGCCAAGGACAGCGGCACTCGCCGAACACCAAGCGAGCAAGACAAGCTGGAAGGGCCACGTGTCATTACCAGCGGTGAAATCCTGATCGGGGACGAGCACCCGCGTCCAGCGGGCCAACCACATCTGCCCGGCCGCCGCGCAGGCCCCCACCGCCCCGGCAACGACGCAGCCGGCCAGCATCCGCCTCATGGCCGCCGAGGCTAACACCCATCCACAGGCTGCGATCTTCGATCCATCCCCACCGTCGCACTGGCCCTCGCAGCCCTCAACGCGGACGGCGCCCACGAATACGTCAGCGAGCCAGGCCGCCGGGTTCGGGAAGCGGTCCGAGGAAACGGGCCGGCCGAAAGGCCCCCGAAACCGCGCCTCGGGACGAATGCTTGGCCTAGGTTGCGGGTGCCGTTGATGTTCCCGGGGTGGCCCTCCGTGCCGACAGGAGTGCGTACAGCTCCTTGACGGGTGTCGGCGGGCGGCGCCGCGAACGCGGCCCCGAAGGGGCGGACGCCAGCGAGGTTGAGGAACGAGAACGTGTCAACGTACTCCGTTCCGTGGTGCAGCCTGCGTCGATCAAGGCTTTCCGCGTCGATCAAGGGCAAACGGCCGTGGATTAGAGATCAAAGCACGGCCGCATGCCCTTGATCGACGAGCGGAGGCCCGTGATCGACGCGAAGGGCCCTGATCGACGCAGTGGAAGGCGGGGCCGGGGCGCGGGCAGAGGGCGGCTTGCTCAGGTGCCGGCCTTTGTGCCGTTGCGGTCCGGCAGGAGGTTCCGGCACTTGTCTTGGGCCGCTTGGAACGCCGGCGACTTCGGATCGATGCCCAGCTTGCTGAGGCTGATGCCGGTTCCGTCGGTCGGCATGTCCGGGAAGTCGGGAAACCCGTTCTCCCGCACGCACTTCGAGTACCGCAGGAGCCTTTCCTGGACGGCAGGGTCCAGAGTTGGCGCGAGGAGGCCGGCCCCGGCGTATTTTTGGCACGCCTGCCGGGCGGCCTCCAGTTTGTCCTCGTCGACGTTCGACGGTGGGCTGGCCTGCACATCCGTGCCGGTCCCGGCGGGATCCGCGAACCAGGTGATCCCGTGCTCCCGCATGCACCTCGCGAACTGGACCGGGTCGGAGCCGCTCGACACGGACGCGGTCGGATTCGCGGTCGCGCTGCGGCTCTGCGCGGTGGGCACCGCCAGATCGTCCTGGGTGCACGAAGAGCACCCCGCCATCGCCCCGGCGAGCAGCAGGCCCGCGGCCAGGATCGTCGCCCTGCTCATAGCGGATCGCACCGGTCGCAGTGGACGTCGTCGGGCGACTCGTTGGTGACCAGCGCGTCGAGCCAGTCGACCAGGCGGACGTTGTTGACCTTGATGTCGTAGTAGCTGTCGTTCTCGAAGAGTCCGTGGCTCGCGCCGGGCGCCGTATAGCTGTGCAGGATGAGCCCGGCGGCCTCGATCGCGGCCTCGTTGGCGTCGATGACGGCCAGGAGGTTCGGCGGGTTCCCGGGCATCCATCTGGTTACCTCCGCCGCGGCGTGGGGGTCGAAGGCGTAGTCGAAGCGGGACAGCGTGAGTCCGGGCGTGTGGTGGGCGGCTTGGACCCAGAACCGGGGGACGCCCCAGTCACGAACGGTGAGTCCGTCGACCGCCCAGGCGGGCACGGCATCGTAGGCACCCCACGCCCTGCCGAGGACCGTGGCGTTGAAGTCGGGATTGTCGGGCCAGGCGCCGGACTGCGCGCCGAACACGGTGACCTTGGCGTGCGGGAGCCGGTCGGCGACCAGGCCGCCGTAGAGGGGAGCGGCGATCGACCCCGCGGTCTTGCCGATGCCGACGACCTGGGCGGCGTTCGGATAGTGCGTGGCGAGGTAGTCCAGCGCCGCGGTGCCGTTGACATAGCCGCGGTGCTGGACGGTCAGCGTCGGTGAGTACGTCTGGGCGACGTTGCCGAGGTGCGCGTCGCCGGTGCAGGAGCTCACGTAGATGACTGAGTATCCGGTGAACGGGTTGTCGGCCCGGGTCAGGGCGAAGAAGCCGGACTGCTGGTCGTCCGGGCTCTGGGCGCTCTGCTGGTTCCAGTTGTAGAAGTCGTTCTCGCCCGGGGAATCGGTGCTGGTAAAGGCGCACATGCGCGCGTCGAAGCAGACGCCTCCGCCGTTCAGGAACAGCACGACCCTGGTCGGATCGGCCCGCCGTTCCCAATAGGAGAACGCGCTGCCGTCGGCGCACCGGCAGTCGCCTCCCGGCACGACCTTTTCCCACACCGGGCTCCCGGCGGCGCTGTCCCTTGAGGAACGGGGGGCGTCGCAGCCGGCCAGCACCATGGCCAGAGCGGCCAGCAGAAGAAGTGGCGGTCTCATCACCACAGGCTGCGCGGTGCCGGGTCGGCCGCGCGCCCGCCCGTGGTCATGTTCCGAACCCTGACTTTCGACGGGCTCTGGGCGGCAGCGCCGAGCCTTAAGGTGTTGCCTGGTATGAAGATTCACCTGGCCCCATGGGGCGCCTTACGCGCATCGAGCATCCAGGATGCCGGCCTTGCCGCCCTGCTGCTGGCCGGCACGTGGGCGGTCAATGGTGGCGCGACCCCGGTGATCAGCGGTTCCTTCGCCGATGCGGACTGGCTGCGGGAGCCGACGACTCGGTGGACCTTGATCGGGGTCTGCGTCGCCGCCGTGGCGGTGCGCCGCAGGTGGCCGATTCCGGCGCTCGCCGCGGCGTCGCTGGCCACCGTCGTTCAGATGACGCTGGCGGCCGGACCGGCGCCCGCCGACCTGGCCGTTCCGATCATCCTCTACACGATCGCCGCTCAGCGGCGGCGCGAGGTGTCGCTCGCACTGCTCGGCGCCGCCCTGGCCGCGGTGACGGCGTGGACGGCGTACGTGGCCCTGGACGGTAAGGCCGACGGCTGGCTCGAATCGCCCGCCGGCCGCGGCGGACGGGCCGAACAGGGCGGGCAAGTGAGCACGCAACCGGCAACGACCGGCGGGCGCGGCCCGGAACCCACGACGTTCGGGCCGACGGACTGGGGCGGGATCCCCGTCCTCGGCTCCCTGCTCGCCGTCGCCTGGGCGATCGGGTGGGGCGTCCAGAGCCGCCGCGCCTACCTCGGCGAGCTCATGGCGCGGGCACGAGACCTGGAGCGCGAACGCGACCAGCAGGCCGCCCTCGCGGTGGCCGCCGAGCGGGCCAGGATCACCCGCGAGCTGCACGACGTGGTGGCGCACGGCCTGGCCGTGATCGTGATGCAGGCGCAGGGCGGCGCCGCGGCGTTCGCCAAGCGGCCCGCCGACACCCTCGCCGCCCTGGACACCATCGTGGCGACCGGCCGCGCCTCGCTGGCCGACATGCGTCAGGTGCTGTCCGCGTCCGGGCAGTTCGACGACCCGGCACGGCCGGTGCCGGGCCTCGCGCAGCTGCCCCGCCTCATCGACCAGGTACGGCAGGCGGGTACGCGGGTCCAGCTGCACATCGACGGAGCGCCGCGACCGCTGCCCACCGGTGTGGACGTGTCGTCGTACCGGATCGTCCAGGAGGCGCTGACCAACACCATGAAACATGCCGGGCCGGGAGCCTGCGCCCGGGTGGTGGTGTCGTACGGAGGCGACGAGCTGCGGCTCGAAGCCAGCGACGACGGCGCCGGCGAGTCGGCCGGCGGCGGGACCGGCAACGGGCTGCGGGGGATGCGGGAACGCGCGGTGCTGCTGGGCGGCGAGGTGGCCGCCGGCCCGGGGCCGGACGGTGGCTACGTCGTGCGGGCCCGCATCCCCCTCGACCTGGCGCAGACCACATGATCCGGGTGCTCCTGGTCGACGACCAGGCCCTGCTCCGCGCCGGCCTGCGGATGATCCTGGAGAACGCCGACGACGTGGACGTCGTCGGGGAGGCCGACGACGGCGCCACAGCCACCGCCCTGGCGGTGCAAACGACGCCCGACGTCATCCTGATGGACGTCCGGATGCCCGAGGTCGACGGGCTGGAGGCCACCCGCCGCATCCGCGCGTCGCTACCGGACGGGCCGCGGATCCTGATCCTGACCACCTTCGACCTCGACGAGTACGTGTACGCCGCGCTGCGGGCCGGCGCCAGCGGATTCCTGCTCAAGGACACCCTCGCCGCCGATCTGCTGTCCGCGATCCGGGTGGTGGCCAAGGGCGACGCCATCGTCGCGCCGTCGGTCACCCGGCGGCTGATCGAGCGTCACATCGGCACGTCCGGCGACCCGCTGCCCCGCACCGAGGCTGAACTTCGCGTCCTGACCGAGCGGGAACGCGAGGTGCTCGAACTGATCGCCCGGGGCCTGTCCAACGCCGAGATCGCCGGCCGGCTCTTCCTCACCGAGGGGACGGTGAAGGGCCACGTCAGCCGCATTCTGACCAAGCTCGGCCTGCGGGACCGGGTGCAGGCCGTGGTCTTCTCCTACGAGTGCGGCCTGGTTCGCGCCGGCGCGTGACGATCAGCCCGGCACGGCGACGGCGGTGTGCGGGCGGTAGATGCGGTAGCCGGCGGCCTCGGTGACCTCGGCGGCGACGCCGCGCGCGGCCAACCAGCCGGCGAACGCGCAGTCCGCTGGCGAGTCCACCGCCAGGGATGCCGGCGGGATCACCACACCTAACAGTGCGTAGAGCTTGGTCCGTTGGGCGGGCGCGGGCGACGAGCGCCCCTACCGCACCTTGTGGGCTACGCCAGCGACGATCCCGGATTGGGATGGGTCCTCGAAGCTGGTCGGTTCAGCAGGATCGGGACGCCATTCGGGCACCCATACCAGCCCCGGCTCGACGAGCGTGAAGCCGCTGAGGAACGGATGGATCTCCTCCGGGCGCCGCAGGCGGAAGGGTTCGGCGGCTCGTTCTCGATACGCCTTGACGCCCTCCTCGGCGCTCTCGGCGGAGCCGCCGGCCTCGGGTGTCGGGTGGGACAGGGCGAGGTAACTGCCCGGTGCCAGACGATCGCACAACGCCCGTACAGCGTCAGCCGCCGCCACGTCATCCGGGACGAACTGGACGACGGAGGCCAAGATCAATGCCGTCGGTATGCCGGGATCGATCAGGGATTGCAACTCCGGCGTATCGAGCTGCGCGAGCAACTCCCCCGGGCGGCGGAGGTCGCCCTGGACGGCGTCCGCGAGGTCGTTGCCAGCCAGGATCTGTCGGCTGTGCCAGACTGCGACCGGGTCGATGTCCACGTACAGCACCCGGGCATCCGGTGCCGCTCGTTGGGCGACCTCGTGAACGTTTCCGACGGTAGGTACACCGGAGCCGATGTCGAGGAACTGCCGCACGCCCCGCTCGGCGAGGTACCGCACCGCACGTCCCAACCAGGCTCGGTTAGCCTTCGCGATCAACGGAGCTAGCGGTTGCAGCGCAATGACCTGCTCGCCTACCTCCTGGTCGGCGGCGAAGTTGTGCGTGCCGCCCAGGAGGTAGTCATAGACGCGCGCGGACGACGCGCGCGTGGTATCTGGTCCAGACGTTGTGTCGGTCATGCAGAGCGTCTCCATCTCATCCGGTGGCTCGCGGGGTGCACTGTCGTCGCCGCAGATCGGGGCCTGTCAGCCAGTACGTGATGCCGGCGGCACGGCCTGGCGAACGGCCCGGTATCAGCGGCTTCACCGATCAGAAATCCTCCGCCACGTCGTCAGTTCTGTTAGTTAGCCTCTCGCACCGGTGGAAGGATTGCTGACTATGACCGACGCCAGACTGCCGGGCGCCGACGAGACCACGTTCATCGCGGCGGTCCGCTCAGACGACACGGCGCGGTTTGCACTCATTACGGAGCGCCACCGGCGTGAGCTGCAGGTGCACTGCTACCGGATGCTCGCGAACTACGAGGACGCCCAGGACATGACGCAGGAGACGTTCCTGCGAGCGTGGAACAAGCGGGCGTCGTTCAAGGGCCACGCGGCGCTGCGGACCTGGCTGTACCGGATCGCGACGAACGCCTGCCTCGACTTCCTGGAGAAGCGCAACGACCGCACACCCGTACCGTCCGAGCTGGCGGACGTCGGCTCCGAGGTGCTGTACCTGCAGCCGTACCCCGACCGGATGCTCCCCGAGGACCCGCAGGAATCGGTGGTGGCGCGGGAAACGATCGAGCTGGCGTTCATCGTCGCCGTCCAGCACCTGCCGCCGCGGCAGCGGGCGGTGTTCATCCTGCGCGACGTCCTCGGCTGGCCGGCGGCGAAGGCCGCCGACGCCCTCGAGCTGACCGTCGCATCGGTGACCAGCGCACTGCAGCGGGCGCGCGTGACGATGCGCGAGCAGCTGCCCGACCGCCGCCTCGACTGGCAGAGACCCGCCACCCACGAGCTGTCGAATGACGAGCGCGGCGCGGTGAAGTCGTACATCGAGGCCCATGAGCGCAACGACCTCGACGGGCTGATGTCCCTGCTGCGCGACGACCTGCGCTTCGTGATGCTGCCCGAGGCGGGCACCTCGGTCATCACGGCCAAGGACGCGGTGGACGGCTGGGTCTCCGGTGGGCTCTTCCAGCCCGGCTACGACGACTGGCGCTGTATCACCACGACGGTCAACCGCATGCCCGCCGCCGCACTGTACCTGCGCACCCCCGACGACCCGGAGTACCGGCTATTCGCCATCGCGGTCCTGCACATCGTCGACGGGAAGATCGCCGAGCTCACCGGATTCGACGCCACCGACAAACCATGGTTGGACCTGCCGCCGACACTGTGATCACACATGTCCCCATCGTCGACGAGTCCAGCCCCCCGCCGGCGTTGCCGGCGGGGGCACGGTGAGCACGCCAGGAAGGATTTCGACCTGGCCTCACGAGCCGATCGTCTGGCCCGTGCTCATCGCCTCGTCTCGTATCGGGTAAGCACCAAGCCGCCGGGAAACGTCCGCGTCTCCACCAGGGTCAGGTTCACCCAGCTGTCCAGCGCGGTGAAGAACGGCGTGCCGCCGCCCACCAAGACCGGGTGGATGACCAGCACGTACTCGTCGATCAGCCCGGCCCGCATGGCCGCCCCGGCGAGCGTCGCGCCGACGATGTCCATCGGGCCGCCGTCCCCGGCCTTGAGCCGGGTGATCTCGGCGACCGCGTCGCCGGTGACCAAGCGGGTGTTCCAGTCGACCTTGTCTATCGTCGAGGAGAACACCACCTTCGGCATGTCCCGCCAGCGGCGGGCGAACTCGATCGCCGCCGGTGTGGCGCCGGGCTGCTGGTCGGCGGTCGGCCAGTCGGAACTCATCGTCTCCCACAGCTTGCGCCCATACAGCGCCAGGCCCGTCGCCGCCACCCGGTCGGACCACCACTGGAACAGCTCGTCGCTCGGCGACGAGTCCGGTCCCTCACCCCCACTCCAGCCGAGGTCGTCGCCGGGCGCGGCGATGTAGCCGTCCAGGGTCACATTCATGGCGAAGGTCAGTTTCCGCATGGCGTCATGCCTCCCGTGAGTTGGTCTCACACGTACAGACGGGCGCGGCGCGGAAACCTAATCGGTGCGCGATCTATGACCGCAGCGTGCTGTCCCAGCGCCATGTGGTGAGACGAGGGTGCCCGGGCAGTTCGGCGCGCCCGGTGGCCCACAGCAGGGTGGGCCAGGGATCCGCGCCGCCCGGGGCTTCTGGGAACAGGCGGGCGAGCACTCGCGAGCAGAGAGCGGATGGCGGGGTCCAGGCAAGCCCGAGGCCTTCCGCCAGATCGTGCGTGTGCACCAACGTCTCCACCACCCCCATTGCCGCGAAGCCCTCGGGGTCTGACACCCCGGCGGCGTGGTGGGCGCGGACCCGGGGCGGCGTCGTACGCACCATGGCGACCAGCAGCGCGCCAGTCGCCTCCAGCACCTGAAGCAGGCCGGCCGGACCCGCGTCACGGTCCGCGAAGAGGAAGTTCCAAGGTCCGCCCGGCCTCTTCTGGCTCAACGCGATGGGCACATGGGTGTCCAGCGGCGGGCTCTGCGGCCCCAGCTGGACGGCGTAGTAGAACAGGTCGTCGGCGAGGTGCTCGAGGGTCTCCCAGCAGTCCCACTCCAGCGAACCGGCCTTGCTGTCCCACCCCGCCGCGGGTGCCTCACGAAGGACGCCCACGGCGAGCCGCACAGCAAGGTCGACGTCGTCCGCGGTGACGGGAGACAGCACTGATCCGGTTTCGACTGATCGTGACATGGCAGCACCGTATCGCGATGGGACCGGCCAGCCTCTCCAGCAACCGGCCCGCGAAGCGACGGCGAACGTTGCGGGTGGGGCGGGGAGTTTCTGTGCCCGGATTAATGGATTGCTATTACCGGTAATCCAGTAATCCGAAAACGGACATATGACCGCGCACCATAATGCCGGTTATGTGCGGCGCGACGATTAGCGGTGAGTGGTCCGGGCTGGCCGAGAGCCGGCACGGATTTCTGAGTTCGCGCAACCCGATATGGGCAAGGTGTGCACCTAACCGGTGAGGAGGGACGAGACATGCGTCCCGCCGACCGTCATCGGACACTCATCGCCGAGTAGGAGCCAGATGAACCACGCCCGTAAGGTTCTCGCCGCGCTGACCGTCTCGCTCGCTCTCGCCGGTTGCGGCTCCGAGCCCGAGCCGAGCGTCGCCTCCGCGACCGACGCACCCGACCGTCCGGCCGCGACCACCGACGTGGTCGCCCAGTACGTGGAGGCGCAGCGGAAATGGGTCGCCTGCATGCGGCAGCAGAGCTTCGACCTGCCCGACCCTGACGCCAAGGGCCAGGTCGACTTCAGCGGCCTCGGCGACGGCCTCGAGCTCAAGAAGAATCCGAAGTGGAGCGAGGCGCAGAAGGCATGTCAAGAGTTCAAAGTCCCCATCTCGGAGGAGGAGCTCTACCCACTCACGGCCGAACAGATCGCGAACGCGCGCGCCTACTCGGCGTGCCGGCGGGCGAATGGCCGCCCGGACTACCCGGATCCCAAGCCCAACGGCTACATGCCGGAAGGCTGGGGACGGGAGCTGACTCCAACGGAGGAGCAGGCCGACCGCCGCGCGTCCGCCATCTGCGCGCCCGTGCAAGACGGGCTTCCGCCTGACCCGAACGCCACCGTCGGCACGCCGCAGGGGTAAGGCACGTCAATGGGGCTCCACCGGCTCAGACCGAGCTGCCGGGCTGGACGATGCCGTGTTCGTAGGCGAACACCACCGCTTGGACCCGGTCGCGCAGGTGGAGCTTGGCGAACACGCTGCCGACGTGGCTCTTCACCGTGGCCTCGGTCACGACGAGGTGCGCGGCGATCTCCGGGTTCGACAGGCCCCTGGCCACCAGGAGGAGGACCTCCCGCTCGCGGGGTGTGAGCCCGGCCAGCAGCGCGGTCGGCGCCCGGCGCGGTGCGGCGCGGGCGGCGAAGTCCTCGATGAGCCGGCGGGTGATCGACGGCGACAGCAGTGCCTCGCCGGAGTGCACCACCCGGATCGCCTCCAGGAGGCGTTCGCGTGAGGCGTCCTTGAGCAGGAAGCCCGACGCGCCCGCCCGCAGGGCGCCGAAGACGTACTCGTCCAGGTCGTAGGTCGTGAGGATCAGCACGCGGGGCGTGGGCCCGGCGGTGGTCAGTCGGGAGGTGGCCTCGACGCCGTCCATGCTCGGCATCCGGACATCCATCAGGACCACGTCGGGCCGCAGTTCGGCGGCCCGGGTGAGCGCGTCGTGGCCGTCGGCGGCCTCGCCGACGACCTCGAGGTCGGGCTGGGTTTGCAGGAACAGCCGGAAGCCGGTGCGGATCAGCTCCTGGTCGTCGACGATCAACAGGCGGATGGTCATGCCGCGTTCACCGCGGGCAGCCGGGCGGTCACCTGGAACCCGCGGTCGGTGCGGCGGGCCTCCAGGGTGCCGCCTGCCACCGCCGCCCGCTCACGCATCCCAACAATGCCGTGCCCGCCGGCCGATGGTGCCGGGTCGTTCCCGCCGCCGTCGTCTTCGACCGTGACGTCCAGCTGAGTCTGGCCGTAGCCGACGGTCACGGTGACCTGGGTGGGCTCGGTGTGTTTGAGCACGTTGGTCAGCGCCTCCTCGACGATCCGGTACGCGGACAGCTCGACGCCGCCGGCCAGTGGCCGGGCCTGGCCGGTGAGCTGCAGCCGTACCGGCATCCCGGCGGTCCGGTACTCGGCGACCAGCTCGCCGAGTTGGGCGAGCGACGGCTGCGGCCGGAACTGCGCGCCGTTGTCCGAGGCGCGCAGCAGGACGAGGATTCGGCGCAGCTCGGCCAGGCTCTGCTCGGCGGTGGCCTCGACCCGTTCCAGGGTCTGCGCCGCCACCCGGGGCGAGGTCGGCAGGACGTCGCGGGCGCCGCGTACGCCGATCAGCATCACGGTGACCGAATGGGCGACGATGTCGTGCAGCTCCCGGGCGATGGACGTGCGTTCCCGTTGCGCCGCGATCTGGTCGAGCTGCTCGCGCTCGCGCTCCAGGGTGGCCGCGCGTTCCTCCAGCGCCCAGGTGTAGCGCCGCCGGGTCCGCAGGTATGAACCGAGCACCCATGCGGCGATCGGGCTGGCCAGTGAGGTGATGCTCGCGAGGAGCAGGAACAGCGCCGTCGGGACGAGCACTGCCACCGATGTCCGTCGGCTCCGCAGGTCGGCGAGCGAAGCGAGTGCGACAACGATGGGCGCCCCGCCGGGCGAGTAGTCCAGCGGGATGAGCAGCGCGGCACCGGCGCAGGTCGCCGCGAGCACTGCCAAGGGCGCGCGGCGGCGGCCGAGCAACACGGCGCCGACGAGCACGGTGACCACGACCGGGACCACGCCGACCGGGGTCCCGTCGTCGAACAGCAGCCCCAACTCCACCCCGGCCGTGATCACCGCCAGCGCGAGGTCGAGCAGCGCCGTGCGGCGCGCGACCAGCAGGTCGTACGCCGCACGGGCCTGGCGGGCAAGCCGGTTCACGCCAGATCGCGCCGTCGCTCGGCGACGACCGCGGCCAGCGCGATCGCGACCGTCCAGGCGGCCAGCACCCAGCCGGCGGAGACCACCGACAGAGTCGTGTTGTGGGTCATCCGGCTCAGCACGCCGGCCGCGCCGAACGGGGTGAGGTTGCCCGCCGATTCCCAGGCCCCGGACAGCAGCGGGACCACCGCGAAGTTCAAGATCAGCAGGACGACCACGCCGAGGACGGGGCTACGGATAAGGGCGCCGAGGGCGGCACCCAGGACCGCGGACAGCACGAACGCCACCAGGTTGCCCGCCACGACCGCGGTGACGTCACCCGCGGTGAGGTCGGGCCCCGGCTGGTCGCTCAGCAGCGGCAACGCGAGCCCGACCGACGCCACGCTGGTCAGCGCGCCGAGCAGGAGCCCGGTCAGCGCGTACGCGGCGATCCGCGCCGACAGCACGACCCCGCGGTCCCGGCGCGCCACCAGCGCCGCCGGCGCGGCCGTCCGGTGCCGGTACTCACCGGCCGCGCCGACCAGGCCCCACAGGAGCAGCAGGATGGGCATCCCGGACAGGGCCTCCTCCTTCTCGGGCAGCTCGTCCAGTGTGCCTGAGGCCACCGCGACGATCAGGACGTTGAGAACCGTGAAAGCGACCCCGCCCACCGCGAAGCCCAGCACCGTACGGGTGGTCACCGTCTTGATCAGTTCGCCGCGCAGCAGATGACTCACCGGCTCGTTCCTCCCGTCAGGCCGAAGAACGCGTCCTCCAGGGACGCGGTCCGCGGGGCGATCTCCTCCAGCAGGATGCCCGCGCCGTGGGCCAGCCGTGCCAGCTCCGCGACGTCCAGCCCTTCGACCAGCAACCCGCCCGCGTCCTCGGGCCGGACCCGTCCGCCGGCGGCGTCCACCAGGCGGGCCAGCCGCTCGGCTTCGGCGGTGCGCACCACGACCCCGGTGTGCCCGGATCCCGCCAGGTCCCGGATCGGGCCTTCATGGACCAGCCGCCCTTGATCGATCACTATCACGTCGTCGACGGTCTGGGCCGCCTCACTCAACATGTGGCTGGACAGGAGCACCGTGCCTCCGTTCGCGGCCCGTTCCCTCAGCAAGGTGCGCAGCCAGCGGATGCCTTGCGGGTCGAGGCCGTTCACCGGCTCGTCCAGCACCAGGATCTCCGGGTCGCCGAGCAGCGCCGCGGCGAGCCCGAGCCGCTGCCGCATGCCCATCGAGTACTTCCCGACCCTGCCCCGGGCCGCCGCCGCCAAGCCGACCAGGTCCAGGACCTCGGCGACCCGGCGGCGGGGCAACCCGGCCAGCGCCGCCAGCGACCGCAGGTGCGCTCGGGCGCTGCGGCCGGGATGGGCCCCGCACGGCTCGATGTGTACGCCGAGGATGCGGGCGTCGGGCCGCATCGCCGTGACCGGCGTGCCCTGTACGAAGGCCCGCCCCGCCGTGGGCCGTGCCAGGCCGGCGACCGCCTTGAGCGCGGTGGTCTTCCCGGCTCCGTTCGGGCCGAAGAACCCCGTCACCCGTCCGGACCCGACCGTGAACGACAGGTCGTCGACCACCGCTCTGCGGCCGTAGCGCTTGGTCAACCCCTCGACCCGGATGGCCGCCGATGTTCGTGAAGTAGTCATGCCCGAAGCCTCCGGTGTGGCGATCTCCCCGTCATCGGCCCACGGTCGAAACCCGAATTCCGACCAGGGGTGGACACCACCGCCGGGCGCGGTCAGCCGCCGAGGTAGGCGTCCAGCGCGGCGGCGCCGGTGAGCATGGCGCGGCTCCTGGACGCCAGGCGGGCGTGCCAGTCGCGCAGCATCGACTCCAGCGGCGCGACGCCGCCGGCGGAACGGACCTGCGCGATCAGCGGGGCGATCTGCGCCGACCGGTAGCCGCCGCGCCTGAGCTGGTGGACCAGCAGGGCGTCGCGCACGTCGGCCGCGCGGTAGACCCGGTAGCCCGTCTGCTGGTCGCGGCGCGGCTGGACCAGGCCGGCGCGTTCCCATTTGCGCAGGGTGGCCGCGCGGAGGCCGAGCCTTCTGGCCAGCGGGCCGACGAACGTGTCGCCGCGCTCCGGCGGCACGGGTACGAGGTCGCCCAGCGCGGCTTCGACGGCCTGCAGGGTGCGGCGGTCCTCGAGCAGCTGGGCGTGACTCTCGTCGATGAGCCGCAGCGCGTCCCCGGTCGCGTCCCGGTTGACCGCCTGCATGATCGCGGTGGCCGTCTGGTGGCCGTGTCCGGACACGAGGGCGAGGAACGCGCGCAGGGCTTGCGCGTGCCGCCGGGTGTAGGTGCGGTAGCCGTGCGGGGTGCGTGCGGCGGCCGGAAGGATGCCGGCCGCCTCGTAGTTGCGGATCGCCTGCGTGGACAGGCCGTTCGCGCGCCCCAGGTCAACCGGCCTGAGCCGTCCACCGTCTTGAAGGTTTCGCTCCAACGTCCTGCCATTATCGCGACGAAGTTTCAACCGTTGGTTCAACGATATCGTTGAGGGGCATGACCGCTGGTATCAAGGAAACCGCGCACACCGTCGACGCCGCTACCGTCATGAGCCTGCTCCCGGCCCGGCCCCGGCTGCTCGCCCTGGGCGAGCCCACCCACGGCGCGGACGCGCTGCTCGACCTGCGCAACGAGCTCTTCCGGCAACTCGTCGAACGGGAGGGCTACCGGACGATCGCGATCGAGAGCGACTGCCTGATGGGCCTGGTCGTGGACGACTACGTCACCTCGGGCACGGGCGCCCTCGACGAGGTCATGGAGCGCGGCTTCAGCCACGGGTGGGGCGCCTTCGCGGGCAACCGCGAGCTGGTGCGCTGGATGCGCGCGTACAACGAGGGCCGGCCCGGGTCCGAGCGGCTGCGCTTCGCCGGGTTCGACGGCCCGCTGGAGATCACCGGCGCGGCGAGCCCCCGGCCGGCCCTCACCGCGCTGCACGCCTACCTCACCGCCTGGGCGGACGCCGACCTGCTGCCCTGCACCGCCGACACCCTCGACCGGCTGCTCGGCGCCGACGACCGCTGGACGAACCCCGCCGCGATGATGGACCCGGCCCAGTCCGCGGGGCGTACCCCCGAGGCCAAGCGGCTGCGGCTGCTCGCCGACGACCTGGTGGCCCTGCTCGACGCGCAGCCGCCGCAGCTGATCGCGGCGTCCTCGCGGGAGGACTGGGACCGGGCCCGCCTGTACGGGCGTACCGCCACCGGGCTGCTGCGCTACCACTTCTGGATGGCCGACACCTCACCGGGTCGCATGGCGTGGCTGCTGGGCGTGCGGGACTCGATGATGGCCGCCAACCTGCTCGCCGTCGCCGAGCGTGGCCCGACGCTGGTGAACGCCCACAACAGCCATCTGCAGCGGACCAAGAGCAGCATGCGGTTGGGCGGCCTGCCGCTGCAGTGGTGGAGCGCCGGCGCGATCGTCGGCGCCCACCTGGGCGACGGGTACGCGTTCCTGGCCACCGCCCTCGGCACGTTCGGTGACCACGGCGTGGACGCCCCACCAGCGGACACCGTCGAGGGGCTGCTGTACGCGCTGCCGCAGGACCGGTACGTCGTCGACGCCCGCCGGCTGGCCACCGTCCTGGGCGACACGCCGCCGGCCGCCCGCGTGTCCCCCTGGTACGGCTACGCGCCGCTGGACCCGGCCCAGGTGGCCAGCACCGACGGGATCGTGTTCGTCAAGGATGCCGTCAGTGGGCGCCGACGTACTCCGCGAGGTGCTCTCCGGTGAGGCCGGCGCGGGCGGCGACGAGGTCGGCGGGGGTGCCCTCGAAGATGATCCGGCCGCCGTCGTGGCCGGCGCCGGGCCCGAGGTCGATGAGCCAGTCGGCGTGCGCCATGACCGCCTGGTGGTGCTCGATGACGATGACCGACTTGCCGGCGTCGACGAGCCGGTCCAGCAGGCCGAGCAGCTGCGCGACGTCGGCGAGGTGCAGGCCGGTGGTCGGCTCGTCCAGGACGTAGACGTCGCCCTTGTCGCCCATCTGGGTGGCCAGCTTGAGCCGTTGCCGCTCGCCGCCGGACAAGGTGGTGAGCGGCTGGCCGAGGCTGAGGTAGCCGAGCCCGACGTCGGCGAGCCGGTCCAGGATCTTGTGCGCGGCCGGCGTCTTGGCCTCGCCGTCGCCGAAGAACTCCTCGGCCTCGGTCACCGACATCGCGAGCACCTCGGCGATGTTGCGGCCGCCCAGCGTGTACTCCAGCACCGACGCCTGGAACCGCTTGCCCTCGCACTCCTCGCAGGTGGATTCGACGGTGGCCATGACACCCAGGTCGGTGTAGATGACGCCGGCGCCGTTGCAGGTGGGGCAGGCGCCCTCGGAGTTGGCGCTGAACAGCGCCGGCTTCACGCCGTTGATCTTCGCGAACGCCTTGCGGATCGGTTCGAGCAGACCCGTGTACGTCGCCGGGTTGCTGCGCCGCGAACCGCGGATCGCGGCCTGGTCGATCACGACCACGCCGTCCCGGCCGGCGACCGAGCCGTGGATCAGCGAGCTCTTGCCGGAGCCGGCCACGCCGGTGACCACGCAGAGCATGCCGAGCGGGATGTCGACGTTCACGTCCTGCAGGTTGTGTGTCGACGCGCCGCGGACCTGCAGCGTGCCGTTGGCCCCACGCACCGACTCCTTGAGCGTCGCGCGGTCGTCGAGGTGGCGGCCGGTGGTGGTGTCGCTGCCCCGCAGCCCGGCCACGGTGCCCTCGAAGCAGACGGTGCCGCCGGCCGTGCCGGCGCCGGGGCCGAGGTCGACGACGTGGTCGGCGATCGCGATCACCTCGGGCTTGTGTTCCACGACGAGCACCGTGTTGCCCTTGTCGCGCAGCTGCAGCAGCAGCTCGTTCATCCGCTGGATGTCGTGCGGGTGCAGCCCGATGGTCGGCTCGTCGAAGACGTACGTGACGTCGGTCAGCGAGGAGCCGAGATGGCGGATCATCTTGGTGCGCTGCGCCTCGCCGCCGGACAGCGTGCCCGCCGGCCGGTCCAGGCTCAGGTAGCCCAGCCCGATCTCCGCGAACGAGTCCAGCAGGTGCTGCAGCCCGGCCAGCAGCGGCGCCACCGACGGCTCGTCCACGCCCCGGACCCAGTCGGCCAGGTCGCTGATCTGCATCGCGCAGACGTCCGCGATGTTCTTCCCGTTGATCTTCGACGAGCGGGCCTCCGGGCCAGCCGGGTGCCGTCGCACTCGGGGCAGGTCGTGAACGTCACCGCCCGCTCCACGAAGGCGCGGATGTGCGGCTGCATCGCGTCGACGTCCTTGGACAGGAACGACTTCTGGATCTGCGGGATCAGACCCGCGTACGTCAGGTTGATCCCGTCGACCTTGATCTTGGTGGGCTCCTTGTAGAGCAGGTCGTGCAGCTCCCGCTTGTTGTACCGGCGGATCGGCTTGTCCGGGTCGAAGAAGCCGCAGCCGCGGAAGATGCGCCCGTACCAGCCGTCCATGGAGTAGCCGGGGATCGTCAGCGCGCCCTCGTTGAGCGACAGGCTGTCGTCGTACAGGGCGGACAGGTCGAAGTCGGTGACCGCGCCCATGCCTTCGCAGCGCGGACACATGCCGCCCAGGCGGGTGAACGTCGCCTTCTCCGCCTTCGTCTTGCCGCCGCGCTCGACGGTGATCGCGCCGCTGGCCTTCACCGAGGGCACGTTGAACGAGTACGCGTTCGGCGAGCCGATGTGCGGCTTGCCGAGCCGGCTGAACAGGATGCGCAACATCGCGTTGGTGTCGGTGGCGGTGCCGACGGTGGAGCGGGGTTGGAGCCCATCCGCTCCTGGTCCACGATGATCGCCGTCGTCAGGCCGTCGAGCAGGTCGACCTCGGGCCGCGACAGCGTCGGCATGAAGCCCTGCACGAACGCGCTGTACGTCTCGTTGATCATCCGCTGGGACTCCGCGGCGATCGTGCCGAACACCAGCGAGCTCTTCCCGGAGCCGGAGACCCCGGTGAACACCGTCAGCCGGCGCTTGGGCAGCTCGATGCTGACGTCCTTGAGATTGTTCTCGCGTGCCCCCTGCACGCGGATCAGATCGTGACTGTCGGCAACGTGTGGCGCGGTCGACGGCTTACTCATCGGGTCAGCTCAGCTCCTGGATGCGGATCATGTTGCCCGCCGGGTCGCGGAAGGCGCAGTCGCGGACGCCGTACGGCTGGTCGGTCGGCTCCTGGACCACCTCGGCGCCGCTGGCCTCCAGCTTCGCGAAGGTGCCGTCGACGTCGCGGGTGGCCAGGTTGACGCCGAAGTAGCTGCCCTTGGCCATCAGCTCGAACAGGACCCGGCGCTCGTCGTCGGTGATGCCGGGCGTCGCGGCCGGCGGGTGCAGGACGATGGCCGTGTCGGGCTGGCCGGCGGGGCCGACCGTGATCCAACGCATCCCCTCGTACCCGACGTCGTTGCGGATCTCGAAGCCGAGCACGTCGCGGTAGAAGGCCAGGGAGGCGTCCGGGTCGCTGTGCGGAAGGAAGCTCGCGTGAATGGTGATGTCCATGTCAGTCACGCTAGTTGCGGCTGCGTGACCCGCGCTTCTCGATTCCTGATCGGTCTGGTGACCTGCTTGGCCACGCACGCCGGTATCCCCGCCGTCGCGCGCGCCGCCCGCTCCCGGTAGACGCTGGGCGGCACGCCGACCAACTCGGTGAAGCGGGTGCTGAAGGTGCCCAGCGACGAGCAGCCGACCGCGAAACAGACCTCGGTGACGCTGAGGTCGCCACGACGCAAGAACGCCATCGCGCGCTCGATGCGCCGGGTCATCAGATAGGCGTACGGCGACTCGCCGTACGCCTGCCGGAACTGGCGACTGAGGTGCCCGGCCGACATGTTCACGCCGCGGGCCAGCGCCTCGACGTCAAGCGGCTGCGCGTACTCCCGGTCGATCCGATCCTTGACCCGGCGCAGCAGCACCAGGTCGCGCAGATGCTGCTCGGCGGCGGGTCGACTGGTCACCTGCGAAATCGTGCCACATCTCACGATGCCGCCGTCAGTCGGTGCCGGACTCCAGGGCGGCGTGGTCGAGCAGCTCGTCGTCGTCGACCGGACCGAAGGCGGCGCCGCGGGAGGCGATCGCCTCGGCTCCGCCCTCCGGCATCGCGCCGATCAGCTCGGTCGGGGACGACTGGACGACGCCGATCAGCCGCGGGCCGCCGCCGACGATGCCGAGCCCGGCGTACTGCTCCAGCTTGGCGCGCGAGTCGGCGATGTCGAGGTTGCGCATGGTCAGCTGACCGATCCGGTCGACCGGGCCGAAAGCGGCGTCCTCGGTGCGTTCCATGGACAGCTTGTCCGGGTGGTAGCTGAACGCGGGCCCGGCGGTGTCCAGGACGGAGTAGTCCTCGCCGCGCCGCAGGCGCAGGGTGACCTCGCCGGTGACCGCCGAGCCGACCCAGCGCTGCAGCGACTCGCGCAGCATCAGCGCCTGCGGGTCCAGCCAGCGGCCCTCGTACAGCAGCCGGCCCAGCCGCCGGCCCTCGTTGTGGTAGCTGGCCAGGGTGTCCTCGTTGTGGATCGCGTTGACCAGCCGCTCGTACGCCGCGTGCAGCAGCGCCATGCCCGGCGCCTCGTAGATGCCGCGGCTCTTGGCCTCGATAATCCGGTTTTCGATCTGGTCGGACATGCCCAGGCCGTGCCGGCCGCCGATCGCATTGGCCTCCAGCACCAGGTCGACGGCGGAGGCGAACTCCTTGCCGTTGATGCTCACCGGCCGGCCCTGCTCGAAGCCGATCGTGACGTCCTCGGTGTGGATCTCGACGTCCGGGTCCCAGAACCGCACGCCCATGATCGGTTCGACGATCTCCAGGCTGGCGTCGAGGTGCTCGAGCTGCTTGGCCTCGTGGGTCGCGCCCCAGATGTTGGCGTCGGTGGAGTACGCCTTTTCGGTGCTGTCCCGATACGGCAGGTCACGGGCCAGCAGCCACTCGGACATCTCCTTGCGGCCACCGAGCTCGGTGACGAAGTCGGCGTCCAGCCACGGCTTGTAGATCCGCAACGACGGGTTGGCCAGCAGGCCGTACCGGTAGAAGCGCTCGATGTCGTTGCCCTTGAAGGTGGAGCCGTCGCCCCAGATCTGCACCCGGTCCTCGAGCATCGCCCGTACCAGCAGGGTGCCGGTGACCGCCCGGCCCAGCGGGGTGGTGTTGAAGTAGGCGCGCCCGCCGGAGCGGATGTGGAACGCCCCGCAGGCCAGCGCCGCGAGCCCCTCCTCCACCAGCGCCGCGCGGCCGTCGACCAGGCGGGCGACCTCCGCGCCGTACGCGGTGGCACGGCCGGGCACCGAGCCGATGTCGGGCTCGTCGTACTGGCCGATGTCAGCGGTGTAGGTGCACGGCACGGCACCTTTCTCGCGCATCCACGCGACCGCTACGGAGGTGTCGAGGCCGCCGGAGAAGGCGATCCCGACGCGTTCACCGACAGGCAGGGAGGAAAGCACCTTGGACACGAGCAGAAGTATATGCACACGGTCGTATGGTCATGCAAGGTGGGGTGGCCAAGATCGCGTTGATCAGGGACCCGCTCGCGCGCCACGCCGCCACACGCCCGAGCCACTCCCTGATCATCGGGGCGAGGCGGGCTCGCCGCGCGGCGACGCCGGCGAGGCGGGGAGCGGGGGCATGCGGGCGCGGAAGCTGCGGGAGGAGAGGGACTGGGCGGCGGCTAGGAGGACATCCGATAGGGGGCGGGGAGGTCGGCGTCCAGGTCGCGCAGGGCGGCGGTGGTGGCGGACCACTCGGCCTGGATGAGCGGGAGTAGGGCGTGGGTCCTGGGGTGAGGTGGACGATGCGTTGGCGGGCGTCTGTGCCGGGCTCCAGGGTGACGTAGCCGGCCTTGGCCATCTGGGCGACGGTCTGGCTGGCCGCCGAGTGGGTCACGCCGACGGCGCCGGCCAGGGCGCGGATCGACATCGGGCCGGCGGCGACCAGGGCCCGGACGGCGGGGAGAAGCGCGGCCGGTAGTCCGGCACGCCGGCGTCGCGGTAGACCGTGGCGACGTCGCCGTCCAGCAGCTCCAGGACGTGCCGCATCAGGGTGCCGACCGCTTCGCGTTCCGGAAGGGTGCTCACTCGACAAAAATAACAGCACTGTTAGATTGAAGGCATGACTGAGCCCTACGACAGCGGCATGCTCGACGTCGGCGACGGCAACCTCGTCTACTGGGAGACGTGCGGCAACCCGGACGGCAAGCCGGCGGTGGTGCTGCACGGCGGCCCCGGGTCGGGCTGCTCGCCGTACTGGCGGCGCTTCTTCGACCCGGCGGCGTACCGGGTGGTGCTCTTCGACCAGCGCGGCTGCGGGCGCAGCACGCCCAGCGCCGGCGACCCGGCCACCGACCTGAGCGTCAACACCACCCACCACCTGATCGGCGACATCGAGCTGCTGCGCCGCCACCTGGGCGTGGACCGGTGGCTGGTGTTCGGCGGCTCGTGGGGCTCCACGCTGGGCACGGCGTACGCGCAGCGGCACCCCGAGCGGGTCAGCCAGCTGGTCCTGTTCAGCGTCGCGGTCACCACCCGGCGCAACGTCGAGTGGATCACCCGCGCGATGGGGCGGATCTTCCCGGCGCAGTGGGCCCGCTTCCGGGACGCGGTGCCGCCGGCCGAGCGGGACGGCCGGCTGGTCGACGCGTACGCGAAGATGCTGGCCGACCCGGACCCGGCGGTGCGCGAGCACGCCGCCCGGGAGTGGTGCCGGTGGGAGGACACGCACGTCGCCATCCGGGCCGACCACAAGCCCGACCCCCGGTACGACGACCCGGCGTTCCGGATGGTCTTCGCCCGGCTGGTCACCCACTACTGGCGGCACGACGCCTGGCTGGACGACGACGAGGTGCTGCGCGACGCGAAGCGGCTGGCCGGGATCCCCGGCGTGCTGGTCCACGGGCGGATGGACGTGAGCAGCCCGCTGGACGACGCGTGGGAGCTGTCCCAGGCGTGGCCGGACGCGCAGCTGGTGGTCGTCGACGACGCCGGGCACGGCGCCGGCCACCCGGGCCTGGCGCAGTCCCTGCGCGCGGCCGTCGACCGGTTCGCCTACACGCCGTGAGCGGCCACCTGGCGTACGGTGCCCTCGCCGAGCCGGTACGACAGGCCGACCACGCCGAGCCGGCCCTCGGCGAGCCGGTCGGCGATCACCGCTGAGCGCTGCACCAGCATGTCGGTGGTGTACCGGATGTGCTCCTCGACGGCGGCGTCGGCGTCGGTCAGGGCCTGGAAGCGCACGGCGAGCACGCTGAGCATCACCCGCTCCACCACGTCGCGGATGAACCCGTCCGGGGTGGTGCCGTGCCGCACCGCGTCCAGCGCGGCCGCGATCGCGCCGCACGAGTCGTGGCCGAGCACCGCGATCAGCGGGGTGTCCAGGGCGGCCACGGCGTACTCGATGCTGCCCAGCACCTCCGGCCCGAGCACGTGGCCGGCGGTGCGCACCACGAACAGGTCGCCGAGCCCCCGGTCGAAGATGATCTCGGCGGCGAGCCGGGAGTCGGAGCAGCCGAACAGCACCGCGAACGGCTTCTGGGCCGCGCCCAGCGCGGTGCGGCGGTCGGCGTCCTGGTGCGGGTGCAGCCGATGCCCGGCCACGAACCGCTTGTTGCCATCCACCAGCAGTTCCAGCGCGGCGGCCGGTTCGATCTCACCCATGCCATGAGTGTGCCGGGCCGACCTTGATGGCGGACCATACTCCGGCGTTTAGCTTGCTCACATATGCACCGAGCGGCCGACCCGGCCGGCGATCTCGCGCAGGTGCGCGATCAGCTCCGGCGGCTCGTGCACCTCGAACTCGCAGCCGAGCATCACCAGCCGGGACGCCAGCCACTGCAGGGTGTCGGTGTGGCTGTTGAGCCGGCAGGAGTGCGCGTCGATCGGCACCAGGTCGCCGGGCGAGTCGCCGACCCGGCCGGCGACCTGCTCGATCGGGGCGTGCAGGGTGGCCACCGCCCGGTAGACCGGGGCGAACCTGGTCAGCTGCGCGGTGACGTACGCGGCGGCGTCCTGCGCGGGCAGCGGGCGCGGCGGCACCCGTACCCCGGTCGGCCGCGGCTCGCGTACCCGGTCCACCCGGAACATCCGCCAGTCGCCGCGCTCGACGTCGTAGCCGACCAGGTACCAGCGGCGGCCGGCGGAGACGAGGCGGTGCGGCTCGACCAGCCGGTCGGTCTCGGTGCCCTCGTGCGACCGGTACCTGAACCGCAGCCGCTCGTGGCCGGTGATCGCGCCGGCCAGCACGGTCAGCCGGGACGGGTCGACGGTGGGCGGCTCCCAGGTGGTCAGCGGGACGGTGGCCGCGCCGAGGGTGCCGACCCGGTGCCGCAGCCGGGAGGGAAGCACCTGCTCCAGCTTGGCCAGGGCCCGCACCGACGCCTCCTCGATGCCCTCGACCGCGTGGCTGGCGGCCGTACGCAGGCCGACCGCGATCGCGACCGCCTCGTCGTCGTCCAGCAGCAGCGGCGGCATGGCCTTGCCGGCCACCAGCCGGTACCCGCCGATCGCGCCCATCGTGGCCTGCACCGGGTAGCCGAGCTCGCGCAGCCGGTCCACGTCGCGGCGGATGGTGCGCAGGCTGACCCCGAGCCGCTGCGCCAGCTCGCTGCCGGGCCACTCGCGCGGGGTCTGCAGCAGGGACAGCAGCGTCAACAGCCGGCCGGACGTCATGCGTTCGATGATGCCCTCCATGTGTGACAGATCCTGACCTACATCGGTCGTAGCGTGGTCCGCATGACGCCATTCCGCATCGAGATTCCCCAAGCCGACGTCGACGACCTGCGCGAACGGCTGGCCCGTACACGCTGGGCGGGTCAGCTGCCGGGAGACCAGTGGAGCCGCGGCGTGCCGGTGGAGCACCTGCGCGAGCTGGCCGAGTACTGGCGCACCGGGTACGACTGGCGCGCCCGGGAGGCGGAGCTGAACGCGTTCCCGCAGTTCACCACCGAGATCGACGGGCTGCGGGTGCACCTGCTGCACGTCCGCTCGGCGAACCCGGACGCGCTGCCGCTGATCCTCACCCACGGCTGGCCCAACACTTTCGTCGAGTTCGTCCGGGTCATCCCGGAACTGCTGGCGGACTTCCACGTGGTGGTGCCGTCGGTGCCCGGGTTCGGGTTCTCCCAGGCGCCGGAGGCCGGCTTCAGCGTCAACAAGGTGGCCCGGATGTGGGCGGAGTTGATGCGCCGCCTCGGCTACGACCGGTACGGCACCCAGGGCGGCGACTTCGGCGCGTACGTGGCCCCGGAGGTGGCGGTGGTGGATCCTGAGCACGTGGTCGGCGTGCACATCGACGGTGGCCTGGGCTTCCCGACGGAGGCGGACGTGGCCGACATGACGGCGAACGAGAAGGCCGAGTACGAGGTGATCATGGGCTGGGCCGGCGCCGGCGTGGACCACCACGCGCTGCTGCGGGCCGCGCCGCAGACCATGGCGTACGGCTGGCACGACTCGCCGGCCGCCGCGCTGGCCTGGCACGCCCAGAAGTTCCACGACTTCTTCGACGTGGTCGACCGGGACCTGTTCCTGACCAACCTGAGCGTGTACTGGTTCACCGGCACCTTCGGCACCTCGTCCTGGCCGATGTACGACACCACGCACACCACCTGGCCGCAGGGCCAGGCCCGGGTGCCCAGCGGCGTCTACGGCGGCGGCCCGGCGCTGTTCCGCCGCCTGGCCGACAAGCACAACACGATCGTGCACTGGCCGGAAGGCAACCCGGGCGGGCACTTCGTGGCCATGGAGGAGCCGGTGGCGCACGCCGCCGACATCAAGGCGTTCTTCGGCAAGGTGCTCGCATGACCTGGGACCTGGTGTGCGCGCGGCGGCTGGAGCGGCACCGGCTCGCGACCCCGGCCAGCGCCGACCGGCTCGCCGACGTGGTGGGCGCGATGTGTGGGGCGCACGCCCAGGTGATGTCCGCCGCCGAGGTGTCCGTCGGCATCCGGGTCGCGGGCGTCACCCGTACCCAGGTCAGGCAGGCCCTGTGGGTGGACCGCACGCTGGTCAAGACCCGCGGGCCGCGCGGCACCGTCCATCTGCTGCCCGCCGCGGACCTGCCGATGTGGACCGGTGCGCTGTCCGCGCTGCCGGCGCCCGCGTACGAGTCGGCGCTGCTCAAGCCCGACCAGGTCGATGAGGTGGTGGCGGCCGTGGGCGGCGCGCTGGCCGACGCCGAGCTGACCAGGCAGGAGCTGACCGCGGCCGTGGTGGCGGGCACCGGGCCGTGGGCCGGCGACAAGGTCGTGGAGATGTTCGGCGGCGAGAAGTGGCCGCGCTGGACCGCCGCGATGGCGGCCGCGTCCCAGCGCGGCGCGATGTGCTTCGGCCCCGAGCGCGGCCGCCAGACCACCTACACCAGCCCCGCGCGCTGGCTGCCGGGCTTCCGCCCGATGGACACCGACGCCGCGCTGTCCGCGCTGGTCCAGCGCTATTTGCACGGGTACGGGCCGGCGCAGCCCGCGCATTTCGCGAAGTGGCTGGCGATCTCGCCGAAGTGGGCGGAGCGCCTGTTCGCCTCCCTGGACCTGGAGCGGGTCGACGGCGGCTGGGTGAACGCCGGCGACGCCGACCTGCCGGACGCCCCGGCGGGCGGGGTGCGGCTGCTGCCCTACTTCGACGCGTACGGGGTCGGCTGCCACCCGCGCGAGCTGGTGTTTCCCGGCCGGGCCGGCACCCGGGCGCTGGCCCGCGGGCAGGCCGGCAACTTCCCGGTGCTGCTGGTCGGCGGCACCGTCGCCGGGGTGTGGCACCAGCGCCGGGCGGGGCGGCGGATCCACGTCACCGTGGAGGCGTTCGGCACGCTGAGCGCGGCCCGGCGGCGGGCGCTGCAGGAGCAGGTCGAGCGGGTGGGGGAGATCCTGGAGGGCACACCGTCGCTGACCCTCGGCGAGGTGACCGCCGGCCCGCACGCCTGACTACGCGGCGTACGTCCGTTCCAGCAGCACCACCGGGATGGTGCGGCCGGCCTTGGCCTGGTGGTCGGCGAAGAACGGGTACCGGTCGACCACCCAGGCGAAGATCCGGTCCCGGTTCTCGCCGCGCGGCACGGCGGCCCGCGCGGCGTACGCCTCGCCCTCGAACTCGACGGTGACTCGCGGGTCGGCCACCAGGTTGCGGTACCAGTCCGGATGCTTCGGGGCACCCGCGTTGGAGGCGACCACCAGCAGCCGGTCGTCGTACCGGATGGCCATCATCGGCGTCGTACGCGGCTGGCCCGTACGGGCGCCGGTGGTGGTGAGCAGCAGCAGCGACCGGCCCTGCGGCGCGGTGCCGCCGTTGGCCCGGAACTGGGCGATCAGTGCCTCGTTGTGTGCCTTCATGTCGGTAGGGAGCGTCATGTCCCCTCCAGGTAGGTTGTCCGTAGCCCCCGCGCCGTCTCCGTGAACAGTGCCCGCAACTCCGGCGGCCCAAGCACCTCCACCTCGGCGCCGAGCTTGAGCAGCTCCATGTGCCCGTGCACCGCCGACTCGATCGGCACGGTCGTGCGCAGCCAGCCGGCCGCGTCGGGCGGCCCGGCGCCGGCGGTCGCCGCCCGGGACATGCCAGGCGGGAAGATGAACGGCATCCGGGCCAGCGCCGCCACCGTCATGCGCACCTCGGCGACCGCGGCGTAGAGGTTGTCCTCGTACCGCTGGGCCCACTCCTGCCAGAACTCGGCCAGGTCGAAGCCCGCCGGCCGGCCGAACCCCTCCTCGAGCGGGTCCACCGCCAGGAAGTTGCTGACCCGGTACGCGGTGACCCGCTCCTTGGCCCTGGCGACCAGGTACCAGCGGCCGGCCTTGAGTACCACGCCGAGCGGGGCGAGCGTGCGGGTCACCTCCCGCGGCGCCTTCCACCGCAGGTAGCGGGCCTGCACGAGGCGCTCGTTCCACACCGCGTCGGCCAGCACGGCCAGGTGCGGGGTGTGCTCGTCGCGGCGGAACCAGCCGGGCGCGTCCAGGTGGAAACGGTCCCGGATGCGCCCGGCCCGCGCGCCCAACTCGGTGGGTAGCGACGCGCGCAGCTTCAGCTCCGCCGCCGTCAGCACCGCGCCCAGGCCCAGCTCGGCGACCGGGCCGGGCACACCGGACAGGAAGAGCGTCTCGGCCTCGTCGACGGTCAGCCCGGTCAGCCGGGTGCGGTAGCCGTCCAGCAGCTGGTAGCCGCCGGTGGGGCCGCGGTCGGCGTACACCGGCACGCCCGCGGCGCCCAGCGACTCGACGTCCCGGTAGATGGTGCGCACCGACACCTCGAGCTCGTCCGACAGCTCCTGCGCGGTCATCCGGCCGCGGGTCTGCAGGAGCAGCAGCAGGGACAGCAGGCGGCTCGCTCGCACGCCGCCGAACCTACCGCCGATACCTGACCGGGTGTGTCAGGATCTTCCCCATGCATCCGGCTGTCCCGGCGTCCGCTCTGCCCGCTGTGGGGGACGGTGTCGACTTCACCGAGGCGTGGCTGCGCAACCGGCGGCTGTCCGAGCACACCCGGGACGCGTACCGGCGGGACATCGCCGGCTACCTGGCCTGGTGCGCCGGCCGCGGCCTCGACCCGCTGCGCGCCACGTTCCTGGACGTCAACGCGTACGGCCGGGACCTGGAGAGCACCGTCGAACCGCGCGGCGGGCGCCCGCTGACCGTGGCCACCGTCGCCCGCAAGCTGTCCGCGCTGTCCAGCTGGTACGCCTTCCTGGCCAAGCTGCGCGCCGTCGAGGCCAACCCGGTCTCCGCCGCCGACCGGCCCAAGGTGGCCCGCGACCACTCCGCCACCGTCGGCCTGACCCCGGCCGAGGTCGACACGCTGCTGGCCGCCGCCGACGCCGACACCGGCCCGCTCGCCGCCCGCAACCGCGCCGCGCTCACCTTCCTGGCCGACCTGGGGCTGCGCGTCGGCGAACTGGTCTCGCTCAACCTCGACGACATCGGGTACGAGCGCGGCCACCGCAGCGTGCGCTTCGTCGGCAAGGGCGGCAAGCCGCGCCGCCGGGCCCTGACCCCGGGTACGTCGGCCGCCCTCGACGCGTACCTGGCCACCCGCCCGGACGCGGACGCCGCGGCCGCCCTGTTCGTCACCGCCAGCGGCGCCCGCCTCGACCGGCACGCGATGTTCCGCCTGGTCCGCCGGTACGCCCAGCAGGCCCGCATCCCCGCCTGGGCCAAGCTGTCCCCGCACTCGCTGCGGCACGCCTTCGCCACCGCCGCCCGCGCCGAAGGCGTACCGCTGGAGGACGTCCAGGACGCCATGGGTCACGCCGACCCGCGGACCACCCGCCGCTACGACCGGGACCGCCACAACCTGGACCGCGACCCGGCGTACACCCTCTGGGCCGCCCGCGCCCGCCGGCTATCGGGGCGCTAGCGCCTCCAGAACCTCCTCGGCGCGGGCCATGGACGCCGCCGGGTCGGCATCCGGGGAGGCGATCTGCTCGTCGAAGTTCAGGTCGACGAACAGCTCCGTGACGCCCTGCTGCGCGATCACGTCGAAGTCGGCCCGGATCTTATCGAGGGTGCCGGTCAGCAGCCGCTGCTCCGGATCGCCCGCCGGGCGTACCCGTACCGAGCCGCGGGCCACGAAGCGCAGCACGTCCGGGTCCCGGCCGGCCCGCTGCGCGGCGCCGCGGGCGACCGCCACCGCCTCGCCGAACGTGGCCAGGTCGGCGCGGCTGCCGCTGATCCACCCGTCCGCGACCCGCCCCACCCGGCGCAACGCCGCCGGCGCCGTGCCGCCGAGCAGGATCGGCGGGTACGGCCGCTGCACCGGCCGGGGGTCCATCCGTACCCGGGTGCCGGCGTAGTCCACATCCTCTGTCCACAGGGTGCGGATGGCGGCGACGGCCTGCTCGACCCGCCGGCCCCGGTGCGCCGGGTCGGCGCCCACCGCGGCGAACTCCTCGGCCGACCAGCCGGCGCCCAACCCCACGTCGAGCCGGCCCCGGACACCACGTCGACGGAGGCCAACTGCTTGGCCAGGATCACCGGCGCCACGAACGGGGCGTTGAGCACCGCCACGCCCAGCCGTACCCGGGAGGTGTGGGCGGCCAGGTACGCCATGGTCACGATCGGGTCGTGGACGCTGCGGTACATCTCGCCCCAGTGGCCGTCCGCCGGGGACACCAGCCGCTGAAACGTCCACAGCGACTCGTAGCCGAGCTCCTCGGCCCGCCGGGCGACGCGGACCATGTTGTCCGGCGTGGCCCAGGAGCCGGACACGGGCGCGCCAAATCCGATCCGCACCCGCCCCAGGCTACGCCCAGGCGTTAGGAGGGGGCCCTTCCTATGCAGAATGCGTTAATAGGGTGCCCTTCCTTGCACTGAGGTCAGGCGAGGGTGTCTAGGGCGTGGTGGGCGTCGACGGCGACGTCCTCGTGGCGGAGCCAGCGGCGGGTCCAGAGCCGGGCGGCCGCCTCGGACTGCTCGTCCCCGCAGGTGGCGTGCTCGACCAGCAGGGCGGCCGCCAGGGCGTACCCCATGCGCAAGGCCAGCCCGCGTGCCCCGGCGACGACGCCGGCGGCGGCCGGGTCCTCCTGGGCCGTGGCGAGCTCTTCGCGCAGCGCGGTGGCCGCGGTGGCGATGGTCTGCGCGAGCGACGGGGACAGTCCGCGGGCGGTGCCGAGGGCCGCGTCCAGGCGGGCGAGCAGCGGGGTGGCCGCGTCGTCCCGTACGACGGCGCGCAGCGCGTCCAGGGCCAGCACGTTGGTGGTGCCCTCCCAGATCGGCAGGACCTGGGCGTCGCGCAGCAGCCGGGGCACGCCGGTGTCCTCGACGTAGCCGGCGCCGCCGAAGCTTTCCACGTATTCGCTGGCGGAGGCCACGGCGAGCCGGCCGGTGACGAGCTTGGCGAGCGGGGCGACGATGCGCAGTTCGGCGGCGGCGTACGGGTCGGCGCCCACCTCGACGCGGCCGAGCAGCTCGAACGCGTGCGCGGCCAGGGCGAACGCGCCGGCCGCGTCGACGGCGAGGGTGCCGAGGGTGGCCCGGTGCAGCGGCGAGTCGGCGAGCAGCCCACCGGCGACCCGGCGCTGGGCGGCGAACGCCAGCGCGTACGCCAGGCCGCGGCGCATGCCCCCGGCGGCGGCCGCGGCGTTGTGCACGCGGGTGACCACGACGAGGGTCATCGCGCGGGTCAGGCCGGGCCGGGTGGGGTCGCCGAGCGGCTCGGCGTGCGCGTCGCGCAGCCCGATCTCGGCGGTGGGCAGCGCCCGGGTGCCGAGCTTGTCCTTCAGGCGGTGGACGCGGACCCCTTCCTGGTGACGGGGGATCAGGAACGGCGCGAGCACGCGGCTGCCCGGACCCGCGTCGACCGGTCGGGCCAGCGCGATCCCGATCGCCGAGTCGGCGGCCGAGCAGAACCACTTCTCGCCGGCCAGCCGCCAGCCACCGTCCTCATAGGAGGCCACAGTGGACGAGCGGGACAGGTCGGAGCCGCCCTGCGACTCGGTCATCCACTGGCCGCTGGTGATCGCCTCGTCCGGGTCGGTGGACACCAGTGGGGCAGCCATCGCGCGCGGACCGACGGGTCCACCTCGGGCCGGGACAGCAGCGCGGCGGCGCCGTCCGCCATCGCCACCGGGCAGGAGAAGGTGGCCGACTCCGGCCCGTACAGGTGCAGGAGGGCGTGCTGCACGACCCGCGCCGCGGCGCCCCAGGTGCCGCGGGCCTCGGCCAGGTACGGCAGGGCCACCACCGCGTGCCGGGCGGCGGCCGCGCGCTGGACCTGCCAGCCCGCCGACGTGTCGATCCGGTCCACCCGGGCCCCCCACGGGTCGTACCGCACCAGGGTCGGCGGGTGCGCCTCGGCGTCGGCGTGCGCGGCGCGCAGCGGCCCGGCGACGTCGGCGGCCAGCGTGGCCAGGCGGTCCTTGGCGGCGGCGTGGCCGGCCGGGCCGAGCACGCGTTCGAGCCACGCGCGCAGCAGGGGGTCACCGGCGTACGGGTCGGCGGGGGGCGGCACCGCCTGCACGAAACGCTCCATGAGCGACCCTAACGCTTACAGCACCCGCGGCGGTGTGTTGCCGGCCGCCACGATGGCCCGCCGCATCGGCACCATCAACAGCAGCACGAAACCGACGACGAAGAAGATGAGCAGCGCGAAAATGCCGGTGCGGTAGCTGTTGGTCACCTGGTTGACGATGCCGAACAGCAGCGGCCCGAGCCAGCTGGTGCCCTTGTCGCTGATCTCGTAGAAGCCGTAGAACTCGCCCTCCTTGCCCTTCGGGATCAGCTGGCTGTACAGGGATCGGCTCAGCGCCTGGCTGCCGCCCAGCACGATGCCGATGCACGCGCCCAGGATCATGAACGGCACCGGCGCCTCCGCGGGCAGCTGGAACGCGGCCACGATCACCCCGGTCCACAGCACCAGGCTGATCAGCACGGTCTTCCAGGCGCCGATCCGCTCGGCCACCTTGCCCAGCATCAGCGCGCCGCCGAAGCCGAGGAACTGCACGATCAGGATCGTGATGATCAGCGTGTTGGTGGAGAGGTTCAGCTCCTCGCTGCCGAACTGGCTGGCCAGCGCGATCACCGTCTGGATGCCGTCGTTGTAGATCAGGAACGCGAGCAGGAAGAACAGCGTCAACGGGTACGCCTTGAGCCCGCGCACGGTGCGCCACAGCTGCCGGAACCCGTCGGTCAGCACGCTGCCGCCCGTGCTGGGGTGGTCGGTGGCCGGGTGTTCGCGCAGCCAGCGCAGCGGCACCAGGGTGAACCCCGCCCACCACACGCCGGCGGACACGATGCACCAGCGGGCGATGTCCAGGGTGCGCTGGTCGTCGTCGGCGATGCCGAACATCTGCACCGCCACCAGGTTGAGCGCGAGCAGCACGAACCCGCCCAGGTAGCCCAGCGCCCAGCCGCGGCTGGAGATCCGGTCCCGCTCGTCCGGCCCGCCCAGCTGCGGCAGGAACGAGTGGTAGACCACGATGCTCGCGCCGAACGCGATGTTCGCGATCAGGAACAGCACGCCGCCGAGCAGGTAGCGCTCGCCGGTCACGAACGCCATCGCGATCGTCGCGGCCGCCCCGATGAACGCCGCCCCGGCCATCAGCCGCTTCTTGTGCGCCGACCGGTCGGCGACCGCACCCATCACCGGCAGCACGAACACGGTCAGGAACACCGACAGCGAGACCAGGTACGGGAAGTAGGAGCCGGCGGCCACGGTGATGCCGAACGGGTGCACGTCGCGGTCGCAGTCCTCGGCGCCCAGCGCGCAGCCCGCGGCCTGCTCGGTGACCGCGGTCAGGAACGGCCCCAGGAAGACCGTCACCACGGTGGTGGAGAACGCCGAGTTGGCCCAGTCGTAGAAGTACCAGCCGGTCCGCTCGTTGCGGGTGCTGGTCGCGATAGTCGTCACTCGGCCCCTTCGTGCCACACGCCCCGTTGGACATAGACGTCGCGTAACACGTCGACGCGATCGGTCATGATGCCATCAACCCCAAGATCAAGTAACTCGTGCATTTCGGCGGGGTTGTCGATCGTCCACACGTGCACCTGCAGGCCGAGCTTGTGGGCGTGCGCCACGAACCGGCGGTCGACCACCCGCATCCGGCCGTACCGGACCGGGACCTGCGCCGCCACCGCCGACGCCGGCAGCATCAGCCGCCGCCCGGTCAGCGACGCCACGCGCAGCCGGGCCACCGCCCGCATGCCCAGCGACGTGGCCACGTCCGGTCCGGCGAGGGTACGCAGGCGGGCCAGCCGGGCGTCGCTGAACGAGGCCAGCAGCACCCGTCCACCCGCGCCCGCGCGGCGCACCGTCTCGACCGTGGGCGCGATGCCGGTGTCGGCCTTCACGTCGATGTTGAACCGCACCCGCGGCCACGCCGCCAGGACCTCGTCCAGCCGGGGTACGGCGGCCGCCCCGCCCACCCGCACGGTCGAAAGGTCCGCCCAGCGCATCCGGTCGATCCGCCCGGCCTGCCCGGCCACCCGGTCCAGGGTCGGGTCGTGGAACACCACCGCCACCCCGTCCGAGGTGGCGTGCACGTCGGTCTCGACGTACCGGTAGCCGAGGCCGACCGCCCGCGCGAACGCCTCGGCGGTGTTCTCGTCGCCCTCCGCGGCGCCACCGCGATGCGCGAACGCCAACGGCACCGGCGAGTCCAGGTACGTCGTCACCGAGTCTGCCTTTCGTTCGCGACTGCGGGGCTCGCCCGCGGCGGGCTGCGGGCCGTCGAAGCTCACTCCTCGCGCTTCACCGCCCGCAGTATGCATGGGACGGGCGACGGTAGGGTGACGGCCATGCGGGTGCTCGGCATCGACTTCGGCACGTCGAACACGGTCGCGATGGTCCGCGCCGCCGACGGGCGGGCCCGGCCGTTGCTGTTCGACGGTTCGCCGCTGCTGCCGTCCGCCGTCTACCTGAACCCGGACGGGCGGCTGCTGGTCGGCCGCGACGCGGAACGCTCCGCCCGCCTGGACCCGGCCCGGTTCGAGCCCAACCCGAAGCGGCGCGTCGACGACGGCGTGGTGCTGCTCGGCGAGCAGGAGCTGTCGGTGCCGCAGGTGATCGCCGCGGTGCTGCGCTACATCGGCGCCGAGGCGCAGCGGCACCTGGGCGGGGCGTGTGAGGAACTGCGGATGACCCACCCGGCCCGGTGGGGCGAGCGGCGCCGCGCGGTGCTGGTCGAGTCGGCGCGCGCGGCCGGGCTGCCCACCCCGCGGCTGGTCGTCGAGCCGGTCGCCGCGGCGTCGTACTACACCGCGGTGCTCGGCAGCGCCATGCCGGTGGGGCGCGCGCTGGCGATCTACGACCTGGGCGGCGGCACGTTCGACGCGACGGTGGTACGGCGTACCCCGACGGGTTTCGACGTGCTCGCCGAGTTCGGCCTGTCCGACCTGGGCGGCCTGGACTTCGACCAGGCGCTCGTGGAGCACCTCGGCCGCGGCTACTCCGACAGCCGCACCACCTTGTGGAACAGCCTGGTCAGCCCGGCCGACCCGGGGCAGCGCCGCCAGCGTGCCCTGCTGTACGACGACGTGCGCGGCGCCAAGGAGATGCTGTCCCGTACGACCAGCGCGGACGTGCACCTGCCCGCCCTGGACATCTCCGCGCACATCACCCGGGACGAGTTCGACGCGCTGATCCGGCGGTACCTGATACAGACCGTGCACTGCCTGGCCCAGACCATCACCGCGGCCCGGCTGGCCCCATCCGACCTGGTCGGCATCTTCCTGGTCGGCGGCTCCAGCCGGATCCCGCTCGCGGCGCACCTGCTGCACACCGAGCTCGGCGTCGCACCGACCACACTGGAGCAGCCGGAGACGGTGGTCGCCGAGGGCGCGCTGTTCTTCGGCGGGCCGGCCGCGGCGGCCGGGCCGGTGCACTCCGGCGTGCCCCGCCCGGTGGCCCCGCAGTCCCGCCAGCCCACCGCCCCGTCCCGCCCGCCGGTGGCCCCGCCGCGCCCGCCCGTGATCGCCCGCCCGTCGGCCCCGCCGATGGCCGCCCGGCAGTCCGCGCCCCCGGTGAGCGCCACCCCGATCTCCCCGCCGCGGATCCCGGTGGCCCCGCCCCGCCCGCCGGCCATGGCCCCCCGCCGCGCCTGGTACGAGGAACCCACTCTGGTGTGGACGGTCGCCCTGGGAGCGATGGTGGCGATCGCACTCATCGTGCTGATCGTCCTCACCCTCTGATCCCTTGAGCGATCCCCGTATTGGTCAACGGCGCACCCGAAAACGCAGGTGAAGCACCCGGTTGCCCTGAATCACCACGTCAGGATCCTCCAACAGGTGCTGCGCGTCGACCGACCCGAAGTAGCGCTTGCCGGACCCGAACACGACGGGTACGACGTCCATGCGCACCTCGTCGATCAGGCCCGCGGCAAGCACCTGGCCACCGACGTCGCCAGCGGCGACCTCGACTGTGCGGTCACCGGCGAGCTCCTGCGCCTTGGCCATGGCTGCCTCGACGCCGTCGACGAAGTGGAACGGCGCCTCGGGGTCCCAGCCCTCGGGCGCCGGCCGGTGCGTCACGACGACCACGTGGTCGACCCCGCCCGGAGGCTTCCCGTCCCAGCCGTCCGTCATGTCGAAGACGTGGCGGCCGGCGATTGTCGCCCCGATCTGGTCCCAGTACGGCCGGGTGTAGTCGTAGGACGTCTGCGACACCTTCACTACGCCGCTCTCGTCCAATGGGACGTCACCGCTGGTCAACCAGTCGAACAGCGGTCCGGGCTGGTCGTTCTCGTCCGCGATGAAGCCGTCCACCGACACCGAGGCGTACATGACCACCTTGCCCACGGGGCTCTCCTCTGCTTTGGGTTGCCCTCAAATTAGCGTTTCGTGAGCTGTCGCTCTTGTAAGAAATCAATCGGCCGGCAGCGGCCAGCCGTCAAATACGTGGCCGGGATGTTCGCGCAGGAACCGCTGCCGGACTTCGACGTACCGGGTCGGCGTGAGCCCGGTGAACGCCCGGAACTCGTGGCTGAAGTGGGCCTGGTCGAAGTAGCCTGCGCCCGCGGCGAGGTCGCCCCAGTCGATCGGTCCGGCGGGGTTGATCGCGAACACGGTGGCGGTGAAGCGGTAGGTGCGGGCCAGCCGCTTCGGCGTGACGCCGATGAGCTCCTTGAACCGCTGTGCCAGATGAGTGCTGCTGACACCGGCTGCCACGCTCAGGTCGCCGATCGCCACGCCCCCGCTGGTCGCCGCGATGACCCTGCTCGTATGGCGGACCAGCCCCAGGCCGGCGGTCTCGCACAGCCGTCGCATCAGCTCCTCCTCCAGCAGCGTCAGCATCTCGTGCGGTCCGTCCGCCGTGGCCAGCCGGTCTCGCAGCTCAGCAACGGCGGGCCGGCCCCAAACCTGCTCCACCGTCACCGGCCGGTCGCACAGCTCGGCCGCGGGCATCGGCAGGAACGGCGCCAGCCCCCACGGCTTGAGGTGCACACCGACGGACCGGGTCCGGCGTGGGTAGCCGAACTCGAACGCGCGGGTGGGCATGGTGACCACGCAGCCGTCGGCGTACTCGGCCGTCTCGATGTCGGTGCTGGCGCGGATGCGGAACGGCGCCCCGAGGTTGACGATGAGCAGCGCCGACGGCGCGGGCGGCAGCGTCAGCAGGGCGTACGGCGGCGCACCCTCCAGGTAGTAGAGGTCGTCGATCAGCCCGTCCAGTGGCGGTCGCGGCACTCTGGACACGTACTCCACGCCCACAGCATCGCCGACGCCCCGCCGGCATCGCGCGCCGGGATGGTCCAGCCGCGCCGCCGCCGGCATCGAGCCGGACCGACCGAGGCGGTCAACGGTCGCGGCCCTTCAGATCGGGATGATGGGGCCGCCGCCGGCCAGGCCGCCGTAGAGGCCGGGGTGGGCGGTGAGGATGGCGCAGTCCAGGTCGATCGCGGCCAGCGCGGCCGAGGCGGCGTCCAGCCGGCCGACGATGTCGTACGTCGCCGCGAGCGCCTGCCAGCTGGCCCCGTCGTCGCCGAGCAGGACGCTGGCGCGGTGGTTGACCAGCAGGTCGAGGCGGTCGGTGTCGGCGGCGCCGCGGGTGGCTTCGACCAGGCACAGGATCGGCAGGCCGATGGCGGCGTCTTCGTCGTCGATCTCGGCGATGACCTCGCCGACGTGGATGGAGCCGCGGGTGAAGGCGACGATGGCCGACGCGTCCAGGATGATCCGGACGGGCCGGTCGCTCACGCGGCGGCGGCGGGTGGCAGGCCGACCTGCTCGCGCAGCGCCGCGCGCCGCTCCCGGGTCCACCGAGCGGCCACCTCAGCCAACTCCGCCCGCGCCCGCGCCTTACCTTCCTCGGTCACGGTAATCCCCGCCGCGGCGAGCATCGCGACCGTGTCCTCCCGAAGATCCGGCGTCATGCGCTGAGAATACCCCGCGCCCTCTCCCCGGCGGTCGATCTTGGAGTTGTCATGCCCAGATGCCCGATATGGCACCTGACAACCTCAAGATCGACGGGAATGGCGGGCGCTCACGCCTCGGGTGCCCACCAGCGGGCCAGGCTGCTGGTGGCCGGGTCCTCGGAGGCGGCCAGGGCGGTCCACGGGTCGGCGCCGGGCGGGGGTTCCTCGCCGGCGTACGCGGCCAGGTCGGTGGCCGGCGGGCCGTCCTGGTACGCGGCGTCGGGGTCGGGCAGCGGGGCCTGGCCGAGGGTGGCCGGGTCGGTCCACGGGAACCCGTCGACCGGCTCGGGGGCGTCCAGGTCGAGGGTGGGCGGGAAGACCTGCTCGGTGTACGTGTCGGCGTGCGCGTCCAGGTCGGGGTCGGCGCCGACCGGGGTGTCCTCGAGCGCGGCCTCCTGCTCGTCGAGGTCGGGCTCGCCCAGAGTCGGCTCGTCCACGTCGGACAGGTCGGGCTCGTCGGGCTCCTCCAGATCGTCCGCGAGATCCGGCCGGTCCGGCAGATCCGGAACGTCCGGAACATTCGGCAGGTCCGGAAGGTCAGGGACGTCCAGCGGCTCGTCGAAGCCGCCCAGATCAGCCGTTTCGGCCTCGGCGTCGAAGCCGTCCGGTTCGAGATCCGCGTCCTCCGGCCACTCGTCCCACTCGTGATCGGTCATGTCTGCTCCTCCGTGGGGCGTGCCGGGGCGAGGGACCGCGCCCGTACCAGAACCTCGTCGACCTGTTTGACCCGGGCCCGCAGGCCGTCGCGTTCGGCTTGCAGGACGGCCTTGCGCTTGGCCCGGCTGGCCTTGTCTTCGGCCAGCGCCTTGTCGATCTCGGCGATGTGGGCGTCGAGCTGTTGCAGCCGGCGCTCGATGGCGTCGTCCAGGGCCAGGGTCAGCGCGTACTGCAGGTCGGTGAACCGGTGCATGATCTCGTCGGACAGGGCGGCGCGGGCCTCGCCGAGCACCTCGCGCAGCCAGACCCGGGCCTGCTGCCGGTCGGTCTGTACCCGCCGGCGGTAGAGGATGAACGCCCCCGCGGCCAGGCCCAGGCCGACCCCGGCGACCGGGATGAGCAGGCTGCCGCCGATGAGCGCGCTGGCGCCGAGGGCGGAGGCGCCGGCGACCGCGCCGCGCCCGGCCATGAACGCCATTCCGCCGGCCGACATCGCGATCATCACGTTGTCGGGTCCGCCGCCGTCCCGGCGCGGCTTGGTGGCCAGCGCGTGCCGCAGGGTGGCGTTGAGCCGGCGCAGCACGAACTGCAGCTCGTGCGGCCCGAACACCTGCGCCAGGGTGCGTTCGGCGACCTTGCGGAAGCGGAACTCCAGGTCGTGCGAGAGCCGTACGGACAGGGCGTGCAGCGCCCGGTCGACCTCCTGCGGCAGGCCCTTGATCTCCTCGCCCTTGCCCTTTTCGATCTTGTTGAGGAAGTCTTCCTGCAGGGCGGTCACGTAGTTGCGCAGCCGCCCGGTGGCCTCCACCCGGGCCCGCTGGGTCTCGGTGTTCAGCGCGAGGGACCACTGCCGGGACTCGGTGCGCTTGCGGGCGGCCAGCGCGGCCCGGTCGGCCTTGGCCTTGGCCATGTCGCCCGGGTCCGGGTCGGTGGCCTTCATCCGGTCGCCGACCTGCAGGTCCAGCCGGATGAACTCGCTGCGCACCGCGCGCAGCACGTTGGTCTGGGCCAGCAGGTGGCCCTTGCCGGCCAGGTCGATCAGGGCGTGTTGCAGTTCGGCGATGCGGGACTCGCGGATCAGCTCCGGGGCGGCCTCCCTCGGCATGGTCATGGCCAGTTCGGCCAGCCGCGCCGACACCGGAAACCAGGGTGCCGACCCGAAGCGGGGCGCGTGCGCCTGCAACTGGGCCCGGTCGTCTTCCAGGATGGTCCGCCAGCCCGGGTACGCGTCGGTCTTGGTCAGCGCGAACACCACGAAGTTGACCCGCTTGCTGGCCTCGATGAGGAACTCCAGCTCCGGCTTGGCGAACGGGGCGGCGGCGTCCACCACGAACAGCAGCGCGCTGGCCCGCTCGACCGCGTCCAGGGCCACCTCGGCGTGCACCGGGTCGAGCCCGCCGGTGCCGGGGTGTCCACCATGCTCAGGTACTGCAGCAGCGGCGCGGAGTGGGTCACCTCGATGCGCCGCGGCGGCCGGGTGCCCTCCGGCAGCCGCCCGAACGGCGTGGCCCAGTCCCGCAGGTCGGCAAGGCCCAGCGGCACCGGGTCCTCCCGGCCGGGCAGCCAGGCCCGCGCGGCGTGCTCCGGGCCGTGCACGAACTCCAGGTACGCGGCGGTGGCCACCGCCGCGTCCACAGGCGACAGCGCGGGAACCCCGATGAGCGCGTTGACCAGGGAGCTCTTGCCGCGCTTGGTCTCGCCGACGACCACGATGGACGGCCGGCCCACGTCGCGGCGGCGGACCGCGTCCAGGTCGCCGGCCGCGTCCGGGTCGGCCTTGCGCAGGAACGCCAGGGAGGCGTCCACCGCGCTGGTGAGCAGCTTGGCCAGGGCGTCCGGCGACGGGGTGGGCGCGCTCATGCCGTACCCCGCATCTTCTGGCTGAGCAGGTAGAAGCCGCGGTGCGCGACCAGGGCGACCCGCGACTGGGACGGGCTGGCCCCGGCCACCGCGTACACCCGCCACCGGGTGGCCGCGTCCAGCGCGGCCTTGACCAGCTGCTCGGTGCCGGCGGTGGGCAGGTTGAGGATCCACTGCGGGTCGGTGGACAGGGCCAGGCGGGTCAGCTCCTGCTCCATCGGTTCGGGCAGCTCCACCGAGCCGGTGCTGACCAGCTGCGCCACCTCCAGCAGCCGCAGCCGGTGGTAGTCGGGCTGCTGCAGGACCCGTTCGATCGCGTCGCGCAGCAGCTCCCGGTCGGCGGGGCGTTCGGTGTGGCTGGCCACCTTCTCCAGGCTGGACAGCGCCCAGCCGGCCTTGATGGCGTCGGTGCGCCACCGGAACGCCTGGTCCAGGGTGTGCCGCAGCCGCGGGAACCCGGACGCCTGGAACAGCATCCGGACCAGGTCGCCGCTGGCCAGTTGGGGGCGGACGGCCAGCTGCGCCATGGCGAAGCCGATGCCGTACAGGTCGAGCAGGCGCAGCAGCCGCTCACGCTGCTCGCGCGGCACCGTGCACTCCCGCGACGTGAACAGGTCCACCGAGGCCATCAGCACCAGGCGTTCGGTGTTCGGCAGTTGGGCCAGCGCGCGCAGCGCCTCGCAGTCGGCGGCGGTGAGCCGGCCGGCCTCGGTGGTCTCGGCCAGCAGCCCGACCACGGGCACCACATCGGACACCACCCGGCGCAGCACCTTGGTCTGGTCGGCTGCGAGGGGCCCGGCCACCGGCCACGGGTCGGACACGCCGGCGACCAGCTTGTCCACCTTGTTGAACAGGCCGAGGGAGTTGATCGGGTTGCTGGCCAGCCGCGCCGACATGGACCGGAACGCCTCCAGGGCCTGCAGGTCGTCGTCGCGCACCGACTGGGTGAACACGTAGATGATGGCCTCCGCGCCGGAGATCGCCCCGACGGAGTCGTCGTCGATGTCGTCGTCGATCGGCGCCTCGTTGAACAGGAACCGGCGGGCGCCGGCGCTGACCGAGGTGTTCGTCGAGGACAGCCCGGGCGTGTCGACCACGGTCAGCTCGCGCAGGTGGTCGCTGGTGAGGGTGACGTCGACGTACGAGATGTCGTGGCGGGCCACGCCGAGCCGCTGCGGGATCATGCCCGACTCGTCCAGCGGCAGGCTGACCCGCGATCCGTCGCGGCGCATCACGTCGACCCGGTCGGCGGTGCCGTACCGGAACTGCGTGACGATCCGGGTGCATTCGCCCACTTCGGTAGGGGCGACCCGGCGGCCGATGAGTGCGTTCACAAGTGTCGACTTTCCGGCTTTCAGGCGGCCGGCGATGGCCACCCGGAGCGGCTCGTCCAGCCGCCTGCGCACGCCGAGTACCTGCGTCTGGGCAGGTGGGCCCACCCGTGGGCCCACCTCGTCACACAGCGCGGCTACTCGGGCGCTGAGCGGACCTGGTCCCATGACTCGTCAGCCGGCGGTACGGTCGGCGACAATGACATGGTTCCAGCGGTCGTGCTCGCTCATGGTGTTGGTGTCCCTCCTGCCGGCTCCACACTATGAATATCCTGCCGGCGCAGGATCCCATGTTCGTGCCACGGTCCCATGACGGAGGCCCACGTGCGTCACGCGCCCGCTGCCACGCGGCCCGGCGCCCTGGTCGAGGAGGCGACCGCGTTGCTGGCCGCGCCCGGCCTGGTCGTCGTCGCCGGCGGCCCCGGTAGCGGGCGCAGCACCGTGCTGACCCAGCTGGGGGCGGCGTTCCGCGGGCCGGTGTTCGCCGGCGGCGGCCTGGCCATGCTGCAGGCGGTGCCGGCGTTCGCGCTGACCCGCGCGGTCCGCGTCCGGTTGCCCGCCGCCGACCCGGCGCTGCTCGCCGAGGCCGTCCGGTCCCGGGTACGCGGCGGGCTGCTGATCCTGGACGACCTGCAGTGGGCCGACCCGGCCACCCTGTCGGCGCTGCCCCGGCTGGCGGCGCACTGCCGGATGGTGGTGGCGCTGCGCACCCCGCACCGGCTGCCCCCGGACGCGGTGCCGGCCCTGCGCGCCGCCGCGGCCGGGTGGCTGACCGTGCCGCCGCTGGACGCCCAGGCGGCCACCGAGCTGGCCCACCGGGTCGCGCCCGGCCTCGACCCGGTCGCGGTGGCCGCCGTGGTGGGCCGGGCCGGCGGCGTACCCCTGGCGGTGGAGACTTTGGCTCGGCACGCGGCCGCCCACGGCAGCCCCGGGGCCGGCGCCGTCTGGACTGAGGAGCGAAGCGACGAGGGAAGACGGCGCCTCCCAGGCCCCGGGGGCCGCGCGAGCGGAGCGAGCGCCAGCCGGCAGGGCGCGGACCTGACCGGGGAGGCGGCCCAGGTGGAGTACGCGGTGGCCGCCGCCCTGGCCGACCTGACCCGCCCGGCCCGCACCGCGATGGCCGCGCTCGGCCTGCTGGGCCGCCCGGCCACCGCCGCCGTCCTCGGCGCCGGCGTGGACGAGCTGGCCGAGGCGGGCCTGGTCACCCACCACGAGGGCGAGCTGGCGCCGGTGTCGCCGTACCTGGCCGAGGTGGCCGCCGGGCTGCTGGACCCGCCCGGCCGGGCGGCGCTGCACCGGCGGCTGGCCGGCCTCGTACCGCCGCGGGAGGCCGCCCGGCACCTGGCCGCCGCCGGCGACGGCGCCGCCGCGTACCGGGTGGCGGTCGCGGCGGCCGACCGGATGCCGACCGCGGGCGAACGCGCGGAGCTGTTGCTGCTGGCCTGTGACCTGCCCGAGGTGGACGCGGAGCCGGCGGTGCGGGTGGCCGCGGCTGGCGCGGCCCTGACCTGCGGGCGCCCGCGGGCGGCGGTCCGGGTGCTGAGCACCGCGGCGCCGCTGGGCGTGGACGCGGCGGTGCTGCGCGGCGAGGCCCTGCTGCAGGTCGGCGACGTGGCGGCGGCCCGCGCGGCGGTGGCCCCGGTGCCCGACGACGCCGCCCCGGCCGTGGTGGCGACCCGGGACCGGATCCTGCTGCTGGCCCGGCTGGCCGCCGACCCGGCGGGCGCCCCGGCCGCCGCGGCCCGGGTCGCGGCCCGGCACGGCGACCCGCCCCGCACGCCGGGCTGCGCGCCGCGCTGGCCGCGGTACGCGCCGCCGCCCGCGTCGAGGGCTGGGAGTACGGGCTGGCGTCCGCGACCGCCGCCGCCGGGGCCGCCGGTGACCTGCTGGCCGCCCGGTGGAGCGCGTGGCTGCTGGTGGAGACGCTGACCGCGGACGGGCGGCTGGCCGAGGCGGCACAGGCGGCCGGCTCGGCGGCGCAGGCGTGCGCTGCCGACCTGGCGTACAGCTGGCAGACCCGCTTCCTGGCCGCCGAGCTGTGGTGCACGGCGCTGCGCGGCGCCGAAACCGACGGCGTCGTACGCCGCGCCGGCGACCTGACCGACCGGACGCTGCCGGCCCTGGCCCGCGGGTACGCCACCGCGGCGGCCAGCCTGGTCGAGGCCGACGGCGGCCTGCTGGCCCCGGCCCGTGCCCGGCTGTCCGCGGTCGCCGCGGTGGGCCCCGTCGAGTGGGTCCGCCGGGAGGCCGCCTGGCTGGACGGGCAGCCCTCGATCGCGCTGGAGCAGCTGGTGGACGCCAGCGACTTCGTCGCCGGGCTGCACGAGATCACGTCCCGGTGGGCGGCCGCCGACCTCGGCGTGGCCCCGCCGGACCGTTCGGGACCGGCGCACGTGGCGGTCGCGGCGACGCTGGACGCGTGGAAGTCCGCGAGCGGGTTCGACCGGGCCGCCGCCGCCTGGCACGACCTCGCGGTGCGGGAGGAGGTGCGCTGCTTGCTCGCCCAGGGCATGCACGAGAGCGACCCGGCCCGCGCGGTGCCGCCGCTGCTGGCCGCCGAGCAGCTCGCCGAGCGGGCCGGCCTGGTGGTGCTGCTCGGCCGGACCCGGCGGGCGCTGCGCCGGCACGCCGTACGCCGGGACCAGCGCGGCCCGCGCGCCGGCACCGAGCTGACCGACCGGGAACGCGACGTGCTGCACCTGGTCGCCGCCGGCGAGCCGACCCGCCGCATCGCCGGCCAGTTGGGCATCTCCACCGAGACGGTGGAGACCCACATCCGGTCCGGGATGCGCAAGCTGGGCGCGCGCACCCGCACCGAGGCGGCCGCCCGGCTCGGGCAGGCGTCATGACGGCCGGGCCTCAGGAGGCGCCGCGGTACGTCGTGTCCACCTCCGCCGACGCGACCACCGTGCTGCGCCGGTTGGCCCGGGGCGGCTGGGCGACCCGGGAGGGTTTCGCGCTGGCCGAGACGGCGTGGGACATGTCCGACTCGAAGCTGGTGCTCTTCGGCAAGGTCCCGGACGTGGAGACCGTCCACCTGGCGGTGCTGGCGGCGGCGCGGGGCACCGGGGTGGTGGCGATCACCGACCCGACGGGGGAGATCGGCCGGGCCCTGATCGCCGACCTGGGCCGGATCGGCCCGGTGTTCAAGGACCCGGACGCCGAGCCGGAGCCGTCCGCCGACGAGGCGGTGGGCCAGCTCGTGCCGGAGCAGCGGGCGCTGCTGGAGCGGCTGGCCAACGGCGAGACCATCGCCGCCGCCGCGGCCGCCGAGTTCCTGTCGCTGCGCACCGCCAACCGCCGCATAGCCCAGGCCCGCGACCTCCTAGGCGTCCGCACCACCAGGGAAGCCGTGCTCGCGTATCTCCGCCAACGCGACGGCCGCTGACGGCCCCCTCCATCCCCGTTGATCAGGGAACGGCTCGGGCGGGTCGCGGCGTGTCGGGGGAGCCCGTCCCTGATCAACGCGGCGGCCCCATCGGCGGCGGGCGAGTCGGGTCGACGTGGCGGGGGAGGTCCGGCTCGTCGGGGCGCAACGGCGCCAGCGCGGCCGCGAGCGCGGCGGTGATCGCGTCGGTGGCCTGCCGGGGGGTGCCGGTGACCGGGACGGGCGGGCCGAAGTGCACCCGTACCACCGGCCGGCGCCGTAGCGAGCGGGCCAGGGCACGCGGCGCGCCGCGCGGTGCCGCGTACGGCACCAGCTCGTGCGCGCCCCACTGGGCGACCGGGACCACCGGCGCCCCGCTGGCCTGCGCCAACCGGGCCGCACCCGTCTTGCCCCGCTCCGGCCACAGCCCCGGGTCCAGGCCGATGCGCCCCTCCGGGTAGACCAGCACCGCCGCGCCGCCGGCCAGCTCCGCGGCGGCGTGGTGGAACGCCCGCGTGACCGCCGCCGTGCCGCGCGCCACCGGGATGTGCCCCTTCATGATCCAGCCGAGCCCGCGCATCCGGAACACCGCAGCGTCCGCCAGGAACACCGGCGCCACCCTCGGGTACGGCAGGCGGCCATCAGCACCACCGGGTCGACCGGGCCGATGTGGTTGGCGGCCAGGATCACCGGCCCGGCCGGCACGTCCCCGGTGACCCGCAGCCGGGCGAAGGGGGCCAGCGCGACGCGCGCCACAAACAGCAGGACCCGCCACACCGTTCTACTACGTCCCGTAGTATCGACGGTATGGACGCGCTCGACATCGCCCGCTGGCAGTTCGGTGTCACCACCGTGTACCACTTCCTGTTCGTCCCCCTCACCATCGGCCTGTCCACCCTGGTCGCCATCCTGCAGACCGCCTGGGTACGCACCGGCGACGAGCGCTACCTACGCCTGACCAAGTTCTACGGCAAGCTGTTCCTCATCAACTTCGCCATGGGCGTCGTCACCGGCATCGTGCAGGAATTCCAGTTCGGCATGAACTGGAGCGACTACTCCCGCTTCGTCGGCGACATCTTCGGCGCACCCCTGGCCATCGAGGCCCTCCTCGCGTTCTTCCTCGAATCCACCTTCCTCGGCCTATGGATCTTCGGCTGGGAACGCCTCCCACGCCGCATCCACCTCGCCTGCATCTGGATCGCCGCCATCGGCTCCACCGTCAGCGCCTACTTCATCCTCGCCGCCAACTCCTGGATGCAGAACCCGGTCGGCTACCGCCTCAACCCCGACACCGGCCGCGCCGAACTCACCGACTTCGTCGCCGTCCTCACCAACAAAGTCACCCTCGTCACGTTCCCACACACCATCGCCGGCGCCTTCCTCGTCGCCGGCGCCCTGATGACCGCCGTCGCCCTCTGGCACCTCATGCGGCACGGCACCGAAGCCTTCCGGCCCGCCCTCAAACTCGGCGCCTGGACCACCCTGCTGGCCGCCGCCGCCGTCGCCATCAGCGGCGACACCCAAGGCAAAATCATGACCGAGGTGCAGCCCATGAAGATGGCCGCCGCCGAAGCCCTCTACCAGACCGAGCAGCCCGCCTCGTTCTCCATCTTCACCATCGGCACCCTCGACGGCAGCAAAGAGGTCTACGCCCTCAAAATCCCGTACCTGCTGTCCTGGCTCGGCACCGGCGACGTCAACGGCACCGTCCACGGCATCAACGACCTACAAGCCCAATACACCGCCGAGTACGGCCCCGGCGACTACAGCCCCACCATCCCGGTCACCTACTGGAGCTTCCGCCTCATGATCGGGCTCGGCATGCTCGCCGCCGCCCTCGCCCTGCTCGCCCTGTGGGCCCAACGCCGCGGCCGCACCCCCACCTCACGCTGGCTGCTGCGCGCCACCTTCGCCCTACCCCTGCTGCCACTGTTCGCGAACATCTTCGGCTGGGTCTTCACCGAGATGGGCCGCCAACCCTGGCTCGTGTTCGGCGAGATGCTCACCCGCGACGGCGTCTCCCGCAGCGTCTCCCTGACCGAGGTACTGACCTCCTTCACCGGCTTCACCCTCCTGTACGCCGCGCTCGCCGTCATCGAGGTCAAACTCCTGCTCAAATACGCCCGCGCCGGGTTGCCGGACGTGGCACCACCCGCCTCGACCGACGACGAGGACCGCCCGCTCGCCTTCGCCTACTAAGGGATCCCGATGGAACTCACCACCGTCTGGTTCGTCCTCATCGCCGTCCTGTTCACCGGCTACTTCATCCTCGAAGGCTTCGACTTCGGCGTCGGCATCCTGCTGCCCGCACTCGGCCGCGACGACCGCGAACGCCGCGTCCTGATCAACACCATCGGCCCCGTCTGGGACGGCAACGAAGTCTGGCTCATCACCGCCGGCGGCGCCATGTTCGCCGCCTTCCCCGAGTGGTACGCCACCCTCTTCTCCGGCTTCTACCTGCCGCTGCTACTCATCCTCATCGCCCTCATCCTGCGCGGCGTCGCCTTCGAGTACCGCGGCAAACGCCCCGACCCCACCTGGAAAGCCCGCTGGGACAAGGCCATCGTCGTCGGCTCCGCCGCCCCCGCCATCCTGTGGGGCATCGCCTTCGCCAACATCACCCGCGGCGTACCCCTGGACACCAACCACGACTACACCGGCGGCCTGCTCGACCTGCTGCACCCCTACGCCCTGCTCGGGGGACTGGTGACGCTCACCCTCTTCGTCACCCACGGCGCCGTCTTCCTCGCCCTCAAGACCACCGGCGACGTCCGCACCCGCGCCAACACCCTCGCCGGCCGCGCCGGCCTGCTCGCGCTCCTCGCGCTGGCGGCCTTCCTCGTCTGGACGCTCACCATCCGCACCTCACCCGCCGCCGTGGCCCTGGCCGCCGTCGCGGCACTCGCGCTCATCGGTGGTCTTGCCGCCAATCGGGTACGCCGAGAGGGGTGGGCCTTCCTCGGCACGGCCACCGCCATCGGGCTGACGGTGGCCACCCTCTTCGCGGCGCTGTTCCCCGACGTCCTCCCGTCGACCCTCGGCAGCGGCGGGCTCACCGTCGACAACGCCGCCTCGTCCCCGTACACCCTGAAGATCATGACCTGGGTGGCGGTCGTGTTCACCCCGCTCGTGCTGCTCTACCAGGGCTGGACGTACTGGGTCTTCCGCAAGCGCATCGGCGTGCGGGACATCCCCGACTAGGCGCTAACCGACGTCGCGCAGCTCGGCCAGCCGGGCCTCGATCTCGGCCAGCTCCGCCCGCAACTTCTGCGCCTGCTGCTCCGCCTCGGCCCGCTCCACCGACATGATCTGCTCCACCGCCTCCTGCACGCCCGGCACGTCCACCAGCGCCACCATCTTCAACGCCTCCACCGGCTTGATCACGTACGGCTTCGCGAGCGTCTTGGCACCCTGCGTCGCACCCACCGTCCACTCACCCTCGGTGTACGCCAACGTCACCGTCAGCCCCGCCGGCGCCTTCGGCTTGGCCGCCTTCGCCGCCACCTTCCGGGCCGGCCGGTCCACCACAGCCTCCGCAGCAGCCTCCACCGTGGTCACTTTCGCCTCCTCGCGCGGCGCCGGCACCGGCGTCCTCGTAATCTTGAATTCGGGGGCCGGCGGCTCCTCGACCTTCTCCACGGCCTTCGCCGCAGCGGCCTTGCTCGCGGCCGCCTTGGCACCGCGCGGCGGGATGGACAGATCGGCGGGGGAGAAGGGCAACTCGTCCCGCCCGAACCGCACCACCACCCACTCCTCGGACAGCGCCGGGTCGGTCAGCTCGATGACCTGGCCCACCTGCCCGGCGATCTGACCGGCCGCCTCGGTAAACATCACCTTCGGCTTCCGACCCGCCGCGAGCGTGTCCCGGATCGCCTGCAACTCCTCGGTGGACAGTCCTCGAACGGCGGTGCGCGCGGCGGCCATCACAACCCTCTTCCGTACACGTGTTTGATTACAGCTTCCTACCAGCCCCGTACGACAACGTCCACCGACACGCCCCACGTTTCCCACCCCGGGCGCCAAGAGCCGCCCGGTCCCCGCGGTGATCATGAAGTTAGCGCGGGAGGAAGCGCTCTCTCGGACGCCAACTTCATGATCACCGCGGCCCGGCGTCGATCAAGGGCGAACGGTCGTGGTTCGATCTCCGATCCGCGACCGTTTGCCCTTGATCGACGCGGAAGCCCTTGATCGGCGAGCGCGCGGGGACGGGACCGGGGGCCGACATCGCCCCTCTCGCGCGATAACGGCCACTCTCGTGACTGTTCGATAATGCACATTATGTCAAGCTGAAGAGCCGGGACCCCCGCCCCACCGATCAAGGACCCCCACGCGGATCAAGGGCAAACGGTCGCGGATCGGAGATCGAACCGCGACCGTTTGCCCTTGATCGACGGAAAAGCAGGAAGAGCTACGGGATCAGCGGCGGGTGCGCCGGGTTTAGCTCGCCGGCGTCCTTCAGCGCGCCGTACAGCGGCACGTCGCTCGGGTAGTGACCCCACGCGTGGTCGCCGTCCCCGTCGTGCAGGCCGACGAGCTGGCGCTGCACCGGGGTCAGGCCCGGAATGTCGTCGCTGAGCGCCTCGCGGGTACGCACCCACCGGTACGTGTAGCCGAAGAACACGCCCTTGCGGGTGACCGTCGAGTAGTTGTTCGACCGGGCGTGCCAGATCCGGCGGTCGAAGAACACCGCGTCACCGGCGTTGGCCGTGACCTCGATCGCACCGTCCGGGTTGGGCCACTCCACGTCACGCCGCGGCGGGCCGGCGATCCAGTTGGTCTTGTGGCTGCCCGGCACCACCTGGAAGTTGCCCCGGCCGGTCTCCGACACGTCGGACAGCCAGTACGCGATCTTCACGGACATCCGCGGGCGCGGGTCCGACTCGAGCTCACGGTTCTGGCGGCCGCCGTCCTGGTGCCACTCGAAGCGGAACGGCTTCTTCTCCGGCAGCGGCGGGTGCACGTCCAGGTGCGAGTGGTACACGTGTACGTTCCAGCCCAGCATCGACCACACCAGGCCGAACGCCTTCGGGTGGTTCAGCAGCGGCGCCAGCTCGTGGCAGCTCTCCACGGCGCTCAGCTTGTGCAGCGAGCCGTCGGCGGCGAGCTTGCCGGCCTCCTGGTGCTCCGCGTACACCCGGTCAACGGCGGCGGCGTAGTGCGCCACCTCCTCCGCGTCGAGTACGCCGGGAACGACGATGAAACCATCCCGCTCGAAGGCTTCGCGTTGCTCGTCTGTCATGGCGGTGCCCGGGCTGGTGGTCCGGGCCGAGACGGGGGTGGTTGTCACGAACGGGTCCTCTCCTGTGGTCGGACTGTCTTCTGCACGTACGACGAGCCGGCCCCGCCGCAGTGTTGCTCTGCGTGCCCATGAATTTCCTGTGAAAGTGATCCAATGGGCCCCGGACCTGACGGAGGGTGTCAGGTGCAACGTTCCGGAAGAGTACTCGCATTACGCAAACGTGATCACCCCACACCCAGGCGATCACGAACAGTGATCGGACTACTTCAGGCTGGCGATCTTCAGCACCAGGATCTTGCGGTCCTTGGTGACCACCGCCATGAGGTCTCCCCCGAGCACCATCTGCTCCGGCGGGTCGGCGCCGACGTTGACGCCCTTCGTCGCCTTGCCACCCACGTCCGCGACGAACACCTGCCAGGCCACGTCCGAGTTGACCAGCCCGGCGCTCTGCACACCCAACCGTCCGCCCTGGACCGCCTCCACCGTCGAGCCGTCCGGCAGCTGCTCCCCCTGCGTGCCGTCCAGCTTCAGGATGCGCGGCTCACTGACCGGGCCGAACGTCGCCCGGCCGAACACCATGCCGGCCGCCCCCACGTACCAGTTCTCGTCGTCGGACCACTCCACGCCGACCTTCCAGGCTTCCTTGCCGGTGGCCGTGTTCACCGCGATGGTCCGGCTCTGGTCGTCGGCGTCGACGGCAGCGCACACCAGGTTCTGCCCGCACGGCTTGACCCGCTCCACCGTCTGCCCCGACGGCAGCGGCAGCGTCCACGCCCGCCCGAACCCCGGCAGCTTGTACGCCGCCAGCACGTCCCTGCCCCGCGACACCTCGTCGTTCTGCACGCCGATCACCAGCCCGGCGTACACGGTCCAGGTCTCGTCCTGCAGCGGCAGCGTCCCGCTCGACTTCGCCTTGCCTGTGGCCGCGTCCACCACGGCCCCCTTGCCCTCGTCGGCACTCAGCTCGACGACGGTGTCGGTCTTGGCGGTGAACGCGTCGCTGAACGCACCCTCCAACGCCGGGACCGTGCCGCCCTTCTCCCCCACCCACTGCTGGACCGGCTCGATCCGGTGCGCGTCCAGCACCATCACCTCGTCGCCACCGGACCGCCGCCACTTCTCCTTGCCGGTGCGCAGGTCCACCCGCAGCACCGCGTGCGACGAATGTGAGTCCTGCAGCTCCACGATCGCGTCCGTGCCCAGGTACGCCACGTCGACGCGGTTCTCCCACACCTTCTTCCACAGCTGCTTGCCGTCGCCGGCCGCCAGCACCGCCCGGGCGTTGTCGCCGCCGTCGGTGGCCGAGTCCTCGCCGTCCAGCACCACCACGTCGCCGACCACGGTCAGCCGGATCCCGGTCGGCTCCATGGCCACCTTCTTGCGCCACTTCGGCTCGCCACCCCCGCCCGGCAGCGCCACCACCTCGGTCGAGTTCGTGCTCGCGACCGCGTAGTAGGCGGTGTCACCGCCCACCCCGACGCCCACCGCACCGGTGCCCGCCGCCGGCACCGTGTGCACGGTGGTCAGCTCGCCGTCCCCACCGGTGTCGCCGGCGTCGCCGTTCCCGAGGGTCAGGCCGCTGCCCAGGCCGTCCTTGGCGTCGTCGATCGTGCGCTGCAGCCACTTCGTGCCCTGCGTGACCGTCGCGACCAGGCAGCCCACCAGCGCGAACACCACCGTGGCCAGCACGGCCCGGCGTACCGGCCGGCGGCGCTTGGCCTTGCGGACCGGCGGCGCCGGCACGGGCTGCTGCGGCCCCATGTGCGGAGGCGGTGGTGGCGGCGGGACCACCGGTCCCGGCCCGGACACCGAGCCCACCGGAAATTGCGCAGACACCGGGTACGGCGCTTGCGGCGCCCCGAAAGGTCCGGAGACCGGGTACGGCGCCGCGGGCGACCCCATCGGCGGTGCCTGCACCGGGCCGCCCAAAGCCGGTGCCATCGCGTGCACCAGCGCGCCGTAGGCCACCGGCAGCTCCGGCTGCTCCGGCACGGACGGCGCGACGCCCAGCCGGGCGTGCAGGCGGCTGGCCACCAGCGGCATCCGGCTTGACCCGCCGACCAGCAGCAGCCCGGCCAGCATCGCCGGCTCGACCCCCGCCCGCTGCAGCACCCGCCGCGTCTCGTCGACCGCCCGCGCGACGAGCGAACCCGCGACGCGTTCCACCTCGTCGCGGGTCAGGTGCATCGGCTCGGGCCGGCCGGGCACGTGCACCGGCGCGCTGCTGGCCCGGGACAGCATCTCCTTCGCCGCCCGCACCTCGGCCCAGAACGCCGCCCGCTCGCGGCGCTGCTCGCCGTCCAGGGGGCGGTCCAGCCGCTGCCACAGGTACGGGTCGCGCACGCCCACCAGCTGGCCCAGGTGGGCGACGAGCGCGTTGTCCACGTCGAGCCCGCCCAGGTCGTCCAGGCCGCCGGTGGCCAGCACCCGCAGCCCGGCCGGCTCCCGGCGTACGACGGCCACGTCGAAGGTGCCGCCGCCGAAGTCGAACACGCCCAGGCACCCGCCCGGAGGGACCTGCTGGCCGAGCACCTGCATGCAGTACGTCGCGGCGGCGATCGGCTCGTCGAGCAGGCGCACCTGGCCCAGGCCGGCCTGCCAGGCGGCCGCGCGCAGCACGTTGCGGCGCGGCTGGCCCCAGTCGGCCGGGCAGGTCAGCACCGTCGCGCCCTGCGGGGACACGCCCGCCGTACGGGCCTCGTCGGCGACCCGGCGCAGGCCGGCCGCGAGCAGCTGCTCCACGGGCACCTCGTGCTCGCCGAGCAGCACCGTCCCTTCGTCCACCCGGCGCTTGGGGTGCGGGTCGTACCGTTCCGGCTCGGCGGCGCCGAGGCGCTGGCCGTCGCGTCCGGTGTGGATGGTGCCAGCCGCGTCGACGAACACGCCGGACGACAGCAGCGGCGTGCCGTCGAAGAGCAGCGTGCGCGGCTCCTGTCCGCCACGGCGGACCACTGCCACCGTGTGCGTGGTGCCCAGGTCCACCGCGAGGCGTACCGGCTCGTCCATTGCGTGCCCCTCCCCCTGCAACCGCCGGAGCCTACTGGTCGTCCGGTGCGCCGTGCGAGGGTGGGCCGTGCTGTTCAAAGCGTTGGTCTACCTCATGTTGGCCTTTGTCCTGATCGGTGCCGTGGGCATCTGGCTGCGCCGCAGGCGTGGCCGGTAGCACACTCCCTAAGGCGTCCTAGGATGCTAGGGTAGGCGTCGTGCACGCTCCCGACCCGGCCGAGACCCTTGCCACGCTGCGCCGCGTACGGCCGGACCTGGTCGACCCGTACCAGCGTGCGCTGCCCGGGGCGCGGGCCGCGGTCCTGGGCCGGCTGTGGGTGGCGTACGCCCGCGAGCCGCTGCCCGGCGTCCAGGGGCGTGCGGAGCGGGACGGCACGCTCACCGTGCACCTGGCCGGCGGGGCCACGCTGACCGGCCCGGCGCACGCCGCCGAGCCGTACGCACCGGCACCGGACGGGCTGCGGGTCGGCGGGCACGACGACCCGGGCACCCTGGCGCGGGCGCTCGGCCATGCGGGGCTCGCCGTCGAGCTGGACAACAGCGTCGCCAACCTGGCGCTGGCCCGCGCCGCCCACCGGCCCACCACGAACGGGAGCCTGACGGCCGTCGAGCAGTCCGTCGTGGACGGCCACCCGCTGCACCCGTGCTGCCGCACCCGGCTGGGCATGTCCACGGTGGACGTGCTGCGGTACGCCCCCGAGCACCGGCCGGTCGTCGGCCTGCACCTGGTGCGGGTGCCCGCGGACCGCTGGTACGGCGACGGCCCTGCCCTGCTGGTCGTGCACCCGTGGCAGCGCGATCACCTGCTCGACGCGTACCCGTGGATCGTGCCCGTGGGCCGGCAGCCGGCGCGGCCGCTGATGTCGCTGCGGACCCTGGCCGTGCCCGGCGGGGCCTGGCACCTGAAGACGGCGGTGGACGTGCAGATGACGTCCGCGGTGCGGACCGTGTCGCCGGCCGCGGTGCGCAACGGGCCGGCGGTGTCCGCGTTCCTGGCCGGCCTGGCCGTGCCGGGGCTGGAGATCCTGCGCGAGGACCGGGCCGGCGCGGTCCTCGTCGACGGGGAGCCGTCCCGCAGCCTGGCGTACGTGCGCCGGCGGGCCCCCCGCCTCGCCCCCGGTGAGGTCGCCGTCCCCTTCGCGGCCCTGCCCGGCCTGCCCCGCCCGGCCGACCCGGTGGGCTTCTTCGCCGAGATGGTGCGCGCGTTCCTGCCGCCGCTGCAGGCGATGCTGCGCCTCGGCGTCGCGCTGGAGGCGCACGGCCAGAACGCCCTGCTGGTGCTGCGCGACGGCCGCCCCACCCGGCTGGTCTACCGGGACCTGGGCGGCGTGCGGATCAGCCCGGCCCGGCTGCGCGCGCACGGCGTCGACCCCCGCCCCTGCACGGGGACCTGGCCACCGACGACCCGGACGCGCTACGCAGCAAGCTCGCCGCGGCCGCCGTCAGCGGCACGCTCGCCGAGCAGGTCGCCTCCTTCGCCCGGCGGTATTCGATCACTCCGGCGGTACTGTGGAGGCTCGTGGCGGAGCACGCGGACCGCGCGCTCCGCGCCAGCCCTCTCCCCATCAAGGCGACCACGGCGATGCGACTGGCCAGCGACCCGCTCACCGACGTGTGGGCGTCCCTCCCCAACCCCATGGCAGGCATGCGTGACTGACCTGAGCACCTGCGCCCTCGGCGCGGGGACGGTCCGCGACGCGGCCGGGCACGTCGAGTCCCACCTCGCCGTGCGCGCGCCCGAACTCCTCGACCCGTTCCGCGCCGCGCTCCCGCACGCCGCGGCCTCCGTCGGGCGCCGGCTGCTCGGCGCGCTCTGGCGGGAGGACATCGGCGATACCCGGGTACGCCACGCCGGCCGCGGCCGGGCGCACGCGTTCGACCGGGTGGAGTTCGCCGCGGTGCCGGCCGCCGACCCGGTCGACCTGCTGCCGGTGGCGAGCTGGCCGCTCACCGTCGAGCTGACCAACGCGGTGGTCAACCTCGCCATCGCGTACGCCCGCACCGCCGCCGCGCCGCCGCCCGGCCCCGGAGACGACGCGCAGGCTGTCGCGCTGGAGCGGCTCGCCGTCGACGGGCACAACCTGCACCCGTGCGGGCGCACCCGGCTCGGCTGGGACGTCGACGACGTGCTCGCCCACGACCTGGAGGCCGGCGCCACCCGGGTCGGCTTCGTCGCCGTCCGCGAAGACCTGCACACCGGTGACGACGTCGGCGCCGCGCTCGCCGCCGCGTACCCGGACCTGCCCGCGCCGCCGCCCGGCTTCCTGCTGCAGCCGGTGCACGCCTGGCAGCGCGACGCCGTGCTCCCCCGCCGCTACGCCGACCTGATGCGTGCCGGGGCGCTGCGGGTGCTCGACGCGAGCCTGCCGGCCGTGCCCACCGCCGCGCTGCGCACCCTGCTGCTCCCGCCGGGCACGGACGGCCGCGCCCGCTACCTCAAGCTGTCCCTGGACATCCAGGTCACCTCCACCCGGCGCACCATCTCGGTCGCCTCCACCCGCAACGGGCCGGCGCTGTCCGCCGTACTCGATCGGCTGTTGTCCGGCGACGAGCGGGTGCTGCTGCTGGCCGAGACCGCCGGCGCGGCGCTGCCGTTCGGCGGCGGGCGCGACGCGTCCGCGATCCTGCGCGACGGCATCGACGGCCGGCTCACCGCCGCCGAGCGCGTCGTGCCCGGCAGCGCGCTGCCGCTGCTCGTGGGCGAGCTCGTCAAGGAGTACGGCGGCGGCCCGCTGGACTTCCTGGCCGGGTACGCCCGGCTGGTGCTGCCCCCGCTGCTGCGCCTGGCCACCCGCTACGGCGTGGCCATGGAGGCGCACCTGCAGAACTGCCTGCCCACGTTCGTCGGCGGCACCCCGCACCGGCTCGTGCTGCGCGACCTGGCCGGGCTGCGCGTGCACCGGCCCCGGCTGGCCGCCGCCGGCGTGCGCCTGGACCTGTGGCCCGGCTCGGTCGTCGGCACCGACGACCTGGACACCATGCGGGCCAAGCTGGGCTACACGGCGCTCCAGGCGCACCTCGGCGAGCTGGTGCTGGCGCTCGCCGCGTCCTTCGGCGTGGACGAGGCGGCCGCCTGGCGGGTGATCCGCGAGGTCGTCGACGAGGCGTACGAGCCGCTGCGCGCCGACCCGGCCACCGCGGCGGCCGCGGACGCCGACCACGCCGCGTTCACCGCCCCGTACGTGCCGCACAAGGCCCTGGTCCGGATGCGGCTGGCCGGCGAGGGCGACGTCTACCTGCCGGTCCGCAACCCGCTGCACGATGCTGCCTGACAACGTTGTAGCGGCGCTGGCCGGGGCCGACCGCCCGGTGTGCGCCTATGTGTACGACCGTGCGGTCCTGCGCGCTCGCGCCCGCGCCGTCCGCGCCGCGCTGCCACCGGGGTCGTCCCTGCTCTACGCGGTCAAGGCCAACGGACACCCCGACGTCGTGGCCACCCTCGCCGCCGAGTGCGACGGCCTGGAGGTGGCCTCGGGCGGCGAGCTGGCCCTGGCCGCCTCGGCGTCGTTGGTGGCCTTCGGGGCCCGGCCAAGACCGACGACGAGCTGCGGATTGCGGCGGCGATGGGCGCGCTCATCCACGTGGAGAGCGTGCTGGAGCTGCGCCGGCTGGCCCTGCTGGGCACGCCGGTCCGGGTCGCGCTGCGGGTCAACCGCGCCGGCGGCGGGCTGCCCGGCACGCACCAGATGGCGGGCGTGGCCACGCCGTTCGGGATCGACGAGACCGAGCTGCCGGCGGCGGTCGCGCTCGCCGCGACGCTGCCCACCGTGCGGCTGGTCGGCTTCCACCTGCACGCCGTCTCCAACAACCTGGACTCGGCGGCGCACGCGGCGTTCGTGGACGGCGCGGTCCGCTGGTCGGTGGCCACCGCCGCCCGCCTCGGCGTCCCGCTGTCGTACGTCAACGTGGGCGGCGGCTTCGGGGTGGACTACGTGGGAAACCGCGTGTTCGAGCTGCCGCTGCGCGCCCGGCCGGCCCCCGCCGGCGTCCAACTCGTCTTCGAGCTCGGCCGCTACCTGGCCGCCGGCGCCGGCTGGTACGCCGCCGAGGTACTCGACCTCAAGCGGGTGCACGGCCGGTGGTTCGCGGTGCTGCGCGGCGGCACCCACCACTTCCGGCTGCCGGCCGCGTGGGGCTACAGCCACCCGTTCACCGTGCTGCCCGTCTCCTCCTGGGCGTACCCTTTTCCTCGCCCCACGGTCGAAGGCGTCGAGGTGGACGCCGCCGGTGAGCTGTGCACCCCCCGGGACGTGCTCACCCGCGGGCAGCGGGTGGACCGGCTGCGGGTCGGCGACGTGCTGGTCTTCGGCGCCGCCGGCGCGTACGGCTGGGACATCTCGCACCACGAGTTCCTGCGGCACCCGCATCCACAAACGTTGGTGCTATAACCATTCAGGTATCACCATATATTTGAATATGCGCCGCTAGCGTACACGCATGCGCACCCGATCTTTGGCGGCCCTCGCCGCCGTCGCCCTCGCCCTCGCCGGCGGCCTGGTGGTGGCGGTCGCCTCCCCCGCGACCGCGGCCACCGTCTCCAAGCCGCTGCGCACCATGATCGCCGACCTGCCGGTGGCCACCGAGGTCCGCACCGGCTACGACCGGGACCTGTTCCCGCACTGGATCGACGCCGACTCCGACAGCTGCAACACCCGGTACGAGGTGCTCATCGCCGAAGCCGTCACCGCCCCCTCGGTCGGCTCCGGCTGCGCGCTGACCGGCGGCCGCTGGTACTCCTACTACGACGGCGCCTACTGGACCCTGCCCGCCGACCTGGACGTCGACCACTTCGTCCCGCTCGCCGAGGCGTGGGACTCCGGCGCCCGCAACTGGACCACCGCGCAGCGGCAGTCGTTCGCCAACGACCTGGGCGACGGGCGCAGCCTCGCCGCGGTCACCGACAACGTCAACCAGTCCAAGAGCGACCAGGACCCGGCCGAGTGGATGCCGCCGCTGAGCAGCGTGCACTGCCGGTACGTCGGCGAGTGGGCGGCGGTGAAGACCCGCTGGGGCCTGAGCGTCGACTCCACCGAGAAGAGCGCGCTCACCTCCTACGCGGCGTCCTGCACCAACGTGACCATCACCGTGGACACGGTGCTGGGCGGGTCCACCCCGACGACGGCTCCCACGACCACGCCGCCGTCTGGCACCTGCACCGCCACGAACGGCACCGACGTCACCATCCCGGACGCGGGGTCGGCGGTGAGCAGCTCGGTCACCATCTCCGGCTGCGCCCGCGCCGCCTCGTCCACGTCCACCGTGTACGTCAACATCGTGCACACCTACCGCGGTGACCTGGTCGTCACCCTGGCCGCCCCGGACGGCTCCACGTACACCCTGAAGAGCTCCAGCAGCTCCGACAGCACCGCGAACGTCAACACCACGTACACCGTGAACCTGTCCAGCGAGACGGCCAACGGCACCTGGTCGCTGCGCGCCCAGGACGTCTACTCCGAAGACACCGGCTACCTCAACACCTGGACCCTCACGGTCTAGCCCTCTTTTTGTGATCAAGGCGTCCCTCACGTCGTCATGGCGACGTGAGGGACGCCTTGATCATGGAGGGGGTCTCAGCGGCGGGCCCACGCCGCGGCGCGGATGTCGCGCAGCGCCTGGCGCCGCGTGTCGCCCTTCAGGGTGTCGATGTAGAGCTTGCCGTCCAGGTGATCCGTCTCGTGCTGCAGCGCCCGGGCCAGGAAGCCGCTGCCGCTCACCGTCAGCGGCGCGCCGTACTGGTCGAAGCCGTGGACCGTGGCGTACATGGCGCGCGGCGTCGGGAAGTACAGCTCCGGGATGGACAGGCAGCCCTCGTCGCCGCCCTGCAGTTCCTCGGACACCTCGAGCGTCGGGTTGACCACGTGGCCGACCTCGCCGTCCGCGTCGTACACGAACACCCGCGCGCCGACGCCGATCTGCGGCGCCGCCACGCCGGCCCGGCCGGGCGCGCCGAGCAGGGTGTCCATGAGGTCGCTGACCAGCGCGTGCAGCTCGGCGTCGAAGCTGGTGACCGGTTCGGCCGGCGAACGCAACACCGCGTCGCCGAGCAGCCGGATGGGCCGCATCGTCATGGCCGAAAGGCTAGCCGCTTTGCCTACCCGATCCCCAGGGCGGCGCGCAGCGGGGCGGCCTTCGCGGCGGCCTCGGCCACCTCCGCGTCCGGGTCGCTACCCCACGTGATACCGCCGCCGGCCCACACGTGTACGCGGTCCGCGTCCACCGCGGCGGTGCGGATGGTCAGGCCCAGGTCGATCCGGTCCGGGCCGACCCAGCCCAGCCCGCCCATGCTCGCACCCCGGCCGACCGGCTCCAGCGCGGCGATCCGCTCCAGCGCGGACAGCTTCGGCGCGCCGGTCACCGACCCGCCCGGGCACACCGCCCGCAGCAGGTCGGCCAGCCCCAGCCCGTCGGCCGGTACGGCGGAGACCACCGACTCGGCCTGCCACAGGTCGCACCAGCGGCGGATCGCGTACAGCTCGTCGACGCGTACCGAACCGGTGCGGGCCACCCGGGCCAGGTCGTTGCGCTCCAGGTCCACGATCATGACGTGCTCGGCGCGTTCCTTCGGCGAGGCGAGCAGCTCCCGCCGCCCGGTCGCGGTCGCCGGCCGGGTGCCCTTGATCGGCCGGGTGGTGACCCGCCCGCCGGCCACCTCGACCAGCGTCTCCGGGGAGGCGCAGCCGATCGCCCAGCCGGCGCCGGTCAGCACCCCGCGTACCGGGCCCCGGGCAGCCCGGCCAGCCGGTGCAGGGCCGGCAGCGGGTCACCCAGGTACGCCGCCGACCCGTGCCCGACAACGTTGACCTGGTAGACGTCGCCGCGCCCGATCGCCTCCCGCACCTGCCGCACCGCCTCGGCGTGCTGCGCCGGCGTCCAGCTCGGCTCCCACCGGCCCGGCCGCCACGGCGTCGTGCCCGCCTTCCCGGCCGGCGCCTCGGGGACGGGCCGGTCCGCCGCCTCGTACACGACCGCGACCAGGTCCGGTACGGCCGGCGCGGGGCTCGGCCGCCCGACCGGGGCACCCGCGACCCGGGCCCCGGCCGCCGCCGAGACGAACACAGCCGCCCCACAGACCTCACCCACCGCGGGCGTGACCGACTTGTCGCCGATCCGACCCAGGTCCCGCACCGGCAGTCCGTGTGTGACGAGGAACTCTTGGAGAAGATAGAAGGGATCGCCGCCGCCGTCGATCCACCATTCGAGACGAGAACGCTCCCTCAACGCGCGGTAACGGGAAGGAAGCGCACCGCTGACAACGTTGGACCGAGTTGGGAGCGTTCCCAGTACGTCCGGTTCGAAGTGCCTCATCCGAAGGGTGGATTCTCCCGTGTCAGTGCCATTACTTGTTCGAAATAGTGTCGTTCTGCTTGGTAGCGTGCGTCACTGGTCATGTGAACCGTGACACAGCACCCCCACCGTCCGGAGAACCCGATGTGTCCGCACCAACCGTGTTGCCCGTCCGCTGAAGCCACCGACCGGGAAGCCGCCCGCGTGGTGGCCTCCTTCTGCGAGCAGGGCTGGAGCCTGCTCTGCAACGGCGTCATCGTCTTTGAAGACACCGGCGAGCTCCTGCCCGACGGCAGCACCATCGCACCGCACCGCGGCCCGGCCCGACACGCCCTCGCCGCCTGACAGTAGGCACGCTCCATCTGAGTGAGCATGCCACCCGCCTGGCCCCCAACGTCCGCGGGCCGAGGCTCAGGACACCGCCGTCCCACCGCACCCACCGAAGGCCGTGGACCGCCGCGGAGCTCCCCCACGCACTTTGTCCGGCCCGCGCCGCGGCCCCAGGCGCCCACGCCGGTGGGGCGGGCCGCGCCCATAGGCTCGGCGCTGTACCGGCGGCCCACGCCTTGGGCGCGCGCCGCGCCGCCTCGCGTGTGCGCCGCGCGCCGATCAAGAAACGCGCGCCACGCGGCGCGCGCGTACGTCGATCAAGGACTTCCCCGCCGATCAAGGGCGAACGGCCGTGCTTTGATCTCCGAACCACGACCATATGCCCTTGATCGACGCGGAAGTCCTTGATCGACGCGGCGCGTGAGGCGCTGCGCCGCGCGGGGTGGCGCGCGTGAGGCGTTCAGGGGGCGTTCAGGGGGGTCGGAGGACGCTCGGCGCCATGGCCGAGAACATGCGAAGAAGCACCCGAAGCGTCCTGGTGGGCGCCGGGCTGGCCGTGCTGGTCGCGACCGGCGGCTGCGGCGACGGTGGGAAGCCGGGGCCAACCACCCCGGCCCGGCTGGACCCGGGCCCGACCTGCGTCAAGGCCGAGGACGGCGGCGCCTGCCTGCCGCTGGCCGACCCCGCCCGGCGGGTGGACCTGACCCGGCCGTCGTTCGGCACGCCGACGGCGGTCACCAACCCGCTCTTGCCGATCAGCACCCTGACCCAGGTCGTCCAGCTCGGGTCCGTCGAGGGCGCCCCGTTCCGGGCCGAGGTCACGCTGCTGCCCGGCACCAAGAGCATCGAGTGGAACGGCCAGCGCGTCGACACGGTCGTCTCCCAGTACGTCGCCTTCCACGACGGGCGGATCGCCGAGGTGGCCATCGACTGGTACGCCCAGGCCGACGACGGCGCGGTCTGGTATTTCGGCGAGGACGTGTTCAACTTCGAGGACGGCGTTGTCGCCGACACCCTGGGCACGTGGGTCGCCGGCAAGGACGGCCCGCCCGGGATGATCATGCCTGGTACGCCGCGGACCGGGGACGTCTACCGGCCGGAGAACGTGCCGGGCGTGGTCTTCGAGGAGGTCACGGTCAAAGCGACCGGCCAGCGCGTCACCGGACCCAGCGGCCCGCTGGCGGGCGCCATCGTCGGCACCGAGCTGCACATGGACGGGCTGCGCGAGGACAAGACGTTCGCCCCCGGGTACGGGGAGTTCACCACCGGCTCCGGCGCGGACGTCGAGTCGGTCGCGGTCGCGGTGCCCACCGACGCCCTGTCCGGCCCGGTCCCGGCCGCTCTGACAACGCTGTCGCAGGCGGCAGCTGACCCGGCGATGGCGCGCAGCGCGTGGGCCGCGTACCGGGCCACCGGCGTGCCGCCGCTGCTGCGGGAGCAGATGGACCGGGCCGTGGACGCCCTCGGCAAGGCCGAGGACGCCGACGAGCGGGAGCAGGCCGCCCTCGCCACCGCCCACGCCGCCCTGGACCTGCGCCTGCGCTACGAGCCGGCGACGGCGGTCGACCGTGAACGCTTCACCCTGTGGGTGCGCCAACTCGAACTGGACCGCGGCGAGCCCGGCGACGTGGCCGGCGATGTCGCCACGCTGCACCGCATCTGGGACCGCTACCGCCACACCGCCGACGCCGCGACGCAAACCCGCGTCTACGCGGCGCTCACCGCGGCCGAAGCCGGCGACCTATCGCCGATCTTGGAGTTGTCAGGTGCCAAATAGGGCATCCCGACCTGACAACTCCAAGATCGACGGACTAGAGAGATCGACGGGGCTCAGGCGTACGCGTCTACGGGGGACACGCGCAGACTAGGTTGCGGTCGCCGTAGGCGCCGTCGATGCGGCGCACGGGGGGCCAGTACTTGGCCCCCGGTCCACGCCATCCGGGTAGGCGGCCACGGACCTGGGGTACGGGTGGGGCCAGGCGTCGGCCGTGAGCATCGCGGCGGTGTGCGGGGCGTTGGCGAGGGGGTTGTCCGGGCCCCACTCGGCGACGGACGTGATCTCCGCGCGGATGGCGATCATCGCGGCGCAGAAGCGGTCCAGCTCGGCCAGGTCCTCCGACTCGGTCGGCTCGACCATCAGCGTGCCGGCCACCGGGAACGACATCGTCGGCGCGTGGAACCCGTAGTCGATCAGCCGCTTGGCCACGTCGTCGACCGTCACGCCGGTGGCCTTGGTCAGCGGCCGCAGGTCCAGGATGCACTCGTGGGCGACCAGGCCCTTGTTGCCGGCGTACAGCACCGGGTAGTGCTCGCGCAGCCGGGCCGCCACGTAGTTGGCCGCGAGCACCGCGACGCCGGTCGCCCGGGCCAGGCCGTCGGGGCCCATCATCCGCAGGTACGCCCACGGGATCGGCAGGATCCCCGCCGACCCGAACGGGGCGGCCGACACCGAGGTGGGCAGGTACGGGGCCAGGTGGGCGCGCACCGCGACCGGTCCCACCCCGGGCCCGCCACCGCCGTGCGGGATGCAGAACGTCTTGTGCAGGTTCAGGTGCGACACGTCGGCCCCGAACCGGCCCGGCTTGGCGAAGCCGACGAGCGCGTTGAGGTTGGCGCCGTCCACATAGACCTGACCGCCGGCGTCGTGCACCTTGGCGCACAGCGCGGCGATGCCGGTCTCGTACACGCCGTGGGTGGACGGGTACGTGACCATGACGGCGGCCAGCGCGTCACCCACCGAGGCGATCTTGCGGTCCAGGTCGACCAGGTCCACGTTGCCGTCGTTGTCACAGGCCACCACGACGACGCGCATGCCGGCCATGACCGCGCTGGCCGCGTTGGTGCCGTGCGCGCTGGACGGGATCAGGCACACGTCCCGGCCGCTGTCGCCGCGCCCGTGGTGGTACGTCCGGATCGCCAGCAGCCCGGCCAGCTCGCCCTGGGAGCCGGCGTTGGGCTGCACGCTGACCGCGTCGTACCCGGTGATCTCGGCAAGCCACGCCTCCAGCTGGCCGATCAGCGCGGTGTAGCCGGTGGTCTGGGCGGCCGGCGCGAACGGGTGCAGGTCGGCGAACTCCGGCCAGGTCACCGGCTCCATCTCGGTGGTGGCGTTGAGCTTCATCGTGCAGGAGCCCAGCGGGATCATGCCCCGGTCCAGCGCGAAGTCCTTGTCCGCGAGCCGCCGCAGGTAGCGCAGCATCGCCGTCTCGGAGTGGTGGCTGTGGAACACCGGGTGGGTGAGGAAGTCCGAGCCGCGGGGCAGCGGCACCGGCGAGGACACGGGCGCGACCGAGTCGACGCCGAACGACGACCACACCGCGGCGAGGTGCGCCGGCGTGGTCGTCTCGTCGCAGGAGATGCCGACCGCGTCGGCGGACACGAGCCGCAGGTTGACGCCTCGCGAGGCGGCCGCCGCGACAACGTCGGCGGCCCGCCCGGGCACCACCGCCGTCACCGTGTCGAAGAATGCGTCCGACGCCAGGGACACCCCGCCCGCGCGCAGGCCGGCTGCGAGCGTCGCGGCCCGGCCGGCGACCCGCCGGGCGATCGCGCGCAGCCCGTCCGGGCCGTGGTAGACGGCGTACATGCTGGCCATGACGGCGAGCAGCACCTGGGCGGTGCAGATGTTGCTGGTCGCCTTCTCCCGCCGGATGTGCTGCTCGCGGGTCTGCAGCGCCAGCCGGTACGCCGGCGCGCCGTCGGCGTCCTTGGACACCCCGACCAGGCGGCCGGGCAGCATCCGCTCCAGGCCCGCGCGGACCACCAGGTAGCCGGCGTGCGGCCCGCCGAAGCCCATGGGTACGCCGAACCGCTGGGTCGTGCCGGCGGCGATGTCGGCGCCGATCTCGCCGGGCGGCCGCAGCAGGGTCAGCGCGAGCAGATCCGCGGCGACGGTGACCAGCGCCCCCACCTCATGGGCGGCGGCAATCAGGCAGGCGTGGTCGCGCACCGCCCCCGAGGCGCCCGGGTACTGAAGATGCAGCCCGAAGAACTCGTCCGGCAAGGGCGAGAGGGCGAGGTCGATCACCTGTACGTCGATGCCCAGCGGCTCGGCGCGAGTGCGGATGACCGAAAGATTCTGCGGCAAGGCGTCGGCGTCCACGACGTACACGTTGCTGCTGCTCTTGGACGAGCGGCGGGCGAGGGTCATGGCCTCGGCCGCGGCGGTGGCCTCGTCCAGCATGGAGGCGTTCGCGGTGGTCAGGCCGGTGAGGTCGGCGACCATGGTCTGGAAGTTGAGCAGCGCCTCCAGGCGCCCCTGGCTGATCTCCGGCTGGTACGGCGTGTAGGCGGTGTACCAGGCCGGGTTCTCCAGCACGTTGCGGCGGATCACGGCGGGCGTGTGGGTGCCGTGGTAGCCGAGCCCGATCATGGAGACCGCGACCGTGTTGCCGGCGGCGAGGGCGCGCAGCTCGGCGAGGGCCTGCTCCTCGGTGGCGGCCGGCGGCAGGTCCAGCCCGTCCTGCCAGCGGATGACCTCGGGGATGGCGGCGTCCATCAGCTCGTCGAGCGAGCCGTACCCGATGGTCTCGAGCATGCGGCGCTGCTCGTCGGTGGAGGGCCCGATGTGGCGGCCGGCGAACGTCATGAGCGGCTCCTGGAGAAGGTCGACGAATCGGCCCTCCCCCTCTGTCGGACCCGTGGGTACTCCAGAGTCGCCTGCCCGCTGCGGTCCTTTTGCCTGAGAGGTTCCGGGGAGGATTTGCCCCTTCGGCGCCGTATGACGGTCTCTCCCGCGCGGGTGGTACCGGCAAGGTCAAACCTACCAGCGCCGGTGTTTCGCGCGCGTGACGCCCGCTACGGTGATCGCGTGACCTTCATTGCCGCGGACGACCGCTACGACTCGATGACCTACCGCCGTACCGGGCGCAGCGGGCTCAAGCTGCCCGCGATCTCGCTCGGGCTGTGGCACAACTTCGGCCACGGCCGGCCGCTGGACACCCAGCGGGCCATCCTGCGGCGCGCCTTCGACCTCGGCGTCACCCACTTCGACCTGGCCAACAACTACGGCCCGCCGTACGGGTCGGCGGAGGAGAACTTCGGGCGTGTCCTGGCCACCGACTTCGCCGCGTACCGGGACGAGATGATCATCTCGTCGAAGGCCGGCTACGACATGTGGCCCGGCCCGTACGGCGAATGGGGTTCGCGCAAGTACATGACCGCGTCGCTGGACCAGTCCCTGGGGCGGATGGGCCTGGAGTACGTGGACATCTTCTACAGCCACCGGCCCGACCCGCAGACCCCGATCGAGGAAACCATGGGCGCGCTGGACCGCGCGGTCCGCGCCGGCAAGGCCCTCTACGTCGGCATCTCGAACTACACCGCCGCGCAGACCCGGGCCGCCGCGGCGGTCCTGCGCGACCTGGGTACGCCGCTGCTGATCCACCAGCCGTCGTACTCGATGATCAACCGGTGGATCGAGCGGGACGACCTGCTCGGCGCGCTGGACGAGGCGGGCGCGGGCTGCATCGCGTTCAGCCCGCTGGCCCAGGGCCTGCTCACCGACCGCTACCTGCAGGGCGTACCGGCCGACTCGCGGGTGGCCACCAGCCGGTTCCTCAACGAGAGCGACCTGTCCGAGGCCACCATGACCAAGGTGCGCGGCCTCGCCGACGTCGCCGCCCGGCGCGGGCAGTCGCTGGCCCAGCTGGCGCTGGCCTGGGCGCTGCGGGACGCGCGGATGACCAGCCTGATCATCGGCGCCAGCAGCGTGGCCCAACTGGAGGCCAACGTCGCCGCGCTGGACAACGTCTCGTTCACCGACGAGGAGCTCGCCGAGATCGACAAATACGCCACCGAATGAGTCATTGCCCGGAATCACTGGGCCGTTAGCGGAATTCCGACAGCGCGACCGGATGAATTCCCCGCATTCAGCGGGGTATCCGGTCGCGTAATGCACTAGAAGTGTCGGTGTGACCGACCCCTCTCCCCCACACCGGCGTTTGTTGATCGCTATCGACATGGAGCGGTACAGCAACAAAGACAACCTTCATCAGTACGAGTCGCAGCAGGTCTACCGGCAGACCGTGCGGGAGGCCGCGGACGCGCTCGGCCTGGACCGCCTGAACTGGCTGACCCAGCAGGGCGGCGACGGCGAACTCGCCATCCTGCCGGCGGACGCGCCCGAAACCGCGGTCGTGGCGCGCCTCGCACCGGCCCTGGACCGCCTGCTGCGCCGCCACAACCGCGACCTGGAACCCCATGCCCGGGTCCGGCTGCGGGTCGCCATCCACAGCGGACTGGTCCATCTGGACGGTGCCAACGGGTACCCGGGCGACGCGGTCGTCACGGTGTGCCGCCTGGTGGACGCCGACCCGCTCAAGTCCGCGCTGGCCGCGTTTCCCGGCGCCGGCGCCGCCCTCATCGTGTCCGACCAGGTCTACCAGGACGTCGTCCGGCACGGCTACGACGGCATCCGCGTCGACCGCTTCCGGCGGGTTTCCGTACGCATGGCGGCTAAGCGTTTCGACGCGGTCGCCTGGATCACCGTCCCCGACGAGGACGTGACCGCATTGGCCGCGCCTTCTGCCCCGGCTGCCCCGGCTCCCCCAGTTCCCGGGGCCGGCACGGTCACGTTCACGGGTTCGACCTTCAACGGCCCGGTCGCCGCCGGCGACCACCCCACGGCGTGGATGTCCCCCGGGGAGGCCCGATGACCTTCGACGGACCGTCGCACGCGGCGCCGACCCTGCCCCGGCAGGCCGGCTCGGTGCCGTTCTTCACGCACCCGGCCCCGATGCCGGCGCCAGCCGTCCTCGGCGACACCACCCGATGGCTGTGCGCCGCCGCCTACCTCGACGACGACTACGCACACCACGTCATCACCGAGCTCACCGACGACGAGCAGCGGGCGGTGCCGCCATCGCGCGGCTTCGACATCGGTCCGGTCCTGGGACACGCGTTCCGGGCCCGCCGCCGCCTGCTGACCCGCGACTTCGTACTCGGCCTGATCCTGCTCGCCGGCGTCGTCCTCATGCCCGGCATCACGGCCGCGTGGTTGCTGTTCGCGTTCGGCCGGCGGCAGGCACGCGACCGTCGCCGCCCCGGCCGCATGGTCACCGCCCTCGCGGCGTACGCGGGAACGGCTGTGCTGCTCTGCTGCGGCTGGTACGCGACGCCGCTGCTCTTCCTCATGGAAATGTCGCTGTCGCTGACCGGCAGCCAGACCGGCGACGCGCTCGCCGCCTCCTCCTGGACCGGCATCCTGGTGCTGATCACCGTCCTGCCGGCGGTGTTCGCGCTGTTGACGCTCGGCACGCTGGTCACCTACCGGTACACCACCTACCAGACGCTCGCCAAAACCCTGGCCCCCGGCCAACCGGCCGTCCCGACCCCACCGCCCAACGAGCGGGTCGGCCGGCGGATGAGCTGGCTGGCCGGCGCGCAGGTGGGCAACGTGACGCTGCACTCCAAGAACCCGTTGCTCGGCACCGGAAACATCGTCAACGGCTGGTCGATGGCGCTGACCCTGCGCGAGCGCGCGTCCGGGTCGCGCGGCAACGGATCACACGCGCTGCCGTTCGATCCGCGCCGGATCTCGCCACAGGATTTGCAGGCCCTGATCCGGGACCGGGTGCTGGCGCTCAAGGATCCCGCCCTGCCCGAACGGCAGCGGGTGCCGGGCCTCTACCTGATGGACCAGGTCGTCGCCGACGGCGAACGCGCCCAGGGCGATCCCCTGCTCGACCCGCGGCTGCGCACTCCGCTGCAGTTCGCGTCGCCGGAAGCGATCGCGTCGATCATCGAGCACCCGCAGGGCGGCCTGCGGTACTTCCTGCACATCGTGATCGGCGTCGAAGGCCGCAACGTCTACGCCCCCTCCGGCGCGCTGGTCCTCCCGGAGCAGCAGCAGGAGATCATGGTCTCCGCGTTCGTGCACGTCGCGGTCGAGGGCGGCAAGCTGTACGCCGAGTTCCTCGGCTCCGTGCTGCCACCCGTCAGGCACGAGTTCCACCTGGTCGACAAGCTGCGGCCGGAGGCGCTGTCGCTGTTCGGCCGGGCGGCGTCGGAGTCGATGCGCGACTGGATCGACTCGATCGACGCACCCCGCCGGCTGTGGCGCGCGCTGCGGCAGATCCTCACCATCGGGTACCGGGCGGACGTGTCGACCCGCGCCGTCAAGGAGCTCCGGTCGTACGAGCACGGCGCCCGGCTCAGCGTCCGGGAACTCGCCGCCGAACCCGAACCCAGCACCTTCCTGCAGGAACTGGACGCCACGAAGTACATCAAGCTCGTCGACAAGACGGTCGCCGAGGCGATCATCGACTACCTGGACAGCAAGGGCGTCGACACCTCCGAGTACCGCACGCAGCTGACGTTCATCCAGAACCACAACGCCGTCTTCAACCAGAGCACCTTCAACGGCCCGGTCGCCGCCGGCGCCGGCGCCACGGCGACCCAGTCCGGCCGTTGAGGGGTCCCGGCGCCGCCGCGCGAGGCCGCGCGGCCTCGCGCGGCGGCGCCGGTGCGGCCGATCAAGGACTAGGCCGCCGATCAAGGGCAAACGGTCGTGGATCGGAGATCAAAGCGCGACCCTTCGCCCTTGATCGACGCACATTCCCTTGATCGGCGCTGCGCGGTGCGGCGGCGGCGCACGAGCGGCGCGGGTTGCGGGATTCCGCAAAGCGGAGGGCACGAGTCGGTAACGGGCGTGGCTGGGTTTGCCGCGTGCTGCTTCCATGGGCAGCACGGGGGAGGTGTCGATGTCTCGATCCCAGGACGCCCTGGTCACGGGCGCGCCGGTGACGACGCTGGTGCCGTACGGGCTCTCGCCCGACGCGGACCTCGTCTATCGCACCCTGGTCACGTTCGGCGCGGCCACCGGCCCGGACCTGGAACGCGGCCTGGGCATGCCGTACCGGCGGATCCGGGCCGGCCTGGACGAGCTCGCCGCGACCGGCGCGGTCACCTCGCGCCCGACGGCCCGGTGGCGGGACATCGTCTGGACACCGCGGCCGCCCGACGAGGTGGTCGCGGCTCAGCGCCGGGCCCGGCTCCGGCTGGTGCGATCGGGGAGGCAGGAGGCGCGCGAGCCGCTACCGCTCGGCGATGACCTGCGGCACCTGCCGAGCCGGGCCGCGGCCCGGGACCGCCTCACGCAGCTTGTCGCCGTGGTGCGCCACGAGCACCTGGCGATGAACACCGAGGAGGACTTCGACACCGAGTCCGCCCGATCCGCCGCGCCGCTGGACCGCAAGCTGGTCGCCCGCGGGGTACGCGTCCGGGTGCTCGGTGTGCATCCGGCCGAACGCGCCTGGATCGGCGGCCCCTGGCGGCAACCGGACGGGAACCGGCCGGATTACCGGGAGGCGCCGGTCGTACCCATGAAGCTCATCGTCGTGGACCGGGCGGTGGCCCTGTTCCCGGTCGCCCCCGACGACTTCGACCGCGGGTACCTCGAGGTGGCCCAGCCGCCGGTCGTGTCCGCGCTCGTCACCCTCTTCGAACGGCACTGGGATGCCGCCCGGCCGCCGCAGGAGCACGCCTTGCCCGACTTCGCGTTGGACCCCCGCGAACGCGCCCTCGTCGACCTGCTGGCCCAGGGGCACACCGACGCCACCGCCGCCGACGAGCTGCGCATCAGCGCCCGCTCGGTCTCCTACATCCTGCGCGGCCTGATGGACCGCCTGGGCGTGGAGAACCGCTTCCAGCTCGGCCTGGCGCTCGGCGCGATGAAGGCGGCCGAGGTGCCAGAGGAGCCCCAAAAGCCGGTGCCACCACCAGAGGAGCCGCGCGAGCCAGAGGAGCACACCCCATGATGAAGATCGCCGCCGCCCTGGCCGCGCTGCTGCTGACCGTGAGCGCCGCGCCCGCGCAGGCCGCCGTCCAGGACGCCTGGACGCCCACCGTCACGTGCGCGAGCGGGCAGTTCACCGGCGTATGGACCGGCGAGGACGAGTTCGGCCTCCCGGCCACCTGGGTCTCCGGCGAGATCCAGCCGTGCGAGCCGCCCGCCCCGGGCGACCAGTTCGGCGTCATCTACTACGTCGAGGACCCCAAGATCGGCATCCTCGGGTACGTGCACCTGGCCCGGCTACGCCCGTACGGGCCGACCCAACCGTCGACGTTCGCCGGCACCGTCGACAAGTCGGTGGGCCCGCTGCTGCGCATCTGCCTCGCGTACGACGACGGCGCCCTGCTGGCCTGCATGAAGCCGGTGCTCGGGCCCGGCGTCCACAACGAGCAACCGCCGATCGAGGTGCTCGCCAAGGCGCCGGTCGTCCAGGTGGTGCGCGGCTACGGCACCGACCCGTCCTGCGCGACCTGCGTGTAGCTCAGCCGGCGCGGCGGCGCGCGCGTCGGGCCGCGAGCTCGTCGCCCGGCTCCTCCTCGCCCACGGCCGCGGGCGCGGCGCCGTCCGTGGCGGCGGCCGGTGCCGCCGGCTCGGCCGGCAGGTTGACCAGGGAACCCTGGATCTCCTTGAACGCGCCGCCGATCGCGATGCCGAACACGCCCTGCCCGCCCTGCAGCAGGTCGACGACCTCCTCCGGCGAACGGCACTCGTACACCGTCGTGCCGTCCGAGATCAGCGTGATCCCGGCCAGGTCCTCGACGCCCCGCGAACGCAGCGTCTCGATCGCCTTGCGGATGTTCTGCAGCGACACGCCCGCGTCCAGCAGCCGCTTGACGACCTTCAGCACCACCAGGTCGCGGAACGAGTACAGGCGCTGCGTCCCCGAACCGGACGCGTCCCGGATGCTCGGTACGACCAGCGCCGTACGAGCCCAATAGTCGAGCTGCCGGTAGCTGATCCCCACGGCGTGGGTCGCGGTCACGCCGCGATATCCGACGGTGTCAAGGTCCGACAAGCCGTCGACAGCCGGATGGTCAGAGGGACCCTCATGCATGTGGCAACCTCCCAACGGCGCCAACCCTATAGCGCATGCGGAGGGTTCCCGGGGACGCATTGGCGCGACACGCCGCCCGCGGGCTACCCCGCGAAATCCTCCGGGCGCACCTGCTCCAGGAACTCCCGGAACTTTTCCACCTCGTCCTCCTGCTCGTCCGGAATGACGATCCCGGCCTCGGTGAGCACTTGGTCGGCGCAGCGGATCGGCGCGCCCACCCGCAGCGCCAGCGCGATCGAGTCGCTCGGCCGGGCCGACACCCGCAGGCCGTCACCGATGAGCAGGTCGGCGTAGAACACGTTCTCCTTCAGCTCGGTGATCTCCACCGCGCGCAACGGCGCCTTCAACGCCGCCAGGATGTCCCGCAACAGGTCATGTGTCAGTGGCCGCGCCGGTTTGACGCCCTGCTGCTCGTACGCGATCGCGGTGGCTTCGACCGCGCCGATCCAGATCGGCAGGTAACGGTCGCCCTCGACCTCCCTGAGCAGCACGATCGGCTGGTTGCTGGGCAGCTCCACCCGCACCCCGACCACGCTCAGCTCGCGCACCGCCGCCTCCGTGTGGTTGTGTCTTTCCCCGCCCTCATCGTCACGGTACACGGACCGCCGGACGGCAGCACGTACCCGCTGGCGGCGCCGACGGGTACCCGTCAATACCCGTCAACGGCCCAGCGCGTCCCGCAGGCCGATGCGTACCAGCGCGGCGTGCAACTGCTGCGACAGCCGCACCAGTTCGCGCGCCGTGTCCGCGGCGCGGGCCCCTGCCGCGGGGTCGTTCTGCCGCGCCAGCGGGGCCACCAGCTGGGCGAAAAGGCCGGCCTCCCGGTCCGCCGACGTCCGGTACGCGCGCAGGTGCCGCGGCTCCAGCCCGAAGCTCGCCAGCCCCGCCACCGCCTCGGCCACGGCGAGCCCGTCCGCGTCGTACCGGCCCGCGGTCGGCGCGATCAGGCCGAGCCGCTCCACCTCCGCCAGCAGCTCGCCGGCGATGCCGGAGCGCGCGACGAGCTCGTCGCGCGAAAGCCGGACGTCCGCAGGGTCGGCAACGGCCGGCCCCACCGCCGCCAGCGTGGGCGCGACCTCCCGCGACGCCAACTGCTCGCGGATCACCCGCAGCGGCATGTAGTGGTCCCGCTGCGCGGTCAGCACGAACCGCAGCCGGGCCAGGTCGTCCCAGCTGTACTTGCGGTAGCCGGCCGGCGTGCGCCGGGGCTCCACCAGCCCTTCGGCCTCCAGGAACCGCAGCTTGGAGATGGTCGTGTCGGGAAACTCCGGACGCAGTCGTTCGAGCACCTCGCCGATGCTCATCAACGCCGGAGCGGGCGCGGCCCCCGAAGCCCCGGCCGGCTCAGCCGACACGCGTTATCGCAGCCCCTCCGGGCGCGGACCCGCGATGAACACCAGCCGGAACTTGCCGATCTGGACCTCGTCGCCGTTGCTGAGGGTCGCCGCCTCGACCCGCTCGCGGTTGACGTACGTGCCGTTGAGGCTGCCCACATCGCGCACGGTGAACGTGCCGCCGTCCCGGTGGAACTCGGCGTGCCGCCGGGACACCGTCACGTCGTCGAGGAAGATGTCGCTGTCCGGGTGCCGACCGCTGGTGGTCACGTCATGGTCGAGCAGGAAGCGCGCGCCCGCGTTCGGGCCGCGCCGCACGACGAGCAGCGCCATGCCGGGCGGCAGGGAGCCGGACATCCGGCTCGGCACCACATCCGCGTCGGGACCCTCGAGGACCTCGTCGAGCGAACCGAGGTTCAGCGTGGACGTGACGTCGAGTGGGGGAAACTCGTCGTCTGGGCGAGTCATTTGACCACCTCACGCAATCTATTCGGGCAGCGCTGAACAACACGAGACATCGCTCGACTGGGCGAGCCTAGCCAGCACTGAAATACAGGGTCAACCGGACGCGCGGGGCGGGTCAGCTCTCCGTCAGATCACGGTACGCCGCGGCTGTCAACAGGCCCTCCACGGCCGCCGGATCGGACGGCTCGATCTCCACCAGCCACCCTGCCCCGTACGGGTCGGTGTTGATCAATTCGGGCTCCTCGGCCAGCTTGTCGTTGCGCGCCGCCACGGTGCCCGACAGCGGAGCATATATCTCCGACACGCTTTTGGTGGACTCCACCTCGCCGAGCGCGTCCCCCGCCGACACGGCCGTACCCATCTCGGGAAGCTGCACGTACACGATGTCGCCGAGCGCGTCCTGGGCGAAGTGGGTGATCCCCACCCGCAGCGGCCCGCCGGCGGCTCCGGCCACCCACTCGTGCTCAGCCGTGTAACGCAGATCCTCGGGTATCACAGGCCGTCCTTCTCACTCACGAACTCACGAAGCGGGGCGCGCATGCTGAAGCGTCGTCGGGGCGCGAAGGGCCGACACGTCGACCACCTCTTGCTCCTGCACGATCACCGTACCGTTGTCGTTCCCGACCGATTCCACCACCCCGCCGGGTATCTTCAGCGCCGTTTCCATCGTTCGCGGCTCGCCGATCACGGCAATGGTGTAAGGCGCCGCGAGCCGCCGCCCATCCACCGTGATGCCGCCGTCCGCGTCCAGGAAATAGGTGGACGCCACGATCCGCACCGCGGCCCCGTCCGCCCCGCCGATCTGCATCGCCTCCGCGCCCGCCCCGCGCAGTTCCTGCACCGCGTCCAGGATCGCCGACGCCTTCAACGGCTCCGACCCCGCCTTGAACTCCACCGTCAGCCCCGGCCCGCGCGCCGGCAGCGTGCCCGCCAGCACGCCCAACTCGTCCGCCCGCCGGGTGGCCTCGTCCAGCGCCGCCTGCCGGCCGGCCGCACCCGAGCTGAGCTGCCGCTGGCTGTCCTCCAGGTCGGCGATCTCCTGCCGCAGCCGCTCCTCGCGCGCCTCCAGGTCGGACAGGATCCGCACCAGGTCCTCCTGCCGCGCCGAGGCCAGCCCCGAGTCGGTGGCGTTGCTGCGCAACTGCACCACCAGCGTGAAGCCGAGCAGGCCGAGCAGCACCGCGATCACCACACCGGCGGACGTGAGGCGCCGCCCGGCCTTCGCCGGCCGCTCAGCCGCCACATCGTCATCAGCATCATCGGGTACGACAGGGGTCGGTGCACTGCGTGGCCGGGACACCCCGTCGTCCGGCCAACCGGTACCCGTGGGCTTGTGATCGCTGCTCATGTTCCGCCCGACCTTACGCCCTGAACAGGTGCCGCCGGATGGCGGCCACGTTGCCGAAGATCCGCACGCCGAGCACGACGACGACGCCGGTGGACAGCTGCCCGCCCACCCCGAGCTGGTCGCCCAGGTAGACGATCAGCGCCGCCACCAACACGTTCGAGATGAACGAGATGACGAACTGCTTGTCGTCGAAGATGCCGTCGAGCCGTGCCCGGACGCCGCCGAACACCGCGTCCAGCGCGGCCACCACCGCGATCGGCAGGTACGGCTGCAGCGCCGACGGCACGGTCGGGTCCAGCACGACGCCGAGCACGACGCCGATGGCCAGCGCGAGTACAGCGACCATTAATCGCCTTCCGACTTGCTAGGGGTGGGTGTAGCCGCCGACGGGGACGGCGTGGCGAAGCGCAACTGCGGCTCCGAGGCGGCCGGCAACGTGATGTCGTCGACCTCGCGTACGTCGAAGGACATGCCCTCGTCGTCGACCAGGGCGCGGAACAGGCGGGCCGTGCCGCTGGACTCGAAGTCCTTCTTCAGGTCGTCCGGCCCGATGGCGCGCACGACGTACGGCCGGGTCACCGGCCGGAAGTCCACCAGGATCGCCGAGCCGGCGGCCCGGATCGTCGAGGTGGCGGTCAGCCGCTGGTCGTTGATGGCGATCGCCTCCGCGCCGGCGCTCCACAGCGCGTTGGCGATGTCCTGCAGGTCGCGGTCCAGCACCCGGCCCAGGTCCGCCTTGCCGGCGCCGGTGACCGCGTCGACCGCGTCCGGGGCGTCGTCGACGCGTACCTCGACGCCGTCGCCGCGCACCCGGGCCAGCCCGGTCGCCGCCTCCATGTCGCGCAGCCGGGCCGCGTCCTTGTCGGTCAGCGCCGCGTCGCGCTGGCGGGCCACCTCGTCGCGCAGCCGGTCCGCTTCCCGCGTCAGCCGGTCGGTTTCGGTCTGCCGCTGCTCGATCTGGGCCACCAGGCCGGCCCGCGCCTGGCTGCGGCTGGGCTCGTCGGCCAGCGTCTGCCGGTAGGCGACCACCAGCAGGAAGCCGACCGCGACCAGGGTCACCGCGCTCACCAGCCGGGTCGCCGAGCCGCGCCAGCCGGTCGCCGGCCCGGTGATCGCGCGGCGGCGGGCCGCGTCGGCGTACCCGGCGTCCAGCGGGTTGCGGAACAGCTCGGTGAGGAAGTCGGGCGCGTACACCCGGTTCTTGTCGTTCATAAGGGGTTTGTCGTTCGTGGGTTTTTGTCGTTCACGGCACGCCCCGGTGCGGCTCTGAGCAGCGTGGCGACCTGCGCGACGTACAGTGCCGCCGCCACCCAGTAGAGCACCAGGCCCCACCAGGCCAGCGCCCACCCGATGGGAAACGCGATCGGCGCGGCGCCGGCGGACGCCTCGGCCAGCAGCAGCACCGGGAACGCGGCCAGGATGATGAACGTGGCGGTCTTGCCGACGTAGTGCACCGGCAGCGGGCCGTACCCCTGCCGGCGCAGCAGCGCGAGGCAGCCCAGCAGTACGACCTCGCGGGCCAGCAGCGCGGCGGTGAACTGCCACGGCACCACGTCGCGGATGGTCAGCGCGATCAGCGTGGCGAGGATGTAGAGCCGGTCCACGGCCGGGTCGAGCAGCTCCCCCAGCCGGCTGACCTGGCCGAGCCGGCGGGCGACGTACCCGTCGACCCAGTCCGTCGTACCCCCGATGGCCAGCACGACGACGGCGGCCCCGTCGGCCTCGGGGCCGAGCAGCAGGTAGAGAAACAGGGGCACGCCCAGCAGCCGCACGAAGCTGATCAGGTTCGGGATCGTGAAGACCACCGAGCCCTCCCCTCCGCCCCCGTTTTCGGCGGTTGCACTATATCCAGCGCTGCTCAGCGGGTGCGCGGCACACCCTGTACGGCATCCTAGGATACTAGGTACGAGGCTACTTAACCGGTTGTGTTGGCTAAGCCATTCATCTACGCTGATGCCCGACACCTGGGAGCCGGGAGTCGTCGTGGGGCTTTGGGCACAGCCCCTCACCTGCCCTCTGGGCTCCTACCTGAGGTGGACCATGAAAAGAAAGATCGCGATCGTCGGCGCGGCGGTTCTCGCCCTCGTCGCCTCGGTCATGTTCTTCGTCAAGCCGGCCGACGCGGCCGTCGGGCTGCGCGTCAACGCCGGGCGCATCGTCGAGGCCAACGGCAGCAACTTCATCATGCGCGGCGTCAGCCATCCGCACGTCTGGTACACCGGCCAGACCAGCTCGTTCGCCAACATCAAGTCACTCGGGGCCAACACCGTGCGGGTCGTCCTGGGCAGCGGCCAGCGCTGGGGCCCGAGCAACGACCTGCCCAACGTCATCAACCTGTGCCGCACCAACCGGCTCGTCTGCGTGCTGGAAGTGCACGACACCACCGGGTACGGCGAGGAAGGCGCGGCGGCCACGCTCGACCAGGCGGCCACGTACTGGATCGGCCAGCGCAGCGCGCTGGCCGGCACCGAGAACTTCATCGTCATCAACATCGGCAACGAGCCGATGGGCAACAACGCCACCGTCAACGCCACCTGGCCGACCGCCACGTCCAGCGCGATCGGCCGGCTGCGCAACGCCGGCTTCGAGCACATGATCATGGTGGACGCCCCGAGCTGGGGTCAGGACTGGCAATTCATCATGCGGGACAACGCGCAGTCGGTCTTCAACAGCGACCCGCAGCGCAACACCGTCTTTTCCGTCCACATGTACGGCGTCTTCGACACCGCCGCCGAGATCCAGGACTACCTGGGCCGCTTCCGCACGGCGGGCCTGCCGATCGTGGTCGGCGAGTTCGGGCACAACCACTCCGACGGCAACCCCGACGAAGACACCATCATGTCGTACACGCAGACCAACGGGATCGGCTACATCGGCTGGTCGTGGAGCGGCAACGGCGGCGGCGTCGAATACCTCGACATGGTCACCAGCTTCAACCCGGCCCAGCTGACCTCGTGGGGCCAGCGCATCTTCAACGGCGCCAACGGCATCCGGGCCACCTCGCGCGAGGCGACCTGGTTCGGCGGCAACCCGACCACGGCGCCGACCACCGGCGGCCCGACCAGCCAACCGCCCACCACCCCGCCCACCACGGCACCGACGACCGGCAGCCCCGGCGGGCGCACCTGCTCGGCGACGTACGCGATCGTCGGTCAGTGGCAGGGCGGCTTCCAGGGCGAGGTGCGGGTCACCGCCGGCAGCCAGGCCATCACCGGCTGGACCGTCAACTGGACCTTCGCCAACGCCCAACGCGTCACGCAATCCTGGAACGCCCAGGTCACCAGCTCCGGCAACAGCGTGACCGCCCGCAACATGACCTACAACGGCTCGCTGGGCGCCGGCGCCACCACCAACTGGGGCTTCATCGGCTCCTGGACCGGCACCAACAGCGTCCCGTCGGTAACCTGCACCGCCACCTAACCGTCCAGCTTCCGTGATCAAGGCGTCCTTCAAGTCGTTATGACGACTTGAAGGACGCCTTGATCACTCCCTAGTCGCCCCAGACCTCGGCGGCGGTCTCCACGATGAGGCGGAGCTTGGCCACCTGCTCGTCGTACGTCAGCGCGTTGCCCTCCACAGTGGAGGAGAACCCGCACTGCGGAGACAGGCACAACTGCTCCAGCGGGACGTGCCGGGCCGCCTCGTCGATGCGCCGCTTGAGGTCGTCCTTGCTCTCCAGCTCGCCCCGCTTGGTGGTGACCAGGCCGAGCACCACCATCTTCCCGGGCGGCACGAACCGCAGCGGCCCGAACCCGCCGGAGCGCTCGTCGTCGTACTCCAGGAAGAACCCGTCGACGTCGAGCTGGCTGAAGAGGGCTTCGGCGACGAAGTCGTACCCGCCCTCGGCCGCCCACGAGGAGCGGAAGTTGCCCCGGCACATGTGGGTGGTCACGGCCATGCCGGGCGGGCGCCCGGCCAGGGCGGCGTTGATCTGGCGGATGTAGCGCTCGTGCTGGTGCATGGGGTCGCCGCCCTTGGCGGCGACCAACTCGCGCTGGCGCGGGTCGTTGAGGTACGCCAGGCTGGTGTCGTCGAGCTGCAGGTACGTGCAGCCGAGCAGGCCGAGCTGGCGCACCTCCTCGGCGTAGGCGGCCGACAGGTCGTCCCAGAACTGGTCCAGGTCCGGGTAGACGTCGGTGTCGATGGCCGCCCGGCCGCCGCGGTAGTGGACCATGCTGGGCGACGGGATGGTGAGCTTCGGCGTGACGGTGCTGACCTGCTCGCGCAGGAACGCGAACGCGTCGCCGAAGATCGGCTCCTTCAGGCTCACCCGGTCGTGCACGCGCAGCGCCGCCGAGGTGAACTCCAGCGTCCCGGAGTCGTTGTAGAACTGCACGGTGAGCTGCTCGTCGGCGGGGTCGATGCCGCCGAGCTGGTAGATGAAATCCATGTGCCAGGAGGTACGGCGAAACTCGCCGTCGGTGGCCGAGCGCAGGCCGACCTCCTCCTGCGTGCGGACGACCGCGCGGATCGCGTCGTCCTCGACCGCGCGCAGCTCGTCGGCGGTGATGCGGCCGGCGGCGCGGTCCTCCCGGGCCCGCAGCAGCGCGGCGGGGCGGAGCAGGCTGCCGACGTGGTCGGCGCGGAATGGTGGGCGGGTACGCGCACTCATGGCGCTAACCATAGACCTCGATCCGCATGTGCACTTTGGTCTCGTCGCGCCCGGTCTCGCGGAAGCCGAGCCGCTCGTACAGGGCGTACGCCTTCCGGTTGACCGCCAGGACCTCCAGCGCGACCGGGCGGCCTTCGGCGATCAGGTCCCGGATCAGGGCGGTGCCGATCCCCCGCCCCTGGTACGCCGGCAGCAGCTCGATCAGCCCCAGGACGGTCTCGTCCGGCCCGCGTTCCACCACGAGCCGGCCCACGTCCCGACCGTCCACCGTGACGATCTGGGTGGCCGCCGGATCGAAGCGGCGCTCGTGGAACCCGCGCTGCGCCGCCTCGTCCCAGCCCCACGTCGCCTCCACGTACGGCCGCAGTGCCACCTGGCGCAGCGCGAAGCAGAACTCGCTGTCGGCGGGCGTCGCCGGGCGCAGCTCAACCACGTCCCACAAGTACCATATGATCATGACGGACACGCGCTGGCTGACCGACGAGCAGCAGCGTGCCTGGCGGCGGTTCGCGGCGGTCATGATGCAGCTGCCCAGCGCGCTCGACACCCAACTGCAGCAGGACGCGCACATCACCCACTTCGGCTACTGGGTGCTGGCGATGCTGTCCGAACGCCCGGGCCGCTCGGCCCGGATGAGCGAGCTGGCCGCGCTCGCCAACGGCTCCCAGTCCCGCCTGTCCCACCTGGTCGCCCGGCTGGAGGAGCGCGGCTGGGTGCGGCGCGAACGTACCCCCGACGACGGCCGCGGGTACGTCGCCGTCCTCACCGACGAGGGCTACACCAAGGTCGTGGAGACCGCCCCCGGCCACGTCGACAAGGTCCGCTCCCTGGTCTTCGACGCGCTCACCCCCGAGCAGGTGGTCCAGCTAGCCGACATCAGCGCCACCATCCTCGCCCGCCTCTCCCCCACCCCGACTCCGACCCTCCCTGCTAGCCCCCACCCCGATCAAGGACCTTGCCGTCGATCAAGGGCAAATGGTCGTGGTTTTGAGATCAAAGCACGGCCGTTTGCCCTTGATCGACAGCAAGGTCCTTGATCGACGCGCGGCCGGGCGGTGTCCCTTGGGGCCTGGCGCGGGGAGAACTGGCTAGGGCTTGGGGGTGCGGGGGTGGAACGGTAGGCGCAGGAGTTGGGTCGGGCCGGTCAGGACGTCGCGGAGTCGGGTGCCGGCCGGGTCCGGGGCCGGGGCAGGGGCGGCTCGGCCGGGCGGCCGCCGGACAGCAGCTCCTTCCAGCGCTCGGCCGCCTCGTGGCCGGTGGCCAGGTCGGCGGTGCGCTGGGCGCGCTCGCGTTCGTCGGCGGAGCGGCGGCGGCGCAGGCTGCGGGCGGCGGCCTGGCTGGCGATGAGGCGGGCCTGGGCGGCGCCGCGTGCCCGGGACGGGGGTACGGCGAGGCGCTCCCGGCGTTGCCAGTCCTGCCGGGCGGCGAGTTGGGCGGCGAGGGCCTTGGTCCGGTTGGCGGTGACCTGCTGGTTGATCGCCGGGATGGGGTGGTTGTCGTCGTCGAGCCAGGCCCGCAGGCGGCGCTTGACGTACGCCTCGGTGACCTTGGGGTCGGAGGCCGCGGTGGGCACCTCGCCGATCTGGGGCTCGCCGGTGGGCAGGCTGTCCAGGCCGTACAGCACGTCGCGCGGGGTCCAGCCGGCCTCGAACCACAGTTGCAGCAGCACCCGCAGCCGGTCGCTGCCGATGCGGCGCAGCGTGGGTGAGATGTGGCAGAGCCACTCGCAGGCCAGGAGCTGCTCGGTGTAGCCGTCCGGCACGTCGTGCATGGGCCACTGCTGGGGTGGGCGGCCGAGCGGGTGGCAGGCCCGGCACTTGCGCGCGCCGGCCTCGTCACGGACCATGCGGTCGCGCTGGTCGCAGCGGCCGCACCAGGGCCGGCGGTCCGGGTCGGCGTCGCGGTCGGCGAGCGGGTTGCAGCGTGCGCAGCGCCGGCCGTCGGCCGCGAGCCGGGTGCGGCGGTCGCAGTCGCCACACCACCATGCGGGCAGGGACTGGTCGGCGGTCACACACTAGGTTGACACGGCCACGCCACCGAGCGGGCATAGTGCGCGAATGTCCCGGATATGGCCGTGTCGCGCTCTTTGGCCGGTTTCACACCCTCCGGCGCAGCGCGTACAGCGACAGCGGGGCGAAGACGCCGGCGATCAGCGCGGCCCACACCAGCGACCAGAGGACCGATTCGGCGGCCGGCCCACCCACCATCAGCCCGCGCGCCGCGTCGGACAGGTGGGTCACCGGGTTGATCTTCACCCAGGCTTGCAGCCAGCCCGGCATGGAGTCGATCGGCACGAACACGTTGCTGACGAACGTGACCGGGAACAGCGCGGTGAAGCCGAAGAGCTGCACCCTTTCCGGGTCCTTGGCCAGGACGCCGACCAGCACCGACACCCACGAGAACGCCAGCGCGAAGGTCAGCAGGACGACGACCGCGGCCAGCAGGCTGGCCATGCTCGTGCCGATCCGGAAGCCGAGGATCATCCCGACCGCGAGCAGCAGGAAGATCGACCACGCCTGCTTGGCCTGGTCGGCGAGGATGCGGCCGGCCAGCGGCGCCCACCGAGCGATCGGCAGCGAGCGCAGCCGGTCGAACACGCCCTTGGTCAGGTCGGTGTTGAGCCCCATGCCGACGTACATGGTCACGAAGAGCATGTTCATCACGATGATGCCGGGCAGCGCGAAGGTCAGGTACTCGCCGGTCGACCCCGCGATCGCGCCGCCGAAGACGTACGTGAACAGCAGCACGAACATGATCGGCTGGATGCTGTAGTCGCCCAGCTCCCACGGGTTGTGGCGGACCTGCACGATCGTGCGCCAGGCCAGGGTGAGGGTCTGGGCCAGCCCTTCGGGCACGGTGACGTGCGGCTTGATCACGGGGGCGGCCGGGGTGGCCACCGTGGTGGCGGTCATGATGCCACGCTCCCTTCGGTGTCGTCGGCGGTCTCGTCCTCGTCGGCCGGGCGCCCGGTCAGATGCAGGAACACCTCGTTGAGGCTGGAGCCGCGCAGCGCCAGCTCGGTGACCACGACGCCGGCGTCGTCGAGGCGGCGCACCACGCCGGGCAGCACCGCCGGGTCGGTCACCGGCGCCGTCACGAGCTGGCCCTTGACCTCCGGCTTGGCCCGGCTCAGCTCGCCGACCACGGAGACGACGAGCGGCACGTGGGTCTCGTCCGCCGGCCGTACGGCGAGGATCTGCGCGCCGGTCTTGGCCTTCAGCTCCTCCGGGGTGCCGGTGGCGATGACCCGGCCGTGGTCGATGACCACGATCTCGTCGGCCAGCTCGTCGGCCTCGTCCAGGTACTGCGTGGTGAGCAGCACCGTCACGCCCTCGTCCACCATGACGCGGATCAGGTCCCACAGCCCCGCGCGGGCGCGCGGGTCGAGCCCGGTGGTGGGCTCGTCGAGGTAGAGCATCGGCGGTCGGCCGACCAGGCTCGCGGCCAGGTCCAGCCGGCGCCGCATGCCGCCGGAGTACGTCTTCGTGGCGCGGCCGGCGGCGTCGGAGAGCCCGAACTGGGCCAGCAGCTCGCGGCCCCGCTGCTTGGCCTGGGCCCGGGCAGGCCGAGCAGCCGGCCGATGAGCAGCAGGTTCTCCGCGCCGGTCAGGGTCTCGTCGACCGACGCGTACTGCCCGGTCATGCCGATCAGCTGGCGCACCTGGTGCGCCTGGTGGACCACGTCGTAGCCGCCCACCGTGGCGTGCCCGGCGTCGGGTGTCAGCAGCGTGGCCAGTACGCGCACGGCGGTGGTCTTGCCGGCACCGTTCGGCCCGAGCAGGCCGAGCACCGTGCCGGTGCGGACCGCGAGATCCACACCGGCCAGCGCTGTCGTCTCGCCGAAGCGCTTGACCAGCCCTTCGGCCCAAATGGCGTGGGTCATGGTTCCACCATGCCCCACGGGTACGACATTGTGTGCCAGGGTCAAGACAGGAAGCTGCCGTACGGGCCGCTCAGGATGGCGTTCTTCTGCGCCTGGCTGAAGTGCGTGTTCGGGTAGCTGTAGAACGACGCGGACATCGGGGTGCCGTCGGTGGACGTCGAGTCGGGCAGCCCGAACGCGTGTCCCAGCTCGTGCACCATGCCGCCGTACCAGCGGTTCATGGTGCCGCCGATGCCGGCGGCGCCGTCGGCGTCGTGGCCGCTGAGGATGACCCAGCCGCCGCCGCCCCCGCCGCCGGAGCAGGCGGCCTCGGCGCTGATCTCGCCGACGTTGATCCAGCGGCTGTCCGGCGCCCGCAGGCTGAGCTTGCGCATCAGCTCCTGCTGCATGTTGAACACGACCCACCAGTAGCACTCGTTGCCGTTCGGGGTGTTCTCGTACCAGGAGCGCGGGTGGTCGCCGTTGACGACCTCCACCACCGGGTTGTTGAGCGTGAACGTCCGGCCCAGTTCCTGCCGGTAGTAGCGCTGCGCCTCGCGCATCACGTTCGCGATGCCGTCCGGGTACCGCTGGTCGTACGCCACGTCGGTGGGCTTGAGCCAGTAGACCCGGATGGTGCCGTTCGGCGGCGTGGTGCCCGGCGGCCGGGTCGTGGGCGCGGTGGTCGGCGGCGTGGTCGGCGGGGCCGTGGTCGGGGCCGCCGTGGTGGGCCCGGTGGTGGGCGTGGTGCTGCCGGTGCAGGCCACCCCGTTGAGGGTGAAGCTGGTGGGTACGGGGTTGCTGGAGTTGTTCCAGGAGCCGTTGAAGCCGAACGACACGCTGCCGTTGGTGGCCAGGCCGCCGTTGTAGCTCATGTTGACGGCCGTGACCGCGGCACCGCTCTGCGTGACGGTGGCGTTCCACGCCTGGGTCACGGCCTGGCCGGCCCCGAACGACCAGCGCAGCGTCCAGCCGGTCAGCGGGTCACCCAGGTTGGTGATCCCGACGTTCGCGGTGAAGCCGCCACCCCACTGCGAGCCGACGGTGTACGTCACCCGGCAGCCGGCCGCGGCCGCGTACCCGCTGGTGGCGGAAACGGCGGCGGTGCCGAAGGCGACGACGGCGGCCAGCCCGGCCGCCAAGAATCGAGATCTGTGCATACGCGTCTCCCAAGAGGCGTGGCCAGCGGCGGCCCGCTGGCGCGGCAAGATGCCGTCACGTCCGCCCGGTGACGCGATAGCGAACAAGGTCCGCCGATCATCTCCAACTCTTCGAAGACTGTCAATGGTCTCAAGATGAAAACGATTGAGTGCAATCGTATTCATCCGGGGTAGCGTGCAGGGTGCCCGGGACCTACCGGGCCACTCGACATGGAGGAGTGTGGGATGAGGACCCGCCAGAGGTGGCCCATCCTGGTCGCGGCGACGCTCCTGGTCGCGGCGTGCGGTCAGGAAAGCGAAACGCCTGATGTCGATCAGAACGCGGTCGCCACGACCAGCTGCGCCAGCTCCGGCGAGCTCACCATGTGGGAGCGGTCGGGCGGCAACAAGGCGATGGTCGACATGCTCGTGGAGGCGTGGAACACCAAGAACCCCGACTGCAAGATCAAGCTGACCTACATCCCGCACACGGAGATGGTCGGCAAGATCGCTCAAGGCATCGCGTCGGGCGAGGTGCCCGACCTCATGGGCATGGACCTGATCTACGCCCCGCAGTTCGAGAAGGCGCAGCAGCTCGTCGACCTCACCGACCGGATCAAGGACTGGCCGGAGCTGAAGACCGCCAGCAAGGGCCACATGACGGTCGCGACCTTCGAGGACCGGCTGTACGGCGTGCCGCTCTACGCCGACGTGTCCGCCCTCTTCTACAACAAGGACCTCTTCCAGCGCGCCGGTTTGGACCCGAACAAGCCGCCGACGAGCCTGCCGGAGCTGCGCGCGTACGCCGACAAGATCACCGCGTTGGGCGGCGACGTCAAGGGCTACTACCTGCCGGGCAACTGCGCCGGGTGCAACATCTTCACCGTCGGGCCGCTGATGTGGGCCTCCGGTGCGAAGATCGAGGCGGCCAACAAGGGCGACGAGCCGCTGGTCGGCGACGGCGTCAAGCAGGTCCTGCAGTTCACCCGCGACATGGTCAAGGCCGGCAACGTCCACGACGGCGACCGCGCGGAGAACGGCGAGACCTTCCATCTCCAGTTCGGCTCCGGCAAGGTCGGCATGATGGGCACCGGCAACTTCAACATCACGCTGGCCCGCGAGCAGAACCCGAAGATGAACTTCGGCGTCGCCCTGCTCCCCGGGATGACGGCGGGCTCGTCGGCCTCGTTCATCGGCGGCGACCTCGTCGTGGTGCCCAAGGGCAGCAAGCGGGTGGCCGACGCGGTCAACGTGATGAAGTTCCTGCTCTCCGACGACGTGCAGGTCGAGGTGTACGCCAAGGCGCTCAACCTCACCACCCGCAGCGACATGGTCAACAACAAGTACTTCCAGGCAGAACCGCTGGTCCAGGACGTCGCCAAGGCCCTCGAGGTCGGGCGGACGCCGTACACGCTGACCTTCTTCGAGCAGATCAACTCCCCGCAGGGGCCGTGGCTGAAGATGCTGCAGCGGGCGTACTACTCCGACGACAGCCTCGACACGATCATCTCGGACGCCAAGAAGGAGATGAAGGCCATCGCCGACCAGTCCTGACGAAGACCCCGCCGCCACCGGGAGGGGTGCCCGGTGGCGGCGGCGGACCACAGCCCGTGGAGGATCGCCCTTGTACCGGAACCGCCGCAGCCGGCTCGTCGGGCTCGCCTACCTGGCGCCCGCACTGATCTTCGTGCTGGTCTTCACCGTGTACCCGTTGGGCCAGATGGTGTGGATGTCGTTCCACAACTGGTCCCTGATCACCCCGCCGGTGTGGGTGGGCCTTTCCAACTACCGGCGGATGCTCGGGGACGACCAGTTCTGGACGTCGTTCGTGTTCACCCTGAAGTACACCGCGCTGATCACTCCCCCGCTGATCGTGGGCGGCTACCTGCTGGCGCTGCTCACCGCGACCAACACGCCGCTGCGGCGGGTCACCCGCACCGTGGTGTTCATCCCCGTCGTGATCGGCCTGGGCGTGTCGAGCCTGCTCTGGTACTGGCTGTTCAGCGCCGACTTCGGCCTGGTCAACCGGGCCCTGCTCGACATCGGACTGATCGACGAGCCGATCCTGTGGCTGGGCGTGGACGCGGACACCTCCAACTTCGCGATCAGCGCCTCCGTGGTGTGGAAGGTCATCGGCTTCGGGATGATCCTGTTCATCGGCGCGATCCAGGCCATCCCGTCCGAGATCACCGAGGCCAGCCTGGTGGACGGGGCCAGCTACCGGCAGCGGGTCACCCGGGTGGTGCTGCCGCTGACCATGCGCACCGTGCTGCTGGTGACGCTGGTGAGCGTGATCGGCTCGCTGCTCGCGTTCGACCAGTTCTACATCATGACCGCCGGGCAACCGCAGAACGAGACCGCGACCTCGACGTTCTACGTCTACCTGAACTCGTTCCCGTACCTGAAGCTCGGCTACGGCGCGGCCCTGTCGATGGTCCTGGCGGTGACCATCCTGGCGTTCACCGTCGTCCAGCTACTCCTCACCCGACGGAGCCACGCATGAGGCGGACCCGCTACCTCGTCGGCGCGGTGTGTGTCGTGGTCTGCACGGTCATGCTGCTGCCGCTGGTGATGTCGCTGCTGGCCTCCGTCAAGCCGACGCAGGAGGCGGCCGCCACACCGCCGACGTACGTGCCGCACGCGGTCAGCCTGGACAGCTACTCCCGGCTCTGGGACTACCAGCAGGGCCTGCCGACGTACCTGGCCAACAGCTTCGGCACGGCCATGCTGACCATCGCCATCACCCTGCTGCTGACCGTGCCGGCCGCGTACGCCCTGGCGCAGTTCCCGATCCCGCTCAAGGAAGTCCTCTTCGTGATCCTGCTGCTGGCGCTGATCGTGCCGTACCAGGCGCTGCTGACCCCGATGTTCCTGATGTTCGCCCGGATCGGGCTGACCAACACGCTGCTCGGCCTGGCCATCCTGCACACCACGATCCAGCTGCCGTTCAGCCTCTACATCCTGCGCAACAGCTTCTCCGCGGTGCCCCGCGAGCTGGCCGAGGCGGCCATTGTGGACGGTGCGTCGTCGTGGCAGGTGCTGCGCCGGGTCTTCCTCCCCTCATCGGTGCCGGCCGTCGTCACCGTGGCGCTCTTCGCGTTCATCATGTCGTGGAACGAGTTCCTCGGCGCCCTGGTGATGATGAGCAAGGGCTCGACGTTCACGCTGCCGCTCATCCTGGCCGCGGCACGCACCGAGACCAGCCTGGGCGGCACCGACTGGGGGATGCTCCAGGCCGGCATCACCATCTCGATCCTCCCCTGCGTCCTGGTCTACCTGCTGCTGCAGCGGTACTACGTGTCCGGTCTGATGAGTGGAGCGGTGAAATGAGCGCTGGCGTGATTCCGTCGACGAGCCGCCTGCGGCCGCTCGCCGCCGACCGGGTCACGATCCTCGACGGCTTCTGGGGCGACCGCCTGCGGACCAACCGGGAACGCACGATCCCGCACGGATTCGCCGAGCTGGGCCACTCCGGCGTGCTGGACAACCTGCGCCTGGCCGCCGGCATGGAGGGGCGGTACCGCGCCTCCGCCGACAGCGGGGGCAGCACGCTGCCGTTCGTGGACTCCGACGCGTACAAGTGGCTGGAGGCCGTGGGCTGGGAGCTGGGCCGGGGCGCGTACCCGGCGCTGGCGGAGGCCGCCGACGAGGTGATCGGCCTCATCGGCGCCGCGCAGCAGCCCGACGGGTACGTCAACAGCTTCATCCAGCTCGGCAGCGGGCAGCCGCACCAGGACCTCGCCTGGAGCCACGAGTTCTACTGCGCCGGCCACCTGATCCAGGCCGCGGTGGCCTGGCACCGCGCGGTCGGCGACGACCGGCTGCTCGAGATCGCGGTACGCGCGGCCGACCGGATCGACGCGGAGTTCGGGCCCGGCCGGCGGGACGGCATCGACGGCCACCCGGTCATCGAGATGGCCCTCGTCGAGCTGACCCGGGTCACCGGCGACCGCCGGTACCTCGCCCTCGCCGCCCGCATGATCGACCTGCGCGGGTACGGGCTGCTCGGCGACGGCCGGTTCGGCCGCTCGTACTGGCAGGACCACGCCCCGGTGCGGGACGCGGCGGAGGTGGCCGGGCACGCGGTGCGGCAGCTGTACCTGGACGCCGGCGCCGTCGACGTCGCCGTCGAACTGGACGACGACACCCTGCTGGACGCCGTCCGGCGCCGCTGGGACGACCTGATGCACACCCGCACGTACCTGACCGGCGGGATGGGCAGCCGGCACCGCGACGAGGCGTTCGGCGACCCGTACGAGCTGCCGCCCGACCGCGCGTACACCGAGACGTGCGCGGCCATCGCCAGCGTCATGCTCGCCTGGCGGCTGCTGCTGGCCACCGGCGACCCCGGCTACGCCGACGCCATCGAGCGGGGCATGTACAACGGCGTCCTGCCCGGGATCTCGCTGTCCGGCACCCGGTTCTTCTACACCAACCCGCTACAGCGCCGCACCGAGCGCACCTTCGAGCCGCCCGCCCACGGACCCCGCGCCCCCTGGTACGCCTGCGCCTGCTGCCCGCCCAACCTGATGCGGCTGTTCAGCTCATGGCAGCAGTACCTGGCCACCAGCGACGCCAGCGGCGTCCAGCTGCACCAGTACACCGCGGCGGACGTCCGCGCGGACGTCGGCGGCGATCCGGTACGGCTGATTATGCGCACCGACTACCCGTGGTCCGGCCGGGTCGCCGTGCACGTCGTGGAGACACCCGACACGCCGTGGACGCTGTCGCTGCGGGTGCCTGCGTGGTGCCGGTCCGCGTCGATCACCGGACCCGACGGGGTGGGCCCGGGGTCGGCCCAATCCGGAGCTGGGCGCGGAGCGACCAGCTCGGATTGGGCCGACATCCGGGCCCGAAGCGAGCGCAGCGAGCCAGCCAGCCGGGCCCCGCAGGTCACCGACCGGGGCATGCTCCAACGCACGCGCACGTGGCGGACCGGCGACGCCGTCGTGCTGGAGCTGGACATGCCGATCCGGGTCACCGAGCCGGACCCCCGGATCGACGCGGTACGCGGGTGCGTCGCCGTCGAGCGCGGCCCGCTCGTGTACTGCGTCGAGTCCGCGGACACGCCGCCCGGCGTACCCGTGGAGGACCTGCGGTGGGACGCGAGCCGGCAGCCGGCCGCGGAGCCCCGCCCCGACCTCGGCCCGGCCGTCGTCGGCGTCACCGTGCCACTGGCCGACGGCGGCACGGCCGGCGCGATCCCGTACTACGCCTGGGCCAACCGCGACGTCGAGGCCATGCGCGTCTGGCTCCCCCTCCCCTGACCCCTCCCTCCTCCCCCTTTCGCGTCGCTCCCTTTTCGCGGCACCCCGCCCCTTTTGCGTCGATCACGGAGGCCCGGGACACCGCCGGACCGACCTCAGCACTGTCCACATCGGTCCCACGGGGCAGCTCGGTCGATTCCTGTAACAGGAACGTTTCTGTGCGTGATGTGAACAAGATCATAGGGATCTCCACCAACGCAGCCAACGCACGACCCCCACTAATTTAGGAGGACTGCTGCGATCGGGGAGGAACGTTGGCGAACAGGTTGCTGGCCCACAAGGGTGTGGGCCGCGACGATGTGGAGGCGGCGGCCTGGTGGCTGCGCGATCGGGTGGTAGACACACCATTGGTTCGCTCGGCCACATTGGACCAGATCGCGGGTGTGCGTCTGTGGTTGAAGGCGGAAAACCTTCAGACCGGCGGGTCGTACAAGTTTCGGGGAGCCCTGCGGGCGGTTGACCAGATCGCCAAGCAGGGCGGGCATCGAGGCGTGATCGCGCAGAGTACCGGCAACCATGCGCTCGCCGTCGCGATGGCCGCCGAGCGGTACGGCCTGACCGCCACGACGGTGCTTCCGGTCGACGCGCCGGCGAGCAAGGTCGCCAGCATCGAGGGGTGCGGCGGCCGGGTGGAGCTGGCCGGCACGACCGCGGAAGAACGGCTGGAGGTCGTCGAACGGTTGCGGGCGGCGAGCGGTGACGCCGTGCTGGACGCGTACGACCATCCGGATGTCATCGCCGGGCAGGGCAGCGCGACGTGGGAGCTCGTCGAGGAGGCCGGCCGGCGCGGCACCCGGCTGGACGCCGTCGTCGTCCCGGTCGGCGGGGGTGGCGGGGTCGCCGGTGCGTGCCTCGCGGTTCAGGGAAGCGGCACCGCCGTGTACGGCGTGGAGCCCGTTGGATGCGATTCGTTGGGGCAGAGCCTGGCCGCCGGTCGTCGGATCAGCGTGCCGCCGGCGCCCACCCTGGCCGACGGACTCAGGCCGTCGCTGGTCGGGCGCCTTCCGTTCGAGATCGTCCGGGACCGGATCGCGGGCGTCGTGCGCGTGGACGACGGCGACATCGGCCGGGCGGTGTTCCTCGGGCTGTTCCACACCAAGCTGCTGCTCGAGCCGTCCGGCGCGGCCGGGTTGGCCGGGGCGCTGCGCCTGGCCGCGAGCGGGTCGTTCACCGACATCGGTGTCGTGCTCACAGGTGGAAACGCCGAGGCGGCCGTGATCGCTCGTCTGGTCGCCGAGCACGGCGCGAAAGGGGCGACGTCGTGACGGGCGAACAGATGGTCCTGCTCTCCGATCCGCGAATCGCCGCGATCGGCCTGTCGGACAACGGTGAGTCGTTGGTGGACGTACGGGAGGTAACCGAGCTGCGAGTCGACAGCCGCCACGCCGGTGCCATCGATGACTTCGCCCACCTGCGCGAGGGAGTGGTGCAGCGACTGCTGGACGCGCAAGCCACGCTCCCCCGCGGGCTGCGGCTTCTGATCGTCGAGGGGTACCGGCAGGTGGAGGCCCAACGGGCGGTCTTCGACGGATATCGGAACGAACTACGAAGGCTGCATCCGGACTGGAGCGCGGACCGGCTGTTCGTGGAGACGAGCAAGTTCGCGTCGCCGGTCGAGGTGGCACCGCACAGCACCGGCGGCGCGATCGACCTCACGCTCTGCACCGAGGACGGCATCGAGGCGGACATGGGCACGTGTATCGACGCGACCCCGGAAGCCAGCGACAACGCCTGCTTCACCGCCGCGACCAGCGTCTCCGAGCAGGCCCAGGACAACCGCCGGACGTTGGCGCGGGCGCTGGCCGGCGCCGGCCTGGTGAACTACCCGACCGAGTGGTGGCACTGGTCCTTCGGCGACCGCTACTGGGCGTACATCACCGGGACCGGCAGGAGTCACTACGGCCCGGCACAACTCACGACCGCGACCGGAGCGAAGGAGGAGCGCGCGTGACCGGCGACTCGAAGACCAGGGTGGCGGTTCTCTTCGGCGGCCGCAGCGCCGAGCACGGCGTGTCGTGCGCCTCCGCGGCGAGCATCGTACGACACCTCAGCCGCGAGCGGTACGAAGTGACGCCGGTGCGGATCGGCACGGACGGCGTGTGGACGATCGGCCGGGACCACCCGGCGCCCGCCGACGTGGACGCCGTGAAGCTTCTGGACATGACACGCGATCCGGCCGGGCCCCGGCCCACCGCGCTGGAAAGCATGTGGAGCGCGTTGAGCCGGCTCCGCGACGAGGTCGACATCGCCTTTCCCGCCCTGCACGGCGGGCACGGGGAGGACGGCACCATCCAGTCCACACTGGAGCTCTTCGGGATACCGTACGTCGGCAGCGGAGTGCTCGCCTGCGGCATAGGAATGGACAAGGAGCTGACCAAGAAGCTCCTCGCCGACGCCGGCCTGCTCGTCGCCGACAGCGTGGTGCTGCACGGGACGGACTACGACGACGTCAGTGCGCAAGACCGGGACCGGCTCGGACTGCCCGTCTTCGTCAAGCCGGCGCGGGAGGGTTCGAGCGTTGGCGTGTCCAGAGTGGACGACTGGGCGTCGCTCGACGAGGCCATCACCACAGCGCGCAGCACCGGCATGTCGAAGGTGCTCGTCGAGGCGGCGGTACGTGGGCGGGAGGTGGACGTCGGGGTCCTGGAGTACCCGGACGGTCAGGTGGTGGCCGGACCCCCGCTGGAGATCCGGGTGCCCGACCGGCATTCCTTCTTCGACTTCGACGCCAAGTACCAGGGTGAGACCGTCTTCGACATCCCGGCCGACCTGCCCGCCGCGGTCACGGCCGCCCTCCAGGCACAGGCGGTCGAGGCGTTTCGCATCCTGGGGTGTTCGGGTCTGCTCCGGGTCGACTTCTTCCTGCCCACGGTCGAGGGCACCGAGGACCCCGTGCCGGTGGTGAACGAGGTCAACACGATGCCCGGGTTCACGGCCATGTCTCAGTACCCACGGATGTGGAGCGCGGCGGGACTGGAGTACCCGGCGCTGCTCGACGTGCTCATCGACACCGCCCTCGCACGGCGAAGCGGCCGCACGGCGCGGGAGCCGGCCGCGACCCGCTAACGCCGGGCGGCTACCGCCAGGATCTCCGCCACCACCCGGTCGGCGGCGTCCGGACGTCCGTACCCGGCCGCGGCGTGTGCCATCGCGGCTCGCCGCGCCGGGTCGGCCAGCAGTGCCCTGATGGTGTGCCGTAGCTGCTCCGGGGTGGCCTCGGCACCGTCCAGCATGACCGCGGCGCCTTGGGCGGCCAGCGTGCGGGCGGCGACGCGCTGTTCGCCCCCGGCCGAGTACGGGTACGGCACGAGGACGCAGGTCTTGCCGAGCGCGGTGAGCTCGGCGACGGTCCCGGCACCGCTGCGGGCGATCACGATGTCGGCGGCGGCCAGGAGGTCCGGCAGCTCGTCGTGGATGAAGTCCAGCACCCGGTAGCGGTGGGCGAGTCCGGGCGGCAGGCCCGCCGCGACCTGCCGCATCTCGGCGATATCGAGGCTGCCGCACTGGTGCACGATCTGGCAGTGCGGCAGCACGTCCGGCAGCACCGCGGTCAGCATCTGGTTGATCTGGCGTGCGCCGGCCGCGCCGCCGGTGACCAGGACGAACGGCACCGCCGGGTCAAGGCCGAAAGCGGCCAGCCCGTTGGCGCGGTCACCCGCCAGGATCTCGGGCCGGATCGGGTTTCCGGTGACCACGCTCCGCTCGCGCGAACGCGCGGGCACGTGGGCGAGCGACGACTCGTGGCTGAGCAGGACACGGGTGGCGACCCGGGCCAGGATCCGGTTTGCCAGGCCGAGGCTCAGGGTCTGCTCGTGCAGCAGGTACGGCACACCGAACAGTCGAGCGGCCAAACCGATCGGCACCGACACGTACCCGCCGGTCGAGAGCACGACGGCCGGCTTGGTGCGTCCGGCGATCGCGACGGCCTGGAGCACGCCGAGCGGGATCCGGAACGCGTCGACGACGTTGCGGAGCAGATCGCGGGGGTTTGTCGAGCGGCGTAGCTTGCCGGTGACGATCGCCTTGAACGGAACGCCGGCTCGGGCGGCGATCTTGGCCTCCAAGCTGTCGCGCACCCCGACCCAGAGCAGCTCCGGCTCGGCGCCGGTCTCGGCGAGCCGGGCCCGCAACGTGGTGATCGTGGTCAGCGCCGGATATGTGTGGCCACCCGTACCTCCTCCCGTCACGATCATGCGAAGTCCGTGTAGGTGCCGAGCGCTGTATATAGACATCCGGGTTCCGAGAATCGCGGGGCGGGCGGAGGAGCCCTGCCAGCCTAATGGCACGCCCTGAGCATGAAGAGCGGCAGGCGGCGCATATATACAGTGGTTTCGAAGTGGTCCTGTGGGGAGGGCGAGATGCGTGGCTGGGCCTACAGTCTCGGTGTCGTGGTTATCCTGCTGTCCGGCTGCAGCTTCGGTGTCGAGGTCGGGTACGACCAGTCGTACCCGGATCCCCAGCAGGAGACGGACTACTCGTACCTGGGCCCGCTGGAGGAGTCGGACTGCGTCTCGGACCAGGGAGGAAGCTGGCACGAGGTGTCCTGCACCGCGCCCGAGGCCCAGGCGAGGGTGACGAAGGTCAGCCAGGCCCAGGGCAACCAGCGGTTCACGGTGCGGCCCGACTGTCCACCGGGGACGGACCTGGCGCTGAGCCAGCCGGGTACGGCAGGTGGCACGTCCACGCTGGGCTACTTCTGCGCCCGCAACCTCAAGCCGCCGCACCCGGGTGACCCCGGCGAGGGCGGCGGCATCATCGAGGTCGGGGACTGCGTCCATGCCGAGGGTGAATCCATCGACGAGGTCCCGTGCGACGGTTCGGGCGCCAAACCCCAATACAAGATCCTCCAGATCACGCGGGCGCCATGCCAGAAGGACCGCACGGACGCGTCCTTCTCCTTGGGCTCCACGGGCGTGGCCGGTATCCCGGAGGGCGGCTTCGCCTGCGCGAAGAAACTTTGAATAGACCTGGGCGGGTCCTTGGCCGCCGTCATGGTTCAGGAGCGACGCGTGGCCACCAGGCCGGCCTCGTACGCGATGATGACGAGGTGTACCCGGTCGCGGGCGTCGAGCTTGGCGAGGAGCCGTGTCACATACGTCTTGACGGTGGCGACGGTGATGAACATGGCGGCGGCGATCTCGGTGTTGGACATGCCGCGCCCGACGAGGGCCAGTACGTCGCGTTCCCGTTCCGTGATGCCCTCGACCACGGGCGGCGGTTGTGATACGGGTTCGGGTCGGTTGGCGAACTCCCGGATCAGGCGGCGGGTGACGGCGGGCGCGATGAGCGCGTCTCCGGCGGCGACCACGCGGATCGCGGCGAGGATGTCGTCCAGTGCCATGTCCTTGACGAGGAACCCGGACGCACCGGCGCGCAGCGCGGCGTAGACGTACTCGTCGTGGTCGAACGTGGTGAGCACCAGGACGCGTACCGCGGCTGTGCTGGGATTGATGGTGATCAGGCGGGTGGCTTCGATGCCGTCCATGCTCGGCATGCGGATGTCCATGACGACGACGTCGGGTTGGAGGTCTGCGGTGAGCCGGATCGCTTCGGCGCCCGTGCTGGCCTCGCCGGCGACGTCGAGGTCGGCGGCGTCGGTGATGACCATGCGTAGGGCGGCGCGTACGAGGGGCTGGTCGTCGGCGAGGACGACGCGGATGGTCATCGCGGCGCCGCCGGTATGGGGATGCGGGCGGTGGCGCGGAAGCCGCCCTCCGGGCGGGGTCCGGCGTGGAAGTGGCCGTGCAGCAGGTCGACCCGTTCGCGCATGCCGGCGATGCCGTATCCGGTGCCGGTAGTGGGTCCGGTGCCGCGTCCGTCGTCCTCGACCACGATGGACAGCCAGTCGTCTCGGTGGTCGATGAACACTCGACAGTTGGTGGTGTGGGCATGGCGTACCACGTTGGTGAGCGACTCCTGGATGATGCGGTACGCGGCGATGTCGATGTCGGGCGGCAGCGGCCGGTGCTCCCCGCGCCACCGCAGATCGACGCTGACGCCGGCGGCGCCCGTCGTCGCGGCCAGCCGCTCGGCGTCGGCCAGGCCGGGCATGGGCTCGAACTGTGCCCGGTCATGGCGTGGTTCGGCGTCCCGGAGCAGGCCGAGCATCCGCCGCAGTTCGGATAGCGTCTGCCGGCTGGCGGCCTCCACGGCCGTCATCGCGCTACGCGCGGCGGTCGGCTGCGTGTCGATGACCCGGCTGGCCGCGCCGGCTTGCAGGGCGATGATGCCGATGCTGTGCGCGACGCTGTCGTGCAGCTCGCGGGAGATCCGCAGCCGCTCGGCGGTGACCGCTTCGGCCGCGTGGCTGGCAGCCATCTGGTGGGCGTGGTCGCGGGTTTGCCGGATCGTGTTGCCGATCAGCCAGGCGACGGCCGCGCTCAAGGCGACGGCCAACTGGGTCGAGGTACCGACCGGGTAGCGGAGCAGAACTCGGGTGACCGCGTAGCCGGCCAGCACCGCCAGCGCCATGCCGGTCGCGGCGATCGAGGTACGGCGCGGCCGGGCCGCGGCGATGAAGCACAGGGCCACGTCGACCGCCAGGAACTGAAGGAACGCGATCCTGGTCGAGTTCAGCGCCATCGCCGCGGCGACGGATCCGGCTAGCAGCAGCGCGACGGCGGGCAGTGGCCGGCGGCGCAGCAGGGCGCTGCCGGCCAGCGCCACCATGGTGGCTACCGCCAGGTACCACCAGGACGCGGCGGAACGGTCGAAGGGATCCCGGAACGGCAGGATGGCCGGGACCTCGCCCGGCAACCGGACGAACACGACCAGGGCGTACGCCGTGGCGGCACACCAGGCCAACGCCGTCCACCCGCCCGGCGGCACGGCCCGGGACAGCGGCAGTTTCGCGGCGGTGGACATGCGCCGATCGTAATCTTGCCCACCGCGGCGGGGCGTCGGCCCGTGGTTGTACAACCACGGTCGACAGTGGCTCGCCCGGATTGTCACCGGCGGCGCGATGCGGTGCGGCTGCGCCTGGCGGCAGCGTTAGACACATGATCGAAGTCAACGAACTGACCAAGCGCTACCGGAACGTGACGGCCGTCGACGGCCTGACGTTCGCGGTGCGCAGCGGGCAGGTCACTGGGTTCCTCGGCCCGAACGGGGCCGGCAAGTCCACCACGCTACGGATGATCCTCGGCCTGACCGAGCCCACCAGCGGCACCGCCGCCGTCGGCGGGCGCCGGTTCCGCGACCGCCCGCGCGGGCTGCGTCACGTCGGTGCGCTGCTGGACGCCGGCGACGTGCACGGCGGCCGCAGCGCGCGGGCACACCTGTGGGCACTGGCCCGCAGCAACGGCCTGCCCCGCCAGCGGGTCGACGAGGTGCTGCGGGAGGTGGGACTGGCCGGCGTGGCCCGCCGGCGCATCGGCGGATTCTCCCTCGGCATGAAACAGCGGCTCGGCATCGCCACCGCCCTGCTCGGCGACCCACCGTTACTGATCTTCGACGAGCCGGTCAACGGCCTGGACCCCGAAGGCGTGCTGTGGGCGCGCGGCCTGTTCCGCCGGCTGGCCGGCGAGGGGCGCACCGTGTTCGTTTCCAGCCACCTGATGAGCGAGATGGAGAACACCGCCGACCACCTCATCGTCATCGGCCGCGGCAAGCTGATCGCGGCGGAGCCGCTGACCGACTTCGCCGCCCGCGGCACCCGGCAACAGGTCACCGTCCGCACACCCGACCCCCGCGCATTGACAACCATCCTGAACGCCGAAGGTGCCACCGTCACCGAACACCACGACGGCAGCTGCACCGTCACCGGGCTGACCGCGGCCCGCATCGGCCAGCTCGCCTTCGACCATCGGATCATGCTGCACGAAGTGACCACCCACGCCGCCTCCCTGGAGGAGGCGTTCATGGAGCTGACCGCCGACAGCGTCGAATACCTCGCGGGAGAACAGCGATGACCGCCACCGACACCCGCGCCAGGTTCCGCGACCTGCTCGCCGCCGAGTGGATCAAGCTCTGGTCGCTCCGCTCCACCTACGGGGTACTCGCGGTCGGCGCGCTGATCTGCGTCGGCATCACCACGAACTCCGCCCGCTCCAACGCCGCCCTCATCGCCAGAAGCGCGAGTCCGTCGCAACGCCTCGCGATCGACCCGATGCACGCCGCCTTCGTCACGGAGGCGTTCCAGATCCTCGGGATCATCGCGTGCAGCGTGGGAGCCATCACGGTCTTCGGCGAGTACACCACCGGGCTGATCCGCGCCACGTTCACGGCCGTCCCGGCCCGCCGGCAGGTGGTCGCCGCCAAGGTCCTGGTCGTGTCGGCGGTCATGCTCGTCTTCGGCGCGCTCGTCTCGGTGGCGTCGTTCGGCCTCACCCAGGCGATCTACCACGAGCACCGCATCGGCCTGTCGATCAGCGCCCCGGGCGCGCTGCGGGCGGTCGCCGCGTCCGCGCTGCTGGCCCCGTTGTGCGCCCTGGTAGGCATGGCCCTCGGCGCCGTCATCCGGCACGCCGCCGGCACCATCGTCGCCGCCATCGGGCTGCTCCTGCTCCTGCCGGCCCTGTTCCAGGGCGAGACGTACCGGTGGGTCAAGGAGATCGGGAACGCCATGCCGTACACCGCATGGCAGGCGCTGGTGGAGAACCCGGCACGGCACAACGCGGACCCGGGACGGCCGGTGCTCGCCGTGACCAAGTACCCGGTCACCGTCACCGAGGCGTGGATCGTGTTCACGGCCTGGGCCGCCGCGGCCGTCGTCGTCGCCGTCGTCCTGGTCCACAGCCGCGACCCGGAGGACCGATGACGACCGCACTGACCCGCCGCCACCTGCTCACAACCGCGCTCGCCACCGGGGTCGCCGTGCCGCTCGCCGGCACCGGCCGCGGGTGGGCTGCCCCGGCGCCGGCCCGGCTCACGCTGCCCCCACCCACCGGGCCGCACCGCGTCGGCACCGTGTCGCTGCACCTCGTCGACAGATCCCGTCCGGATCCCTTCGCCGGCCTGGGACACCACCGCGAACTGATGGCCGGCGTCTGGTACCCCGCCACCCGGGACGCCCGGCGTCATCGGGCAGCGCCGTGGATGCCCGCCGCGCCGATGCGCGCGCTGCTCGTGTCCGCCGGGTTCGACGCCGATGCCGCGGCGGCGCCCCTCACGGCCGGCCGCGAGGGGGCTCCGGTGCTACGGCCACCCGGCCGGCTGCCCGTTGTCGTGTTCTCCCACGGCGCCGGCGGCCACCGTTCCGAGACCACCATCGTGGTCCAGGAACTCGCCAGCCACGGCTACGTCGTGGTCACGGTGGATCACACGTGCGACGCGTTCAGCGAATTCCCCGACGGCCGGCTCACCGTCCCCGTCGACGATCTGCCGTTCACGCCATGGGACTCCTCCCGTGACATCCGGTTCGTCCTCGACCGCATCGAGGACCTCGCCGCCGGCCGCAACCCCGACGCCGAACGCCGTCCGCTGCCGGCCGGCCTGGGCGCCGCGCTCGACCCGCGTCGCATCGGCATGTTCGGGTGGTCGAAGGGCGCAACCGCGACCGCCCTCGTCATGAACCAGGACCGCCGCGTCCGGGCCGGGTTCAGCCTCGACGGCCCGATGCAATCGCAACCACCGGTCACCGACCTCGACCGTCCGTTCATGCTCATGACCGCGGACTTCACCCGCGCCGCCGAGCCGAGCGTCGAGCAGTTCTGGTCACACCTGCACGGATGGCGGCTCAACGTGCACGCCGACGGCGCGGTCCACGGGGCGTACTGCGACCACCAGTGGCTGGTCCCGCAACTGGCGAGGATCATCGGGATGAGCGACGAGGACCTCGCCGGCTGGGTCGGCACCCTCGACCCGGCCCGGGCGGTGCGGATCCAGCAGGCGTACCCGCTCGCGTTCTTCGACCTGCACCTACGCCACCGGGGACACCTGCTCAACGGCCCGAACCCGGCCTTCCCGGAGGCGCGTTTCGTCCCCTAACGGAGCCACACGCCCGCCGGGCCTGGCTCGCACCCGACCGGGACGCCCTCACGACCGGGGCGCCCGCAAGGCCGGGTAGTTAAGGGTTCCTGGGTGCTGTCGAGCGGGGCCGCCCTGCCCCACAAGTCGGGTGATCGGATCGATCTAGGAAGGATCGTGGGTATAAATCAGACTCGATACCCACGATCCTTCCTAGATCGGCGCCAGCCGGCGGTGATCATGAGGTTGGCGTTGGAGAGACAGCCTGCCCGGACGCTAACTTCATGATCACCGCAGGACGTGACCGGCCGCGAGCCTGCGACCCGCTCGCCAGGTCGGTGGTGCATTCGACGAAGCCGACGTGCGCCGTGTTCGTGGCGAGTGGTTGCCCCTGGGCGGGCAATTAGTCGACACAGTCGCCGAGTCTCTGCGCGATGGCGACGGCGCGGCGCCGCGCGGCGCCAAGATCCGACCGATCAGGCGTCGTCATCGCTTGACATGGATCGACTTTCCTCACCTTCCCGGCCTTGAGGGCGCCCCTCAGTCCGTGTCGCGGAAGAACGCCACCGGGTCCTCCCCGAGCCGCCGCAGCATGTTGCGGCGCAGCAGCGACACGGCCACGGCCGCGCCGATGGTCCAGACCGTCGCCACGACCACGACGCCGGGTGCGCTGAGCACCTGGTTCAGCCAACCGAGGTTGACGGTCGCAGCGATGGCGGCCAGTCGCAGCGGCCGCGCCCACCAACGGCGAGGTAGCGAGGAGAACACTCGGGCGCCGCCGAAGTAGACCGTCAACCCCACCGCGACGAACCAGGACGCCATGCCAGGTGGCTCCTCGTGCAGCGACAGGTTCACGCCGGCGACGACGAGCAGCAGCGCGAACGCGGGCGTGAAGTGGCCAGCGGCGTACAGCGAGTAGGCCAGCGCCGGGTTGCCGCCGGACATGCTCAGCAGCCGCTCGTTGACGCCGGCCACGGTGTCGAAGTAGACCCACCAGAGCGCGCCGGCCAACACGAGGCCGCCGCCCATGCTCAGCCAGTACGCCGAGTCCTGCTGCGGCCGGTCCAGCGCGGCCGCGCCGACGGTGATCACCAGCTCACCCAGCAGGATGATCATGAACAGGCCGAAACGTTCGGACAGGTGCGCCGCGTCCACGGCGGTGGCGGCGTCCTTGGGCGGCGCGAACATCGCCCGCAGCCGGTCGGCACGGCTGAGGCCGCGCTCGGCGCGGCGCCGCTCCCCGAGCAGCAGCGCCGCGACCTCCTGCAGCAGCGCGAGCGCCCACAGTGGGTAGCACCGCGGGGCCGGGACCGCCGCCGACACCGCGAAGATGACCGCCGACGCCGCGAACCCCATGCCCGCGCGGCGCGCCAGCGGCGCCCCGCGCGCCCCTAGGAGGTAGGCGACGCTCAGCACCACCCGCGCGCCCGCGAGGGCCAGCGCGAACCCGGCCGGGTGCTTCTCGAAGACTTGGTGCGCCTGCGTGGCGGCGATCCCGCACGGCACCGTGCCGGCGAGCACGAACAGCCGGTGCAACGGCTGACGGTCGTCGGCCTGGCGGTTGTAGAGGACGGCGTACCCGATCCAGGTCCACCACAGCGTCGCGAAAAGCCCCAGCGCAGCGGCGACCCGTCCCCACTGCGGCTCGGCCACGATCGCGTGCGCCACTTGGGCGACCGCGAAGACGAAGATCAGGTCGAAGTACAGCTCGACCCAGCTGACCCGCTTACCGCCCGTCATGTCCTGATCTTCATACACTACGGGCGGTGATCGGGTGTCTAGCCCCGCTGAGCGATCAACGAGCGGCGGGATCGCGTCACGCGACGGCGGTCCCCTCGAGTTCGACCATCTGGCCGGGGATCGCCAGCCGTGTCACCCCGAGCATCGTGGTGGTCGGCGCCACCCGGGCGGCGCCCAGTCGCGACGCCAGCACCCCGTAGTGCTGGAAAAGCAGGTCGACGTCGGTGGTGTAGACGTTGAGCCGGACGAGGTTCGCCAGGGACATGCCGGCCCCGCCGAGCACGGCCTCCAGGTTGTCGAGGCTCAGCGCCAGCTGTGCCGCCATGTCACCGTCGTGTTGGGGCTTTCCGTCGCCGTTCATCGCGGTCTGCCCGGAGCAGTACAAAGTCCGGGTGTGCCCGGAGACGATTTCGCCCTGGTTGAATCCCAGCTCCACCGACCACGTCACCGGGTTGACTGCCGTTCGTTCCATCGCCACATCAGTTCCATTCGATTCATGGGGAGTACGTCGTGTCAGCGAGCCTGCCAACAAATCACGACACCCTCTGTCGTGTATCCCGGTAAAGTTTTCGGATGCGCGCCGATCGGTTGGTCTCGCTGGTGCTGCTGCTGCGCCAGCGCGGTCGGCTGTCCGCGACCGCGCTGGCCCGCGAGCTGGAGGTGTCCACCCGCACCGTCTTGCGCGACATCGAGGCGCTGTCCGCGGCCGGCGTCCCGGTCTACGCCGAACGCGGCCGGCACGGCGGTTTCGCGTTGCTGCCCGGTTTCCAGACCGAGCTCACCGGACTGAACCACGACGAAGCGCTCGCCCTGCTGATCGCCGGATCGCGGCGCGGCGCGCAGGCATTCGGTCTCGGCTCGGCGCTCGCTTCGGCCATGCTCAAGGTGGTCGACGCGCTACCCGAAAGCTATCGGGACACCGCGGCCGGCGCGGCCCAGCGATTGCTCATCGACCCGGAGACCGACCTTCTCTCGCGCCGGCTGGTCACCGAGGAGGTGCCCGACACCATCGTGGCCGAGGTGCGGCGCGCGGTGTTCGCCGGACACAAGCTGCGCATCCACTACGCGGCGGTGGGCCAGACCCCGAAGTGGCGCACGGTGGACCCGATTGGCCTGGTCACCGTACGCGAGCAGGGCTACTTGCTGGCAACGAGGTCGGGCGCGGACCGCACCTACCGGCTGTCGCGGGTCTTGGCCGCCGAGGAGCTCGCCGAACCCGCACAGCGACCAGACCGGGTCGATCTGGACCGGGCCTGGCAGGAACGCAGCACGCGGTTTCGGACCGGCGGCGACTCGGTCACCGTGCTGGTACGGGTGAACGCGGCGCGGCGGGAGGACCTGGTGGGCACCGCGCTGGCCGTCCACGCCGAAGAAGCCGACGCGGACGGCTGGCTGCGGCTGGAGGTGAGCTTCCAAGATCCGAGACACGCCGAATGGGCGCTGTGGCAGCTCGCCACGAACGCGGAAGCCCTGACCCCGCAGTGGCTGCGCACCGCCCTACGCAACCGTGCCGCCGCGATCGCCACCCGCTACGAAGACTCATCCTGAGGGTTGGCCGCCGGCACGACGAAAGACCCCCGCCTTTATGGTGGACCGATGCCGTCGGTCAAGCAGTTCCAGGTCACCTTCGACTGCGCAGAGCCTGAGCGCGTCGCTCGTTTCTGGTGCGAGGTGTTGGGGTACGTCGTGCCGCCGCCACCGGAGGGGTTTGCTACCTGGGACGATTTCGCTCGCGCGCTGCCGCCTGAGCATCAGGGTTCAGCGTTCGCATGCGTCGATCCCTCGGGTGTGGGCCCGCGCCTGTACTTCCAGCGCGTTCCCGAGGGCAAGGTCGTCAAGAACCGACTGCATCTTGACGTGCGGGTCGGCACCGGGCTCGTGGGTGACGAGCGCCTGGCCGCGCTGGAGGCCGAATGCGCACGACTGCTCGTGCTCGGCGCGGTACGCGTGCGACTGTTGAAGGCCGATGGCGAGAACGAGTCGTGCCTGGTGATGCAGGACGTCGAGGGCAACGAGTTCTGTCTCGACTAGGTGGCCCGCCGTCCGGATTTCACGATCGCGCGTCGAACCGGTCGCGGGCCTCGAAGACGCGATCCATGTGGGTCTCTGCCCAGGTTTTGATCGCGACCATCACCGGGAACAGTTCGTGGCCGAGCGGGGTCAGGGCGTAGTCGACACGGGCCGGCACCGATGCGGTCACCGTGCGGGTGAGCAGACCATCGCGTTCCAGGGTGCGCAGCGTCTGGGTGAGCATCTTCTGGCTGACGCCGGCGATGCGGCGGGCGAGCTCGCTGTGCCGTTGCGAGCCGTCGGCGAGCGCCGCGATCACCAGCGCCGCCCATTTGTCGGTGAGCGTGCTCAGCAGTTCCCGAGTCGGGCACCCGGCCAGGAACGCGTCGTAGTCGCGCTTGGCCTGCTCTCGTCGTTGCGCAGTGGTCGTCGTCGCCACTATTCACCACCTTCGCCGGTGCCTTAGGCACTCCAAGGTACCTACTTTCTCACAGTGCCCAAGGTACCTAATGTCATGGGAGACCACGACATTCACGGAGGGTACGGCGATGCGCGCAGTCAGCTATGCGGAGTTCGGAGGACCGGAGGTCTTGCACGTGGCGGAACTGCCCGTGCCCGAGCCCGGACCGGGACAGGTACGGGTGCGGGTCGCCGCGTCCGTCGTCCACCCGGTCGACCTCATGATTCGTGCCGGTCGGTTCCCGGCACCGCTGCCGGCCGGACTGCCGTACGTACCCGGCTGGGACGTGGCGGGCAGGGTCGACGCGGTGGGTCCGGCCATCGGAGACCTCCGGCTGGACGACGATGTCATCGGCTTCTCCCCCTGGGTGCGCACCACCGTCGGCGCCCACGCGGAGTACGTGGTCCTCGAGGCCGCCTGGCTGACCGCCGCGCCCACCGGCATTCCCGCCACCGAGGCCGCGACCCTGCCGACCAATGGCCTCGCCGCCGCCCAGGCACTCGACCTGCTCGCGCTCCCGGCGGGCTCATCCGTGCTGGTCACCGGCGCCGCGGGGCAGGTCGGCGGATTCACCCTCGCGCTGGCCCGGATCCGCGGTATCCGCGCCACCGGCATCGCCGGGGCCGACGACCGCGAGTTCGTCGAGTCACAGGGCGCGACGTTCGTGCCGCGCTCGGACGATCCGATCCCGCTAGCGCCGGGCAGTTTCGACGCAGTTGTCGACCCGGCGGTGATCGGCCCGTCACTGCTGGAACTGGTCAGGGACGGTGGCGGCTACGTGGCCGCCTCACCCCCGCTGCGCCCGGAGCCGGTGCGGGACATCCGAACGTTCGCACTGGACGTGCTACCGGACGGCAACCGGCTGGGCGACCTGGTGAAACTCGTGGAAAGCGGCGACATACCGCTGCGGGTCGCCGGGGTGTACACCTTCGCCGACGCGGCGGCGGCCCACGAGCGGCTGGCCCAACGCGGCGTACGGGGCGCAGTGGTACTCGTTCCTTGATCAGCGGTTCTGTCGTTCGAGGCCGCGGCGGACGAGGCCGCGGACGCCGGGCAGGGTGATCGCTCGGATCGTGACGTCGTTCAGCCACACGTGGAGGCGGCTCGGTGGCGCGTACTGGTACATGCCGCGGCGGGCGTGTGCCTGCCGCTTGGTGACCTCAGGTCGCAGGCCGGCTTCCCAGTCGGCCAGGGCCGCCGGGAGGTCGTGACCGTGCCGCTGCAGGACAGCGCCGAGCTGATCGGCGCCGGCGAGCGCCAAGGCCGCGCCGTGCCCGGCGAAGAGTGTGACGCACCAGGCCGCGTCTCCGAGGAGCACGATCCGACCGGTGCTCCATCGTGGCATGACCACCTGGCTGACCCGATCGAAGTAGGCGCCGGCAGGGTCATTCTCAAGGTGGCGGATCGCCTCAGGCACGCCCGCGGCCAGGTCGCCGAAGGCTGCGCGAAGCGCATCCACCGGTCCGCGTTCCAGTTCCAGACCCGGATCCACGCAGCGGTACGTGAAGAACGCCGCAGGCACTCGAACGCGCGACGGTCGACTACCTGGTCGCCGAGCAGCAGCTCGGACGGATACCTGCGAGCGCCGACACGGACGCTCTCGCTCTTGCCGTGGTCGGTGTGCTGCACCACGTCGCGCTCACCGACGGCACCAACCCGGCGGCAGACAGCCGCATTCGTCGCGCCATGACCACACTGACCGACGGCTCCCAAGCCGTCACTTCCTGACGGGCTTGATTGCTGCGATTGCCGCGCCTACCGGTGCGGTCTCTCCTTCGAGGACCTTGATCTCCAGCAGCGTGCCGGAAGCTTCCGCGGGTATCTCAGTGTCAACTTTGTCGGTCGAGATCTCGAACAGCGGCTCGCCGGCCTCGACGGTGTCGCCGACATGTTTCAGCCAGCGTGTCACGGTGCCCTCGACGACATGCTCCCCGAGCGCCGGCACCGTGACGAACACGGTGACGTCGCTGCGGCGCTCCGAGTGCGTCAGAGTCGCGGTGAGAGTGGGCTGCTCCTGCCGGGTCAATGCAGGTTCTGGCGTGTCCCCCTTCGCTGGCGGTGGCGCTTCCACAGGTAGACGGCGCCGCCCAAACCGACAAGTAACGCCGCTGTCCCCTTCCATTGCCGCTCGAAAACCGGACGCTGATCACCGAGTACGGCATCCCCGACCAACGTAAGCCAGACCAGGGGAACGACCCAGCCGAAGGAACGCGAGAGCGGTGGCAGTTCTCCTCGGGCACGAACGGCTAACACCAGCACGAGGGCACTGCTCGCAACAACGACAAGCGGCAAACCGATACGCCACACGGCGCCGATGAACTGCACGGATGCAGTATGGGGCAGGTGCAGCGCGTCCGGAACCCGGCCATCCATCGATAGGGTGTAGGCACACTGTCCATACAGGATCGCGTGGGGAGCGCCCGCGGCTCATTCGTGTCGCCGACCTGGTGAACGTTCGCGGTCAATGTACAAGCGCCGATGGCGGCCCGGCGTGGTGCCGACGATCGCGGTGAAGGCGGCGATGAAGCTGCTCGGGTTCGCCCAGCCGCAGGCGTGCGCGACGCGCGTCGTGTCGTGGCCCTCGGCGAGCAGTACGAGCGCGTGACAGATGCGCAGCTGGGTGCGCCATTCATAGAACGTCATGCCGAGCTCGTCGTGGAAGAGGCGGCTGAGCGTGCGGGCGCCGGCTCCGACCCGCTGACCGAGCGCGGCCAGCGGGCTGCTATCGGCGGGGTTGTCGTCCACGATGCGAGCTACCGCCCGCAACCGGTCGTCGCGTGGCTCGGGCAGCTGCGTGGGCTGCTCGGGCGCCTCGCGGAGCTCGTCGACCAGGACCCGGTGCAGGCGGGCGCGAGCGCCGCGGTCGAAGTGCCGCGTTCCGGTGAGGGTCAGCAGGACCTCGCGGACGAGGCCGGAGGCCAGGAAGACCGCCGGGCGAGCGGGCGCGAGCCGGGCGAGCGAAGGCGGCAGAAAGACTATCCGCATATCGGTGTCGCCGTGCGCGCGGTGGTGGTGCGTGGACCCGGCCGGGATCCACGCGACCCGGTTGGCCGGAACAACCGAGGTGCCTCGCTCGGTGTGCACGGACAGGACGCCGCTGGCCGCGTACACCAAATGCCCGCGTGGGTGGGAGTGTGCCCGGCTGGTCCCGCCCGACGGCCACAGGTGCACGCCCCGGACGGCCAGATCCGGGATTGGCGGGCTACGGGCATAGCTTGGCATTCTAACGGTGGGCGGCCGCAAGGCTGCCTGGCGACAGTTCAGGACATGAGAACGACGATGCGAGCCGCGGTCTGCGTCCGGGCGGGCGGCCCCGAGGTCCTGGAGATTCGTGAGCTGCCGGTGCCGGCGGTGCGGGACGGCTGGAGCCTGGTGCGGGTGATGGGCGCGGGCCTCAACCGTTCGGAGTTGCGGACCCGTCAAGGCCATTCGCCGAGCGTGCGGTTCCCGCGCGTGCTGGGGATCGAATGCGTGGGCACCATGGCGGTATCGACCGATCCCTCGCTGCCGGAGGGCACGACCGTCGCGGCGGTGATGGGCCAGATGGGCCGGGAGTTCGACGGCGGCTACGCCGAGTACGTGTTGCTGCCGAACACGCTGCTCATGCCGGTGACCACCACGCTGCCCTGGGAGGTGCTGGCCGCGCTGCCGGAGACGTACCTGACCGCGCAGGGCGCCTTCGACGCGCTGGGGATCCGGCCAGGTGAGCGGTTGCTGATCCGCGGCGGTACGTCGTCGGTGGGCATGGCCGCCGCGTCGATCGCGCACGGCCACGGCGTCGAGATCGCGGCCACGACCCGCCGGCCCGAGAAGGCCGGCGCGCTGACCGCGGCGGGCGTCGACCACGTACTCCTCGATGACGGAGCGTCGCCGCGCACGCCGTGGCCGGCCGGGCCGAGCCACGTCCTGGATCTCGTCGGGACGAGCACGGTCGTCGACTCGCTGCGCCTGGTCTGCCGGGGCGGGACCGTCTGCGTGGCGGGCTCCCTCAGCGGATGGCTGATCCGCGACTTCGAGCCGATCGCGATGATCCCCTCCGGGACCCGGCTCACGGCCTTCCACAGCGACGACGCCAAGGGCAGCGCGGGCGCGGCCGTACTCCAGCGGGTCGTCCACAACGTCGAGGCCGGCATCTACCAGCCGAACGTCGACCGGGTCTGCGGCCTGGACGACGTCGCCGCGGCCCACCGGCACATGGAGGACAACCAGGCCACCGGCAAGGTGGTCATACTGCCGCAGAGCCCGTCCTGAGCCTGATTCCTGTTCAATGGAGCGCAACGCTTCGAGCAGCGCGCTCGTACGCTCGTCGCCCTCGAGCAAGGACAGCAAGCAGATATACCGCCCTATGCGCCGTGACTAACTGCGCACATCTCGAGCGCGAACAGTGGCAGACCGCAGCCATTGCTCAGGGTCTTGGCCCGCGACGAATCCAAGGTAATCGCTGGCCAGCGCGACTCCAGCCAGGCGTCGAAGGTTGGGGGCCAGACTGCGTAGCCGGTCGATGCCGGTGGCCAGGATGTGGTTGTCGGCGGGCCGGAGCCAGGGCAAGACGTGTTCGCAGATCAGGGCACGGCGTGTGGTCTCGGCGGTGTTATGTCCGGCGGCGTGCCACAGGCGGCCGCTGTAGACCAGCGCACTACCGGCGGGCATGACCGCCGGAACAAGCTCCTGCGGCTGCGGACGGCGTCCCGCGGCCCAGCGGTGGCTGCCCGGAGCGATCAAGGTAGCACCGTTGCTGGCGGTGAAGTCGTCGAGCGCCCAGATGACGTTGATCTCCGCCTCCACCTCCCGGGGAAGGGGGTAGACCCCGCGTCGAAGTGCAGCTGCTGGGCACCCTGACCCGGATCCACGGCAGACAGGAACAGCATGCCGAACTGGTAGACCTCACCCAGGCAAGCGGTGACGAGGTGGTGCACCTCGGGGTGGAGCAGCAGCGGTTCGAGGGACCCGACGCGTTTCAGCAGGGAGTACACGCGCCGGGTGCGCCGGCCGTCGAAACCGTTGTCGCTCCAGTCGGCCCCGCGCAGAAGGTCGTCCGCGTGGTCGCGGGCCGCGGCGAGCTCCGCGTCGGACAGCAACGCGCGCAGCACCACGAAGCCATGGTCTTGCAGCGCAGCAAGAGCTGAACCGCTTTCGGTGTCACCGATCTCAGCCACAGCCGGAGATCCTAACCGCACATCCAGCTCCGCCTATGGTAGGTCGTCAGCCAGGTCGGTCCATTAGGGTCGGCGGCATGACGCCAGCCCTTGCCGCCAGCGCCTTCGACTCGCTGCGCCTCGACGCCGTGCCCGACCAGGAGGCACTGCGCCGGGCCTACGAACTGCCCAGCGACGCGGCCGTGCGAAAGCAGATGACCGAACTCACCGAGCAGACCCGGCGGTTGATCGGCTGCTCGTCGCTGGTCCTGGTCGCCAGCGTGGACGCCGAGGGCAACTGTGACGTCTCCCCGCGCGGCGGCCCCGCCGGGTTCGTCGCCGTCCTGGACGCACGGACGGTGGCGATACCGGACGCGACCGGCAACAAGCGCCTGGACACCCTGCAGAACGTCATCGCCACCGGGCGGGCCGGGCTGCTGTTCGTCATCCCGGGGCGCACCACGACGCTCAGGGTGAACGGCCGGGCCTGCGTCTCCACTCGCCCCGAGCTGCTGTCGCAGCTGACCGCCGTGGGCAAACCGCCGGCCAGTGCGCTGGTGCTGGGGATCGAGGAGGTCTACCCGCACTGCCCAAGGCGCTGCTGCGCAGCGGGGCCTGGAAGCCCGAGCAGTGGCTGCCCGCGGACGCCCAGCCCACCTCCGCCGAGGTGACGCTGGCCCAGCTGCGGATGCCGGAGCTGACGATCGCTGACATCGAGCAGGCGGAGGCGGACTCGCTGAAGTACCGGTACGAGTGACGGGCCGTACAACGACCGATCAGATGTGGTGCTCTTCCCACCTCTGCTCAAGGCTGTTGGAGTACGGCCACTGAACGATCCATGTGCCGTTGGCCCTGGAGCCGCCTGAGACGGCGAGGACATAGTTGCTGTTGACGTTCCGGAGGAGCCAGCCCTGACCTGCTCCGGCGGAGAGCTTTTCCCAGTGCTGATCGGCCTTGCTGAGGTTGCAGGTCCATTGGACGGCGCGGGCGCCCGGTTCGCGACTGCTGTCACCGATGGCCAGGCACTTGCCGCTGTTCGAGTTCATGATGTTCGTCCCCCGTACCACCTCCAGATCTGTTCGGCGTTGCCGCCGAAGGGCTTGCATCCCCAGCTGACCAGTGGTGCGCCATTCTCCAGGCTGGCACCGCCGACCGAGGCGCACTTGGGGTCGAAGTCGCCGCTGCCGTTGAAGCCCCTCAGCTCGAAGTACTGGCTGGCAGCCTCGGCGCGAACGGGGCCGAGCAGGGTCAGCGCCGTGACCGCGGCCGCGACGACGGACAGGAGGCGGTGGATGCGGGGCCGTGCGATGCTCATATAAGGGACCTCCATTGTCGACAGTCCGCCGTGGACGAACTGACGGTATCGATGCCCGGCCCCGGCGTCCAGCACACCACCGGACAGCGGGGTGGTCACGGTGTGGCGGCGACGTACACCCAGGCGCGGATGCCGGAGGCGAGCGAGACCAGGACGCGGTAGTAGTCGTCGACCTCGTAGCCGTCGGCGGCGACCAACTCGTCGTCGGTCAGCTCGAACACCGCGCCCGGCACGCTGTCCGCCTCGTCGCCGGTCTCGACCAGGATCGGATGGTGGGTCTGGCCGCTGACCGCGAGCACATCCGGGTCGGTGATCTCCAGCATCGTCACGGCGTAGCCCGGCAGATGATCGCCCTGGCCGGTGAGCAGCCGGCCGAACGTTGCCTGCTGCACGGCCGGGTCCCGCAGAGTGCCATAGGAGAACAGCATCGGCATGGCAATGATCTTTGCATCCCGCGGCGATTCGCCTCCACCCGCCCGGCCGGTCACCGCCGGCCGGGCGGGTGCGGTTCAGGCGTCGAGGGCGGCCTGCTCCTGCGGGGTCAGTAGCCGGGAGCGGATGAGGAACCGGACGCCTTCGGGTGCTTCGAGGGAGAATCCGCTGCCGCGGCCGGGGACCACGTCGACGGTGAGGTGCGTGTGGCGCCAGCGCTCGAACTGGGTGGCGGCCATCCAGAAGGTGACCGGTTCGGCGACGCCGTCGACGACCAGTTCGGCGAGCAGGACGTCGGAGGAGCCGGTGCGGAACCCTCCCTCGGGTAGCACATCGGGCTGCTGCCGTCGCAGCAGCCGCCGGACTGGTGAAACATCAACGGTCCGTGGGCGCCGCGCAGTGAGCGGAGTACGTCGGCGGCGGCCGGGGTGATGTCGACGCGGGATGCCATGGCCTGTCCTCAATGGAGCCTAGAAGAAGCCCAGGGCCTTGGGTGAGTAGCTGACCAGCAGATTCTTGGTCTGCTGGTAGTGGTCGCGCAGCACCGGCAGCACCGCCGACAGCGGATGCGCCGACCGGTAGCCGGCCAGGTCGTCGTCCAGCAGCGTGACCGGCGGATCGGCGTCCGGGTCCACGTGCGCCTGCGTCGAGCGCAGCCACGAGCCGGCCACGACGTCCCGGATGGGCATCGACCCGACGTCCAACATGCCGGTGGACAGGAAGGTGGCGTGCGCCTGGGCGATCTCGCGGGCCCGGCCGCGCCGACCGCGGCCAGCCACCCGTTCGCCATCGGCGTCACCACCCCGTGTCGCGGTCCCGGCTACCGCCGGCTGTGCTCCCCCAGGTAACCCACGGCCGCGGCGATCGGCAACGTGCAGCCTCACAGCCGGGATTCAGGAGTCGGGATCGGCGCCATAGCCATCGCCTCGACCTCGACCTCCTCCACGTCGGCCATTGTCGCGGGGATGACACGCGAGGTCCTACGCGCCCGCTTCCGCGTCATCGCGGCCTCGTCCATCATGGGCGGATGAAGCGGCGGTTGTGGGCGTTGGCGGCCTTGCTGGGTGCCGTCCTGGCCGTCGCCGGATGGATCGTCTATCTCGCCACGATCGGGCTGGACCGGGCCGACCAACTGTCCAGTGTGGTCGGCGCGATCTTGGCGGCCGTGGTCGGCGTGGCGGGCTTGGTGGTCGCGTTCCGCACCTGGCCCCGAGGCCGGATTGAGCCGCCGGCCGGGGCCGGTGGCGAGGTCCCGCCGGCCGCCCCTGTCCAGATCAACCAAGCCTCCGGCGCCGCGACCATGTTCAGCGTGCAGGGCGGTGACCTGATCATCGGTGAGCCGGGCCCTTCCGATGAACGATGACGTTCGGCCCGGCCAGCTCAACCTCGCCCGCGACAACGCGACGCTGGTGGCGGTCCAGCACGGTGACGTCTACGTCCACCAGCGGATCGGCACGCACCACATCGACGAACTGTCGTTCGACGCCGGCCCACCGGTGACCGACGAGCAGCCCAGCCGGCTGCTGAACGCCGGGAACCAGGTGGTCCGTTTCACCGGCCGGGAGCGGGAGATCGCCGACCTGGCCGCGTGGCGGGACGAGGCCGCGGCGGTCGCGGTCCGGCTCGTACACGGCGGGGCGGGCCAAGGAAAGACCCGCCTGGCGCACCGGTTCGCGGAGATGTCCCACGCCGCGGGCTGGATCACGCTGCGCGCCCGGCACAGCCGGGACGTCGCCGTCCGCCCGATCGAGGTGCAACACGACGAGGGTGCGCTCGCCGCGTACAGCCGGGTCCTGGTGCTGGTGGACTACGCGGAGCGGTGGCCGACGTCCGACCTGCTGGCGCTCCTGCTCGACCGGCGGCTGCACGGCGGCCCGACGCTGCGCGTACTGCTGCTTGCCCGGCCGATCGGCAACTGGTGGTACGCGCTGACCCACCGCCTGTCGGAGGCGCTCGGCGTGCGGGCGGACACCTCCGAGCTGACCCCGCTCGGCGCCACCCACGACGACTCCCGGCACGTGTACCGCGTGGCCAGCTCGTGCTTCGCCGAGGCCCTCGGCGTGCGCGACCCCGGGCACCCGCCTGCTGAAGTCGAGGGCTCGGTGCTGACCATCCACATGGCTGCGCTCGCCGGCGTACTGGCCACCCGGCAGGGCGACGTCCCGCCGACCGATCCCGGCGCCCTGTCGGCGTACCTGCTGGACCGCGAACGCAGCCACTGGCAGTCCATGTACGACAACGACCGGCGGATCCAGTCCACTCCGCGGGTGATGGGGCGGGCCGTCTACCTGGCCGCGCTCACCCGGTCGCTGGACTACGCGGCGGCCGTGGCCGCGCTCAAGGCGACCGCCGTCGCCGACGACGCCGGAGCCGCCGGGCAGGTGCTGGACGACCACGCCATGTGCTACCCGCCGCACGACTCGACCACGGCGCTCGAACCGCTGTACCCGGATCGGCTGGCCGAAGACTTCGTGGCGCTCCAGACACCGGGGCACGCCGTCGACGGCTTCCGCGCCGACCCGTGGGCCAACGACGCGTTCGCCGCGCTGGTCGCCGCCAGCACGCGCAGCGCGGTCACCGCCCTGCCGCTCCTGGTCGAGACCGCACGGCGCTGGCCGCACCTGACCGAGCGCCAACTCCTGCCGCTGCTGCGCGAACGGCCGGACCTCGCCGTGCACGCCGGCGCACCCGCCCTGTCGGCCATCGCCGCCGCGCCGGCCATGCCGCTGGACGTACTGGAGGCGATCGAGTCCGCCCTGCCCACCGAGCCGAGCGGCGACCTGTACGCCGGCATCGCGGCGATCACCGAACGGCTGGCCACCGACCTGACCGGCCACACCGCGGACCCGCTGCGCGCGGCCCGGCTCTCCCAGAAGTTGGGCTGGCGCCTACTCGACGCCGGGCAGGTGCCCAAAGGCATCGCCCTGCTCACCCTGGCCGTCGACGCCGCCCGCCGCCTGGTCGCCGACGACCGGGCCGGCCACGCCGCGCAGCTGGAGCTCGCGCTGCGCAGCCTCGGCACGGCCCACATACGTGCCGAAGAGTGGGCGTCCGCGGTAACGGTGCTGTCCGAGGCGATCGGCCTCTGGACCGATCCCGGGGTACGGGCCGCGCCCGCGACCGCCGCGGTCGCCGGCTGCCTGGCCGACCTCAGCCTGGCGCTCTGGCACCAGGGCCACAACGCGTCGTCGTTGAAGACCCGCGGCCGGGCAATAACCCAGCTGCGCCAGCTGGTGGCGACCGCACCGCGGCACCGCCTCGCGCTGATCCGCGCGCTCATCCAGCAGGCCGACCAGTTGCGCCAGGGCGACCGCGGCCACGACTCCCTGGACGCGCTGGACGAGGCCGTCACGCTCCTGCGGGCGGTCGCCGCCGACCCCGACGCCGGACTCGAGTCGGACTTCGCCACCACCCTGCTGGGCCGGGCCAAGACACTGCTGTCACTCGGCCGGCTCCCCGAGGCGGAGGCCGCCGTGGCCGGCGCCGTGAAGGTCTTCCGGCGGCTGGCGGCGGTGAACATCGCCTACGACGGCGACCTGGCCCGCGCGCTGCTGGTCGAGGCGGAGGTCCTGGGCCGGCTCGAACGCTGGCCGGACGCCATCGACACGCAGGACCAGGCGGCCGCGATCTACCGGCGGCTCGCCCGGATCAGCATGCCACGGCACGCCGTCGACCTGGCCCGCACGCTGGTCACCTTCGCCCGCCTCTGCCGCGACGCCGGGCATCGCCACGAGGACGCGCTGACCCGCCTCCGCGAGGCGATGACGATCCTGAAGGTCGGCCGGCTCGACCCCGCCGTACAGCAAAGGCTGACGGACGCCGCGCGGTGGATCGGCGCCGACCTGCTCGACGCGACCGGCCGGCACGACGAGGCCGACGACCTGCGGCGCTCGCCCCATCACTACTCGCCGCCGCCCCAGCCCTCGCAACGACGCCCACCGCGTCCGCCCGACACATCGCAGCGAGACCTGGCGCGTTCGATGGCCGGCAGCATTCACTACCTGGCCAGAGCCGAGCTCGAAAGGCTCGAGCCGCTCGACGCCGCCGCGGTGCTGGCCGCCCTCAAGGAGGTGCGGTTCTGGTGGCTCGAGGCGATCCTGCGCGGCTTGCATCGCGACCACGAACTGGAGGTGCTGCGCCTGCTGGTGCGGCACGAGGCGCACGACGTCGACACCGTGACGTGGCGGGTCGTCGCGAAGCGGCTGCTGACCCTCTCGGCGCGTGAGGCCGCCGCGATTCTCAGCGACACCACGCCCGCTACCGCCGCGGCCATCCTGAACTACGACGACTGGAGCTGGAAGGCCCGCGCCGTACTTGCCCACCTGGACCACGCCGTGGAGATCACCCGCCGGCTCGGCTACGACCCGTACGCTGACCAGGCGAAAAAACGCCTCTGGGATCCGGGATAGCCTCCCCCTCGACGGTGGCCGGGCCCTCGGCAGCGGACCGGCAGCTGATCTCCATGCCGTCTTCCACCGGGAAGGTGACGCTGACGTACCCGTTGGCGGGGTCGCGGACGTAGTCGAGGTAGTCGGCCATGGCGGGGAGTTCGATGTCGTCGGCCACGACCAGCGCGCCCGACTCGAGCCGTGGTTCGAGCAGGCGAAGTACCGGTAGGCATTGATCCTTCCAACCATCCAGCAGCACCACGCCAATGGGTCCCGGGATGTCGGCCAGGGTGTCCAGGGCGTCACCGGCCAGGATGGTCACCCGGTCACCCAGGCCGGCCTCGTCGAGGTTGGCTCGCACGGCCGTGACCTTGGCCGGGTTCAACTCGGTGCCGAACACCCGGCCGGCGCCGTTGTCGGCGATCGCGGCGGCGAGGTACACGGTGGAGATCCCGAACGAGGTGCCGAACTCCACCACCGTCGTCGGGCGGCTGGCGCGCACGAGTGTGTAGAGCAGTTCGCCTCCCCGCGCGGAGATCGGTAGGTAGAAGGTCTGCAGCGCGTCGGCCCGCTGCCGTGCGGTGGCAGAGGTGGACGACCCAGAGATCGGCGGAGGTGGCTGCTCGTCGTCATTCGCCGCGGCGGCGAACAGCCGGTCGAGCACGGTACGGACCGATGGACTGTGCAGTGTCGTGGCCATGCCGGCTAGACTAGACGCGACGTTGCGTTGTGTCTAGCGTTCGGTACGCTCGCTCAGCGAAGGAGGGCAATGACCGAGCACCACGGAAACCGGTACGGGCGCAGCGAACGAGCTCGGCAGGCGGTCCTGGAGGCCGCCGATGACCTGCTGGTCGAACGCGGGTTCGCCGGCGTGACGATCGAGGGCATCGCGGCGCGAGCCGGCGTGGCGAAACAGACCATCTACCGCTGGTGGCCCTCCAAGGTCGACATCCTGATGGATGCCTTCATCGACGACATGGCGCAGCATCTGACCCCGCCCGACCACGGCGATCTGGGACTCGACCTGCGCACCCACCTGAGTAAGCTCGCCGATTTCCTGACCCGATCGGACGCGGGTGCCGTCTTCCGGGCACTCGTCGGGCAGGCGCAGCACGACCCGGACCTGGCGATCCGACTACGCGCCGACTACCTCGGCCAGCAGCGCGAGCGCGATCGTCTCCCCCTGTCACGAGCCGTCGAGCGTGGCGAGCTACCCCCGGACACCGACCTCGATCTCGCGATCGACCAACTCGTCGGTCCCATCCACTACCGCGTCCTGGTCACCGGCGAACCCGTGCCCCGCCATGTCACCGACGCTCTCGTGCACCATTTCCTCGTCCAGCATCAGCCGGTCGCACCCTCCCAGCCGTCTCGTCAGCGCTGATCCGATTCCCACCACACCAGGTTGGCGGCAGCGTGGGCAACCGGCTCGATGGTCTCCCATCCCTCGGCGATCAGCTCGTCGTGGATCCGCCAGATGTCGACGACCACAATCTCCGGTCCCGCGTCGGGAAGCCAGCGCCGCGAGTGCACCACGACGTGATCACCGTCGGCCAGCATGTGAAGGATCTCAACCTGCATGCCGGCGATCGGTGCCAAGGCGGCGCTGACGGCGGCGAGCCATTGCGCCTTGGTTGATGTGGTCGAATCTGGCCGGTGGTGGACGAAGTCATCGCTGAGGAACTGGGCGAGCACCTCGACGTCGCCCGTCTCGATCAGTCCTGCCAGCGCCCGTTGAACGATGCTCTTGTTCTCGGTGGTCATGGACGCAGTGTTTCCGGGACCGCTTGGATTGTCGATGAAATGCGATTTCATGGCGACCCGCGCGGCGCTGAGTACGCTTCATGATCGTGTACATGATCGGGGAACTCTTGCGCCAGTGGCGGCAGCGCCGGGGGCTCAGCCAACTGGACCTGGCGATTGCGGCGGATGTCTCGGCTCGTCACGTCAGCCTGGTCGAAACCGGGAAATCCAAGCCGAGCGCCGAGATGGTCCTCCGACTCGCGGATCAGCTCCATGTGCCGCTGCGTGACCGCAACCGGCTCTTGCTCGCCGCCGGCTTCGCACCGCGATACGCGGAGCGTTCGCTGGACGACGGCGCGCTGTCGGCGGCCCGCGACGCGGTCCGCAGGGTGCTCCACGCGCACGAGCCGTATCCGGCGCTGGTCTTCGATCGCAGGTGGAACATCGTGATGACCAACCGCGCGGTCGACCCGTTCTTCGCACAGGTGGCTCCCGACCTGCTGCAGCCGCCGGTCAACCTGCTGCGGCTCGGACTGGACCCGCGCGGGTTCGCTCGCATGGTCGTCAACCTGGCCGACGTGCGCGCGATGTTCCGCGCCCGGATCACACGCCAACTCGCGACAGCTCCCGACCCTGAGCTCACCGCGATTTACGAGGAACTGCTCATGCCCGAACCCGACCTCGCGGCAAGTCAAAGCGTCGAATCGGACGTCGTGATTCCGATGATCGTTCGCGTCGGCGGGCGAGAACTACGGCTGTTCTCGACCATCACCACCTTCGGCACCCCGATGGACATCACCCTCGACGAGATCGGGATCGAGTCGTACTATCCCGCGGACGCGGAAAGCGCCGCTTACTTCACGCGGTAGCTTGCCTGCGCCGATGATGATTGAGATCAGCGTCAACTCTTGACGGCCTCTGCGATCTGCAGGGCGGCCTGGGCGGGCGTGAGGTGCGTGGTGTCGACGACCTCGGCCTCGCGATGTAGCCACGTGCGAGCCGCCTCGGCGTAGGGCTCAAGGTATTTGAGGCGGAACGGGGAAGGGACGGGGTGTTCCCCCTCGATACGCCCGCGGAGGGTGTCTTGGTCGGCGTGGAGGACGAAGTGCCTTACCGGGATGGCATGTTGGGCGAGGCCCGTGCTGATCTCGCGCCAGTACTGCTCGACCAGGACCGTCATGGGCATCACCAGAGTGCCGCCGGTGTAGTCGAGTACGCGGCGGGCGGTCTCGACGACGAGCTGACGCCACGGCGGCCAGTGCTGGAAGTTGTCCGTCTCGGGCAGCCCCGGTGTGATGTCCATGAGTGTCTCGCCGACCTTCTCGGCGTCGAACACCCGTGAATCCGGGATCAGTTGCTGCACGATGGCACTGGTCGTCGTCTTGCCTGCGCCGTGCGTGCCATTGACCCATACGATCATGGGACCCGACGCTAGCGCGGCGCGGTGTCGGGCCACGGTAGCGCCGCGGCTCCCCCACTGGATTTGGCTTGGGCCGGCGGGGTTCTCGGACTCCGGCACCCGGCGGTAGCGGCGGGCCTGCCCCGCGCGACGCGATAGCGCGCCAGTTGCGGGCGCGGAGCACCGCCCGGACGACCAAACCGAGCCACGCCAGCACGATCACGAAGCTCATCACCACGCCGATCGACGCATGCCCGAACGCGGCGGCGACCACAGTGGGAGCCACCACAACGGTGATCCACACGGTGAGCACCATCCACCCCGTACGGTCCCGGCGAACGGTACGGCGGCGCATCCCACCATGGTGCGCCCGTCGACGACGCCCCGACAAGGCGGCGCGGCTGGCGGATGGCAAGGAAACGGCATACCGGACGGGGGAGGCTACGACGTCCTCGGTACACCAACGTCCACGACGAAGGAGAGCCGGTCGGTGCCAGCTTGTTCAGGGAGTGTTCAATGCGAAGTCTGATCACCAGACGTGCCGTCATCGCGTCGACTGCCGCCGCCTTACTTGGCGGCGCGTTGGCCATGCCGCAGGTCGTACACGCCGCCCCCACCCCGCTCACCGAGGCGTCCGCCGTGCGCGCGCTGGCCGCCGAGTTCGGCGACGACCGCACCGCCGGCGTCTACCGGAACGAGACCGGCCGGCTGGTCATCGCCGTCACCGACCAGGCGACAGCTCAGGCCGTCCGCGCCGCGGGCGGCGTCGCGGAGGTCGTGAAGTACAGCACGGCCGCCCTGGCCTCGATTCACACGACCTTCGACGAGCGGGTCGCCGACGTCGGGCCGATCCCCAACACGTCGTGGGGTGTCGACCCGAGCAGCAACCAGGTCGTCATCGACATCTTCGACGGGGTGTCCGCCGCCGACGAGAAGCGGCTCAGGGAACTCGCCGCGGGCTACGGCGACGCGGCGCGCATCGAGGAGCTTCCTGGCACCCTCCAGGCGGCGGCCGATATCGAGACCCGAGGCGGCATCGGTATCTACCCGAAGGACGGTGTCGGTTACTGCACTCTCGGGTTCAACGTCCGGAACTCCGCCGGGCAGAAGTACTTCGTCACCGCCGGGCACTGCGCGAACACCGCCGACGACCGGTGGTGGAACAGATTGAACGGGGAACACTACCTCGGCAAGCGCATTTGGTGGGACTACGGCGGCATCGACAAGGACTACGCCGTCATGGAGTACAAGGGCCCGGAAGCCGTCGGTCCGCCCGTTGTCGCCTACGGGGCCGTCACCGCCTTCGGCAAGGACTACGAGATCATCGATTCCCGCTATCCCACCGACACGGATTCCGTGATGCGTGCCGGCGCGCATAGCGGCGATCTGGTCGGAGAAGTGCTTTCGCCGAGCGTTACCGTGACCTACATCGACGGCACCACGCTGAAGAACATGATCAAGACCTCGCTTTGTGTCATGGACGGTGACAGCGGCGGTCCTATGTGGAACGGCGTCGAAGCCCTCGGCATCACGTCCGGTGGCAACCGGATCGATGAGGAGTGCCGCAGTTCGACAAACGACCGTGTGTCCTACTACCAGCCGGTGCACTGGGTGCTGGTCCACCATGGCCTGCACGCCTTCTAGGTGACTGACGGCCTCCGCCGGGTCGCCTTGGCCGACCCGGCGGAGGTCCTCTCAGTCGTCGGCGGGTCGGGCGGGCAGTAGAGCGCCGACAGCGATCGTGATGGCCACCGTGACGGCTACTGCCGACGGGATCGTGCTGTTGCCGAATTCTCGGTACATCAGCACGGCAGCGGCAACCGCGGGCACCGCGGTCAGAACCGTGAGCACGACGTGTCCCCAGCCCGGTCGTGGGATACGGCGTGTGCGGATCCATGCCCAGCCGAGGGCCGTGACGATCTGCACGCCGAGCAGGGACACCACGCTCGCCGGGCCCTGGTCCACCAGGATCCGGGAGGCGAGCATGATGTCGCTCGGCAGCAACACGACCAGGGCTACTGCCGCGGTGGCGGTCGCCGGGCTCGTCCGGCGGGGTCCGGCCGGTTCGGGCGGTTGGCGTTCGGTGGTGGGTGACCGGGGCGCGGGACTCGGCGCTGCCGCCTGCTCCGGCGTGGTGGGCCCGGGGTGGTCGAGGTGGAGACTGCCGGTGGCTACGGCCAGTTCCGGTTGTTCGATCACGGTTGGGGCCAGCCCGAGGGTACGGTGCAGCAGGCTGGCCACGAGCGGGACGCGGCTGGAACCGCCAACGAGGAACAGCCCCGCCAACGCCTCGCGGGGCACGCCGGCCTGGCGCAGGGTCGTCAGCGTCACCTCGACACTGTGCTGCAGCAGTGGGCGGGCAGCCCGTTCGAGCTCGTCGCGGGTCAGCCGCACGGTCGCGTCGGCCAAGGGGACGTACAGGTCGGCAGCGGCATGGCGGGACAGTTGCTCCTTGACCGCGCGTGCACCGTCCCACAAGGTTCTGCGGGCCCGCTGGTCATCGGTGGTCCGTGGCCAGTCCAACCGCCCCCACGCGTCGGCGGCCGCGTCCCTGGTCAGGAGCCGGGCGTGGTCGACCACGAGCGCGTCGAGATCGATCCCGCCGAGGTCGGCAAGACCGGCCGCGGCGAGCGTGTCGAACCCGCTTCCGTCGCGGCTGACCACACTGGCGTCGAAGGTGCCGGCGCCCAGGTCGTAGACCGCCACCGCACGACCCGCCCGCAGTTCATGACCGAGCACGGTGGTGAAATAGGCGGCGGCCGCCACCGGCTCGGGCACCAAACGCACATCGCCCAGGCCGGCCTGCCGTGCCGCATCGCTCAGCACATCCGTGCGGACGCCGCCCCACGTGGCCGGATGCGTCAACACCACCGTCGCCGGGATCGCACCGGCGACCCGGCACGCCTCCCGCCCCACCCGGGCCAGCACCGCCGCGACCGCATCGACCACCGCGATCTCCCGATCGCCCAGCCACACAGTGCCCTCGTCGATGCGCCGTTTCGGGTGCGGCTCAAACCCGCCCGGGTGCGCCAGCCCTGCCCGATAGGCGTCCGCACCGGTCAGCAACTCGAGGTCCGGGCCGGCGAACACCCCGGAACCCAGCAACGGCGATGAGTCGAACAGCAGCGGCGTCACCACCCCGCCCCCGTGCCGCAACACCGCCACGGTGCTCGTGGTGCCGAAGTCAACCCCAAGCCAGACACCCACGCGGTCTGAGATCGGCACGGTGCGACCGTAGCAGGGAGAGCGTTCGGAGTTGGGGTGGCGTACCACCGGGCGGGCTTGTCTCACGGACCCGGCAGCGCGGGTCGGGGATCTCGGCTCGCTCCGCGAGCCGCCGACCTGCGCGGTGCCCGCGGGAGCATGCGGCCCGCAGGTGACGCGGGCCGGGGTAAATCTGCCTGAGAATCCGTCACGTCGGTTCGACGGGCAGCCACAGTTCGCAGGTCGCGGTGCTGAAGTCGTCCGCGCGCTCCAGGACCGCAACGATGGAGGGGCCTGGCCGCAGACGCCACGGGTTGGCGGGGAACCACTCGGTCGCGGTCGCGGCCCAGGTCTGCTGCAGAGCCTGCGGGTAGGGCCCGGCGGTGCGGAAGACCGCCCACGTGCTGGCCGGTACCTCGATGGCGTGGAGGTCGTCGGGGGCCGGCGTGTCCCGGGAGACAGCGACCCCGTGCAGGTAGGTCAGTGCGCTGCCCTCGGTGGCGTCGGGGTCGAGGTCGTCGCTGACTTGCAGCAGGCCCGCCGGCTCGGTATCGCTGAGGGTCTTCAGCCGGACATGCTCCTCCTGCGGCAGTGCGGTGATGAGGCGCTGGATGTGCGGGTTGATGCCTTGGTGGATCAGCGGAACCCGGGCTGCGTGTCCGACGAGCCGGAATGCGGGGCGGTCGACGATGCGGGTGTCCATGGGGATGCTCCCTTCGACGGTCAGGCGGAACCTGATGTGCGGTTGTGTGCGAAGAGGGCCTCCGTCGCGGCGTACGTCGCCAGGGCTGGCGCCGTGGACCGCCCGGAACGCACGTCCGAACGCCTCGGTTGAGCCGTATCCGTGCCGGACGGCGATGCTCAGCAGATCGTCCTGACCCCGCACGACGGCGGCGGCGGCGACGGTCATGCGGCGTCGGCGCACGTACTCCGACAGCGGCATGCCGGCCAGCGACGAGAACATCCGGCGCAGGTGGTATTCGGTCGTGCCGAGCGCCCTGGCCAACGCGTCGACGTCGAGCTCCTCTGTGAGGTGCTCCTCGACGAGGTCGACAAGCCGGTTGAGTGCCGAGATCACGAGCCCTCCTTTCAACGTCAACCCTGGCCGAAGGCACCCCGCTCGCGCCCGACCGCTGTGGCCCGATCCGATCAGGTGGCAGCCATGATGCGTCCACTTTGGACGCGGCGAGCGTATACCTTGGTCTGCCCCTGGTAGACCGTGGACCGACGGCCGCACCCACGCTGCTGCCCGAGACTGGGTTCGACTCACATCGAGGAGGACCTTATGGGGATCAGCCGAGGGGATTTTCTGGGCATGGCCGCCGCGGTAGGCGGTGCGGTGCTGCTGCCCGCGTAAGGAGCCGAGGGCTGCACGTGTGGCTCGAGCCGACCCTCGGTGACGTACCGCCGCGGGAGATCCTCGACCACCTCGCCGAGACCGGCCGCTGTGCCGAGCGGCTGCGCCGCCAGGGTGCCGGCGTCCACCTGAGCGTCGGGTGCGAGTTCGTCCTGTTCGTGCCCGGCATCGTGCCCGGTGACAACGTCCTGGAACGGATCGAGAACCTGCTGAGCGGCAACTTCGACCCCGAGCAGATGATCCTGCGCCTGCGCGCGCCGACTACATGCGGGCTCTGCGGCGGCACCAGCGGCCGGGAAAGCCACTGGCCATCATGGAGTTCGGCACCTGCACCTTCGAGGGAGCGCCGGAGCAAGGCGGCATGGGGTGGAACGCCGTCGACTACACCAAGCAGCCACCGGAGATCAGGGGCGACCTCGTGCGCAGCGAACGCACCCAGGCGAGCTACCTGAACACGGTGCTCGAGGTCTTCGAGTCCATGCGCCTCTACGCAGCGCTGGCATTCACCTTCGTCTCACCGGACGCCGAGCATCGCCGCGAGCCGCGCTACGACCTGGACATGGCCAGCTACGCCCTCGTCAAACCCATCAAGCAACGCCCAGGCGACCCGACGTCCGACTGGCACTGGGAGCCCAAGCAGGCATTCCACACCCTGGCCCGCGCATACCGCGCCGCCACATAGGGCAGCGGCATTCAACCGTGAACGCCCGCCCGGACGGCCGGGATCCGTGCGGCCGCCGGCTGCGGGCCGCTGGTGCGCGGCGCGAACCAGCGCTCGTGCAGCCGGCGCAGCGGCGCCGGCGCCCACCAGTTCCACTCGCCGAGCAGGTTCATCAACGCCGGCAGAAGCAGGCCGCGGACGACCGTGACGTCGAGCAGCAGCGCGACCGCCATCGCGAAACCGATCTCCTTGACCGCGATCAGGTCGCCGAGCAGGAAGCCGAGGAACACCACGCCGATGCACAGCGCGGCGGCGGTGACCACCGGCCCGGACTTCTCGATGCCGGCGCGGACGGCGTGGTCGCTGGCCAGCGTGCGGCGTTGGGTGCGGCGGCGGGTGAGGTCACGCCCGTCCCACTCCTCCTTGATCCGGGCGAGCAGGAACACCTCGTAGTCCATCGAGAGCCCGAACACGAACACGAACAGCAGGACGGGTGTGGTGACGTCGATCGCGCCCCACGAGTCGAAGCCGAACAACGCGTCGCCGATGCCCCACTGGAACACGACGACCAGCAGGCCGAGCGTGGCGAGCAGGGTGAGCGCGTTCATCAGCAGCGCCTTGACCGGCATCACCAGCGAGCCGGTCAGCACGAACAGCAGCACCGCCGTGGACAGCAGGATGACCAGCAGCGCGATGGGGAACCGGTTGGCCACCGAGTCGCGGTAGTCGACCAGTTCCGCGGCGGCGCCGCCGACGAGCACCGGGAACGGCGGGTCCATCGCCCGGATCGCGCGTACGACGTCGCGGGAGGTCTGGCCGGCGGTCTCGCCCTCCGGCGTGACGTCGATGACGGCCGCCGGGGCGGCGATGTCGGGGCGCGGCTGCATCCGCAGCACGCCGTCCAGCGTGTTGAGCGCGTTCATGAAGTCGCGGACCGGGGCACCGGCCGGGTCGGCGTCGACCACCACGACGATCGGGTCGGCCTGGCCGCCGCTGAAGTCGCGCTGCACCGCCTCCTGCAGCTCGCGGGCCTCGGCCGAGGCGGGCAGCGCGCGGGCGTCGGAGTTCTCGAGGTTGACCGCGAACACGAACGGCAGCGACAGCGCGAGAAGGCCGGCCGCGACGGCGAGCGCGACCGGCGCCGGCCGGCCCTGCGCGAATGCGGCGAGCCGCGCGAGCAGGGCCGGGCCGGGTTCGGCGCGGCGGCGCAGCGCGGCCGCGACCGCGCGGCGGAACGCGAGCACCCGGGTGGAATCGCGGGCCCCGGGGATGCGGCGGTGCGCCACGGCGATGAGCGCGGGTACGGCGGTCAGGCCGGCCAGGGTGGCCAGCAGCACCGCGACCGCGCCGCCCAGCGCCATCGCGCCCAGCAGCGGTTCGGCGAACGCGTACAGACCGGCCATCGCCGTGGCGACGGCGAGCCCGGAGATCAGCACGGTGCGGCCGGCGGTCGCGGTGGTGCGGGCGACCAGGTCCGCGACCGGGGCGTCGGGGTCGGCGTCGCGCTCCTCGCGGAACCGGGCGATGACCAGCAGCGCGTAGTCGACGGCGAGCCCGATACCGAGCAGGGTGACCACGTTGACGGTGAACTCGCTGACCCCGGTGAGCGCGGTCAGTCCGAACAGGCCGAGCAGCGTCACCGACACGGTGGCCAGCGCCGCGGCGAGCGGGATCGCGCCGGCCACGAAACCGCCGAGAATCAGCACCAGCACGACCAGCAGGACGACGATCGCGACCGACTCGCCGAGGGCCGCGTCCGCGATGGCCTGGTCGGCGAACGCGCGCTCCGCGAGCTTCTCGCCGCCGACCAGCACGTCGGGCGCGTCGATGCGGTGCAGTGCGCCGGCGCCCGCGTCCTCCACTCGCTCCCGCCGGTCGTCCGGCATGCCTCGCTCCAGCTCGACGCGGATCAGCGAACTGCGGTTGTCGGCGCCGATCCGCCCGCCCGCGGCGCCGTACAGGTCCTCGACCTCGGTGACGCCGTCCATCTCGCGGATTTCGCCGGTGACCGCCGTGATGTCGTCGACCAGCGCCCGGTCGTACATGTCGCGCCCACCGACGACGGCGATGACCAGCGGACCCTCGGGCTGCAACTGGTCGACCCGCCGGTCGGCGAGCTGCGACCCGGCGTCCGGCCGCAGGCTGCCGGTGGTGGTGAGCCGGTCGAAGACCTGGCCCCCAGGACCAGCCCGGCGGTGAGCAGGACGAGCCAGGCGCCGAGCACCGGCCACCGCCAGCGGGCACACGAACGGCCGAGTGCAGCGCAGATCACCGGGGCATGCAAACACTTTCGCGTTTGCGGCGCCACCCCGCGTCCGGGCAGCTGGAGCCGCCAATCGACGTGCACCGTCCGGACCGACGGTCAGGTTTGACCGATCGGCGGGCGGTCGAGTCGGCCAGCTGACACCGAAGGGATTTCACATCCCGCTACGATGCGCCGATCTTGGGGTTCCGCGAGTGGGGAGGGGAATGCCCGTGATTCGGCGTGCGCTCGGTGGGTTCGTCGCGTTGGCGACCGTGTTCGCGGCTTCATCGTTCGTCGGTCCGCGGCCCGCGTCCGCGGTCGCGCTGCCGAGCGGTTTCCAGGAGCAGATCGTCTTCAGCGGCCTCAGCTCGCCGGTCGACCTGGAGTTCGCGCCGGACGGGCGCGTCTTCGTCGCCGAGAAGGGCGGCCGGATCAAGGTCTTCGACGACCTCGCCGACACGACCCCGACGGTGTTCGCCGACCTGTCGGGCAACGTGCACAACCAGTGGGACCGGGGCCTGCTCGGGATGGCGCTGGCGCCCAACTTCCCGGCCAGCCCGTACGTCTACGTGCTGTACACCTACGACGCGCCGCCCGGCCAGACCGCCCCGGTCTGGAACGACGTGTGCGCCAACGCGAACGACGGGCGCTGCGTGGTCACCGGCCAGCTCTCCCGCCTCCAGGCCAACGGCAACACGATGACCGGCAGCGAGCAGGTGCTGCTGCACGACTGGTGCCAGCAGTTCCCGAGCCACTCCATCGGTGACATCGCCTTCGGCGCCGACGGGATGCTCTACGTCGCCGCCGGTGACGGCGCGAGCTTCAGCGCGGTCGACTACGGCCAGCTGCCCTCCGGGGCGCCGACCAACCCGTGCGCCGACCCGGCCAACGAGGGCGGGGCGCTGCGATCGCAGGACATCCGCACCGCGGGCGACGAGACCCAGCTGGACGGCACGCTGCTGCGGCTCGACCCCGCCACCGGCGCGGCCGCGGCCGGCAACCCGAACATCGGCTCGGCCGACCCGGACACCCGCCGGATCGTCGCCAACGGCCTGCGCAACCCCTTCCGGATCACCATGCGGCCGGGCACCAACGAGGCATGGATCTCCGACACCGGGTGGAACACCTGGGAAGAGGTCAACCGGGTGGTCAACCCCACCGCGGGCGTGACCAACTTCGGCTGGCCGTGCTGGGAGGGCAGCGCCCGGCAGTCCGGATACGACAGCGCCGACCTGCCGATCTGCGAGACCCTCTACGCCGCGCCGGCGGGCACGCACACCCTGCCGTTCGTCGCCTGGAACCACGCCAGCAGGCTCGTCGCGGGCGAGGCATGCCCGACCGGTAGCTCGTCGTCGACCGGCGTGGCGTTCTACCCGACAGCCGGCGGTCCCTACCCGGTCGCGTACCGCGGCGCGGTCTTCTTCGCCGACTACTCGCGCCGGTGTATCTGGGCGTCGCTGCCGTCCACGCCGGGCGGCCTGCCCGACCCGGCCAACCTGCAGACGTTCGTGTCCGACGCCGCCAGCCCGGTCGACCTGGAGGTGGGCCCCGGCGGCGAGCTCTACTACGTCGACCTGGGCGGCACCGTTCGCCGGGTGCGCTACTTCCCGGGCAACCAGCCGCCGAACGCGGTCCTCGAGGCGTCGTCGACGCAGGGCCCGGCGCCGCTGACCGTGACGTTCAACGGCACCGGCTCCACCGACCCCGATCCGGCCGACGAGGGTCGCCTGCGGTACGCCTGGGACTTCACCAACGACGGGGTGACCGACTCCACCTCGCCGACGGCGACGTTCACCTACAACACGGCGGGCTCGTACACCGCGCGGCTGACGGTGACCGACACGTTGAACGCGACCGGTACCAGCACGATCACCATCACGCCCGGCAACGAGGCGCCGACGGCCGTGATCGACACGCCGGCCGCGAGCACGACCTGGCAGGTCGGCGACACGATCGCCTTCTCCGGCCACGCCACCGATCCGCAGCAGGGCACCCTTCCCGCGTCCCGCCTCGACTGGGACCTGGTCATGCACCACTGCTCCGCGCCGGACAACTGCCACGAGCACGACATCCGCAGCTGGACCGGCGTGGCGTCCGGGTCGTTCGAGGCGCCCGACCACGAGTACCCGTCCTATCTGGAGCTCAAGCTCGTGGCCACCGACCAGGACGGCCTGACGCACGCCGCAACGCGCCGGCTCGACCCGAAGACGGTCAACCTGACCTTCGCCACCGTGCCGTCCGGACTCCAGCTCACCGTCGGCTCATCGTCGGGCACCACGCCGTTCTCCCGTACGGTGATCCAGGGCTCGACCAACTCGGTGTCCGCGCCGTCGCCGCAGGGCTCCTCGACGTTCGCGTCGTGGTCCGACGGCGGGGCGCAGACCCACGTCATCACCGCGCCCACGGCGGCGACGACGTACACCGCGACCTACGCGGCCGCCCCGCAGCCGATCGGCTACCCCCAGGTCGGCGCGTCGCTGGACACCGGCGACATGAACCACATGAACGGCTCGCGGTTCGTCACCGGGCCTGACCCGACGACGGTCATGTCCATGTCGGTGTACATGAAGGCCGTGCAGCCGGCGCCGAACAACCAGTACCAACTCGCCATCTACGCCGACTCGAACGGCTCGCCCGGTGCGCGGGTGGCCACCAGCACGTCGGGCACGCTGGCAGCCAACTCGTGGAACACCCGGCCGATCACCGCCGCGCTGGCCGCCAACACACCGTACTGGCTCATGTACAACACCAACGGCGACAACAACATGAGCTTCGACGCCGGAACGACCAACCAGGGCGCGTGGAGCGCGTCCACGCCGTTCGGCACCTGGCCGGCGACGTTCGGCACGTCCAGCCGGTGGAACGCGAAGTTCTCCATCTACGCGACCACCGGCGCGGACACCGCCGCCCCGACGGTGACCTCCACGACCCCGGCCGGCGGCGCCACCGGGGTGGCACTGAACGCGCCGATCACCGTGCGGTTCAGCGAGGGCATGGCGGCGGGCACCATCACGCCGGCGAACCTGGAACTACGCGGTCCGGGCGGCACGCTGGTCAACCGGACCGTCACCTATGACGTGGCCAACCAGGCGGCGACGATCACGCCGTCCGCGGCGCTGGCCGCCTCGACCCCGTACACGGTGACCGTCCGGACGGGCGTGACCGACGCCGCGGGCAACGCGCTCGCGGCCAACCACCAGTTCTCGTTCACCACGACCGACCCGAGCGCCCCGCGATTCGGGTACGACCAGGTGGGCGGCTCGCTGGACTCCGGCGACATGAACTACATGAACGGCTCGCGGTTCGTCAACGGCTCCACCGCGCTCACCGTGAGCCAGATCTCCGTCTACCTCAAAACGGTGCAGGCCGCGCCGGCCAACCAGTACCAGGTGGCGATCTACACCGACGTGAACGGCTCGCCGGGCACGCTGGTGGCGTCGAGCACGTCCGGCACACTGGCAGCCAACTCCTGGAACAGCCGGCCGGTCACCGCGACACTGGCGCCGAACACGCCGTACTGGCTCATGTACAACACCAACGGTGACAACAACATGAGCTACGACGCCGGCAGCGCCAACCAGGGCGCCTGGAGCCAGCCACGCCCGTTCGGCTCCTGGCCATCCTCGTTCGGTACGTCCACCCGCTGGACCGGGAAGTACTCGATCTACGCCTCGTAGCGGCGGGAGGAACACCATTATTGTTCTGGCATGGTGATCAAATCGTCAGTTGCCGTCGCTGCCGCCTTCGTCGCGGACGGGCCTGCCGATGGCGTCGACCTCAGCCTGTTCGGACAGTTCGCCGGGTCATGGGTGCTGGACTGTACTGAGTACGACCTCGACGGGTCCTCGACTGTTCGCCGCGGCGAGTGGCACTTCGGTTATGCGTTGGGCGGGCGGGCAACCACCGACGTCTGGATCCTGCCAGGCGTCGAACACGGCGTCAGCGTGCGATTTCCCGATCCTGCGGCCGGTGCGGGGGTCTGGCGCTCGACGTGGGTGGGACCGGGACGGCGCCGGACGCACACCTTCCTGGCATCTCTGATCGAAGAGCAGATCGTGCTCGACGGCGGCGATCTGCGCTGGACCTTCTCCGACATCGAGGCCGACGAATTCCGCTGGCGGAACGAGGCGCAGCAGCCCGATGGCACGTGGCGGCTTCAGCAGACGTTCCGGGTTTGGCGGCTGGCCTGACGGACTCCGGCGGGTTGGACATCGACGCGGCGGTCTACGCCTACTTCGCGGGCGTGCTCGCCGAACGGGACGGACCGCTGTGGGAACGCCTGGCCACGTTGTCGGACCCGGTCAGCCGGAAGGCCCGGCTACAGCTGTGGGCGACCGACCGCAGCAGCGCCCGGACCTCACGAACGGCAAGCATCTCGCGATACGGTCATACGCCGGGGTACAAATCTGGGACCTGTCCACAATCCGGTCCGGTCGGTGAGTAGCGGGGGTTGTCGCCGTACTCGAGGAACGAATAGTGGGCGTTCGGTGTCGGCTCGCCGCCAGCTGCCCGAGCCGACTCGGCGTCCAGCCAGCGCCGGTAGAACGTCCCGAAATCAACCTCCAGGCAGTACAGTCCGGTGCCGCCCGCGACGCTGTCGACCCACACGGTGCCCCGCCGGGGGCCGCGTACGACGAGGAAAAGCCAGTCGCCGCAGCCGTAATCGACGATCGGCAGCCGGCCGTCGACCCACGGATCATCCAGGTACGTCTCGGTCAGCCGACCGTAGTGCGCGGCGTACTCCGGGTCGGAGTCGATCCGAGCGACATGCTGATCCCACGCGTCCGGTTGCCCGGCGATCTCGCCGAAGTCCACGTCGGTCCGTAGCGGGCAGTCCCGTCCCAGGCGATCGAGGGTGCCGAACCGTTCCTGGAGACGATCCAGTGCCTCACCCAGCGGGACGACGCCGTAGTACGGACCGGCACCGCCATCGCCGATCACCGTCACGAAATGGCGGTACGCGGCCGGCAGCGGCCCACCGATCGCCCGTTCCGCCCGAGCCAGCGTCGCCTCGTCCACGGCTGGCCGAAGCTGGTAGCCATGCTCGTCCACACCGTGCCGAGGCCGAACGTTCTGCTCGGCGAGCCGAGCCAGGTGCCGCCGAACGACGATCGGATCCAACTCCACGAGCGGATCCTACGACCGTGAGTTACTTCCACGCGCACGGTGGCAGGGTCGGCCCGTATGCGACGCCGGTCAGCCGTTCCGACTCGTCCCACAACTCTCGAGCCAGGGCCCGGTCGTGCGCCTTGGCGCTGGCCTGGACCGGTTTCGGAGCGCCTCTCAACTCGCCGATCCCGTCCGGACCATAGTACTGGCCGCCCGTGGCCGTAGGGTCCGTCGCGGCGCGCAGAGTCGCCAGCGCACCCCGCTCAGGGGACTGTGTAACCAGACGCCCCAAGGTGTGCACGAGCAACGCCGGATTCGCGCCGCGGAACAGCCCGGTCCAGACGCCACCCGGGTGCGCGGCCAACGACGCGGTCGCCGCGCCGGCTCGCGCCAACCCGCGGTGCAACTCGAACGCAAACAGCAGGTTCGCCAGCTTGGATCGCGCGTACGCCGCGGCGTGCCGGTAGGTCCGCGCCATTGGCAAGTCGGCCATGTCTATGTCGCCACGGCGGTGGCTCACGCTGCTCACCGTGACAATCCGCGAACCCGGGGTGGCAAGCATGGCGCCAAGCACCAAACCGGTGAACGCGAAGTGCCCGAGATGATTCACGCCGAGCTGCAACTCGAATCCATCGCGTGTCACGGCCCGGGTGGCCGACCACGCACCCGCATTGTTGATCAGCAGGTCGATCCTCGGATACTCACCGGTCAGCGCGGTGGCGGCCGACCGGACCGAGTCCAGCGCAGCGAGATCCAACCGGACCACCACGGTCGAACCGCCGATGCGGGCCGCCGCGTCGGCACCCCGGACCGGGTCCCGCACGGCCAACACGACATGGCACCCGCGCTCGGCCAACGCCTTGGCGGTGGCGAACCCGATACCGGCGCTGGCCCCGGTCACCACGGCAACCCGACCGGCCTGACTCGGCATGTCGTCAACGCTCCACATACCGCCCTCCCCTCAGTGACGGCCTGTACGAGGGTGCGGGGGTGCCGCCTCCCACCAGTCGAGCACCCGAAGCGCGCGCAGGGTGTTCCAGCGGCTCAGCTGCCCCACGCCGCCTTCGAGGGCGAAGTGGACGCGGCCGGGATGGATGCGGTCGAGTAACCAACGGCCGTCGAGCTGCCGCTTCGAGCGCACAACCTCGACGGCCTTCGCCATTCGAGGTTCCCGATCGGCGCCCGACCGCCGGAAGTAGTCCAGCGCGCGCAGCACGTCGTAGCGCCAGTAGTACGGGAAGGCGAAGTCGAGATACGCCGAAACGACGACCTCGCCGGTGCTCTTGCGGCGGAACAGGCCGCGTTCGAGCAGATACTCCTCCCCGCTGCGTCGCGCTTCGCGCACCGCGGCGGACCCGCCGGTCACACGCTCGAATTCCAGCAGCCCGTCGAGCACGTTGATCGTCGTGTCAAACGAGGAGCGCACGGATCCGTACTCGACCTCGCAGTTCCATCCGCCGTCGGCGAGCCGCTCGTCGAGGATCCGCTGCACAATCGGCGCGACATCCACCCCGAAGTAGGCGCCAGTCTCGATCGTCCTGCCGTTGATGCAGGGCTCGACCTCGCCGTCGAAGTACCGCTGCCCGGCGTTCTCCCAACACCCGTGCTCGGCGACGAGCGCAATCGCGCGGCGCGCCGTCTCGGACGCCGGGTCGAGCCCGAAGATCTGCAAGGTCTGCAGGGTGTGCATCGTTGTCGTCCAGGGCTGCCCCGGCTCGCCGCCGGTGTACGACGGCGGGAACAAGGCGCCGCCGTCCCATAACCCGTCGGCACCTTCGAGCGCCAGGAGACGGGCGCCCCAGCCCTCGCGCTCCACGCGCGCTCGTTCGGCGGCGACCTGCTCGGGCGGGGCGTCCGTGAGATCGCGCAGCACCTGCCAGCGGATGGCCGGGTCGGAGTCGAGCAGCCAATCGATCACGCCCACCGCGACAGCCTAGCCTTGGCCTGGCGGCGCGGGTCTGAACGGGAGCACGTCGCTACCCGGAAGGAACCTCACATGACCGCTCTGGTCATCCGCCCCCTCATCGCGGGCGAGGAAGCCGCCTTCGGTGACACCTACACCGCCATGGCGGCCGCCGGCGAGTACCGCCCGGAGTGGACCTGGGTGGCCCTGCGCGACGGTGTCGTCGTGGCCCGCGCCGCCTGGTGGGCCGGGCCGAAGGACGACAAGCCGCTGGCCCTGGACAGTCCCCCGCGTCCGGCTGCCCGGTCTACACCAAAAGGTCGACCGGAGAGGCCATCGCCAAGGGCATCATCAGCGGCGGCAGCGCGATCACCAGCGGTGACTGCTGGCTGAACTTCACCGACACGTACCTGGCGGAGAAGGCACTGCCGGGGATCATCAAGCACACCTGACCGAATGGAGACTCAGGATCAGGATCGAGTTCTGGGCTACCGCGACGGACATCGCGGTAGCTCACCATCTTTTGATTTTCCTCACCATCACCACGAGACGTCTCTGGACGAGCGGTGTGATCACCTGCCGGCGTTGAGTGCGTCGGCGACGATCGCGAACGCCTCGTCGGTCACCGCGTCCAGATCCGTTGCCCCGTCGCTGGCCGCCCAGCGGCGCAGGGCGCTGTCGAACGCGGTAAGGGCGACCCCGGCGGCCAGCTCCGGACGCAGGTCGCGGGCGGGATCGAGGCCGAGCCGCCGGCCCAGCTCGGCGGCGAGGTCGTGGCGCCACTGGGCCTGCCGTTCGAGATAGCGGCCGAGCAGGGACGGCGTGTCCAGCACGACCTTGGTGAGGCGCAGCGACTTTTCCGGGTGCTCGCGGCAGTGGGCGATGAACACCGACACCGTCGCGCGCAGGGCGGCAGCGGGGGGCTCGTCGGCTGGCCGGGCGGCGAGTGCGGCGCAGAGCTGGGCGCCGGTCTCGGCGAGGGAATGGACGACCACGTCCTCTTTCGACCCGAAGTATCGGAAAAAGGTCCGCTGCGAAACCCCGGCCGAGGCCACCATCTGGTCGATCGTGGTGTCCTCGAACCCCTGGTAGGCCAGCAGCCTCAACGCGGCCTCGGCCAGCTCGTCGCGGACCAGCTGGCGCTTGCGCTCGGCCAGGCTGCTCGTACGGGCGGGCGGGTTCGCATCGGTCACCCCGTGATGCTACCCCCTGTCGTCGACGACACAAAAAGCCGCCCTTGACGGTAACTGTCACCGAGGGCATGCTCGGCCATATGAGCGAGAACAGGTGGACCGCCGACCGGATCCCCGACCAGACCGGCCGGACCGTCATCGTGACCGGGGCCAACAGCGGCCTCGGTCTGGCCACGACGAGGCAGCTCGCCAAGCGTGGCGCGCACGTCATCATGGCCGTGCGCAACGAGACCAAAGGCCGGCAGGCCCTGGCCAGCCTCGCCGACACCCAGCCCGGCGCCAGCCTCGAGCTGCGCCACCTCGACCTGGCCGACCTCGACTCGGTGCGAGCGTTCGCCGAGCGCCTGCACGCCGACGGCGCGCGGGTCGACGTCCTGGTCAACAACGCCGGCGTCATGATGCCGCCGCGATCGCTGAGCCCGCAGGGCCAGGAGAGCCAGTTCGCCAGCAACCACCTCGGCCACTTCGCCCTCACCGGCCTGCTGCTGGACCTGCTCGAGGCCGGCACCGACCCGCGCGTGGTCACGGTCAGCTCGTCGCTGCACCGGCGCGGCACCATCCACTTCGACGACCTGACCGGCGCGAGGAAGTACTCGCCGTCCGCGTACTACGCGCAGTCCAAGTTCGCCAACGTCCTGTTTGGACTGGAGCTGCACCGCAGGCTCAGCGCGAAGGGCAGCCCGGTGCGCAGCCTCCTGGCCCATCCCGGCTACGCCGCCACCAACTTGCAGACCACCGGACCAACCGGGCTGGCCAAGACACTGGGCGGCATCGGCAACCGCCTCCTTGCCCAGGACGCCGAGATGGGCGCGCTGCCACAGCTCTACGCGGCCACCGCCGCATCCGCCCAGAGCGGCCAGTTCATCGGGCCAGGCGGCATGGCCGAGATGCGCGGCTACCCGAAGGTCGTGCGGCCCGTCCCGTCCGCCGAGGACCCGGCCACCGCGGCCCGGCTGTGGACACTGTCGCAGGAGCTCACCGGCGTGAGCTACCTGGAGCGCGTCCCGGGCAGGTGAGCTGTTAGCGTCGATGGCGTGTTCCGGTCGGCTGCGCGGCAGTCCACGGGCGGCACGCTGCCGCGGGGCCTGCGTGCGGCCCGACAGGTGGCGGCGCAGCCGGACGCCGGGCAGCCCCTGGCCGGGGCAGACCGGCGGCGATGAGCGCTCGCTTCGGGTTCGACTTCAGCCAGGTGCGGATCCATCCAGACAGCGCGGCGGCCCGGGCCGCGGGCGCGCGGGCGTTCACCAGTGGCCGGCACGTCTGGTTCGCGCCGGGGCGCGGACCGGCCGACCGACGGTTGCTCGCGCACGAGCTCACCCACGTGGTGCAGCAGGCCGGCGGGGCGCCCGCCGTCCAGTTCGACTTCGAGGACGACGTGCTGCGGGAGTTGGTCCGGCTGCCCGCGATCGAGGAGGAGGGCATCTCCGAGCCGGAGCGGGTGCGCCGCACCCAGGTCCTCGCGGCCCGGCGGGATCGGCTCCTCACCCTCTTCGCGGCCCAGCCCGCTGGCCGGGCCGACGAGATTTTCGACCGCCTGCGTACCCGGCGGGGCGGCGACGTGTTGTCCGAACGCTTCTACGACATCTTGTCCACGCCCACCCGCAAGCTGTTGCTGGAGGTCCTCGGGTTCAAGGAGCGCACGCGCCTCGTCCCGAACCCTGCTGACTTCTGCCGGCCGTTCAGCCAACGCGAGATCGCGCAGTTCGTTGACTTCGAGATGGCGAACGACATGGAACGCTTCGTCAACGACCTCCTGCGCGACGTGCACGGCGACGAGGTGGCCGACCTCTACATGACCTTCCTGGAGGGCACCGCCCCGAACACCACGCCGAGGGTCTTCGACAATCTCGCCAGCCCGCTGGTCCAGGCGTTCGTCGCGCACGAGGCGACGGCCCGGCGGCAGCGGGAGCTGGCCGCGGTCATCGAGCGGAACCTTCCGGGCAACTGCGGTCATCTTCCCGCTGACACGTGGGTCGACGCCCGCCTCTCGGCGATCGTCGCGCCGGCGGACCTGTCCGCCCCGTTCTCCTTCGGCGGGGTGACCACGATCCCCGGCATCGTCGCCGGTGGGGTCAGCCCGGCGCCGGGCCGGCCGGAGTCCCGCACGTTGTCGGTCAAGCGGATGGAGCTGCGCCGCGGCACCGGACTGCGCATGCGGGTGCAGTTCCGGTTCGTGGTGAAGGATTCGATCGACTTCTGCCCGGGCAACATGGGCGGGATGCTGGCCAGCACGATCACCGTCCCGCTAAGTCGCCTGGAGGCCAGCGGCATGGCGTTCGCGGTGCCGTTCGAAGTGCGCTACGACGGGCCGGTTCTGGAGGTCGACCTCGGCCCTGCCGCGCAGTACGCGTGCGCCCAGTGAGGTCAGCGGCGGTCGGGCATGGTGCGGGGCTCTGCGCTGGCGACGGCGGCGAACCGGCGGCCCGTAGAAGAGATTGAAACGTCTCATTGACACGGCGACGAAGCAGTAGCACCATCGGACCCAACTCTTAATGAAGTTAACTGATTCGTGAGCCCGGCCCGCGGCGACCTCACCCGCGACCGATGCACGTCGATCACCCCTGCCCTACCTTGGAGGCGACATTGCGAACGCCAATCCAACCGCCCCTGCGTCGCCTGAGCGCGCTGCTCGTCGTCGTGCTGGCCGGCGCCGGGGCGATTCCGCCGTTGACCCGCACGGGGGCGGCGGAGGCCGCCGCAGCCGCCACACTCGCCGCAACGAACTACTCCCCGACATCCCGTACGGTGCTGCCGGTGGCGGTCTTCCGGACCACCGGCTCGGTGGCCAACCCGCAGGGCGTGCTCACCAACGAGGCGACCCGGCTGTCGGGCGTCAATGCCGCGATCACGCTGGACTTCGGGAAAGAGACCGGCGGCCTGGTAACGCTCTCGTTCGGTGCCACCTCCGGTGGCCAGCAACTCGGACTGTCCTTCACCGAATCTTCGCTGTACGTCGGAACGGCCAGCGACATCAGCGCCAACTGGGGTCAGCCGGAGGGAGCCCTGACCGCGTCGGCGACGTCCGGCGGCTCGTACACCATGCCTCGCGAACGGCTACGCGGCGGCTTCCGCTACCTGACGATCTTCCTGCGTACCACCGGATGGGTCGACCTCACCGGCGTCTCGCTGGCATTTACCGCGGCACCCGGAAAGGCGAACCCGGCCGACTACGCCAACTACTTCACCTCGAACGACGAACTGCTCAACCGCATCTGGTACGCCGGCGCCTACACCGTGCAGTTGAACACGATCGCCTCGAGCGAGGGCCGGGTGTGGCCGCCGCCGTCAGAACTGTGGAACAACAGCGCCACCGTGGGCGTCGGCGAGAGCGTCCTCGTCGACGGGGCGAAGCGCGACCGCACCGTGTGGCCAGCCGACCTGGGCATCGCGACGCCGAGCGCCTACGCGTCGACCGGCGAGCTGGTTTCCACCCGCAACGCGCTGACCACCATGTTCCAGGCGCAGTCGAGTGCCGGCGAGATCCCCTGGTCCGGGCCGCCGTTCAACCTGACCGGCTCTGACACGTACCACCTCTGGACGCTGCTGATGTCGTCCACCTACTACAGCTACACCGGCGACGGCGCTTGGCTGAGCTCCATCTGGCCACGGTTCACCCTGGCCATGAACTTCATCACCACAAAGATCAACGGCAACAACCTGCTGAACGTGACGCGCACCCAGGACTGGGCACGCAGCGGCCAGGGCGGCGAGAACATCTCGGCCAACGCCTTGATGTACGGCACTCTGGTCGGTGCCAGCCGGCTCGCCGCGGTGCGCGGCGACACCAACCTGGCCGCCACCTGGTCGCAGCGGGCCGCCGCGGTGAAGGCCGCGGTGAACGCCCGGCTCTGGGTTCCGGGCCAGGGCATGTACCGCGACAACCCCGGTAGTGACGTCTACCCGCAGGACGGCAACTCCCTCGCCGTCACCCTCGGCCTGACCGACTCCGACGCCAAGTCCACCAGCATCGTGCGGAAGATGGCCGCCCGCTGGGGTTACCTCGGCGCCACCACTCCGGAGTGGAGCGTCAACGGTTTCCATCCGTTCACCAGCGCGCTCGAGGTCAACGCCCACTTCACCGCCGGTCAGGACAACGCCGGCCTCGCCGAGATCCGCAAGCTCTGGGGATACATGCTCGACAGCCCGATCGGAACGGCGAGCACCTTCTGGGAGGGCCTCAACTCGGACGGCGGCTTCGGCTACAGCGGCGAGTTCACCAGCCTGGCGCACGGTTGGTCCGCTGGCCCCACATCGGCCTTGACCTTCCACGTCCTGGGCACCGCACCGGAACCGGTCGTCGGGCAGTACCGCTTCGTGCCGCACCCGGGTGATCTCACCAGCGTCGCCGGCCGGATCACCATGCCGCAAGGCCGGGTCGAGGCTTCGTGGTCGCGTGATCCCACCGCTGGCACGTACAACGCACAACTGACGGCGCCGCCCGGCACCACCGGAAGGGTCGGCATTCCCAAGCTGGGTGGCAACCCGACGGTCACGGTGGCAGGCGCGACGGTCTGGAGCAACGGAACCTTCACCGCCCGCCCTGGTATCACCGGCGGCAGCCAGGATGCGAACTACGTCTATCTCACCGGGGTCGCTCCGGGCAGCCACAGCATCGCCGCCACGGGCCTCGGCAACCCACCCCCGCCCCCGGCGATGGACGCCGGCCTGCCCGCCGGTTTCACCCGCTGCGCCGGCGAGGGCGGCCAATGCGCGTTGACCGGCAACCGGGTCGTCGCCTACGGCGCCGGCACCTACATATACAAGATCGTCAACTCGGGTACGGCCTGCACGACCGCATCATTCGGCGGGAACGACCCGGCGGCCAACCTGGTCAAGTCCTGCTACGTCGCGCCGGAAGGCGGACCGGTCGGCTGGACCCGATGTGCCGAGGAGAACCAGACCTGCGGCAACCTGTCGAACGGCCGGAACGTCGCCTACGGAACCAACGGCGCCTACTACACGATGGTCGCCAAGACGAGCATCGCCTGTTCGAACGCGGCCTTCGGCGACCCGTTCGACAAGCTCGGCAAGGCGTGCTACACCGCGCCGGCCGGGGCGCCCGCGGGCGGATGGACCCAGTGCGCGACCGAGGGTGGAGCCTGCTCCGCCGCCAGCGGCCAACCCGTGGCGTACGGCGCGTACGGCTCCTTCATCTACAAGACCGTCACGGGCACCGTGAACTGCAACAATGCGAGCTTCGGTGAGCCAGTCTCGGGTGAGGTCAAAGCCTGCTACACCAAGACGGGCGGGCCCAACGGCTTCGCCGCCGGATGCGCCACCGAGGCCGGCACCTGCACCTTTACCGGCATGCAGACCGTCGCCTACGGCGCCCGCGGTGCCTACCTCTTCAAGACCTTCACCGGCGGCGCACCGTGCACCACCGCGGCGTTCGGGTCGGATCCGCTCTACGGCGTGCAGAAGTCCTGCTACCTCACCTCCTGACGCATCGACGGTCTTGACAGACCACCATACTGGAAAGACACTTTACCAATACGCGAGAGAGCGCTCTCTCCGCTGGCGAGGAGTCCCCACTATGGTCAGAAGACGAACACTGCTAGCCGGCACGGCGATCGCTGCGGGCGCTCCCGTACTGGCCCTGGCGGCCCGGGCCGACGCCGCGACGGTGCTGCCCCTGACGATCGTCAACCACACCTACCGGTACGCCAACAGCGCGATCTACGTCTATATTGTCGGGACCGACCTGGCCAGTGGGCAGCAAGTCTACGTCCGGGCCGACGGCACACGGGTGCCGGTCTCCCCCTCGCTCAACGGGCCGGACGGCTTCGCCGACCTGTCCATTCCGCTCGCCGCCGACGGCGACACCCACCTCACCCTGCCGTGGATGTCCGGACGCATCTACGTCTCCATCGGAGCGAAGGTGCGGTTCAAGGTGGTCACCGACGGCAACGGCCGGCCGGCATTGCAGCACCCGGCCGGCTGGGTCAGCAGCGACGCCAACTACAGCGTGCTGCACGACTTCATGGAGTTCACGTTCACCGACGCCGGAATGTTCTGCAACACCACGATGGTCGACATGTTCAGCATCCCCATGGCGCTGCGGCTCGACGGGCAAGCCAGCCAGACCATCGGCACCCTCGTCACGAACGGCCGCGACAACATCTTCGCCGCCATCGCCGCCAACGCCGACTTCCGATCCCTCATCCTCGGCAACAACCTGCGGGTGATCGCTCCGGGACACGGCATCAACGCCGGCCTGTTCCCCGCCGGATACCTCGACTCCTATGTCAACGAGGTGTGGAACAGGTACGCCTCGACCGACCTGCGGGTACGGATCGGCGGCACCACCCACACCGGCCGGGTGTCCGGCGGCCAACTCGCCTTCAACAACGGCATCCGGGCGTTCGCACGACCGACCACCCGGGACGTCTTCTTCTGCGACGGCGCCCTGAACGCCGGCGGCCCCTCAGGCCCGATCGCGGCGATCCTCGGCGCCGCGTTCAACCGCTCGACGCTGCGCGACCACGCCGACCAGCCCACCACCGACCCGGGCACCTTCTACCGCACACCGATCAGCAACCACTACGCACGCGTCCTGCACGAGAACACCGTGGACGGCAAAGCGTACGGGTTCGCCTTCGACGACGTCGTAAGCTTCGCGTCCTATGTGGAGGACCACACGCCGACGTCAATGACACTGCGGCTCACGCCATTCGGCCCGCAGGCCCCGGGCCCGGGACCCAGCCCGACGCCGCCGGGAGGTGCGGTGAACGCGTACGCCACCATCCAGGCCGAGAGCTTCAACGCACAGTCCGGCACCCAGACCGAAGCGTGCCAGGACAGCGGCGGCGGCAGCGATGTCGGATACATCGCGAACGGCGACTGGCTGCGGTACAACCAGGTCGACTTCGGTTCCGCGCCGGCCACCCAGTTCCAGGCCCGGGTCGCCTCGGGCGCGGCAGCCGGGGTCAGCGGCCTGGTCCAGGTGCGCCTCGACAACCCGACCACCGCGCCGGTCGGTTCGTTCGCGATCGCCAACACCGGCGGCTGGCAGAGCTGGCGCACCGTACCGGCCAGCATCGCCGGGGTCACCGGCGTACACACCGTCTACGTCACCTTCGCCAGCGGTCAACCCGCCGACTTCGTCAACCTCAACTGGTTAACCTTCTCGCGCTAGTCCATTATCGTTTGCCGGGTTTGCCGGGTTGCCCGCTGCCGCAATCGTCGTAGCCGACGTCGTGACTCCTCGCACGGCCTACGCGGCCTCGGCCCGTCGTTGGCGCAGCAGTTCGGCAGCGATCGGGGAGGGGAAGGTCGAGGTCGTCCTCAACCGGATGTACGTCGACGACGGCGACATCCTCAGCTCCGCCGGCGTGACCGCGGGGCTCGACCTCTGCCTGCACCTGATCCGCCGCGACCACGGCCCCGCCGCGGCCAACACCCGCGCACGCGCCCTCGTCGCCCCGCCGCGGCGCACCGGCGGGCAGGCACAGTACATCGAACGGCTCCGCCCCCAGGCCACCGGAGACCACCTCGCCCCGCTGCGGAAATGGATGCTCGACAACCCCGCCGACGAACTCACCATCGACGTTCTCGCCACCTACGCTCACGTGTCCCGCCGGACTCTCATCCGCCGATTCCGCCAGGAGACCGGCACCTCACCGATGGCCTGGCTCGCCGACGCCCGCATCGACCGCGCCCGCGAACTGCTGGAGACGACCACCATGCCCGTAGAACACATCGGTCGCCTCACCGGACTCGGCGCACCTTCCTCCGTGCGAGCCGCCTTCCACCGGCACATCGGCACCTCACCCCAGGAATATCGGGCACTGTTCCGGCACAGCACCACGACCGCAAACCCCTGACAGCGTCAACGTTCGCGATCCATCCACGGCGGTATGCCGCGGTACGCCCGGCCGATCATCGTCACCCACTGGTGGACGGCGTCCTCGTTGGGCGCGAACGGACCCGGACGAAAGTGCGGCGAGTTCAGGCCGCGCTGCACCGACTCGCACGCCGCCCAGTCCTGCCGGTTGGTGCGATCCCAAAACTCCACCGCGTACGTCGCGTCGTGCACCGGCTCTGGCATGTACCAGGAACACTCCACCCACGTCACGCCCGGTGCCAACGGCTGGAGCTGGTGCGCCATGACGTAGTCCGGGTGCAGCGACAGCAACAGGTTCGGCGACAACCCGACGTAGCCCACGCTGCGTCGGTCCACACCGGACAGAAACTGTCCGGCCGACCGCCCGGACAACGACATCGTCTCGACGCCGTCGCGCAGCGCCATCGTGCCACCCACCCAGGCACCGGGCAGGTCGTAGTTGTCGCCGCTGGTCGGCGGCGACACCTGGCACAACTCCGGATGGATGAGCGGGCAGTGGTAGCACTCGTGATAGTTCTCCACGATGACCTTCCAATTGGCCGCCACCTCGTACGTGTGCCGGGCGGCGAGCCGCAGCCGTTCCGGGGCGTACGGCTCGACCAGCTGGGCCAATCCGCCGACGTAGTCGGCCAGCGGGGCGGCGTCCCCGGTCGCGTTGACGAGCAGCCAGCCGTGCCAGTCACACGCTGGCAACGTGACCAGGCCGTGCGCCGCCGAATCGAAGCTGGCCACATCGCGGAAGCCGGGCGCGGCACGCAAGGCCCCGTCAAGTTGGTACGTCCACGCGTGGTACGGGCACACGACGCTCTGCCGGTCGGTCGTGGCGCCCTCGGGCAGCAACTCGTGACCGCGATGCCGGCAGGTATTCGCGAACGCGGCCACCGAGCCATCCCCGGACCGGGTCAGCAACACGGACACGTCCCCGACCAGGCGAGCCCGCTGCGCCGCCCCGTCCGCAAAGATGTCCTCGACACGTCCGAGGCAGGCCCAGCCACCGGCGAACAGGTGGCGCCGCTCCCAGGCCAGAACCTCGGCACCGGTGTACGCCTCGGCCGGCAACATGGTGGCCTCCCCGAGCGGCCGCAGCGCCCGGTCCAAACCCGCCGCCGGCACCGGAGCCGGCGGCCACGACGGCGACGCCAACGCGCCGGCCATCCTCGTCGACACCATTCCCCAATGTCTCACAGCTCGCCCGCGCGTCCGCCTTAAGGGATCCGTTAGGACGCCTGGCGGATGGGCATGTCGGCCAGCCAGACGTCGGCCAGGTCGCTGAGGGGGACGTCGAGGGCCTGGCTGAGGCAGACCACAGTGCCGAACGCCGGTGCGGGAAGGCGGCCCGCCTCGATCTTGCGCAGCGTCTCGGGGGAGATGCCGGCGGCCAGCGCCACCTCGACGAGGCTGCGGCCGACCCGCGCGGCCCGCAGGGCGGCTCCGAGGCGCTGGCCCGCGGCGATCTGTTCGGCGGTCAGTGGGTGGCGAACCATGCCAGCAGGATATCCCTGCGGAGCATCCCCCAACCGACGTGGTATAAAAATACCGCAGACGGAGAGGGAGGCTGTCGTGATCGAGCTCAAGTCCGCCGAGGAGATCGGCCGGATGGCGGTGACCGGCCAGTTCGTCGGCGAGCTACTCGCCGAGCTGAGCGGTGTCGCCGCGGTCGGCGTCAACCTGATGGACGTCGAACACCACGCCCGCCGCCGGATCAAGGAACGCGGCGCCGAATCCTGCTACTGGGACTACGCCCCTTCGTTCGGCCGCGGCCCGTTCCGCAACGTGCTGTGCCTGTCGGTCAACGACGCGGTGCTGCACGGCCTGCCACACGACTATGTTCTGCGGGACGGTGACCTGCTCAGCATCGACATGGCCGCCGGCATCGACGGCTGGGTCGCCGACTCCGCGCTGTCCTTCATCGTCGGCTCCCCCGACCCGGCCGACCTGAAGCTGATCGAGGCCACCGAGGTCGCCCTGGAGGCCGGCATCACCGCCGCCCAGCCCGGCGGCCGCCTCGGCGACATCTCCGCCGCGATCGGCGAGGTCGCCCACTCCTACGGCTACCGCGTCAACGCCGAGTTCGGCGGCCACGGCATCGGCCGCACCATGCACGAGGCCCCACACGTCTCCAACAACGGCCGCGCCCACCGCGGCATGAAACTCGACCCCGGCCTCACCATCGCCATCGAGCCCTGGTTCTGCCGCACCACCGACAAGATCAAGTACGACAGCGACGGCTGGACGATCCGCTCCGCCGACGGCTCCCGCACCGCCCACTCCGAACACACGGTCGCCGTCACCGCTTCCGGTCCCCAGGTCCTGACTCGCCGCCCGCCCTTTCGAGCGGGCTCACCCCCTTCCAGCGAGAAGCGTGCCTCGATCGTGTCCATCAACTCGCCGAACAGCTCAGACCATCGCTGACTCCCAGCCGCCGGCGCCGCCGAGGTGACCGTGCAGGAAGGTCGCGGCCGCATCGGCGGCCTGCCCAACGTACGGCTCTACGTCGTAGAGATCGATGTGCCGCTTGGCGTCGAGCCAGCGAATCTCCTTCGGTCCTACCGCGTCGGCGTAGAGCGCCTCGGCGAGTTCCGGCGCGCAGTAGGCGTCGGTCCGGCCGTGCACGACCAGCAGCGGGGTGCCGGCGAGCAACGGCGCCGCGCCGAGCGCGTCGAAAGTCATGAGGGCATGCAGGGAGCCGTAGGTGACCCGGTTCTCCCAGTGTGCCGCTGCCGAGCGCTGCGTGCCGTAGTAGGCGAACGGCTCGTCGCCGCCCATCGCGGCGATCGCGCCGTCGGGGGCGACCGCCGGCACTTCGTCGTCGTAGCGCTCAAGGAAGGAGCCAAGCGCCTGGCGGTAGCCGTCGGGGTCGCCTGCGCTGAAGCGGACGGGACTGTTGTAGGCGCCCGCGATGCCGACGACCGCGCGGATTCTCGGGTCGGTAGCGGCCGCGCGGACCGCGTAGCCGCCGCCGAGACAGATCCCGACAGCCGCTACCCGGGCGGCGTCCACGGCCGGGTGCGCGGCGAGCAGGCTCACGGCCGCGCGAAGGTCGGCGAGCTTGCCCTGGCTGTCCTCGTGCGCACGGCGCCCACCGCTCTCGCCGAAGCCGCGGTGGTCGATGGCGAGTGTGGTCAGACCGCGCTCGTGCAACCGGGCGGCATAGGTGCCGACGACCTGTTCCTTGACACCGGTGAACGGCCCGGTCAGCACGACGGCGGGCGCTCCGTCGGCGGCCACGGCGAGGTTGCCGACCAGTGTGACGCCGTCGGCGGTGAACGTGACGCGGTACTCGGACGTGCGGTCGGACATGTCGGCGGTGTTCCTCTCAGCGTCTATCGTTGGCTCGACGCTAGGTCGCCCGGCGTTCGTCGCACAGAAGGCACTTTGCGGTGCCCTTCGACGAGCCCGGGCGGCGCTGTCCGATCCGCGGGGGGTGCGCATGTCGCTGGTGGTTCCGGACGTACTCGAGGAGGGTTGCACGACACGGCAGGCGCTCGAACGACTCGCCTCGAAGTGGCGGGTCCTGCTCATCTACGCGCTACTGGCCGGTCCCCAACGCCACGCCGAGCTGCGTCGCCGGATCCAAGGGATCACTCAGAAGGTCCTGACCGAGACACTGCGCGACATGGAGCGTGACGGGTTGGTGCAGCGACGCGTGCTCAAGCAGACTCCGCCGCAGCACGTCGAGTACGCGTTGACCGCGCTCGGCAAGACGCTGCAGGAACCACTCGCCGCGATCTGCGCCTGGGCAACGGACCACACAGAGTAGACCCCCGCCGGGGCGCGCTATGTGCTCGCGGTGCCCGCTTGTGCGCGGCTCCAGATGTCGTTGCAGTCGGCACAGACCGTCTCGGGTATCCAGCCGATCCGCATCAGCCCAGCGAAGATCTTGCAGCCCACGCAGAACGCGAACACCGACTCCAGGGTGGCCGCCGCGATGACCAGGCCGAGGACCGCGTACGCGGCGCCCTCCTGCCCGAACCCGAGAGCCAGCACGGCCGCCGTCACGGTCAGCACCGCCCCGATGCCCTGGGCGAACCGCTTGGGCGGCCCAGCCACGAGCTTGGGCCGTGCCGGCAGCCGCGGCGTGATCACGCGGGTGACCAGTTGACCCAGCGGGCTCAGCGTCGGGCCGGTCAGCACCCGGGCGACGAAGCCGTACGCGATGACCGCCGTCAGCCAGGGCTGGTCGAGCACGATCGCGGCCGCGGACAGGATGACGACTCCTCCGGCGACGAGGCGCGCTGACACCTCGTTCACCGGGTTCGGGAAGCTGAACAGCGTTCCGGCCACGGCCGTCCCTCCTCCTCAATTGCCCCTACTACCCATTAAACCCATCGGCTCAATAGACTACCAGGCGGGGGAGGTAGCGGTACGGCGTAGCCCATCGAGCATGAAGGTCAGCAGCCGCTCGGCCTGCTCGTCCGAGACGGTCTCCCGTACCCAGGCTGCCGCTGCTATCAGCGCGAAGAGGTCGGACGCGCTGGCGTCCGGCCGGATGGCCCCGGCCTCGCGCGCCCCCGCGACGAGCCGCTCCCCCGCGGCGGTCATCGCCTGGCACGCGCCGTAGAGCGGGGACGACTCGTCGTCGAAGGAGCTCATCAGCGAAGTGGCCAGCCCGCGAAACGCGGCGGTGTGGGCGGTGACGCTGCGGGCCCAGGCCGCCAGCGCTTCGTCGGCGGGCAGCTCGCCGAGCAGCTCGTCGGCCTTGGCCACCACCACGTCGTTGCGCTCCCGCAGCAGCGACTCGAGCAGCGCCTGCCGGGTCGGGAAGTGCGCGTAGAGCGTGCCGATCGCGACGCCCGCCCGGCGCGCGATGTCTTCCAGGGAGGCGTCGGTGCCGTACGTACGGAACGCCGATTCGGCCTCGGTCAGCAGCCGCTCGTAGTTGCGCCGCGCGTCCGCCCGCATCTTCCGCATGTCACATCCCCTCTTGCTAAGTCGAGGTAGCCTCACTATCTTTTCCTGAGGCAACCTCAGCTTATCGCATCGAAGGGGTACCACCCGATGTCGCTCACCACCGCACCTCCCCACCAGAGCCAACGGCGCTCCGTCGCCGCATTGGCGATCATCGCGGCCTGCCAGCTGATGGTGGTGCTGGACGGGACCGTCGTCTACGTGGCGCTTCCCAAGATCCAGGCCGACCTGGGCTTCTCCACCGCGAACCTGTCCTGGGTGGTCAACGCGTACACGCTGGCGTTCGGCGGGCTGCTCCTGCTGGGCGGCCGCGCCGGCGACATCCTCGGCCACCGGCGGATCTTCGTCGCCGGCATCGCCCTCTTCGGCCTGGCCTCGCTGGCGGGCGGGCTGGCCACCGCGGAGTGGCTGCTGCTCGCGGCCCGCACGGCCCAGGGCGTCGGCGCCGCGCTGGCCGCCCCGACCGCACTGGCCCTGATCCCCGCCAACTTCGACGAAGGGCCGGCCCGCACCCGCGCGATCGGCGTCTACACGGCCGTCGCGGCGGCCGGCGGCGCGGTCGGGCTCATCCTCGGCGGCGTGCTCAGCGACTGGGCGTCCTGGCGGTGGGTGCTGTTCATCAACGTGCCGATCGCGCTCGCCGTCCTGCTCGCCGCCCCGGCGGCGATCAGGGAAACCCCGCGGCGCCCCGGCCACTTCGACCTCGCCGGCGCGCTGGCCTCCACCGGTGGCATGACCGCCCTGGTGTACGGCTTGATTCGCACCTCCGCGCCCGCGCTCGCCGCCGCCGGCGTACTCCTGATCGTTTTCCTCTTGCGCGAGGCCCGCGCCCGGCAGCCGATCCTGCCGCTGCGCCTGCTCGCCGACCGCACCCGAGCCGCCGGGTACGCCACGATGCTGGCGTTTCCGGCGGCGATGTTCGGGATGTTCTTCTTCCTGACGCAGTTCCTGCAGCAGACGCACGAGTACAGCGCACTGCGGACCGGCTTCGCATTCCTGCCGCTGACGCTCCTGGTGCTGGTCTCCTCGGCGCTGGCCGCCAAACTGATACCCCGCTTCGGCGCCAGCCCGCTCGCGGCGACCGGCGCGGCCGTGGTCACCGCCGGCATGCTCTGGGTCGCCCAGATCTCCCCGGACACCGACTACGCGACCGGCGTACTCGGTCCCGTGGTCCTCTTCGGCCTCGGGGCCGGCCTGCTCTTCGCGCCGCTGACCGGCGCGATCCTGTCCGGGGTCGAGCCGGCCGACTCCGGCGCCGCGGCCAGCCTCCTCAATGCGATGCAGCAGGTGGGCGGCGCCCTGGGCCTGGCCGTTCTGGTGACCGTGGCCGACACCGCCAGCACGCCCATCGACGGCATGTCCCGCGCGTTCTGGGTAGCGGCGGCCTTCACCGCGACGGCCGCGATTCTCGCGCTCATCGCCCGCCGAAGGCAGCCTCGTAACCCGCTATGACCGTTTCGGGCCAGGGTCCGGTGGAACCACCAAGTGCGTGGAGTCCGCCTGGCACGCGGCCTCCACACTGTCGTACACGGACAGCCGGTGGAGCACCCCGACCACGCCCAGCAGCCGCAGCAGGAAAGGTGTCGGGGCCGCCAACCGCAGATATCCGCCCGCCCCGGCGCAAGCAGCGCCGGCAACGGTGAACGTGGACAGCCCGACGGAGTCGCAAAAGCTCAACCCGGCCAGGTCGACCACGATACGGGTGGCATCACGGGCGAGCAGACCGTCGACGGCCGACCGCAACTGCGCCGCCGTATCAAGGTCCAACTCACCACGCAGACTCACGACCATGACCTGGTCTGCGACAGCCTCGAGCGCAACGTCCAACAGCAGGCGTTCTGGCCGCCAATTCACCCGCTGAGTCTATGCGCGAATCGAGGATCAGGCGGCGGTGGTTGCGGCCTACGATTCGGCGGTGGGTTCCTCGCTGACTGTTCGCCCGGCTCGGGTGGAGGACGTCGCGCAGATGGCACACGTGATTGTGCGGTGCTGGCAGGAGACGTATCGGGGAATCATGTCGGACGCGGTGCTCGACGACCCGGGCTTGCCCGCTGCTCGGGAGCGGTTTTGGACTGCCGCGTTGACCGACGAGCGCTATCGCGAGAACCGCGTGGCTGTCGCTGAGCGGGATGGCGAGCTGGTCGGGATCGCCATGTCAGGCCCGCCCTTGGACGCCGCGGCGACGTGGGCGAGGCAGCTGTATGTGCTCTATGTATACGCGGCCGATCACGGCACGGGTGCCGGGCCGGCGCTGCTGGAGGCGGTCGTCGATCCGCAGGAGTCGGCGGCGCTGTGGGTGGCCGACCCGAACCCTCGCGCGCAGGCGTTCTACCGCAAGCATGGCTTCGTCGCCGACGGGACGGCCCAGGTCGAGGGCGGGGTACGGGAGATCCGCATGGTCCGCGGCACACCGGGCAGCATGAAACCAGGCTTTCAACGTCCCACGAATTGTGGACGCCGCGACGCGGGCTGATGATGACGTCATGGCTACCACGACCGCTGCTCCTCCCCGGTTCCGGACCGTGTCGGCCGCCGGCACCATCGTGGCGCTGCTGTTGGTGCTCGCGTTCGGCAACTCCGTCTACCGCAACTGGGTGGATGACCACACCAGCGCCACCGATGCCGGCGGCTTCTTCCTGCGCCAGCTGGCCTGGCCCGGCTGGTCCTTCGACACCGACCAGTCACTACGCGACCTGATCGCCGCCGATCTCAAGGCGATCCTGGTGGTGGTGCTCACCGCCGTGTTCCTCGGCCTGCTGGCCGTCGCACCGGGATGGGGACTGCGGGGCATCCTCAGCGCGGTGGTCACCGGCTGGGCGGGCTTCATGTTCGCCGCCGCCATCGCCGGCCTGCTGGCCGCGTTTGTCGCCACGAACGCGACCGTCGTTTCCGCCTTCTCCCAGGCGGGCGGCGGCGCCGTCTACGGCCTCTTCGTCGGGTGGATTGTCGGCCTGGTGAGCCTCGCCTTCCGTAGTCGCTGACCGTCCTCGAGCATCCTCGCCACGTACGAGGTGGACGCCGACGGCGGCGGTAACGTCACGTCCTACCGGCGGGTTCGGCGCTATCTGCGATCCGAGGCGGGAGAGCTGTGACGCAACCGATCCGTACCGGCGACTCACTGGCCGACATCCTCGAACGGGTGCTGGACAAGGGCGTCGTGATAGGTCCGGCTACTCATCGCGTCCGTCGACACCGCGCGGGAGATGGGCATCGACTGGTGGAGCCGCGACCAGTTCCTGACCGGGGGCACCACCACCGCCCTCGCGCGGGAGAACCGCCGCTGCGGTTCGGTGCGCTGTGCGCGAGCCGCGACGACGTACTGCTGGTGCTGGACTCCCTGCGCCCGCGCCTGCGCGCGGGCCTCGCGCGGGTCGCTGGAGCGGGCGAATGGACGGTCCGGCTCGTCGGCGCCGAGCCCCGTACCGAGGCCGAGGCCGCCGCAACGGCAGCCACATCGGGTACGGCGTGGATGCTGAGCCGCCGCGCGGGCGTACGCGCCCGGGAGCGGTGGTCGAAGGCGGCGACGGCGGTGTGCGGGGCGCTCGCCCAGCACGCCCGGGAGACGTGCGTGGCCAAGGCCGGCATGCGCTACCTGGTCGGGCGCACGCTTGAGGATGAGCGTCCGCGCCGACGGGTCGCCGCCGCTGCCGACGGTCCTGATGGTGGTTGATCATGCGACGCACGTCACCATAGCGACATTCGCTCATTCTGTGGGACAGGTTTCCCGATGATCGGGACAGCCGGCGGCAATTGTCGGCCGGTGGCGGAAGTGATCGGCACTCTCGGGTCAGGGAGTGAGTTGCTGGTGTCCTATGACGGAGAGTAGTTGGAGCTTGGTGTGGCTCTCCGTGCCGGGACGCGTGGTCAGCACGATGAGGGTCTGGGCGCGGTTCTCGGCGTACAGGACCTCGCAGTCGACGTCGATACGGCCGAGTTCGGGATGGACGAGGGTCTTGCGGTCCTCGTAGCGCTGGGCGACCTCCTGCAGTTCCCAGAGGGAGACGAATTCGGGGCTGCGTTCGTGGAGTTCGGCGACGATCCGGGCGGCTCTGTGGGTGTCGCTGCCGGTCGTGAGCGCCGCTCGTAGGCGGGCCGCCTGGGCGCGGCTGTGGCGCGGGTGGTCTTCTTCGGGGTAGCACAGGCGTTCGGCCGGGTCGGTGAACCAGCGGTGGTAGGCGCTGCGCGCCAGGCCGTCGTGGCGGGTCTGGTCGCCCATCAGCACGGTGGCGAGGGGGTTCTGCGCCAGGGTGTCAGCCAGGTCGGACAACACCAGAGCCGGGCAGTCGTTGAGCCGGTCGAGGACTCGCATCAGGGTGGGGCTGACGTGCTCGGCGTGGTGGAAACGGGCGGGGGCGTTGTGGCCGATGAGGGCGAAGAGGTGGTCCCGTTCGTCAAGCGTCAGACGCAGCGCCCGGGCGAGGGCGGCGGCGATTTGTACGGAGGGCTGCGGGCCGCGCTGCTGTTCGAGCCGGGTGTAGTAGTCGGTGGACATGCCGGCGAGCCCGGCGATCTCTTCGCGGCGTAGCCCTTCGGTACGCCGTCGCGGGCCCTGCAGCAGCCCGACGTCGCCGGGTTGCAGCGTCTCGCGCCGCCGGCGTAGGAATTCCGCCAGCTCTTTCCTGTGCATGATCTCCATGGTGCCCTCCCGCCGGCGCTTCTAGCCAGGGATCACCGCTCCATGGATAAGCCGTCCTCTCCCGCCCCCGCCGAGGCGTCCGCATAGTCGGGGCTGCCGGGCCCACACCGGCCCGCTGCGGCAAAGGAGAGAACACCCCTATGAAGACCACCGGCAACACGATCCTGATCACGGGCGGCACCTCGGGCATCGGGCACGGTCTGGCCGTGCGGTTCCACGAGGCCGGCAACAAGGTGATCATCGCCGGTCGGCGTAAGGAACTGCTCGATCAGATCGCCACCGAGCACCCAGGCATCGAGTCGATCGTGCTGGACGTCGCGGACCCGGCGTCGATCACCCGCGCCGCCGACACCCTGGCGGCTACGCACCCCCGGCTTAACGTCCTGGTCAACAACGCCGGCATCATGCTGCCGGAGAACCTGCTCGACCCGGCCTCGCTGCCGGTCGCCGAGGACCACGTCACGACGAACCTGCTCGGCACGATCCGGATGACGTACGCCTTCCTGCCGCACCTGGTGACCAGGGACGACGCGGTTGTCATGAACATCACCTCGGCGCTGGCGTTCGTGCCGCTGCCGATCACCCCGACCTACAACGCGACCAAGGCCGCCCTGCGCTCGTTCTCCGAGAGCCTGCGCGTCCAACTCGCCGGCACACCCGTCCAGGTCATCGAGGTGGCCCCACCGGGCGTGCGGACCACCCTGATGGGCCAGCAGGACGCCGAGAACGCCATGCCACTCGATGAGTTCCTGACCGAGACCCTGACGCTGCTGAGCACCCAGCCCGACGCCAAGGAAATCGTCGTCGAACGCGCCAAGTTCGTCCGCTACGCCGAGGCCAACGGCACCTACGACCAGGTCCTGGCCATGCTCAGCGGCGTCGGCGCCTGAAATCCGCAACCCGGCCTGGCCGTGCCCTTAGGGCCGGTGGCCGGCTTCGCGGGCGCATGCCCGACAAAACATATCGGGTTAGTAGGTAAGCTTGATCACAATGACGGGATCGACGCGGCCCTGACCGATACGTTTCAGTGCGTGAACAGGAAGAACGGCAGCCCGCTCCGGCTGCGCCACATAGCCGCCATCACGTCCGCCGTGCTCGTCCTGGCCGCGTGCGGCGACGGCGGCGGCACAGACGACGCCAGCGACGCCCCGTCGTCGACGCAGAAGGTCAAGGTCGCGCTCGACTGGACGCCGAACACCAACCACACCGGGCTCTACGTGGCCCAGGCCAAGGGCTTCTTCGCCCAGCACGGCCTGGACGTGGAGATCGTCCAGCCGGGCGACGCGGACGCCGCGTCGCTGCTCGCCGCCGGCAAGGTGCAGTTCGCGATCAGCGCCCAGGAGTCGCTGACCCAGGCCCGCGCGCAGAACGTCCCGCTCGTCTCGGTGGCCGCGATCGTCCAGCACAACACCTCCGGCTTCGCCTCACCGAAGGCCAAGGACATCACCCGGCCGGCGCAGTACGCCGGCAAGACCTACGGCGGGTACGGCGGGCCGGTCGAGGAGGCGCTGCTGCGTACCCTCGTCGCGGCCGACGGCGGCGACGCCAGCGCGGTGAAGGTGGTGAACGTCGGCAACGCCGACTTCTTCACCGCCACCAAGAAGGACATCGACTTCGAGTGGATCTTCTACGGCTGGACCGGCGTCGAGGCCGAGTTGCGCGGCGAGCCCGTCAACATCCAGTACGTCAAGGACTACGACAAGGCGCTGGATTTCTACACGCCGATCCTCATCACCAGCGAGAACCAGATCTCCAGCAGCCCCGACGTCGTCAAGTCGTTCGTCGCGGCGACCTCCGAGGGGTACACGTACGCGGCCGACCACTCGGCCGAGTCCGCCGACGTCCTGCTGAAGGCGGCCCCGGACCTGGACAAGGACCTGGTCACCAAGAGCCAGGAGTGGCTCGGGCCGAAGTACAAGGACGACGCGCCCCGCTGGGGCGAGCAGTCCGCACAGGTCTGGACCGACTTCACCGCTTGGCTGTACGAGCACAAGGTGATCACCACCCAGGTCGACGCGACCAAGGCGTACACCAACGATTTCCTGCCAACGGCGAATGGCTGACGGCTCTCTCGCGGGCCGGCGGGGACGGCGGGTGCGGCGCTGGGCCGCGCCCGCCGCGGCCATCGTGCTGCTGGTGGCGGCCTGGCAGGTGTTCACGGCGGTGTCCGGGACCGAGCAGTGGCTGCTGCCCAGCCCGACCGACGCGCTCGCGGCCGGCCGCGAGGACCACGCCTCGCTGGCCACCCACACGCTGGCCACCGCCAAGCTGGCGCTGATCGGCTTCGCCGCCGGCGTGGTCACCGGGTTGGCCATCGCGGTTGTGCTGCACCTGGTGCCGCTGCTGCGCGCCGCGCTCTACCCGCTGCTGGTGGTCAGCCAGAACATCCCGACGATCGCGCTCGCGCCGCTGCTCGTGGTGTGGCTCGGCTTCGGCCTCCTGCCCAAGGTGGTGGTCATCGTGCTGGTGTGCTTCTTCCCGCTCACCGTGGCCACATTGGACGGCCTGCGCCGCACCGACCCGGCCATCGAGGACTACCTGCTGATGAGCGGCGCCAACCGCCGGCAGCTGTTCCTCAAGCTGGAGCTGCCGCACGCCCTGCCACCGATGTTCTCCGGCCTGAAGATCGCCGCCACGTACAGCGTCGTGGGCGCCATCATCGCGGAGTGGATGGGCGCCGACGAAGGACTCGGCAAGTACATGATCGTGGCGAAGTCGGCGTTCCGGGCCGACAAGATCTTCGTAGCGATCGCCATCGTGGTGGTGCTGAGCCTGGCCGTGCTGGGCGCCGTGCTGCTGCTCGAACGCCTGCTGATCCGCGGCCGTACACCGAGGGACGCCGATGTCTGAACCGGCTCTGGAGGTATCGGGCCTGCACAAGTCGTTCGGCGCCCTCGACGTGCTGGACGGGGTCTCGTTGCGCGTCGACGACGGCGAGTTCGTGTCCATTGTGGGCCCGTCCGGCAGTGGCAAGAGCACGCTGTTCCACATCGTCGGCGGCCTGATCGCGCCCGACCGCGGTTCGGTGCGGGTCAACGGCCGCCAGGCGAACGGCCGGCGCGGGCTCATCGGGTACATGCCGCAGCAACCGGCGCTGCTGCCGTGGCGCACCGTCGAGGACAACGTCGTGCTCGCGCGGGAACTCGCCGGCACGCCCCGCCGCAAATCCCGTGCGCTGGCCCGGCAGTGGCTGGGCAACGTCGGGCTCGGCGACTTCGCGCGGGCGTACCCGGACGCGCTGTCCGGCGGGATGCGGCAGCGCGTGGCGTTCCTGCGGGCCCTGCTCAGCGACCGCGACCTGCTCTGCCTGGACGAGCCGTTCAGCGCGCTGGACGCGATGTTGCGCGCCGAGATGCACCGCTGGCTGCTGGACATGTGGGAGGAGCACCGCCGCTCCGTGCTGTTCGTGACCCACAACATCGAGGAGGCGCTGCTGCTCTCCTCCACCGTGTACGTCTTCACCCGCCGCCCAGCCCGCGTGCTGGAACGCGTCGAGGTGCCCTTCCCCGCCCGCGCCGCGACGAGGTCGTCGACGACCCCGAGTTCGTCCGGCTCCGGCGCCGCCTCACCAACCTGCTCAAGACAGCAACGCTCAAGGACCGTGCGACATGACCCACCTGCGCCTGATGCTCGAGTACTACCACCCGTGGCCCAACGCGGCCGGCTTCCACCTCGCCAGCAGCGAGGGCTGGTACCGCGACGCCGGCCTCGACGTCGAGATCACCGTCTTCGACCCGCTGCGCGGGGACACGCTGGAACACCTGGTACGCGCCGAGGCCGACCTCGGCGTCTTTCCCACCAACCGCCTGCTGGTACGCCGGCTGGCGGGCCAGCCGCTGGCGGCGGTGGCCGCGGTCAACCACCGCGGCATGGAGACGATCCAGACGGTGGTCGGCCGGGGCATCGAACGTCCCAGGGACCTGGCCGGGCGGCGGATCGCGCTCAACCCGACCCCGCGCGGGGTGGCGATGGTGCGCCACCTCGTCGCGGCCGACGGCGGCGACCCCGACGCCGTGGTGCTGGTCGACAGTGGACACCGCGAGCTGAGCGTGGACGACATCGCCGCGGGCGAGGTGGACGCGACCTTCGGCGGGTACTGGGCGTGGGATGCGCTCATGGGCGACCTGCCGGCCGAGCAGCGTCTCATGTGGCCGGTCGACGAGATCGGCGCACCGCCGTACCACAGCTACCTGCTCGGGATCGGGCCCAGCCTGCTGGACCGGCCCGAGGTGGTACGGACCTTCCTGGAGGTGACCGCCCGCGGCTACCACGCGGTCGTCCAGCGTCCCGAGCACGCGCTCGCCGTCCTGGACCGCGTCATCCCGTACTTCCCGCGCCGCCTGCTGGCCCGGTCGCTGGAGCTGATCGCGTCCACCTGGCTGCACCAGGGCCGGTGGGGTGCGATCCGCGACGACCTGATGCAGCCGTACGCGGACTGGCTGGCCCGGTACGGCGTGCTGGCCAGCGGAGACCGGTGGCGGGACGCGGTCGCCACCGACCTGGCAGGCAGCTGGTGAGCGTGCGCCCGCTCATCGACGCCGACGGGCTCGCGGCTCAGCCCGGCGCGGTGGTGCTGGACGCCACGGTCGCGCTGCCGGCCCCCGCGCACGACGGCGACCACCGGGCCGCCAGCGGCCGGGATGCCTGGGAGCGGGCGCACATCCCCGGCTCGGTGCACGCGGACCTGCTCCACGAACTGAGCGATCAGTCAGCGCCGTACCACTTCGCGCGGCCGGACCCGGACACGCTCGCGCGCCAGCTGGGCGCGCTGGGCGTGACCGACGGCGCCACGGTGGTCGTCTACGACACCGGCGGTGGCATCTGGGCCGCCCGGCTGTGGTGGCTGCTGCGCTGGATAGGTGTGGACGCGGCGGTCCTGGACGGCGGCCTGGCGGCCTGGGCGGCGGCCGGCCACCCGGTCGCGTCCGGCCCGGCCACGCCCGAGCCCGGCACGCTGACCCCACGCGTCCGCGGTGGACTGTGGGTGGACCGGCCGGACCTGGAAGGCTGGATGGCCGGTGACGCGGCCGCGACCGTCGTCTGCGCCCTCTCCCCCGAGGTGTTCCGCGGCGACGTGCCGACCCGGTACGCCCGCCGCGGCCACATCCCAGGCAGCATCAACCTGCCCGCTCGTGCCCTGGCCGAGCTCCTCCTGTCGCCGGCTGAACTCCGATCGGCGTTGGACCCACTGGTGGAGAGCCCGGACCCGGTGTGGGTGTACTGCGGCGGCGGCATCTCCGCGGCCAGCCTCGCGCTCGCGCTCGCCCTCGCCGGCCGCGACGACGTCGCCGTGTACGACGGGTCGTTGGAGGAGTGGGCGGCCGACCCGGAGCTGCCACTCTCGTCCGACAAGCTCTCTCCGGCGGTGCGGGCGCTCCTGGACGCCCCCGAGTTCGCCGTGCTGTCCACACTGGATCCGGACGGCAGCCCGCACGCGACCGTCATGTGGGTCGGGCGCGACGGCGACGCGCTCGTCCTGGCCTCCAAGAACGGGCGCCGGCAGGTGCGCAACCTGCGCCGCGACCCGCGCGCCACCGTCCTGGTCTACGAGCGCGCCAAGCCCACCCGGTACGTCGAGGTCCGCGGCACCGCGACGCTCCACGAGGACGGCGCGAGGGACGTCGTGGACCGGCTCGCCCGCGCCTACATCGGGGCCGACCACGCCGCCGGCCCGGCCGACCAGGAGCGCGACCGGGTGGTCATCCGGATCGCGCCCGAGCGCGTCTACCACCGGGGTTGAGCGCAGAGGTGAGGCAACGGCCGGAGCCACGACGGCGGACGAGCGCCGAGCCTCGGAGCGAACATCAGGCTCTGAGCGACGTTGCCGACCTGCTCAGCGCCCGGCCACCGCGCGCCGGCCGGGTGAAGGTGCTGGCCGTCGAGGGCCGCTCCGGCGCGGGCAAGTCCACCCTGGCCACCGCGCTCGCGGCCGAACTGGACGCGCCGGTGATCCGGATGGACGACCTGTACGCCGGCTGGGACGGCCTGCTCGCCGGCGTCGACGCGCTGGTGGACTGGGTGCTGGCCCCGCTGGGTCGCGGCGAGCCGGCACGCTGGCGGCGGTACGACTGGCACCTGGGCCGGTACGCCGAATGGCACCCGGTGCCCGCCACGGACGTGCTCGTCGTGGAGGGGGTCGGCGCCGGCGCCCGCCCGGTCGCCCCGTACCTGAGCACCCTGGTGTGGCTGGACGCCCCCGACGACGTGCGCCGGGAGCGCGCCCTGGCCCGCGACGGCGACACCTACGCGCCGCACTGGGACCGCTGGGCGCGGCACGAGAACGACTTCTACGCGCAGGACGATGTCCGCTCCCGGGCCGACGTCCTCATCTCCGTCCCGACCCCTGGAGGGCCCGCATGACCGCCAAGCGCATCCGGCTGCACGGGCTGCGGCAGTCCACTGTGGGCCACACCGCCATCGGGCTGTGGCGCCACCCGGACAGCCAGGCGCACCGGTACCGGGAGCTGGACTACTGGCTGGAGACCGCGCGGATCCTCGAACGCGGCCGGTTCGACGCGCTGTTCATCGCCGACGCGCTCGGCCCCTTGGAGGTCTACCAGGGGCGGGTCGACGCGGCTCTGCGCGACGGCATCCAGACCCCCACCGACGACCCGCTGCTGGCCATCTCGGCGATGGCCGCGGTGACCGAGCACCTCGGCTTCGCCGCGACGGTCTCGTCCACGTACGAGCGGCCGTACGCGTTCGCCCGCAAGATGGCCACTTTGGACCACCTGACCGGCGGCCGGATCGGCTGGAACATCGTGACCTCCGCGCTGGACAGCGCCGCCCGCAACCTCGGCCTGGACCGGCAGTTGCCGCACGACGAGCGGTACGCCGTCGCCGAGGAGTTCATGGAGGTGGTCTACAAGCTGTGGGAGGGCAGCTGGGAGGACGGCGCGGTGGTGCGGGACGCCGACGCGGGCGTCTTCGTCGACCCCGCCAAGGTGCACCCGGTGGCCCACGACGGCACCCACTACCGGGTGCCGGGCATCGCCCTGTTCGAGCCGTCGGTCCAGCGCACCCCGGTGCTGTACCAGGCCGGCACGTCGCCGGTCGGCCGGGCCTTCGCGGCCCGCCACGCCGAGGGCGTCTTCCTCAGCACGTACCGGGCGGACATGGCCCGCAAGCTCGTCGACGACGTACGCGAACGGGCCCGCCAAGCCGGGCGGGACCCCGAGTCGCTGAAGTTCTTCGCGATCGCCACGGTCATCGTGGCCGACACCGACGCCGAGGCCCAAGCCAAGCTGGCCGACTACCAGCGATACGCCAGCGTCGAGGGCGGCCTGGCCCGGTGGAGCGCGCTCATGCACATCGACCTGTCCACACTCGACCCCGACCGGCCGCTGGAGTACGTCGACACCGACGGCATCCGCGGCATGGTGGAACTGTTCACCACGCTGGATCCGACCCGGCGCTGGACGCCGCGCGCGATCGCCGAGTTCGTGGGGGTCGGTGGCGGCGGGCCGGTCATCGTCGGCTCCCCCGCACGGTCGCCGACGAGCTCGAACGCTGGGTCGAGGAGTCCGATGTGGACGGCTTCAACATCGCCGACCCGGTGCCGCCGGTCACCTTCCGCGACTTCGCCGACCTCGCCGTACCCGAATTGCAGGCCCGGGGCCGGGTCTGGACCGACTACCCCGGACGGACCCTGCGGGAGAGCTTCTACGGCCCGGGCCGGACGCGGGTCCGGGCCGACCACCCGGCGGCCGCGTACCGTCCACAGCGGGATGGTGATTCATGACCGCGCGACCGTTGCGGAAGCTGGGCTTCATGACGATTGGCCTGTCTTGTCCAGTTGGACGCGGCCTGTCCTGGGCAGGTCCGGCCGACCCGCGCGGAGAGTGTCCGGTCTCGAGCCTGACCGGGGTCGTTACCATCCACTAACGTCACTGAAACACCGCGTTGAAAGCGTTTCCTTGCTGATCTTGATCTCCCCGTTCCGGGGATGTTCGATCGAGAGGAGACACAGGTGGCTACACCAGCAACCCGCCGGCAGTTCCTGCAAGCTGTCGGGGTAACCGGCGGCGCGGGCACCCTCTACAGCACAATGGGTGCGCTCGGCCTCGCGCCCGCGGCACAGGCGGCACCACCGTTCCATGCGCCACGCGAATCCGACTTCACGCTGACCGGGCGGGCGCGTAAATCCGTCCTCATCCTGGGTGGCGGCATCGCCGGGCTCGCGACAGCGTACGAGCTCGGCAAGGCTGGCTACCGCGTGCGGATCCTGGAGGCCCGCCAGCGCCCCGGCGGTCGCAACTGGACGGTGCGCGGCGGCACCACCGAGACCGACCTGGACGGCCACACCCAGCGCGCCGCGTTCGCGCCCGGTCAGTACCTCAACGCCGGACCGGCACGAATCGCGCAGCACATGGTCACCCTCGACTACTGCCGCGAGCTGGGCGTGCCGATCGAGATCTTCGGCAACCAGAACGCGGACGGCTACTACTACAACGAAAACGTCGGCGCGCTGTCCGGTACGGCCATCCGGCACCGCACCGCGAAGGCGGACGTGTACGGCTACGTCTCGGAGCTGCTGGCGAAGGCGACCGACCAGGGCGCGCTCGACGGCTACCTGACCGCCGACGACAAGGAGCGGCTGCTGGCGTTCCTACGCAACTTCGGCGCGATCGGCCCTCGGGTCACCGAGAATCCGGCCGCGAGCTGGAGGTACACCGGCAGCAACCGGCGCGGATACCTGGTCGACCCGGGCGCCGGCCTGGAGGCGGGCACGCCGAACCTGCCGCCGTACGCCCTCTCCGACGTCATCGCCAGCGGCGTCGGGCAGTACCTCTCCTTCGAGTTCGGCTGGGACCAGGCGATGCTGATGTTCCAGCCGGTCGGCGGCATGGACCGCATCCCGTACGCGCTGGAACGCGCCGTCGGCCGCGGCTCCATCACGTACGGCGCCCAGGTCAGCTCCATCACCAACACGACGGCCGGGGTGGAGGTGGTCTACACCGGACCGGACGGCTCCTCGAAGGTCGCCACCGCGGACTTCTGCGTGTGCACCATCCCGCCCCAGGTACTCGTCAACATCCCGTCCAACCTCACCCAGGCGGTCAAAGACGCCCTCGCGTACGCGGTCCCGGTGAGCACCGGGAAGATCGGGCTCCAGTACGGCCGGCGGTGGTGGGAGCGGGAGGAGAACATCTACGCCGGCATCACGAACACCAACATGGACCTGTCGACGATCTGGTACCCGTCGTACGGCTACCACGGCGCCAAGGGCGTACTCGTCGGCTACTACAACTTCGGCGCCAACGCGGACCTGTACGCCGCGCTCACCCCGCCGAGCGGCAGGCGCGGGCCATCGCGCAGGGCGTGAAGATCCACGGGGAGAGGTACCGGACCGAGCTGGAGAACGCGTTCTCGGTCGCCTGGCGGCGCACCCGCTACAGCGAGGGCGGCTGGGTCTCCTGGCCGTCGCGAACGAGCGGCCAGTACGCACGGCTTCTGGAGCCGGACCGCAACGTGTACTTCGCCGGCGACCACCTCAGCTACTACATCGCCTGGCAGGCAGGCGCTTTCGAGTCGGCCCGGAAGGTCGTCACCGACCTGCACGCCCGCGTCATGGCCAGTTAGGAGACGACACCATGTCCGCACGCCTCACCCGCCGCCGCATCGCGAGGGCGCTCGCCGTCGCACTGCCGGGCGCCGCCGTTTCGGCGGCCGCCGCAGCGCCGGCCAGCGCCACTGGCGGTACGCACCGCCTGCACCCGACCGCGGTCAAACCGAACCTACCCGCCGGGCAGAGCAACCCGCTCATCGCCAGCGGTGTGAGCGTCGGCGGGCTCGTCGCGCTCTACCGCAGCAGCGGCACCGGACCCGCCGCGCGCAACACCGGTGCGCCCGCCGGCAGCCCGGAGCTCTACATCGACCCGGCCCAGTTCCCCGGAGCCGCGCTGCCCGCTGGAGTGACGCTGACCGAGGCGCAGGCGATGAACGCCCTGGCCCGCATCGGCGAGAACCTCGCGTCGGTCGGCCTCGGGTACGACGACGTCATCTCGATGCGCGTCTTCCTCGACAACCCACCCGCGGCCGCGAGCGCCGACTACACCGGCTGGAACCGCGCGTACCGGCAGTACTTCGCCAACATCGACCTGGTCAACGGCGCTGTCGTTCCGGTGCCGCTGGGCAGCGCCCCACCCGCGCCGCCGCTCGTGGCCAACCGGGCACGGCCGTCGCGCACCACCATCGAGGTCGCCAGCCTCCCGGTCGCCGGATGGCTCGTCGAGGTCGAGGTGGAGGCGGTCATCCGCTGATCCTTCAGGGCACCAGGGCGGACTCATCCAGGAAAATGGCAGACGGCGACGCAGCCCGCACCGCCGCTCACTGCCAATCCGCCATAGACGGTTCCACGCGTCCCGCCCGTGCTGCGCGGCGCGGCGCCCGGGACTGGCTCCGGCCGGTCGCCGTCCTACACACGTCGCGAACCTGATCTACCGCGGACAAAAGACCTCAGTACACTGCTTGCCCCGCGGGTCGGCTGGATGGCAGGACCTGCGGCACTACAGACAGGACCTCAGGAAGGCACGCGTTTCGTGGGCCGCACACGGCAGGCAGAGCGGAGCTCGTTGAGGCGAGTGGCGATCGCCGGACTTGTTGGTACGACGATTGAGTACTACGACTTCTTCATCTATGGCACGGCCGCCGCGCTGGTCTTCTCCGACGTCTTCTTTCCGGCTCTCGGGGACGTTGCCGGCTCCGTGGCATCTTTCGCCACGTCCGCCGTCGCCTTTGTCGCCCGGCCGCTGGGAGCGATTGTCTTCGGGCACTACGGCGACCGGTGGGGACGCAAACGCACCCTGGTCACAACGCTGCTGATGATGGGCTTATCGACCATTGCGATCGGATTGCTTCCGCCGGCGGAAGCTATCGGTGTCGCCGCTCCGGTCGCCCTCGTAGTTCTGCGCCTTGTGCAGGGTCTGGCCCTCGGCGGTGAGTGGCCGGGCGCCAACCTACTGACAGCAGAGTACGCACCGCAAGGCCGTCGTGGCTTCTACGCCGTCTTCCCGCAGGTGGGCGGCGCGATCGGCTTCGCCCTATCGAGCGCGACGTTCCTGGCGACCGACGTCATCGTCGGAAACAGCGACGATGCCTTCCTCTCCTACGGCTGGCGCATCCCGTTCCTTGCCAGCGCGGTCCTCGTGCTGGTCGGTCTGTGGGCACGGGGCTCAATTGACGAGACTCCGGTCTTCCGCGCCGCGAGTACGAAGGCGCTTTCGACGCCTCGCCGATCGCCGTTTGCCGGTGTTGTTCGCGAACAGTGGCGCGAGGTGCTGCTCTGTGGTGGCGTCACCGGCGTCGTATTTGCGCTTTTCTACATAGGCGCCACCTACTTGACGACCTACGGCACAGCGACCTTGGGCATCGAACGGCAGATCGTTCTCTCGCTCGGGATCGTTGCCGCCGCCGTGGTGGCGCTCTTCGTCTTCCTGGGTGGCAGGCTCTCCGACCGCTACGGCCGGCGCAACATCATCATCGTGACGGGTGTACTCGCGGTCGTCTGGTCGATAGGCGTTTTCCCTTTGCTCAGCACCGGCAGTCCGCTCGCGTTCGGGCTCGGGCTCGCTGGCGCCTTCGCCCTCAACGGCCTGGCATTCGGGCCGGTCGGTGCCTTTCTTCCGGAGCTTTTCGCGACGCGATACCGATACACCGGAGCGGGAGTGAGTTTCAACCTCGGTGGCATCATCGGCGGTGCCGTGCCACCACTGCTCGCCCCTGTTCTGGCGGACTCTTTCGGCGCTATGGCCGTCGGCGCCATGATCGCATTGTTGGCGGTAACCAGCGTTGTCTGTACCTGGGCGCTTACCGAGACGTCAAATCGTAGTAGCCTCCACGACCAGCATCTCCCTCGTGTACGGAGAGCAAGCGAACAGCCCGTGCCGTGAAACCTGTCGCGCCGGTTCACCGGGTGTCTCGCCAGCGAGGTCCCGAGTGGCTCTACTCGCAACTCCCGGCCTCGGCCTCCCCGCCGATGCTTGCCCGGCGGGAAGACAGAGGTTCATCGGGCGTGGCGCAGGGCCCAGTCGAGGGCGATGTCAGCGATCTCCTCCCAGCCCTTCTGCGCCGGGAGCAGATGGGCATAGCCGTCGTACTCGACGTGTTCGGTGATGGTGTTCGACTTGTAGTGCTTGAGGTTGGAGCGTTGCACGGCAGGGGCATGATGTGGTCCTCGCTGCCGGAGATGAACAGCAGCGGTGCCCGGTTGTCGTTGCGGTAGTCGACCCAGGTGTCTTGGTGGCCGGGTTGGAAGTTGGCCAGGACGCTGCCCCACAGGATGCCGCCGTTGGCCGGGATGTGGTACCGCTCGTACAGCGCCTTGGCTTCCTCGTCGCTGAACGTGTTGGTGAAGGCGTACTTCCACTCGTCCAGCGTCAGGCCGATGGCCTTGTGCCGGTTCGCCGGTGATCGCAGCACCGGTAGCGTCGATTTCACCTGGGAGAACGGGACCACGTGGACGCCCTCGGTCGGGGCGGAGTTGAGCGCCACGGCGGAAGCGCCGTAGCCGTGGTCGAGCAGGATCTGGGTGAAGGCGCCGCCGGCGGAGTGGCCGATGATGATCGGCGGTTTCGGCAGCGGCCGGATGATCGCTTCGAGGTGTTCGATGATGGCCGGGACGGTGAGTGCGGTGATGATGTCGGGGTTGGCGTTGAGGGCCTCGACCTCGACCTCGAAGCCGGGGTAGCCGGGGGCGAGGACCCGGAAGCCCTTCTGCTCGTAGTGGGTGATCCAGTGTTCCCAGCTGCGGGGGGTGACCCAGAAGCCGTGGACCAGGACGATGGTGTCAGGGGTGCTGGTCATGGTCAGGCTCCGTGCGTGTTGAGGAAGGCGAGCAGGTCGTCGCCGAGCTGCTGCTTGTGGGTGTCGGTGATGCCGTGCGGCGCGCCCGGGTAGACGATCAGCTCCGCGCCCTTGACGAGGGCGGCGGAGGCCTTGCCGCCGACCTCGAACGGCACGACCTGGTCGTCGTCGCCGTGGATGACGAGGGTCGGGATGTCGAAGGTGGCGAGGTCGTCGCGGAAGTCGGTGGCCGAGAACGCGGCGATCGACTCGTAGGCGTTGCGGTGCCCGGCGGCCATCGACTGCAACCAGAACGCGTCCCGGATGCCCTGCGACACGTTCGCGCCCGGCCGGTTGTTGCCGAAGAACGGCCCGCCGGCGAGGTCCTTGTACAGCTGGGACCGGTCGGCGGCCGACCCGGCGCGGATGCCGTCGAACACCTCGACGGGCACGCCGTGCGGGTTGTCGTCGCGGCGCACCATTAGCGGCGGGACCGCGGAGACGAGGACGGCTTGCGCGACCCGGCTGGTGCCGTGCCGGCCGATGTACCGGGTGATCTCGCCCCCGCCGGTGGAGAACCCGACGAGTGTCACGTCGCGCAGGTCGAGGTGCTCGATCAGGGCGGCGAGGTCGTCGGCGTAGGTGTCCATCTCGTTGCCGTGCCAGGTCTGGGTGGAGCGGCCGTGGCCGCGCCGGTCGTGGGCGATGGCCCGGTAGCCGTTGGCGGCCAGGAACAGCTGCTGGGCCTCCCAGCTGTCGGAGTTGAGCGGCCAGCCGTGGCTGAGCACGACAGGGCGGCCGGCGCCCCAGTCCTTGAAGAAGATGTCGGTGCCGTCGGAGGTGGTGACGAATGGCATGACGGCTCCTTTCTGGTGTCAGTCGCGGGTGGTGCGGGCGGCGAGCGTGATGAGGTCGGCGGTGAGCTGCGGGTGCGACATCATGGCGACGTGCGAGGCACTGGCCTCGACGGTGCGGGAGCCGGCCCGCCGCGCCATGTACCGCTGCGCGGCGGCGGGGATGAGGTTGTCGTCGCGGGCCACCAGGTACCACGACCGGATCTGCTTCCAGGCCGGCGGTCCGGACGGCTGCTGCAGGGTGTGCACGTCGCCGGGCCGCTGGGTGGCGGCCATGACCTGGGTCGTGGAGCGGGGCAGGTCACCGGCGAAGATGTCGCGAAACACGTCCGCCTTGACGTAGCCGTCGGCGCTGGGCTTGCCGTCCGGCAGCAGGTACGGCCGGAGGTCCAGCTGCGGCTCGCCGAGCTTGGTGCCGGGAAACTTCGTCTGCAGGCCGAGCACTGTGTCGCCGGCGTCCGGCGCGAACGCGGCGACGTAGACCAGCGCCTTGACGTTCGGGTTACCGGTGGCGGCGTTGGTGATGATCACGCCGCCGTACGAGTGCCCGACGAGGACGATCGGGCCGGTGATCGTGGCCAGGATGCTGGCCAGGTAGGCGGAGTCGCCGCTGACGCCGCGCAGCGGGTTCGCCGGGGCCAGGACGGGGTACCCGGCGCGGACGAGCCGCCGGATGACGTCGTTCCAGCCGGAGGCGTCCGCGAACGCGCCGTGGACCAGTACGACGGTCGGCCTCGGCCCGGATGTTGGGTGGGCGGCGGCGGGTGCGGCTGTCGCCGTGGTGACGACACCCGCGGCGGCGAGGGCCGCGGATCCGGCCAGGATCGTGCGGCGGGAGACGGCAGGCATGTGGCGCTGGTTCCTTTCGGCGAAACTGCACGGTTCACGGGGCAGGCGGCATCGGCCCACGTACTGGTGGGCGTCGTGGCCTTGACCGTGCCGGCCGCGGTACTCCCTCGCGGCCGTGCCAGGGACGTTACGGCGGTGGCGTCGTCCCGGTCGTGAGTCAAATGACTGAGGATCAGCGGTCGTGTTCGGCGGCCATCCGCTGCAGCTCGCTACGCGAGGTGATGCCGAGCTTGGGGAACATCCGGTACAGGTGGCTGCCAACGGTCCGGTGCGAGACGAACAGCCGCTTGGCGATGTCCCGGTTGGTCAGCCCCTGCGCGACCATGGACGCGATTTGGACCTCTTGGGGCGACAACGTGTCCCAGACGTCCGCCACTGGCGAGTCGCTGCGTTCCCCGGCCGCCCGCAGCTCCGCCCTGACGCGCTCCGCGAGGGGCCGCGCCCCGAGGCTGTCGAACCCGTCCCGGGCCCTGCGCAGGTAGTCGCGTGACTCGCGCACCCGCCGCCGGCGGCGCAACGACTTGCCGAACGCGAAGAGCAGGCGGTAGCGCTCGTACGGCCAGATCGTCATGTCGGCAGCCACAGCCGCGGCGAACCGTGGCTCCGACACGTCGTCGTCGGCAAGCACCGCCGCCGCGAAGCCAAGGTTCATGCGGCCAGTGGGCGAGGTTGTCTCACGCACCTCCACCGGCAGCCGGTCGACGAGCGAGCGGGCGGCGGCGACCTCGCCGCACGCCGCGGCGGCTTCAGCCATGCTCGCCACGGACCACAGGGCATGTGCCGGGTGGTAGGCGCTGTTGGCCGGCTCGTGCAGCTGGGCCAGGCAGGTGAACGCCTGCTCGTAGTTGCCCTGCCCCGAAGCGACCGCCGCCCGCGCGATCAGCGTCACGGCGCCGATCGTGGCGAACCGGCGGGGATTCTTGCGGTCGGCGTCAGCGATGAGATCCTCGGCGGACGGGAAGTCGCCGCGCAACGCCGCCACTACGGCATGCGCCACGAGGGAGGACGCCTCCCAAAACGGCTGGCGGGTCTCGGCGCAAAGCCGGGTGCTCTCCTCGGCGGCGGCCACGGCGTACGACCAATTCCCCCGACGCATGGCCGACCACGCGAGCAGCGACAGCGTCCTGCCGAGGGTGTTGAGGTGACCTTCGGCACGCAGCCGCTCCGCCGCGTCGGTGAGCAGGCCCTGGGAGACGTCGGACGCTCCGGCGCACGCCGCCGCGTGTGCCAGCCGGTAGCTGGTGGTGGTGTCCCGGTTCGCGGCCGGGACCTGGGCTATCAACGCGCGGATCGTGGCGTCGCTGTCGAAGGGTGAGCAGTACGCCAGCAGCTGCGCACGCGTCGGAAGGTCAACAACTGCCAGGCGGTCCGCTGCGGCGATCACCTGCTTGCCCACCGGTCGGCCAGGAGCGAGGTTCCAGCACCGCAGCGCCGACGCCCGCAGGAAGTCGGTCGCCAGTGTGTCGTCGCCGACCACGCTCGCCCGGTCGGCGAGATCGACGAGCGTGTTGATGCGCTGGTCGCCACCGCGGTCTCCGTCGGCCAGCTCATAGAGCCACTCGTACCGCAGACCGTCGTGCTCGCTGTCCACGAGATCCTGGTATTGCCTCCGGAGCCGCTCGCCGTGCTCGGGCTGCCCGACCGCGTACGCGAGGGCGGCCCCCTGATAGGCGCGGGCCGCCTTGTCACGGCCATCGACGGACAGCTGGGCGGCACGTTCCAGCGCCCGCACCGCGTTCGTCGGCGCGCCCCGCTTGATCGCCCGCTCGGCGTGCCGCTCGAGCTCCGCCGCCAGCTCGGAGTCCGGCCGCAACGCCGCGGCGGCCCAGTGCCACACGGACCGCTCGGGCCGGTCGGGCAGGACACGTGCCAGTGCGCCGTGGCAGGCCCGTCGCCGGTCGGGTCCGAGGCGCTGGAGGATCGCTGACCGGATGAGCGGATGCCGGAAGTGGACAGCAGCGCCGTCCACCACAATCAACCCGGCCGACACCGCCGGGTCGAGGGAGGGCACGTCGTCCTGGCCGCACAGCAGCTCGGCGGCTGCGACAATCTCGGCGACGTCGTCGGAGTCGCTGAGCGCGGCCACCTCCAGGACTGTCGTCGTCGCGGCGTCGAACTCGTCAACGCGGGCCAGGAACGAAATCTCCAGGCGTGCGGTCAGCGGCAGGTGGTTGGTGTTGACGCCGGAGTACACGCCCAACGCGCGGGGCAGCTCCAGCAGGGCGAGTGGGTTGCCGCGCGCGGCGTCCAGCAGCAACGACCTCGTGCTCACGTCGAGTGCGCCGGCAACGCGGTCCAGCAGGGCCGCTGCGGACTCCGCGTCGAGCGGGGCGAGGCTCATGGCGGGGACGGCCGCATCGAGGAGCAACCCGGCCTCGTTCTCGCGGTGCGTGGCAAGCAGCACGATGCGGTCGGACGCGACCCTGCGCGCGAGGAAGGCCAGGGCCTGCTGGCTGGCCGGGTCCATCCACTGGGCGTCGTCGGCCAGGAGCAGGACCGGCCGCTCGACCGCCACCTCCGCCAGCAGCTCAAGCGCCGCCATCGCCACCGTGGACACGTCCGGCGCCGCACCCGACGCCCGGCCGAAGGCGACATCCAGGGCTCGCCGATACTGTCCGGTGAGCCGATTACGGTGGCCGAGGACCGGACGCATGACCTGGTGCAGCGCGGCGTACGGCAAGCCGAACTCGGTGACCGAACCGACAGCCCGCAACACCCGCAACTTGTCGCCGGCCGTCGCGGCGGCCCACTCCAGCAGCGCCGACTTGCCCACACCGGGCATGCCCCGGATCACCAGCGCAGCGCCACCCTCAGCGGCACCGTCCAGCAACGTGCCGATGGCCGTCTGCTCCGGCGCACGCCCGACCAGCAAACGTCGTGCATCCACGCCTACCCCCGTCGTACGCCGCGATACCGGGTTCGTGCGGCATCAACGCTATTGGACCGAAGCGGCTAAGCCGATGGGCCATTCGGGCTTGATCAACACTGAGACGGTTCGCCCCTGTGCTAGGCCGGAAGCTTTCTCCGCGCTTCCGGTGAAGCACCCTGTTCACGCACGAGATCACAGAGCCGCCAGCAGGCTGGACCGACGCAGCGCCTGCCTCAGTCGGGCATTCCAAGGGTCTTGATATCCCACGTTGCCCGCGCCCTTGATCGACGGGCAAACCCTTGATCGACGGGCAGCGGGACGGTGCGCGAGCGCCGGGGTCTTGATGTGCGGAGGGTGCGGCCGCGGGAGCAACGGTCGGGACCACGACGCACATCGCGGTAGCTCGCATCTGTCCCTTGAACGTGCCGGCGCCCGGCACGTCGATCAAGGCTTTCTGCGTCGATCAAGGGCATATGGCCGTGGTTCGATCTCCAACCCACGGCCATATGCCCTTGATCGACGGACAAGCCCTTGATCGGCGCGGATCGCGGAGCGTGCGGTGGTTGTCTCTAGGCTTGGGACAGGCTGGGCGGAGGGGTCAACCGAGGGCCGTACCGGCGGGCCAGCTCGTTCGCCCGCGCCACGAAGGCACCGATGCCCCGCCGGTCCAGCGGGGAAAGCCGATACCCCGGATGGAGCCGACGTTGGCGTCCGGCACCGACCGGAGCACTCCCTCGTCGATGCACCGAACGCTGTCGATGACCTCGGTGAAGAGCAGGCGGAGATGGGCTTGCTCCTCACGGATTGGCCTGCTCCGGGCCCTCAAGCCCGGCGACCTGCTCGCGCTGCGCTGAGGCGCCCGGGTCAGGCTGGTCACCATCCGCTCGACTCGACATGGACGACGGTTACCAGGGGCGGCGCCCCGCGCACCGCTTCCAGGAATGCGACGATCTCCGCGGCGACGGCGCGGTGCTGCAGGTCGTTGAGGACGTCGTGGTGGCCCCCGCGGACGACCGACAGCCGCACCGACGGCAGCGACTTGACCAGCCGGGCCAGCTCGGCGCGGCTGGCCAGGGGGTCGGCGTCGCCGATCAGCAACAGGTGGGGTTGCTCGGCCGTGCTGCCGTACGCGGCGTCGAGCAACGCGGGCGGGACGCTCTCAGCGAGCGCACCCGGCCGCACCGAAGGGTCGTCGGTGAGCACGCCTCGGTGCACGGGACAGTGCGTCCGGGCGTCCAGTTCGCCGTCCCAGCCGTCGGTCCGGTGTGCGTCGTACCCGGGCAGGCCGGCGAGCACGACGGCGTCCGGCCACCAGGCGGCCACCGGTTCCGGCCTCGCGACGAGCGCGCCCAGCGCGGCCGCGCCGATGTCGGCGCCCACCAGCACGAGCGGGCGTACCAGCTCCGCGATGCCGGCGACCGCCTCGGTCAGGGTCGCGCCGACGTCGGCAAGCGAGGTCCGCGGATCCGGCGCCGGTAGCACGCGTACGCGGTAGGAGTCGGCGGCCAGCCGTGCGCCGAAGCGCGCGTAGCTCGCCGGCGTCTCGCCGCGACCGGCGACGACGAGGACGGTGCCCCGGGTACGGAGCGCGGGCGGGCCGGTGTGGTCACCGTATTGCGTAGTCATGAGCGGCCCCTTTCGCGGGTGCGGCGATGGTTGGCGTGCCGTGGGGAAGCCACATCGTGAACGCTCATCGCAGCGCCTCCGCGGTCGTCCAGCGGTTCGACGTCCGGGAACGGCGCGTCGAGGTCGTGCCGGGAGAAGTCGTACGCCCCGAAGACCCGGTTGTATTTGACGGGTCATTGTGCTGGTCCTCCGATGGTCTGTAGCAGCTCGCGCAGCGCCTCGCGGTCGGCGCGCGCGGCCGCCGCCGAGCGCAGTGTCGGTGCGGAGCCGACGAGCAGGCGGGTGTACGCGTGCTTCGGCGCGTTCACGATGGCGCGGGCCGGACCGTCCTCGACGATCTCGCCCTGGTAGAGCACGGCGATGCGGTCGGCGACGCCGGCGACCGAACCGAGGTCGTGCGAGATGAACAGCAGGGAGGTGCCGGCGTCGCGCAGCTCCTGGAAGAACCTCAGCGCCCGGACCCGGTTGGCCGCGTCGAGCGCGCTGACCGGCTCGTCCAGGATGAGGACGCGCGGGTCGGTCACGAGCGCGCGGGCGACCGTGACCCGCTGGCGCTGCCCGCCGGACAGCTCGCCGGGCAGCCGGGACAGCAGCGCCTCGTCGAGGTGCACCCGGGCGACGAGTTCCCGCGCCCGGTCGGCCGCCTCGCGCCGCGACCGGCCCCGGATCAGCAGTGGCTCCACAATGGACTCCTCCACGGTGAGGTCGGGGTCGAGGCTGCGCAGCGGGTCCTGGAAGACGTACTGGACGATGCCGCGGCGGCGCAGCTCACGCCATTGCCGGGCCCGATACCTGGTTGTCTCCTCGCCGTCGATGGCGATCCGGCCGGCCGACGGTCGGACCAGGCCGACGATGGCACGGGCCAATGTGGACTTGCCGGACCCGGTCTCGCCGATGACGCCGACGGCCTCGCCCGGACCCACCGACAGCGAGACGCCGCGCAGCGCGTGCGTACGGCCGTAGTGCACGTCCAGGTTGGACACGTTTAGGATGCGCTCAGGCGACATTTTCCAGCTCCTTCTCATCCAGGAAGTGGTCCAGGCCGTACTGCTCGTGCGCCTCGATGAGCAGGCGGGTGTACTCGTGCCGGGGTTCGTAGAGGATCTGTTGCACCGGGCCCTGCTCGACCGTCTCGCCGGCCCGCAGCACCAGCACCTCGTCGCACAGCTGCGCGACGACGGCGAGGTCGTGCGAGACCACGATGAGCGCCAGGCCGGTGCGCTCGCGCAGGTCGGCGAGCAGGTCGAGGATTTCCGCCTGCACCGTGACGTCGAGGGCCGTCGTGGCCTCGTCGGCGATGAGCAGTTGGGGGTCGGCGGCGATGGCCGTGGCGATGAGGACCCGCTGGAGCATGCCCCCGGACAGCTCGTGCGGGTACTGCTGGAAGACCCGCTCGGCGTCGCGCAGCCGGACCGCGTCGAGCAGCTCGATCGCGCGCCGCTTCGCCTCGCGCCGGCCCAGCCCTTTCTTGACCCGGACCACCTCGGCGATCTGCGCGCCCACCTTGAGCGACGGGTTGAGGTACGAGGCTGGGTCCTGGAAGACCGCGCCGACCGTCGTGCCGCGCGTCGCGGTCCACTCCTTCTGGGTCAGCTCGGCGACGTCACGGCCGGCGAGCTCGATGGCGCCGCCGGCCACGGTGAAGTGCTCCGGCAGGATGCCCAGCACCGCCCGGCAGGTGAGGGTCTTGCCGCTGCCCGACTCCCCCACGATGCCGATGGCCTTCCCCTCGGCCAGCTCGAACGAGACCCCGTGCACGAGGTCGCGGCCGCTGACGGCGTCGTGAATCCGTACGTCACGGAGCGACAGGAGAGCCATTGGCCACCTTCCTTCTGTTGAGCAGCGCCTGGCCGGCCTCGCCGGTGACGTCGCGGATCGCGTCGGCGAGCAGGTTGCAGGCCCAGACCGTCGCCATGATCAGCGCGGTCGGTGCGAGCGGCGCCCACGGCTGGAAGCTGAGGTAGCCCAGGTCGGAGGCGAGCACGCCGCCCCAGGTCGGCGCTGGCGGCTGCACGCCGATGCCGAGGAACGTCAGGCTCGACACGATGACGAAGCCGACGCCGGTGGTGTTCGCGAGTGCCACCGCGATGGGTGGCAGCACCTTGACCCAGACGTGCTTGCGCACCACCCAGCCGACCGAGGCGCCGGCCACGATCGCCGCCTCGACGTACGGCGAGCGGGCGACCGAGAGCGTGGCGGCCCGGGCCACCCGGTAGAACAGCGGCGAGACCATGATGCCGACGACAAACATCGCCTGCGGGATGCCGTTGCCGAGCAGCGCGGTCACCGCGACGGCGAACACCAGGAACGGCAGCGCGACCAGCGTGTCCGCGAGCCGCAGCGTGACCCACTCGAACGGCCGGCCCAGGTAGACGGACAGGATCCCGGGCACCACGCCGACGACCAGCGCGATGAGCGCCACCTGGACGGCGCCGAGCACGCTGACCCGGGACCCGTCGAGCAGCCGGCTGAGCACGTCCCGCCCGAGGTAGTCGGTGCCGAGCAGGTGCGCGCCGGACGGCGAGGCGAGGATGTCGGCGGTGCCTTCGAGGGGGTCCTGCGGGGCGAGGAGGGGTCCGAACACCGCGAGCAGCGCGACGGCGGCGAGCAGGCCCAGCGCGATGCGGCCCGAGGTCAGGGCGAGGATCCGGCGGATCACCTCATACTCCTCTCGCCGAGGCCGGCGCGACCCGGCCGAGGACGATGTTGACCAGCAGGTTGAAGACCACGACGAGCACGACCGAGACGACCAGCACGCCCTGGACGGCCGGGACGTCGCCGCGCTGGGCCGAGCCGGCGGCGAACTGCCCGAACCCCGGCATCCCGAAGATCGCCTCGGTGACGACCGCGCCACCGAGGAGGTTCGGGAACTTCAGCCCGAGGACGGCCACGGACGGCCCGATGCCGTTGCGCAGGACATGCCGGAAGAAGATCCGCCGCGGGCTCAGCCCGCGCACGACCGCGCCGGTCACATAGTTCTCCCGGTACGCCGCGACCAGGCCGGCCCGCAGCTGGCGGGCGACGTCGGAGACCGTGTCGAAGCTCAGCGCGATCGCGGGCAGCGTGATGTGCGCCAGCCACGCGCCGATCCCCGCTCCGCCGGCGGGTAGCCGGCGGAGGGGAACCAGCCGAGCCCGACGGCGAAGACGCCGACGAGCGCGATGCCGACCACGAACGGCGGCATCACCGAGACGACCGTCATGAACCCGGTGATCGCGCGGTCGACCCAGGTCGTGCGGCGCAGCGCCGCGAGGATGCCGAACCCGAACCCGAACACCACGCCGATCGCCAGCGCCAGCCCGGCCACGGAGAGGCTGATGACCGCCCCCTCGGCCAGCAGCCGGGAGATGTCCGCGCCGTTGTACCAGCTCTTGCCGAGGTCGCCGGAGAGCATGTCGCCGAACCAGTCGAAGTACTGGGTCAGGAACGGGCGATCCAACCCCCACTGGTGCTCGATCTGCGCGATCGCCTCCGGCGTGGCCGACTCGCCGAGCTGGATGCTCGCCGGGCTCAGCCCGGACAGTGCCCGCAGCGCGAAGGTCACGAACGTGGCGACCAGGAAGACCGGTACGAAGATCGCGATCGAACGGGCGAGGATCGACAGCGCCCGCCTCACGGCTCCACCTTGAGACCCGCCCAGTGGATCTGACCCGGGATCGGCGTGATCGCGGAGACCTTCTTGCTCTTCACGAAGACGTTCGGCTGCGAGTACGTGAACACCAGCGCCCGGCTCTCCAGCCCGGCTCGGGTGGCGGCCCGCAGGTTCTTCTGATAGTCGGGCGAGTCGAGCGGGGTGCTCCGGGCCAGCGCGACCGCCTGCTGGAAGCCCGCCGGTTCGTACGGCGTGCTGAGGTTCAGCGGGCCGTTCGGGCCGAAGTGCGCGGTGAGCGTCTGCACCGGCGACTCGCGGCCGGTCGTGCCGTACAGGGAGAGGGTGAGCTCCTTGGCGAAGAATGGCTTGTCCCAGTTGGGGTCGACCTTGATGGTCACGGTGATGCCCACGGCGCCGAGTTGGGACTGCACGATCTCGGACGCCGTCTGGTAGGTGGCCCCGGCCACGACCAGGTCGATCTTGAGCTGGCCGGGCCCGAAACCGGCCTCCGCCAGCAACTGCTTGGCCTTCACCGGGTCATACGGGTACAGGTTCGCCGACTGCTTGTCGTACGCCAGGTACTCCGGCGGGAACGGCTGGTCGGTCGCCTTGCCGTACCCGAAGGTGACCTTGTCGACGAACTCCTGGCGGTTGACCGCGTGGCGCACGGCGTCGACGACCTTGGGGTTGTCGAACGGCTTCTTGTTGATGTTGATGCTGATGTTCGCCGCGTTGAAGCCGGGTTGGAAGACCACGTCGAGCCCGGCGCCCTCGGCCGCCTTGACCTGGTTGGCGGGGAGGTTCGCGAGGTCGTACACGCCGGTCTTGATGCCCGACACGATCGTGGCGGCGTCGGGCGCCGACTGCAGTTCGACGCGGTCGATGTGGATGTTCGCGGCGTCCCAGTAGTCCGGGTTCTTCTTCAGGTAGGCGTGCGAGCCGGGCACGAGGTCGGTGACGACGAACGGTCCGGCGCCCACCGGTGACTGGTCCAGCTTGGCCGGGTCCTGGGCCGCCTTGGGGCTGGTGATCTGCGCGACGCGCTCGCCGAGCAGCAGCGGAATCTGGTAGTCGACCTGGGTCAGCGCGATGACGACGTCGAGGTCGCCCTGCGTGGTCACCGACTTGATGGAGGTGAGGTCGCCGAAGAGCGCGGAGTTCTTCTGGGTCTTGGCGCGTTCCAGGTACGCCTTGACGGCCGCGGCGTTCAGCGGCTCGCCGTCGCTGAACTTCAGGTTGGGCCGCAGGTGGAACGTCACCTGGTCGCCCTTGTCGTTGTAGTCCCAGCTCTGCGCGAGGCTCGGTACGGCCTTGCCCTGCTCGTCGATCTCGGTCAGCGAGGCGTACGCGAGCGACAGGATGCGGAACTGCGCGCCGCTGCCGCTGACCACCGGGTCCCAGTGGGCGGGCAGGGTCACGGCCCAGCGCAGCGTGGACTCGCCGGCCGCCCCGGCACCGTCGTCCCCGGCGCAGCCGGCCAGGCCCAGCGCGACCGCGGTGACGACGGCCCATGTTTTCAGTCTCATCGTCCTGCCTCCGAGGTGACCAAGCGCGCGGCGGTGTGGACGTTTTCCGGGATGGGGAGGCCGAGGTTGCCGCGCAGCGTGGTCGCCTCGTACTCGCTGCGGACGACGCCGCGCTCGCGCAGGATCGGCAGCACGCCCTCGGTGAAGCGGGCGAACTCGCTGGGCGCGTTGACGGTGACGTTGATGCCGTCGAACGCGCCGGCCTCGAACCACCGCTGGATCTCGTCCGCCACGGTCCGCGGCGAGCCCACGAACGGCGAGCGCCGGGAGCCCAGCGCGTGCTCCACGGTCTGGCGGAGCGTGAACCCGTTGTCCCGGGCCAGTTTCTTGATCCGCTCGGCCTGGGTACGGAAGCTGCGGTCGCCGAGGTCGCCCAGTTCGGGGAAGGGCGCGTCCAGGTCGTACTGGGTGAAGTCGTGCCAGCCGAAGGGGCGGCCGAACTCCTTCAGCGCCCGGTGGAAATCCTTGCCGCCAAGGATCTGGCGCTCCTTCTGGCGCGCCTCCTCGTCGGTGTCGGCGATCACCAGGCCGATCCCGGGGACGATCAGGACGTTCTCCGGATCCCGTCCCTTGGCCGCGGCCCGCGCCCGGATGTCCTTCGCGAACGCCTGACCCTGCTCGATGGTCTGGGCGTGCGTGAAGATCGCGTCGGCGATGCTCGCGCCCAGGTCGCGGCCCTCGTCGGAGTCGCCGGCCTGGAAGATGACCGGCTGCCCCTGCGGCGATCGCTGCAGGTTGAGCGGCCCGACGACGGAGAAGTGCTCGCCGACGTGGCCCAGGGCGTGCTGCTTGGACGGGTCGAAGAACACGCCGCGCTCCTTGTCGCGCGGGAACGCGTCGTCCTCGTACGAGTCCCACAGCCCCTGCACGACCCGTACGTGCTCCAGCGCCCGGCCGTACCGGGTGGCGTAGTCGTAGTGCTCGGCGCGGCCATAGTTGCCGGCCGTGCCGCCGTCGCCGGTCGCCACGACGTTCCAGCCGGCGCGGCCGCCGCTGATGGCGTCGAGCGAGGCGAGCCGCCGGGCGATGTTGAACGGGTCGTTGTACGAGGTGGTGAGCGTGCCGACCAGGCCGATGTGTGTGGTGTGCACCGCGACCGCGGACAGCAGGGTGAGCGGTTCGAGCCGGTTGAGGTAGTGGTGGGGCGAGTCCGGGGTGATGAACTGGCTGTCCACGATGAACACGTGGTCGAACTTGGCGGCCTCGGCCTGCTGGGCGCGGGCGATGTACCAGCGGATGTCGACGCTGGCGTCGCCGGGTATCTCCGGGTCGAGCCAGGTGTGGTGCTGTCCCGGCCCGCCGACCCCGAGGAGGACGGCGCCGAGCTTGAGGTTTCTACGGGTCACTGAGGCCCTCCCATATTTTGGGCACGCTGAAGTGGGCGATGTCGAGCAGGGGATTGGCTGGTTGATCCGAGAGTATGGGCGGCCAACAGGGCATGTCCAACGAAGGATCGTGATACAGATCCATTACCGCCGCTAATCAATTCCTAGTAAACTGCTAGGCGTGGCCAGGAATCTCGACATCGTCACGCTACGGAGCTTCGTGGCCGTCGCGGACTGTGGCGGCTTCCAGCGCGCGGCCACCTCGCTGCACCTCAGCCAGGGTGCGGTCAGCCAGCACGTACGCCGGCTGGAGGAGGCGCTCGGCCGTACCCTGGTCGAGCGGCAGGGCCGCGGCTCCCGGTTCACCGCCGACGGCGAGGCGCTGCTCACCCACGCCCGGCGGATCCTCGGCGTCCACGACGAGACGCTCCGCGACTTCGGCGTGGAGCCGGGACAGACGCTGGTGATCGGGTCGACCGAGCACGCCGCCGCCCAACTGCTGCCCGACCTGGCCGCCGCCCTCAGCGCGACGTTCCCACATTGCCGGATCCGGTTCCGCATCGACCGCGGTACCCAGCTGCGGTCCCGGTTGACCGAGGGCCGCATCGACCTCGCGCTGCTCCTCGGGCCGCCGGATGAGCCCGACGCGCGCGCCGTCGGCGAACTGGACCTCACCTGGTACGCGGCGCCGGGCTGGACCCGGCCCGCGCGAGGCCAGCCGATCTCGCTCGTCGCCTTCGACGCCCCGTGCGCACTGCGTACCCGGGCCCTGGAGACGCTGGCCGCGCACGGCGTCCCGGCCGAGGTCGGCTGCGAGGCGCCGCACCTGGCCGGCGTGCAGGCGGCCGTCCGCGCCGGCCTCGGCATCGGCCTGATGGCCACCCTCGGCAAGCCCCCGAAGGTCTGGTCGCCCGCCAGGACCTCCCCTTCGCGCGGCCGCTGGCCCTGTTCGCGGCCCCGCGGCGCGGGCTGCCCGCCGACCTCGCCGACGGGGCGACCGCGTCCCTGATCCGCCTACTGGAAACGTCCGCGACGCCTCTGTTGGGAGCAGCCTGATGCCCGCGCTACACCTTCCCGCCGACTCCGGCGGCGCCCCTGTCCGTACGCCCAGCGGCGTCGTGCTGCCGGCCGGCATCGACCCGTTCCACCGGCGGCTGCACCGGATCGCACCCGCCTCGCTCGTCGAGCAGACCACGCAGACGTCCGGCATGAAGCGACGCGAGGCCATCAGCGGCAAGACGGTCGGCGCCCGGCACCTGTGGATGGGACAGACCCACGTACCGGGCGCCACGAACTCCGGAAACCACCACCACGGCGCCTCGGAGACCGCGATCTTCGTCGTCTCCGGCACGCCCGTCTTCGTCTTCGTGGACCTCGAGGGCGACGAGCCGGTGGAGACGCGCATCCAGACCGGTCCCGGCGACTACATATTCGTGCCGCCGTACGTGCCGCACCGCGAGGAGAACCCGGACCCCGACACCGAGGCGGTCGTCGTCATCGCCCGGACGACCCAGGAGGCGATCGTGGTCAACCTCGACACGCTCGCCTGGCCCCAGGTCAGTTATGATCCACTAACCCATAGGGCCTGCTCGGATAGTTGCTGTGCCTGGCGCGCGCACGCGTCCGCGGCACGGATCTGTCCAGAATGGTGGTACGCGTGGGCGAGAATGCCGAGCGTGCGGGCTTGGGCGAGCCGCTGGCCAGCGCGCCGCTGGGTACGCAGTGCACGGCGGGCGTGCTCGAAGCATCGATCGATGTCGCCTAGGTGCAGTGCCGCGGCCGCGGTGGCGGCGTGTGCGTGCCCAATGGCCACTATGGATCCCGATCGGTTCGCCTGAGCGAGTGCGTCTGCCGCGTGCCGGTGGGCTAGTGCGTATTCACCACTCAGACGGTGGGTTTCGGACAGTGCGATGAGCGCCTCGACATGTCCGCGGAGAAAGCCGGTGCGGTTGGCGACGCTCAGGGCCGTGTCCAGCTTCGCGATGGCCTCGGCCGGCCGGCCGAGCAGGGTGTCCAGGGTGGCCAGGCCGTTGAGGGCCAGCACCTCGACCCGGGAGTCGGATGTCTGGCACGCGATCTCCAGCGCGGCGGCGAGCACGCGGGCAGCCACCGGTAGCCGGCCGGCGTCGCGGTGGACCGCGCCGAGCGTGGTGAGCACCATCGCCTCCCGGTGGCGCGCACCGATGCTCCGGCATATCGCCAGCGCCGCTTCCAACACCTCGTGTGCCTCGGCGAGCCGCCCCTGCAACAGCCGCAACAAGCCCAGGTTGCCAAGTGCCATCGCCCGGTTCTGCGGCCAGTCGCTGACCGTCGCGAGCACCGCGGTGAGCGCCCGTTCGGCCTGCCTGAGCTCACCGAGTTCCTCGTACGCCGCCGACAGGTTGACCAGGCAAGCGGCCTCGCCGGCCCGATCGTCGACCTCACGGTCTATCGCCAACGCCTGGCGAAAGCGCTCAATCGCCTCCCGCGACCGGCCCAGATAGGCCAGTGCCACGCCCGCGCTGCGCAGCGAGACCGACTGACCCGGCCGCCAACCGACCTGCCGGTACAGGACGATTGCCTGTTCAAGCTGGTCGAGTGCGTCCCGGAACTGGCCGGTGCGCGAGTGCAGCAGACCGTAGCAGTACCGCATCGCCGCCTCGGCGAGAGGATTCGCCTCCCGGTGCGCGATGTCCAGGCCGATCTCGACGACGAGCTGCCATGCCGGCCGTGCCGCGAGATACAGGTTGCTGGTCATCGTGTCGACGAGATACCAGACCATCTCGGCGGGTCCGGTCGCCGCGGCGTGTCGCAGCGCGGCGACCAGGTTGTCCCACTCGGCGTCGAGCCACTCACCCGCCGAGCCGGGCTCGCGGAAGTCCACCTCGGGTACGTCAACCCCCGCCGACCGAGCCGGCAGCCGGGCCATCGGCGCGGCCCGCACCGCGGCGGCGCGCTCCGCCGCGCGAAGGTAGAAGTCGAGCAGCCGGCGGACGGCCGCGTCCCGCTCGGCAGCCGAGTCGTGGGCCGCGGTCAGCTCGGCCGCGTACTCCAGGAGCAGGTCGTGACAGGCGTATCGGCCATCCGCCGTCGCCTTTGCCAGATGGAGGCGAGCGATGGTGTCGAGCGCGCCTGCCGCCTCCGCTGCCGAGACGTTGGCCAGCGCCGCGCCCGCTTGGGTGGATAACCCGCCCGGCGCTGGCACGAGGCTGAGCAGTCGGAACATTCGGCGCGCGGGCGCCGGCAAGGCGCGGTATGACAGCCCGAACGCGTCGCTGGCGTTGGCGCGCTCGTCGCCGTCCACCCGCAGACCGGCCAGCCGTCCGATCGACGCGAGCTCGGTGACGTAACTACGCACCGTCCGGTGCGGTTGATCGGCCAACCGCGCACCCGCGATCCGCAGCACCAGTGGAAGGAACGCGCACAGGCGCGCCAGGTCCTGCGCCGCCTCGGGATCCGCGCGGGTGCGCTCGCTACCGGCGACACGGGCCAAGACGGCGACCGCGTCAGCGGGCGCAAGCACATCAAGCGTCATCCTGTACGCGTCATCCAGCGCGACAAGTCCGCTGAGCCGATCCCTGCTGGTCAGCACGACCAGACAGCCGGCCGAACCGGGAAGCAGCGGACGCACCTGCGCCGCGTCGGCCACGTTGTCCAGCACCACCAGCACGCGCCGGGTGGCCATCAACGAGCGGTACAGCGCCGCCTGCGCGTCCGGGCTGATCGGGATCTGTTCGGCCGGTACCCCGAGCGCGGCCAGGAGCAGTGGCAGTGCCTCCGCGGGCGCCATCTCTGGTCCACTGTGGAAGCCGCGCATGTCCAGGTAGATCTGGCCGTCCGGAAACCGGTCGGCGACACGGTGCGCCCAATGCACGGCCAGGCTCGTCTTGCCCACCCCGGCGGTGCCGACGACCACGCAGACGACCGGAGCGGTGGCCGTGGATCGCTCGGCGAGAAACGCGTCGAGTTGACCCAGGTACGCGGTCCGGCCGACAAACCCCGTCAGATCAGCCGGAAGCTGGGCCGGCACCGGCACCGGCACCGGCACGGTGTCCGGTGCGACATCGGAATCTGCAATGCCCAGGCGCACTCTGGCCAGGGCCGTGCGCGCTGACGGCGAACCGTTCAGGGACGGGTCGTCGCTCAGTACAGCCGCGTGCAACCGTTGCAGCTCGGGGCTGGGCTCGATACCGAGCTCGTCGACCAGGACCTTGCGGGCCCGCTGGTAGGTGTCCAGGGCTTCGCTTCGCCGGCGGGCCAGGTGCAGGGCCAGGATGAGCTGGTCCCAGATACGCTCGCGCAGCGGCTTGGCCTGCGCCGCCACCCGGAGCTCGCCGATCAACCGGTCGTAGTCGCCCAGCGCGAGACGCACCTCCACCCATTCCGTCCACACCTGGTCGAGCCGTTCCTCGACCGCGGTCAGGCGCGGCCGTGCGGCGTCACTGAGCCGAACATCCTCCAGCGGTCGGCCGCGGCACAGCGCCATCGCACGTCCCAGGTACCGCCGGGCGCCGGTCAAGTCTCCGCCGTCGACGCTCTGCCGGCCCCGGCGGGACCACTCGGCAAACGTGAGGAGGTCGACCTGTTCCTGCTCCACGTTCAGCCGGTAACCCCACGTGCGGGTCTCCAGCCGGGTCGGGTTGTCCGGTGCCACCTCCCCGAGGGCGCGCCGCAGTCCCGCGACGTAGGTCTGGAGGTTCGAGACGGCCGAGCGCGGCGGATCGTTCCACAGCGCGTCCACGATCTCGTCCCGCGTGACGGTGGCGTTGGCGGAAAGCAGGAGGACGCCGAGCAGGTCTCGATGCTTGCCGGTCAGCTGGACAAGCTGGCCGTCGCGGCGGACCTCCAGCGGCCCAGAGCGGCGAAACTGACTCCCTGCGCACCATCCACGACGGAACCTCCCGGGTCACGTCCGCTCGCGTCTGTGGTGTCGATATGGCGATCTTGTGGCGCCCGCCTCGATTGTCGCCCCGGAAGGCGTAGAAGGTCGAGAGGATGTGCCATGAGGGCCGAGAACACCAACCCCGAAGCTGCGGGTGCCGACGTCCCGTGATCAAGGCGTCCCTCATGTCGCTGGGACGACATGAGGGACGCCTGGATCACCGGGTGGGGGAGGTCGTGGGCGTACCCACCGTGAGGGGGGCGATGACCACCTTGTCGATGTCGGGGGCGTACGCCGTCGGGTTGCCGAAGACCAGCGACCCGCCCGCCGTGGTCAGCCGCACCGGGATCGTCCGCTCCAGGAAGCTGTTCCATGCGTACGTGTACCGGAAGTAGGCGTACGCGCTGCCGCCGCCGGTCTCGGTGACCTCCAGGCGGCGGTCGACGACCTGGGGGTTGTAGTCGTGCCGGCCACTGAGCTCCGCGTTCGCGTACGTCACGGCGATGTTGTAGTCGCCGGGCTTGTCGAAGCCGGGCCCACGCGGCACCTCGAACGTGTTGCCCGCGCCGTTGCCGACGAAGCCGACTCCCTTGAGGCCCGATGCGTTGCTGCCGGAGCCGTCCGGGTACGTGTTGACCACGGCGGTGCCGTGCCGGATCGTGTCCTCGCCCTGGACGGTGACCGCGGCGGTGTCGGCCTGCGGCGTCCGGGTCGTGGTGAGCTCCCGCAGCAGGATGCCGGTCTTCGAGCGCACCTCGACCTCGTTGATGCCCTGGCTCAGGTGCACCCGCACGGTCGAGCGCCAGGCGCCCGCACCCTTGGCCTTGACCGTGGCGACCGGGCGGCCGTTCACCGTGATCTGGGCGTCCGTCGCGCACAGGCTGCGGTAGTCGAGCGAGAGGTCGTGGTAACCGGTCTCCCACGCCTGGACGTACGCGTCGGCGCGGCCACCACTGCCCGGATCGACGCGTACCCGCGGGCACCCGGCACGTCGTACGTGACGCGCGCGCCGCCGGCGTACCGCAGGGTCGAGGCGGGGTACGCGGTCGGCTCGCCGTCGGTGACGTCGGTGAGCAGGAACTTGTCCAGCGTGATGTCGGAGTTCGGCAGGACGGCGGCACCGTCCACACTCGACCGCAGCGAGAGCGTGTGCTGGCCGGCGGCCAGCGGGATCGTCACCTCGGCGCTACCCCGGTACTGCCACCGCTGGTATGAGGTGAGCGCCAGGTCGGCGGTGTACTGGACGATGGCCGGGTTGGCACCGTCCACGAAAAGGGCGTGCCGGCCCGGGGTGCCGGGCGTGCCGCCGATGACCTGGAAGCGGTACCGGCCGGCGCGCGGCACGGTGACCGTCCACTCCGCCTTCGAGGTCGGCCGGTTGAACGAGCCGACGTCGCGGCTGCCGGAGGCGAGGAACTTCCAGCCGCCGCCGGCCTGCGGGTCCTGGAAGTAGACGGTGGCGTCGGTCAGCGCGGTGTTCTCCGCCTCGACGCTGGCCGTCCACACCGGGCTGACCACGACGGGCCGGTCCTGCGCCGGGGTGACGAGCACCTGGTACGCGGCGTACCGGTCGTAGGTGGGCACGTCGAGACTGAGTGCCCCGCCGGTCGCGGCCACGCCGTCGAGTGCCTTGATGACCCGCGGCGTGCCGGAGACGCCTTCGGCCCCGGAGAGGGTGATCTCCCGCACCTCCACGTCGACCCGTTTACCCAAGAGTCCCAGGCCGGTCAGGCGCAGCGAGACCGGCTTGTCGCCGCCGCCGTACAGCACGGTGGCCCGCTTGTTGCGGGCGTCGACCGCGCCGATGCCCTGCAGGGTGTCCACTGTGTTCAGGGCGGGCGGGGTGAGCCTGACGGTCTGGCTGCCCTCCAGGTCGCCGTACCACTTGTACATCCACCAGCCGGCGTTGGCCGCGTTGGCGCGGGCGCTGTTGTCGTTGAAGTTGCCGGCGTAGTTCCAGTACGCGGTCTGCCCGTCGATCTTCAGGTCCTCCATGATGGACAGCCACTGGATGAGCTGTCCCGGGGTGCCCATGTCGCGCAGCATCCCGTACTCGGTGACGTTGACGTGCAGCGGACCGATGCCGAGGTCCTTCTCCAGCTGCCGGTACGCGGCGTAGTTGGCGCGGAACGTGCCGAGGTTGTTGATGCCCAGCTCGTGCCAGATGAACACGTCGGGCAGGACGTTGTTGGCCTTGGCGTACGTGAGGATGTCGGCGGAGCGGGCCGGCTGCCAGCGGGTGTCGCCGGGGCCGCCGATCCGGGCGTGGCCGAGGCCGTGCCGGGCGTACACCTCCTGGATCTTGTCGTACGTGGCCTTCCAGTCGGCCAGGAACGTGTCCTTCAGCGTGCCCCAGTTGTTGTACCAGTTGCCGCCGTCCGGCTCGTTGAACGGGATGAACACGTAGTCCCGCGGGCGGGCCGAGGTGGTGGCGACGGCCTCGGTGACGAACTCGACGACCTCCAGGTAGTCCCAGATGCCGTTCGGCGTCGACGTGTACGTGCCGTCGGCCTGGTTGTAGGTGCGGTCGTCGCCCGGCCGGCGACCCCCGTTGTACGACCAGTCCGGGTAGTAGTCCTGGACGTAGATGTACATGTCCTTGCCGTGCTTGGCGAAGAAGCCGCCCTCCACCTTGATCGCGTCACCGCTGGGGTGCTGGGTGCCGTACGGCGCCTTCTGCGAGGTGTTGGTGATGTGCGCACCGTTGATCAGCGCCTGGGTGGGAGCCCCGTCGTCGCCGAAGCCGTACAGGGTGCCGGTGGCACCGCCCCGGAACGCGCCGGTCGTCTGTGCGAAGTCGACGCTCAGCACGTCGTTGGTGTCGGCCTGGGCGGGCGTCGACAATGTGCCTCCCAGCACAAGAGCGGCGGCGGTCAGGACGGCTAACTTTCGCTTCAAGTCTTCTCTCCTACTTCACGGCACCGCTGGTGATGCCCGAAATGATCTTGCGTTGGGCGACGGCGAAGACGACAACGAGCGGCAGACTCATCAAGATCACGTACGCGAAGATGAGGTGCCAGTTGTTGAGGTACAGGCCGGCGCTGGCCACCCGGAAGAGGTTGAGCGGCAGCGTGTCCATGCGCCCGCCGATGACGAAGAACGCATAGAAGACGTCGTTCCAGACGTACAGGCAGATCAGGATCGTGGCGGTGGCGAGCACCGGGCGCAGCATCGGCAGCACCACCCGGCGGTAGACCATGAACGGCCCGGCGCCGTCGATCTGCGCGGCCTCCTCCAGTGACGTGGGGATCGTCCGCACGAACCCGGTCACGAAGAAGACCACAGTGGACATGTAGATGCCCATGTAGACGCCGATCATCCCGACCGCGGTGCCGGCGAGGCCGAGCTGGCGCAGCAGCAGCACGACCGTGACCACGGCCGGCGGCAGCACGATGCCGCTGATCGCCAGGGCGTACAGCATCGCGTTGAGGCGGGTGGCCCGGCGGGCCAGCACCCAGGCGGCCATGGAGCCGACGGTGAGCACGCCGGCGACCGTCGGCACGACGATCAGCAGGCTGCCGAAGAACGCGCCCGGCACGTCGCCCTCCGTCCACACCTGGCGCAGGTTGTCCCACAGCTGCCAGTGCGACGGCAGCGAGAGGTCCGGGTTGAGGGCCTCCCCCTGCGACTTGCCGGCGGTCACCACGACCAGCCAGAGCGGGATCCCGATCACCGTCACCACCAGCAGCGTGGCGACGATCGGCTGCAGCCGGGTCCAGATGCGCGCGTCGCTGAGTCTCACAGGATCTCCTCACGCTTGCGCAGGAAGTAGATGACCGGGAACGCCATCAGCGCGACCAGCAGGAAGAGCACCAGGCTCATCGTGGTGGCCTGGGCGAACAGGCCCTGCCCGAAGGTCCGGTAGATGAAGATGTTGAGGATCTCCGTGGTCCGGGCCGGGCCGCCGCCGGTGGTGGCCTGCACGATGTCGAAGCCGTTCATCGAGCCGAGCAGCGCGGTGGCGACGTTGAACGTGACGGCCGGCGCCAGCAGCGGCGACCGGATCCGCCAGAACGTGCGCCAGCGGGACGCCCCGTCGATCGTCGCGGCCTCCATGATGTCCTCGGGGATCGTCTTGAGGCCGGCCAGGTAGATCAGCATGGACAGGCCCATCCACTTCCACCCGTGGATGACGGCGACCACGACGATCGTCCAGGTGGTGTCGCCGAGCCACTCGGGCGGCAGCAAGGCACGGAAGATGTAGCCGACGGCGAGCGCCGACATCAGCACCGGGATCAGGAAGAAGACCCGGGCCAGCCGGTTGAACCAGGTGTCCCGTTCCAGCAGCACCGCCAGGGCGAACCCGAACACGTTCTGGAAGATCGCCACGAGCACCGCGTACACCACGGTGATGCGCAGCGCCCGGAACAGCGTGCCGTTGCCCGCGAGGTCGGTGAAGTTGTCGAACCCGACGGGGTTGATCTGCGCCTTGAACCCGGACCAGTCGGTGAACGCGTAGATGAAGTTGAAGACGGTCGGCAGGAAGAAGAAGACCAGCAGGATCGCGAACGCCGGCGCCAGGAACCACATCGGGTGGGTGCTGCGGTTGATCGCGCCGCGCCGGGCCCGCGGCGGCGCGGGGTGCGCCGCCGCGGGCCGGTCGAGCACCGGCGTGGGTGAGGCCGTGGACATCAGAACCCGGGCGCCCCGGCCGCCTTGGCCAGCTGCGCGAACTGGTCCTGGGTGGCCTTGGCGACCTGCTCCGGGGACATCGTGCCCGTGATCATGTCGGCCAGGTTGATGTACAGGTCGGGGTTGGCGACGGCCAGGGCCTGCATGGACCCGACCGAGGTGGCCAGGGCGGCGTGCACGTCCTGCAGGGCCTGCGGGACGCCGGCCGGGTTCGGCACCGCGGTCTGGAGCGAGACCGTCTTGCGGTCCGTGACGAAGTCCTGGTAGCCGGGGCCCATCCAGTACGCCATCAGCTGCCGGGCGGCGGCCTCCCGCTTGGCGTCACCGGTCTTGAACGCGACCAGCGCGTTGGACTGGTCCGGGATGAACGTGCCGACGTTGCCGGACGGCGAGATCGGGAAGAAGCCGATCTTGGAGTCCAGGGTGGCGGTGTCGGCCTTGGCCTGGAGCTGGCCGAAGAACGAGTTGACCTGGACCACCATGGCGGCCTCGCCGTTCAGCAGCGCGGCGCCCTGGTCCTCGAACTTGGCGGTCTTGATGTTCTTGTTGAACAGGCCCTCGTCGATCAGCGACTTGTAGTTCTTGATCGCGTCGAGCACCACCGGGCTGTTGAACGTCTCCTTACCCGTGTTGATCTTGTCCCAGAGCCCGTCCTTGGCGGCGTCGGCGAGCTGCACCTGCACCCACCACTGGGTCGCCCACCGGTCGGCGGCCATCTCGTAGAACGGCGTGACGCCCTTGCCCTTGAGCTGCCGGGCCAGGGTGACCATCTCGTTGAAGTTCTTCGGCGTCGCGGTGATGCCGTTCTTGGCGAAGACCTCCTTGTTGTAGTAGACGCCCTCCACGGCCGGGCTGGTGATCAGCGCGGCATACCGGGTGCCGTCCAGGATGCCGGTGATGTCCTTCAGGTCCGGCGACAGCTTGGACAGCCACGGCGCGTCGGTCAGCGGCTGCAGGTTGGTCTTCGCGTTGATCGCGGTCAGCATCGACGCGGTCGGCTGCCAGAACGCGATGTCCGGCTTGTCGCCCGTGGCCACCTTCGTCTGGATGCCCTGCTCGTACGGGTCGGGGATGGTGACCACCTCGACGGTGGCGCCGGTGGCCTGCTGGAACCCGGCGATGACCTTGCTGGGCACGGTGTTGCTGTTCTGCGCGGCCCAGATCGTCAGCTTGACGCCGTCCAGCTTGGCGGTCGGGTCGGCCCAGGTGGCGGTGGTGTCGCCGGAGGAGGTCTCCGCGGCGGGGTCGCTGCAGGCCGCGAGCCCGAGCGTGAGCGCCGCCGCGGCGGCGAGGGCGGTCCATCTTTTCATCGGGGTGATCCTTATCAGATGTGGGGACAATACGGAAGAGTCGGGCGGCAGGAGTCTCCGCGCCGGCGGGGGTGGTCAGGGTCAGCGACCCGGTGTCGGGATCCCATGCCCCGCCCAGGCGGGCAGGTGCCGGGGGTACAGGACGTCGATGTCGATCTCGCGCCCACGCAGGTGCGGCAGGGCGAGCGTGCGGGCTGTGCTTGCTGGCTGGGCCGGGGTGGCGCCCCCGCGCCGCCACGCCGCCAGGTAGGTGACGTCCCCGCGCGCAGCGCGAGGGCGAGCCACGGGTCGTCCCATCCGGGCAGGCCGAGCGGCCACAGCGGCACCGCGCCCGCCAGGTCGGCCCGGATGGACTGGTGCGTGCGCACCGCGGTGCGCACCGAGTCCAGCTGGCCGGCGTCCATCTGGTCCAGCCGGCCGGACAGGTACAGGCGGCCCAGCATCCCGGTGCACATCGCGTACGCGATCTGCTCGTCGGTCATGTCCGGTTGCGGGTACGCCCAGCTGGCCGACTGCTCCGGCAGCACCGACATCGGCGCCGCCACGGCGATCGGCGGGTAGCGCAGGAAGTCCTGCTGGTCGCTGGTGGACTGCAGCTGCATCCGGGACAGCAGCGCGTAGTCCATGCGCATCCCGCCGGACGCGCAGTTCTCCAGGACCAGGTCGGGGTGCCGGTCCAGGAGCCGGTCCAGCCACTGCAGGTGCGCGCGGTTGTGGTCGAGCAGCCCGGCGCCCACGCTGCCGGCGGAAAGGTCCGTACCGGGGCCGGGGTCGATGTTGTAGTCGAGCTTGAAGTAGCCGACGCCGAGCTGCTCGACCAGCCGGTCGACCACCTCGTCCAGGTGCGCGACCGCCCGCGGGTGGCGCAGGTCCAGGTGGTACCGGTTGGCCTCGACCAGCCGCTCGCCGCCGCGCTGCAGGAACGCCTCGTCCGGCAGCTTGTCGGCCATCGGGCTGCGGACGCCGATCACCTCCGGCTCCAGCCACAGACCGGGCACCATGCCGCGCTCGCGGATCCGGGCCAGCACCTCCTCGATGCCGCGCGGGAAGCGGGTCTGCGACGGCTGCCACTCCCCGACGCTGTCCCACCAGTCGGAGCCGTTGTCGTACCAGCCGGCGTCGACGCAGAACACCTCCGCGCCGGCCGCGGCCGCGGCGTCGATCAACGGCAGCAGCTTTGCCGTCGTCGGGTCGCCCATCAGCGTGTTCATGTAGTCGTTGAAGACCACCGGCAGCGCGGACCGGTCCGGGTGCGGGCGCCGCAGCGCGCGCCGGTGGGCGGTCAGCGCCGCGACCGCGCCGTCCAGCCCGTCGCCGGACACCGCCACCGACACGGGTACGGAGGTGAAGCTCTCCCCCGGTTCGAGGCGGTGCTGCCACTGGTGGTCGAGGTCGGTCGGACCGAGCAGCGCCAGGTACGCGCCGCCGAGCCGCTCCCCACCTCCCACCGCCACGCGCCGTTGTGCTCGACCTGCCACAGCCAGGCCGCGCCGCCGGCCCGGTCGACGAGCCCGCCGGTCGGCAGGTGCGCCCCGGTCGACCACGTACCCGTGCTGGTGACCGCGACCCGGCCGCGACCGTCCTGATGGTGCACCGGCAGGCTCAGGTCCGGCACCCCGTCGCGCAGCCGCTGCCGGGTCCACCGGCCCTCGCCGAGCCACTCGCTGTCGCCCCGTACCAGGTCGAGGTCGTCGACCCGGTGCCCGGCGAGCCCGGCGGCGAACGACGTCACGCCCAGCAGGACCACCGGCGCCACGCCCTGGTTGGTCACCCGGGTGCGGACCTGGCAGGCCCCCACCCCGTCGGCCGACCGGACGTACACCTGGGCGGCCAGCCCGGTCCGCTCGTCGCGCAGGTCGACGCGCAGCTCGCGCCACGCCCCGTCCCGGGTCTGCTCGCTGCCGGCGTAGGTCAGCCGCCGGCCGACGGTGGTCTCGGAGAAGCGCTGCGAGGTGCGCACCCGGCCCTCGCCGGCGACCAGCAGCTCCACCAGCGGCTGCGCCGCCCGGAGCGGATCCTGCCGGCCGCCGGGGCCGGTCAGTGCCCGCACGGCCACCGGGCCGTCCGGGGACACGTCGACGACGAGCTTGAGCGCCGAGTGTCCCCACACCAGGCTGGTACCGGATTCCATGGTTCTCCTGTCAGTTCTTTACGGGGTGCTAGCCGACGGGTGCGGCGATCTGGATCAGGTCGATGTTCGGCGCGTAGCCGGTGGAGGCGTTGGCGAACGTGATGGTGTTCGCGCCGGCCGCCAGGTCGACGTCGACGACCGTGGTGCGGTAGATCGACCAGCCCAGCGTGTTGCGGAAGTAGTGCCGGCGGGCGGTGCCGCCGTTGACGCTGATGTCGGCGTACCGGTCGACGATGTTGCTGTTGTAGTTCGTGGCGCCGCTGCCGAGCTCGCCGTTGGCGTACCCGATGACCAGCCGGTAGCGGCCGGCGGTGGCCGCGGTGACGCTGTTGAACCGCAGGGTGTTGGCGGCGCCGGCGCCGATCCAGCCGACGTACTGGCCGCCGGAGGCGGCCGAGTCGCTCACCACGACCGCGGTGCCGCCGCGCGTGTTGCCGGACGCCTCGGCCTGGTACGTGGTGACCGTGCCGGTGGTGGCCGCGACGTCCAGGTAGTCGAGGTTGACGGCGTCCCGGTCGTCGGTGGCGTAGGCGTTGGCCTCGACCCGGCTGATGCCGGCGGGCAGGAAGACCTTGGTGGTGACGGTGTTCCAGGTGTTCCAGTTGGCGGTGCCGGGCAGCGCGACGTCGGCCAGGTCCGACCCGTTAAGCCGCAGCCGGACCGACCGGTTGGCGGACGCCCCGGTGTACGGGCCGGCCGAGTAGCGCAGGCCCAGGTTGTAGTAGCCGTCGGACGGCACCGTGACGACGAACTTGGTGCTGGCGGTGGTGCTCGCCCCGTACCCCTCGACGAAGTAGGTGCCCGAGTAGCCGGTGTTGGTGCCGTACGTGACCCGCGCGGTGCCGTCGATGCGGGCGTACTCGGCCTGGTAGCGCGAGGCCGCGCCGGCCACCGACAGGTCGGTGTTCGGCGTGACGATCACCTGGTACGCCGAGGCGCCCTTGAGCGCGGTCAGCGGGATGGTGACCTGCCCGCCGCTGGACACGTAGTCCCCCTCGGCCACCAGGTACGGCCCGGTCGAGGGGTTGAGGCCGGAGTTGTCCACGCCCCACACCGTCGCGTGCACGGTGGTGCCGAGGTACGACGCCGAGCCGAGGCCCTGGACGACGACGTTGGTGTCGTACGTGCCGGAGGCCGGGTTGTTGCCGCCGAAGACGATCCGGGCCTGCTTCTTGGCCGCGTCCAGCGCCGCCACGCCCTGCAACGAGCCGCCCGGCGCCGGCGGGGTGACGGCCACCGTGTTGCCGGTCAGCTCGCCGTACCACTTGTAGAGCCACCAGCCGCCGGTCGCCTGGTTGTTGCGGGTCACCAGGTCGTTGAGCCCGCCCGCGGTCGTCCAGTACGCCAGGCAACCGTCCACCTTGGACGCCTCGAACTTGGCGACGTACTGCACCAGGTTGCCCGGCACGCCCAGGTCGCCGGAGGAGCGGCCGTACTCGTTGATGTTGATCGGTCTGGGGCTGATGCCCAGGCTGGTCTCGATGGCCCGGTAGTCGCTGTAGTGGTTGTGCCAGTCGGTGTAGAAGTCGTTGCCCAGTTCGTGCCAGGTCATGACGTCCGGCAGGACGCCGTTGTCGCGGGCGTAGGTGAGGAACGTGCGCAGGTCGGCCGAGCGGTAGCTGGCGAAGTTGGGGCCGGCGATCCGGGCGGCGGAGTCGATGGAGCGGATCCTCTGGAAGACGGTCCGCCAGTCGGCGAGCAGCCCGCTGAGGTTGCCCGAGTACCACATCAGGTCGGGCTCGTTGAACGGCACGTACACGTACGAGGAGCGGTACGGGTCGGCGACCACCTTGCGGGTCATCGTGTCGACCTTGGCCAGGTAGTCGGCGATGCCGAGGTTCTCGTACGGCCACTGCTGGTAGATGTCCTGCATGTAGATCTGGATCTCGCGGCCGCCGGCCCGCTTGAACATCGGCGCGATCTTCAGCGCGTCGCCGTTCGGGTGCTGCAGGCCGTCCGGCGCCTTCTGCGCGGTCACCTGCGGTCGCAGCGCCGCCAGCATCGTCTCGGTGGGAATGCCCTCGTCCCCCAGCCCGTACAGGAACCCGGTCGCCCCGTACCGCAACGCCCCGTGCCCGCCGCCAAATCGACCAGCAACGTCGAGGGCGCCGCGTGGGCCGGCGAACCCACCAACCCCAGCCCCACCACGAGCCCCGCAACCACCAGGACCGTTCTCGCCCTCATAGCCCTCCCCACTCGTTGATGTGACCGGTCACACTGTGACCGGTCACATCGGTGCTTGAGAAGCCCTCGTTACCAAGTTGTTACGCGCCCTATGCGCCCGCTATCCCCGGTGATCAGGGAGTAACTCGGGTGTGTTGCGGCGTGCCGAGGGAGCGGGTCCCTGATCACCGCGACCTTGGGGGTGCCGTGGACTCGCGGATCACCAGGCGGGGCGGGGCGAGCGGCGCCTGCTCCACCGCCCCGGTCACGGCGGCCAGGCAGGCCCGGCCCAGGGCCACGAAGTCCATCCGCACGGTGGTCAGCGCCGGCGTCCAGTACGCCGCGCCCGGCACGTCGTCGAAGCCCACCAGGCTCACGTCGCCGGGCACGTCCCGGCCCGCCTCGTACAGGGCGCGGCGCACCGCGAGGGCGGTGTCGTCGTTGCCGCACAGGATGGCCGTGGCCCCCGGGTCGGCCGCCAGCCGCTGCCCCGCCCGGTGCGCCGACGCCGGATCCCAACCGCCGTGCACGATCTCCGGCACCGGGGCGCCGGCCTCCGCCAGCACCCCCGCCAGCCCGCCTCGCGCGCGCTCGTCCCGGTCTCCGACGGGATCGCGACGTGGTACACGGTGCGGTGCCCAGCGCGAGCAGGTGCCGGGTCGCGTCGGCAGCCGCCTGCCGCTCGTCCAGGAAGATCATCGTGCGCGGGGTGCCGGGCAGCCCACCGGCCTCCGTCGCCGCCACCGCCGGCACGTCCGCCGGCAGCGCCCGCAGCACCCCGGCGCCGGCCGCGTCGAAGGCGACCACGATCACGTTGCCCGCACTCGGGTCGGTGACGTACTCGACCGCGTGCCGCACGTCGTCGGCCCGGTCCGACTCGACCACCCGGACGCCGACCGCCAGCCCTTTGAGCCGGGCCGCCTCCTCGATGCCCTGCAACGTCGCGGCGTACCCGTAGAGCATCGTGTCCGCCGTGACCACGGTGACCGCCGACGCCCGGCCCGCGCCGAGCGCCCGCGCGGCCCGGTTCGGCCGGTAGTCCAGCCGCCCGATGACCTCCTGCACCAGCTGCCGGGTGTCCGGGCTGACGTTGGGTGAGTCGTTCAGCACCCGCGACACGGTCTGGTACGAGACCCCCGCCGCGGCCGCCACGTCACGGATGCTCGGCGGGGCCTCGCCCCGCCGCCGTCCCGGCGATCTCGTCACAGGTCAGAATGGTAGCGATGACTGATCGCCCGCACGTCAGCGTCGCCACCGTGGTCAAGGAGTGGGGACGGATCGGCTGCATCGGCTTCGGCGGACCACCGACCCACATCGCGCTGCTGCGCCAGCTGTGCGTCGACCGCCGTAAGTGGCTCGACGGCAAGGCGTTCGAGGACGCGGTCGCCGCGTGCAACCTGCTGCCCGGGCCGGCCTCCACCCAGCTGGCCATCTTCTGCGCCTGGCACGTGCGCGGGCGGCTGGGGGCGCTCGCCGGCGGGATCGCGTTCATCGTCCCGGGCCTCGTGGTGATCCTCGCCCTGGCCACGCTCTTCCTCGCCGGCTCCCCGCCGCCGTGGGTGGCCGGCGCCGGCGCCGGGGCGGGCGCCGCGGTGGCGGCGGTCGCCGTCCACGCCGGCGCCGGCCTGATCCCGGCCAGCTGGCAACGCGCCACCAGCCGACCGCGCCGGATGCGTTGGGTTGGGTACCTGCTCGCCGGGCTCGCCGCCGCGGCCACCGTCGGCCCGTGGCTGGTGCTGGTGCTGCTCGGCTGCGGCCTAATCGAGGTCACCACCCAGCGGGTACGCGCCCGCACCGGCACCGCGAACGCCCACGTACCCCTGCCCGTGCTCGCCGCCGCCACCGGCGCGGGCGGCGGCGTCCTGCTCTCGCTCGCGTGGGTGGCCCTGAAGGTCGGCGCCCTCTCGTACGGCGGCGGCTTCGTGATCATCCCGCTGATGCAGGCCGACGCCGTGGACCGCTACCACTGGATGACCGACGGGCAGTTCCTCAACGCCGTCGCCCTCGGCCAGATCACGCCCGGCCCGGTGGTACAGACCGTCGCCGTGGTCGGCTACGCCGCTGCGGGCATCGGCGGCGGCGTGCTCGCCTCGGCGATCGCGTTCAGCCCGTCGTTCGCGTTCGTGCTGCTGGGCGCGCACCGCTTCGACCGCCTGCGCGGCAACCCGGGCGTACGCGCGTTCCTCGACGGCGCGGGCCCGGCCGCGATCGGCGCAATCCTCGGCTCGGCCATCCCGCTCGCCCTCGCCCTCGCCGAGCCCTGGCAGTACGCCGTCCTCGCCGGCGCCGCGGTCCTGCTGCTGGCCCTACGCCGCGGCGTGGTCACGACCCTGCTGGCCGCGGCCGCGGTCGGTATATCACTCGCCTTGGCCGGCGCTCCCCTCCCCACCTAAGCGAGCACCCCCGCCCGCTGTCCGCCGGCGCGGTAGCGCGCCCTTTGGCGCGCCGATCAAGGACTTGCCCGTCGATCAAGGGCATATGGTCGCGCTTCGATCTCCAAACCACGGCCGTATGCCCTTGATCGACGCGGAATCCCTTGATCGACGCGCCAAGGGCGCGCCGCGCGCCACCGCGCCGCGCGCCACCGCGCCGCGCGCCACCGCGCCGCGCATGACCGCGGCGGGCGGCGGGCGGGGGTGGTTACGGTGCGACGGCGACCAGCGCGCGGTGGTGTCTCGGGGTGTCGATTTCGTCGACGAGTGCGGCGGCCAGGTCGGCGTACGAGAACGCCTCCGCGCCCGGCAACACCGCCGCGCCGCCGGTGCGGTACCGGCCGGTGCGTGCGGCCGTGTCGTCGAGCACGACGGGCGGCGGGACCAGGAGGACCCAGTCGAGCCGGGGGTCGGCGGCCTCCAGCACCGCGAACTGGGCCGCGTGGCCGACCGAGAAGTCCCGGTACTCCGCGGGGAAGTCCGGCGCGTCGTGCACCGCCACGCCGGGCGCGGTCTCCAGGGTGCTGCCGACGCCGACGGCCACCAGGCGGCCGACGCCAGCGCGGAGCAGGCCCTCGGTCAGGGCGCGCGCCGCCGCCGGAAAGAACTCCTCCGCCGGTACGTCCATCCGCGCCGCCGTGTTGACCGCCGCGCGGTGGCCGGCGGCGAGCTCCGCGACCGCGACGGCGTCGGTGACGTCACCGGTGACCACGGTCACGCCGGGGCCGCGCAGGTCCTCGTGCCTGGCCGGATCGCGGACCACGGCGGTGACCTGGTGACCTCGGGCGACCGCCTCGGCGACGGTACGCCGACCGGCCCGCCCACCGGCGCCAAAGACGACGATTCTGTCCACTGTGCTCGCTCCGTTCCACCCGGGCCGGCGGTGGTCGCCGGCGGCTGTGGCGGACGGTAGCGGGTAAGCCCCTGGTTCCCGCAACGATAGTTACGTACGGTGGGGCCGGTGAGGCAGCCACTCGACCCGGACATGTTCGCCGGGTGCACCACCGACAGCACGCCGATCCGGATCGGCGACAAGTGGACCGCGAAGATCATCACCTGCTTGCGGGACGGCCCCGCCGCTTCTCCGAGCTCCAGGTGCCCCTGGGCAGCGTCACCCCGAAGGTGCTCACCGAGTCCCTGCGAGCCATGTGCCGCGACGGCCTGGTCACCCGCACCGCGTACGACGAGATCCCGCCCCGCGTCGAGTACGAGCTGACCCCGCTCGGCCGCTCGCTGCTGGAGCCGATGGCCGCCGGCTGCGCGTGGAACCGGGAACACCTGGCCGAGCTGCTGGCCGCCCGCACCGCGTCGGCCCGTTAGGCGTCCTCGGCCCGCATCGGCACGACCAGGTAGGTGAGGTCGCCGCCGGCCGCGCTGAACGCCGTGGCGCGCATCCCGGCCTGGATCCGCATCCGGACGGTCTCGCCGGCGAACGGGCGCAGCGCGTCAACCAGGTAGCGCGCCTGGTAGTGGGCGGTGACGTGGTCGCCGCGCACGCTCGCCTTGACCGCCTCCTCCGACTCGCCGTGCAGCGGGTCGCGGCCGCACACCTGGAGCGCGCCGTCACCCGGCCGGACGGTCACCCGCCCGTGCGGCCCCGCGTACGGCGAGGCGCGCTGCACCGCCGCGGTAAGAACGTCGGCGTCCGCCTCGACCGTGCACTGTGGATCGACGGCGAGCAGCTGGTCGAGCTGGCGGTCGGGGAACGGCCCTGCCAGCGAGGCGGTGACGACCGTGCACCCGGCCCAGGACAGCCCGAAGCGGTCGCCGCCGGCGTACACCAGAAGGGTCTCGGCCCGGGCAGCCTGCCGGCAGATCTCGGCGAGCGACGCGGCCGGCACCAGGGCCGCGACGTCGCCGCCGCCCGGCTCCGGCGTCCACGGGACGGCGGCGGCCGCCATCCGGTAGCGGTCGGTCGCCACCAGTGTGAGCCGCCCATCCCGGGACACGATCCGGACGCCGGTGAAGATGGGCAGCGCGCCGTCGCGGGACGCCGCGCCGCACACCGCCCCGGCGGCGGCCAAGGCGGCACCGGGGATCGCGCCGGCCAGCGGAGGCGGCTCCGGTAGCTCCGGCCGGGCGGCGGCCAGCGACGGCAGCGCGAACCGGGCACCGGGAGTGCGCACCGCGAGCCGGGAGCCCTCCACCGCCAGCCGCGCCTCGGGCGCGTCCAGCCCGGCGAGGGTGTCGGCGAGCCCATGCCGGGACACCACCGCCTCGCCGTCGACGTGGACGGTCGCGGGCACCAGCACCCGCACCGACGTCTCGCCGTCGGTGGCGGACAGCGCCAACCCGGCGGCGCCGCCGCGCAGATGGACCGTGGCCATGCCCGGTTGCAGGGAGCGGGCGGGCAGCAGGCGGGCGACCCGCGCGGCGGCCTCGGCCAGCGGCGCGGTCGGCGTGGTCAGCTCCAGCGACATGCCCGGCACGCTATCCGCCACCCCCGACACTTTCCGCCGCCCGGCTGTGGCCCGCGGCACACATGCCCGCGGCACACAGGTGACGTCCAGGAATCCGACCTACCGTGCGAGCCGTGGAGTACCAAGAAGTTCCTGGTAGCGGCGGTTTGTACGGCAGATCGCGGACCCGCCGGCGGCGCCGGCTGCGCCGTACCCTGGTGGTCGCCCTCGCGGCGGTGTTGTTGATCGCGGGCGGCGGCCTGGGCGCCGCGTGGGCCTATGGGCGGTCGCTGAACCACGACCTGGCCCGGACCAACGCGTTCGCCGGGCTGCCCACCGACCGGCCGACGCAGACCGTCACCGGGGCGCTGAACATCCTGGTGCTCGGCAGCGACTCCCGCGATCCGGACAATACCGCTGATTCGCGCACCGACACCATTATGTTGGTGCACGTCGACGCCGACCACCAGCACGCGTACTCGATCTCCATCCCGCGCGACAGCTGGGTGTACGTGCCGGCGTCCGCCGACGGCACGCACGGCGACACCAAGGCGAAGATCAATGCCGCGTACGCCTGGGGCGGCACGCCGCTCGTGGTGCAGACGGTGGAGAAGTTCACCGGGGTGCGCATCGACCACGTCGTGCTCATCGACTTCGCCGGCTTCGCGCGGGTGACCGACGCGCTCGGCGGCGTGGACATGTACGTCGAGCAGACCATCACCTCGATCCACGGGCAGCACCGCACGTTCACCAAGGGCGAGCACCACTTCACCGGCGCGGAGGCGCTGGACTACGTGCGGCAGCGCAAGCAGTTCAAGGACGGCGATTTCGCCCGTGAACGGCACCAGCAGGAGTTCCTGAAGGCGTTGATGACCAAGGCGGCCAGCACCGGTACCCTCACCGACCCCGTGAAGCTCAACGCCTTCCTGCGGGCGGTGACCAGCTCGGTCACCGTGGACGAGAGCTTCAACCTGGTGGACACCGCGTTCGCGCTGCGCGACCTGCGGGCGGACGACGTCACGTTCCTCACCAGCCCCAGCGCGGGCACCCCGACGATCGACGGGCAGAGCGTCGTCGAGCCCAACACGACCAAGGCGGCCGCCCTCTACAAGGCGGTACGGACCGACACCGTCGCCCAGTGGGTGGCCGCGTCGAAGAAGTAGCGGGTGCTCAGCGCCGGCCGGTGCGGGCCAGGTGCTCGTGGACCAGGCGCACGGCCATGGCCCCCTCGCCGACGGCGGACGCGACCCGCTTGATCGAGCCGCCGCGGACGTCGCCGACCGCGAACACCCCGGGCCGGCTCGTCTCCAGCACCTCGGGCCGGCGGTCGCCGCGCGCGGCCGGGGCCGCCGCCGGCCCGGTGTGGACGTAGCCGTGGTCGTCGAGCGCCAGGGTGCCGGCGAGCCAACCGGTGTGCGGCTGCGTCCCGATGAAGACGAACAGCAGGCCCGCCTCCAGCCGCCGGCGCTCGCCGGTGCGGTCGTCCTCGACCTCGACCGCCGCCAGCCGCCCGTCCTGGCCGGCGAGCCCGCGCACCTCGCGGTGCCGCAGCACCTCGACCCGCGGGTCCCGCTCGATCTGGTCCACCAGGTAGCGGGACATGTCCCGGCCCAGGTCGTCGTGGCGGACGACCAGCCGCACGGCGGCCGCGTGCTGGGCCAGGAGGAGGGTCGCCTGGCCGGCCGAGTTGCCGCCGCCCACGACCACGACCGGCTGCCGCGCGCACAGCCGGGCCTCCACGGTCGTGGCGGCGTAGTAGACGCTGGTGCCCTCGAACTCCGCCATCCGCGGCACGTCGAGCCGGCGGTAGCGAGCACCGGTGGCCACGACGACGGTGTGGGCGCGCAGTTCGGTGCCGTCGTCGAGGCGGACGACCTGGTCGCCGTCCCGGTCGGCCAGGGCGGCCGCGGTGGCTGGCACGGTGATGGCCGCCCCGAACCTCTCCGCCTGCACCACCGCCCGGGCGGCCAGCTCGGTCCCGGAGATCCCGGCCGGGAAGCCGAGGTAGTTCTCGATGCGCGCGGACGTGCCCGCCTGGCCGCCGGTCCCGGTCGCGTCCAGCACGACGGTGCTCAGCCCTTCCGAGGCGCCGTACACGGCGGCGGCGAGCCCGGCCGGGCCGGCGCCGACGATGACGAGGTCCAGCACACCCTCGGGCGGGCCGGGCGCCGGCCGGCCGAGCGCGGCGGCCAGGTCGGCACTGGACGGGTTGCGCAGCACCCGCTCGCCGCCCAGGATCACCACCGGGGTGTCCGCGGGCGGGACGCCCATCTGCCGCAGCAGCGCCTCGGCGCCGGCGTCCTCGTCGAGGTCGATCCAGGTGTGCGGGAGGCGGTCGCGGGCGGCGAACTCGCGCAGCCGCCGGGTGTCGGGCGCGTAGCGCGACCCGATGATCCGTACCCCGGCCACCGCGCCGACCAGTAGCTCGCGCCGGCAGATGAAGGCGCGCAGGACCACGTCGCCCAGCCGCGGGTCGCGCGCGACCAGCTCGCACAGGGCCGGCACGGGTACGGCGAGCACCTCGCCCGGCTCGCCGACCACCGCGGTCACGAGCGGCGGCTGGCCGGTCAGCAGCCCCAGCTCGTCCAGGAACCGGCCCGGCCCGTGCACCTTGACCAGGCGCTCCTCGGCCGTGCCGTACCCCTCGACGGCCGCGACCAGGCCGGACAGGACGACGACGAAGTCCCGGTGCGGCTCGCCCTCCCGGACGAGCACGTCCCCGGCGCGGGTGGGACGGCGTTCGCCGTACCGCGCCAGGGCCTCGATCTGCGCGCCGCCCAGCCGGGGAAAGGCGCCGGCGATGTCGGGCGTCTCGGTCGCCATTTAGGAGGAGATACCCGCTGCGACCAGGACAAAACCTACCCGGAGGGCGGTGGCGGTGGTGGTGGCGGCCGGCGTTCCTGGACGATCTGGCGGTGGACCCGGCGCCGGCGCTCCTGCCAGTACCAGATGGTCACCAGCAGCATCGCGCCGCCGGAGAGCATCAGGATGACACCCGCCGCCCGCAGGTCGATCCACCACGGGTCGATCTGCATCGCGAACGTCAGCACCGCGCCCACCGCGATCAGGAAGATCCCTCCGCCGATGCCCACGCGCCAGCACCTCCCCGAAACCGGGTGTATCGCGCACGTGACAGTCTAGGGCTCATCCGGTACGGGCGGTGCCGACTCGCCCCGGCGCGGGGCAGACTGGGCGCGTGATCCGCGCCGCCGCCGTCGACGTGCACTACCCGCCGCCGGGCGGCGCCCACGCCGCGGCCGTCGTGGCGGCGGACCCGCGGTTCGCCGCCATCGTGGACGAACGCGTGTGCTGGCTGCCGCAGGTCGCCCCCTACCAGCCGGGTGCCTTCTTCCGGCGCGAACTGCCGGCGGTCCGCGCGGTCCTGGCCGGCGCCGGCCGCCTCGACCTGGTGGTCATCGACGGGTACGTCGACCTCGACCCGGACGGGCGCCCCGGCCTCGGCGCCCACCTGCACACCGAACTGGACGTCCCGATCGTCGGCGTCGCCAAGACCGCGTTCCGCTCCGCCACGCACGCCATCGCGGTGCACCGCGGCTCAGGAACGAAGCCGTTGTACGTCACCGCCGCCGGCATCCCCGTCGACGAGGCCGCGGCGTTGGTCGAGCGGATGGCCGGGGACCACCGGCTCCCCGACGCACTGCGCCGCGTCGACACCCTCGCCCGCCGAATGCTCTTGTCCCCGCCCGCGTAAAGCGGCGGCGGTCACCTCCACCTCCAGCAGGGCGCCGGCAAGGAAGAGCCGGCTGACCTCCACGGTCGTGCTGGCCGGCGGCGTGCCCGGGAAGAGCCGCCGCCGCGCGGCCCCGTACCCGGGCAGGTCGTCGAGGTCGGTCATGAACGTGCGGATGTGCAGCACGTCGCCGAACCCGGCACCGTGTGCGGCCAGGAGCCCGCCGACGATCTCGAAGATGCGCTCGGTCTGCGCCGCGATGTCTCCCGGCGCGTACACCTCGCCACGATCGTCCACTGAGATCTGTCCGGACAGGACGAGCAACGCACCGCCGCCGACGTCGAGCCTGGCCACGTGGGCGAACCGGTCACCGAACGGCGCGGCGACGGTCACCGGGTTGTCCAGGGTCAGCTTCACGGCGTACTCCTTTGCGGAATGATGGCGCCCAGGTCCGCGTCCTGGTCGACCACAGTGGACAGTGTTTGTGCCGCGGCCCGCAGGGCCGGGGCCGGCGCGGCGCCCAGCTCGGCCAGCGCGAGCCGCGCGTCCTTCGCGGCGAGCGCGACGCGAAACCGCGTGCCGGTGGCGGTGGCGCGGGTGACCGCGCCACCGAGCGGGCCGGCCATGAGCGCGGCCAGCGCGGCGTCGCGGTCGACGCCGGCCGCGTCGGCGACCGCGAGGGTGTCGGCGAGCGCCGCGAAGGCGGTCACCAGGGCGGTGTTGAGCACCAGCTTGAGGGCGGCACCGGCGCCGACCGGCCCGCAGCGCCGGACCGTGCCGAGCGTTGCCAGGACGGGCGCGACCCGGTCCAGCGCGGCCGACTCGCCGCCGGCCAGCACGGTGAGCCCGCCGGCCGCCGCGGCAGCGACGCTGCCGGCCACCGGCGCGTCGATGAGGTCCACACCGGCGGGCAGCCGGGCGGCCAGCGCGCGGACCTGCGCCGGGGCGATCGTGGACATCTGCACCACGCACGTGCCCGGCCGCAGCGCCGGCGCCGCCCCGGCCGCGCCGAACAGGGCCGCGTCGACGGCGTCCGCGTCGGTCAGCATGGTGATCACGACGTCGGCGTCGCGGGCGGCGTCGGCCGGCGAGTCCGCCACGCGGGCACCCGCCCCGGCCAGCTCCGCGGCGCGCGCCGCGGTCCGGTTCCAGACGATGACGGGGTACGGCGCGGCCAGCAGCCGGCGCGCGATCGGCGCGCCCATGTGGCCGGTACCCAGTACGGCGATGGTCTTCACGAACGGCAACGCTAGGGCAGGCTGGGCCATGCTGGGTACGAATGTCTGGCATGGCTGCCATGCGCCGCTAGCATGGGTGCGTGTTGATCGAGTCCCTGGAGGTCTTCCGGACGGTCGCGCGGCACGGGTCCATCACCGCGGCGGCACAGGCGCTGCGCTACACCCAGTCGGCCGTATCCCGCCAGGTGGCCGCGCTTGAGGCGGAGACCGGCGCGCGGCTGTTCGACCGGCTGCCGCGGGGCGTCGCGCTGACCGAGGAGGGCAGTTGCCTGCTCCGGCACGCCGAGGCGGTCCTCGACCGGCTGGCCACCGCCCGCCGCGACCTGGCGGCGCTGCGTGGACTGGGCGCCGGGCGGCTGCGCGTCGGCGCGTTCCCGACCGCGGTGGCCGCGCTCGTGCCGCGCGCGCTGGCCGCCTTCCGCGCGGCGCACCCGGACGTGACCCTGTCCCTTGTGGAGGGTCGGACGCCGGAACTGTTGGAGCGCCTGGTCGCCGGCGACGCGGACGTGGCCGTGGTCAGCGCACCGCCGGACCGCCCGCTGGACGGCGCCCGCTTCGACCTGCACCACCTGCTCGACGAGCGGCTGCTCGTCGCGGTGCCGCGCGGCCACCGGCTGGCCCGCCGCCGGACCGTACGCCTGACCGACCTGACCGAGGAGTCGTTCGTCGTCGGGTCCGCCACCGCCGAGGACACCCTGCTGCGCGCGACGCTCCCGCACGGCTTCCAGCCACGCATCGACATCGTCGCCGCCGAGTGGACCGGCAAGCTCGGCTGCGTGGCCGCCGGACTCGGCGTGGCGCTCGTACCGGCGCTGGCGATCCGCGCCGCGCCCGCCGACATCGCCCTGCTCCGCCTGCACCGCGACGACGCCTCGGTACGCCAGGTGTTCGCCGCCACCCTCGCCTCCCGCACCCCCGCACCCGCGGTGGCGCCCTTCACCGCCCACCTGTCCACGATCGCCCACTCGTCCCGGTGATCATGAAGTTAGCGTCGCCGGGGAGCGCTCTCCCCGGCGACAACTTCATCATCACCGGCGCGGCGGGTAGGAGAGCTGGTAAGAGTGGTGCGATGAACGATCCGCTCGGGGCGACCCGACACAGCCTGCACGCGGTCGCCGAGCTGGTGCTCGCCGGCCCGCAGCACCGGCGTACCGGGACGATCCGCCTCCTGGTCAGCCCCGGCGGCTTCCGCCCGCTCAAGCACCCCGAGCTGCGCGTCGACGGCGTGGACCTGGTCGTGGGCCAGACCCGACTGGCGATCACCGGACGGAGCTGCGCCGAGCTCGCCGCCGCGGCCGGGGTGGACGTGGGCGCACCGCGGGGGCTCTACGACGACGGGTCCGGCGCCGAGCCCGACGAGGTGCTGCACGTCGACCCCGAGCCGGCCCGCTGGCTCGCGGACTGCTGGGCCGCCGGTGACGCCGCCCTGCGCCGGGTGGTCCCGTCCGAGCAGCCGATCCTGTGGCCCGAGCACTTCGACGTCGGCGTCTTCGTCGACGGCATCGGGTACGGCGTCTCCCCCGGCGACGCCTTCCTGCCCGAGCCGTACGCCTACCTCACCCCGCGCTCGCCGCGCACCGGCGCGTACTGGAACGCCCCGTTCGGCGTCGCGCGGCCGATGCGCGAACTGGACCGCGCCGACCCCGACGCGGTGTACGCGTTCTTCACGCAGGCCCGCGACCGCGCCGACACCGACCCAGCCGCCTGACGCGCTCGCGCCCGCCCCGCGCGGGCCGCCGCGATCAAGGGCTTTCACGTATCAAGGGCTTTCACGTCGATCAAGGGCGAATGGTCGTGGAAAAGAGATCCAACCACGGCCGTATGCCCTTGATCGGCGGGCAATCCCTTGATCGACGCAGCGGGCCGCGGGCCACGGCAGGTCGCAGCGGGCCGCGGCGCCGTCGGGAGCGGGACGCAGCGGGGCCGGGCCGGGCGGGGCGGGCGTCAGTCCAGGGTGGCGGAGCTTTCGACGGTGGAAATGACGCCGTGGGCGTGGGCGGGGGTCATGCCGAGGTTGCTGGCGATCCAGCGCAGCCCGTCCAGCTCGGCCGGCGACAACGGGCCGTCGGCGAGGCCGATCCGCACGGCGCTGGCCAGGTAGCGCTCGCACGCGTCGAGCGTCAGGTTCGCGGCCAGGGCGCGCAGCGGGTCGGCGGCGGCCTCGGCGGGCAGGCTCAGGTCGGACTGGAGCTGCGCGACGTCGTACCCGGGTGAGCCGGCCGCGCGCACCGCATCGATGGCGGCGCGGACGGCGGCCTCGGAGCTGCCGCCGGCGCGCAGGACGACGGCCGCGGCGGCCCGCATCCCGGTGGGCAGGGCGCTGGCCAGCTGCGCGCTCGTGGGGCGCTGCAGCACGGCGGGGTCGAAGCGCAGCTTGCAGGTCTGGCACTGCACGACCTCGCCGACCTTGTCCAGCGGGATCACCGGGATAAAGAAGAGCGTGAAGAACCGACGGGCGGTCCGGTGCTGGTACTCCCGGTCGCCGCCACAGTTCGGGCAGGCGAACTGACCGGTGCCGATGAGTCCGAGGAAGTAGAAGACCGAGAAGCCGAAGATAATCACCGGCGCACGGTACCAGCGGGCCGCACGCCCTACCGACTCATGCGTCGATCAAGGACTTTCCCGTCGATCAAGGGCAAATGGTCGCGGAAAAGAGATCAAAGCACGGCCGTATGCCCTTGATCGACGAGCAAAGCGAGCAAAGGGGCGGGGCGGGCGAGGCAAGCAAAGGGGCTAGGCGGCGGGGGCCAGGGCGGTGAGGACCCAGTTGGCGGCGGCCAGGGCGTCGAGGGTGGTGACCGCGTAGCCGTCGTCCAGGAAGGCCGCGACCGCGGTCGTGCCGTACGTGCCGGCGGCCGGGTCCGCGGACGTCACCACCGTCGCCCAGCCGAGGAACTGCAGGTTCTTCGTCTCGTCGCGGCGCACCCGCCGAGGGTGCAGGAAGCTGCCGTACAGCCAGCGCGAATCCGGCACGATGCGCAGGACGCTGCCGGGGACCGGAACGGACACACCCCAGTATCGGGGATGCGGGCACCCCGTGCGCCGTGCAAGGAAGGGCCCCTTGTTATGCAAAAAGCGCTAACAAGGGGCCCTTCCTTGCACCCGTTAGACGTCGCGGACTTCGATCACGCGGGTTGTCGGGGCGGACTCGCCGAGCGTGGCGCGCAGGGCGAGCCGGTCCGGGTCGACCATGAACGAGTCGTACCCGGCCCGGCTCCCGAACCGGATCAGGTGCACCTCGCTCGCCCCGTCCGCGCTGCGGGTACGCCGCTCGATCGCGCCGCCGTGCCGGTCCAGCAGGTCCAGCACCGCGTCCTCGTACTCCTGCCCGGCCGCGGTGTGCCCGGGTGCCATCTCGACGATGGCCACCAGCAACAGGTCTGTCGTCACGAGCAGGAACGTTAGCTCACAGGGTGTACGCCAGCGTGCCGAAGCCCAGGCAGTCGTACCCGCCGCTGTTGGGGCCGTAGTCACCGCCGCCGCCCTCCGGGCCGACCCGCCGGGCGTACGCCTCGATGTTGGGCACGCGCAGGCCCTGGCGTACCCGGTAGTGGTTGTCCAGCAGGGCCCAGACGGGCGTGTTGAGGCCGCGCCCGGCCGGCGACACGGCGGTCTGCTCGCGGGCGGCGCAGTTCTGCCCGGTCCCCCACCGGTACGTGGTGAACGGCACCTCCTGCCCCAGGTTGTACGCGGCGACGTACTCGGCGGCCCGCATGAACCGGTTGTCCGCGTACCCGAACAGGTCGTGCCCCAGGTTCCAGGCCATCTGGCAGAACGCGCCCAGCTGCCCCATGCCCATCAGCGTGTGGCCCTGGTCGCGCCCGCTCTCCTGCCACTGGGCCAGCCCGCCGGGGTGCAGGAACGGCACCGCGTGCAGGATCGAGCCGTTGCCGGCGCCGGTCTTGAAGTACGTGATCGCCTGGTCGATCTTGGCCTGGTCGTCGCAGAAGACGCCGATCGCCAGGACCGAGGTCATGCTGCACAGGTCCCAGTTCGCCCAGTAGTTGGTGATGCACGCGTCGTTGTGCTTGGTGAGGAACTGGTTGTTCATCGGGTAGAAGACGTCCCGCAGCAGAGCCGCGAGCTTGTCCTGCGCGAAGCCGGGGTAGCCGCGCAGCATCTCCCCGGCCTGGGCCAGCTGCCAGCCCTGCAGGCCGGCCAGCAGGAACCGGTCGGCGTTGCCGTGGATGGCCGTGAGCGTGCCGGACCAGGCGTTGAGGATGTCGCGTGCGGTGTCGCCGTGCTCCCGGCTGCCGGCGACCTTCCACCGCAGGGCGTTCTGGTACGCGGCGGCCGCGTCCTTGAACAGCACGGCGTAGTTCTGCCCGGTGCCGCCGCGCACGACCGTCGCCACCGGACGCGGCCGGTACGAGCTCTGCGCGTGCGGGTTCGCGACGAGCCGGTCCCAGCCCGCCTGCCACGGCTGGGCGCCGGCCCGCACCTTGGCCGCCATCCGGTCGTAGTCGGCCTGGGTGTGCAGGATGCCCGGATGCGCGATGCCGGCCTGGGCGGCGGCCGAGGTGGTGGCCGATGCGGCGGGCGAGGGGGTCGGGGACTGCGATGGCCCCGGCGGCGTGGGAGCCCCGCCAAAGCCGCCCAGCCCGCCAGGGGCCGGCGGACGGCGGCGGACGAACGCGCGCGGACCGCCGGACCGGATGCCGGCCAGGGCGGCGGTCGACCCGGCCGCGACGCTCAGCGCGCCGGCGCCCAGCACCGCCGCGGTCAGCAGGCGCCGCCGTGCGACCGACCTGTCACTCTGCGATGACACGTGGTGATCTCCCTCATGCTCTGGTACGTCCACCCGCATAGGAGGCGGCGGCGCGGGCGCCCGGATAACGGATTTGTGTTATCCGGCCTGGCCGGCGAGGGTCTCCATAAGTAAGGGACGAGGGGACGGAGGTGTCACGACGTGCGGATGGACGACCGGGAGGTCGCCGCGCTCGTGGTCGCCGCCCAGTCCGGTGACCAGCGGGCGCTGGACGACCTCGTGGCCGACTGCCTGCCGCTGGTCTACAACATCGTCGGCCGGGCGCTGGACGGCCACGCCGACGTCGACGACGTGGTGCAGGAGACCATGCTGCGGGCGGTCCACGGGCTGCGCCGCCTGCGCGATCCGGCGAGCTTCCGGCCGTGGCTGGTCGCGATCACCATGCGCCAGGTACGCGACCAGGGGCGGGCCCGCCGGGCGGCGCTGGCCCGGCGCGGCGGCACGCTGGACGAGGCGGGCGAGGTGGCCGACCCCGGCGCCGACTTCGCCGACCTGACCGTCGTGCGGCTGGGCCTGTCCGGGCAGCGGCGCGAGGTGGCCGAGGCGACCCGCTGGCTGGACGAGAACGACCGGCACCTGCTGTCGCTGTGGTGGCTGGAGGCGGCCGGCGAGCTGACCCGCACCGAACTGGCCGCCGCGCTGGACATCTCGCCGCAGCACGCCGCGGTCCGGGTCCAGCGGATGAAGGCGCAACTGGACACCGCACGGGCGGTGGTCCGGGCGCTCGCGGTGACGCCGCGCTGCTCCGACCTGGCCGCGCTGACCGACCGGTGGCCCGGGCAGCCGCACCCGTTGTGGCGCAAACGGTTGGGCCGGCACACCCGCGAGTGCCCGGTCTGCGGCCCGGGCCACGCCCCGCTGGTGCCCGCCGAGAACCTGCTCGTCGGCCTCGCGATGGTGCCGGTGCCGCTCGGGTTCGCCCTGAACGGCCTGACCGGGGCCGGTGGCGTGCTGGCCAAGCTGGGCGCGCTGTTCTCCAAGCCGGTCGCCGCCATCGTCGCCGGGGTCACCGTCGCCGCCGGCGGGGCGACCGTGGCGTACACCTGGCAGGACCCGGACCCGCGCGGCACGGCGGTCTTCGCGGCGGCGCCCACGCCGTCCCCCACGCCGCCGGCCCGCCGTGCGACCCCGGCGCAGCGGCGCCCGACCACGCCGGCCGCGCCGGCGTACGGCAGCACCGTCGACGTGGCCGACAAGGCGCCCGCCGACCGGCTCCGGCCGCCCGGCGCGCTGCCCAAGCGGCCCACGTCCGGGCTGGTGGCCGCGGTCGGCGGCGCGTACCAGGAGCCGGAGCCGGGCAACTTCCACATGGTCCGCCGCGGCGAGCGCGTCGTCCTGCGCGGCCGCGGGTACGTGCGGATCCGCTACCAGATCCCGTTCACCCAACGCTCCGGCGGCATGACGATGCCCACCTGGACCGGGCTTTCCGGCAAGCTCTTCCACGTCGCGTCCGGCGGCACCCGCCGGATGGACGACGCCAAGCCCGGCGGCCCCGCGGCGAACACCTGGATGGGCGAGCCCGCCGCCGGCTACACGGTGCTGCCGGCCGGCGCGCAGCAGTTCTGGCAGGCCGAGTACTTCTACCTCGACGGCGAGGTCACCCTGCACAACAACGAGCGGGGCGCCGACTACAACCTCACCGTCCGGGCCGTCACGTGGGACGACGTCGCGGCGGAGATCGCCACCCCGCCGCCGGCCGACCCGGTCGCGGCCGGCTGGGTCCGCTACGGCCTGGTCCGCGACACCGGCACCGACGCCGCGCCCGTGCCGCAGTACCTGACCCGGCAGACCCCGTCCGACCCGGCGACGGTCCCGCAGTCCTCGAAGGTGAGCCCGGACTAACCCTTCGGGCGCTCCTTGACCCCGGCCTTGAGCAGGTCGATCATCTCGGCGATGCGGTCGGCGCGCAGCGCGGGGCTGCGCTTGGTCGCGTCGATCCAGCGCAGGTACGCCCGGCGGTAGAACTGGGTCAGCGCGTCGAAGAACGCGGCCGCCTCCGGCTCGGCGTCCAGGGCGGCGGCGACGTCCTCGGCGAGGTCGCCGCGCTGCGGCCCTTCCGGCACGATCTCCACCCGGATCGTGTCGCCGACCCGCACCGGGCAGCCGCGCAGCCACGCCGCGCCGAGGATGAAGCCGCGCTCCCCGTCGTGCGCCTCGATGACGCCGCGGATGCCCATCCCGTTGACCATGCCGGTGACGTGGTGCCGCGGCTTGCGCCGCCCCCGAGTCTGCCCGGTGATCATGGTCTGCGCAGCGGTTCGGAGACGGTTTCTGCGGCGCAGACCATGATCATCCACGCTAGTACGGGTTGGCGGGGCGGCGGGCCAGGCTGACGCAGTGCGGGCGGTTGCCGGAGGCGACGGCGGCTCGACGCCGGGCAGTGGGTGCCGCGTGCGGGGAGTTGTTGACTGATCAGGTAGCTGTCGATCGCGGCGGTGACGCACTCGCTGCGGCCGTAGACGCCGTGGCCCCACCCGTCGTACGTGAGCAGAACGCCCTCGCTACCGAGCTGCCGGGCCACGCCGAGCGCCCGGTTGTACCCGGTGGCCGGGTCGTGCAGCGCGTTGGTCAGCAGCAGCGGCGTGGCGCTGTCGCGTACCCGCAACCGGTGCTGCGGGTTGGCGATCTTCGCGGGCGAGCCGAGGCAGGCCGCCGTCAGCGAGGTCGCGGGCGGCGGGAAGAGCATGTCCGGCGCGATCCGGCCGACCCGCCGCAGGTGCCCGGCGTACTCCCGGTAGTCGCGGACCGGCAGGCTCCAGTCGTTGCAGAAGATCGCCAGCGGCGGGAACGGGACGACCTCGGGCAGCTCCGGCTCCTCCTCGGGCGGCTCGACCGGGATCGGCGTGTTCGTGTCCAGCGCCGAGAGAACGTCCGCGACCGGTACCCAGTCCGGCCCGTAGAAGGCGCCGAACACCGCGCTGATCAGCTCGTCCGGCCGCAGCGGCCGGCTCGGGTCGGGCGGGAACGGGATCTCGCCGCGGCCGGCGCGGTCGAGCACCCGGTGCCAGACGGCCCGGACGTCCTGGCCGTACAGCGCGCTGGACGGGGTCCGGTCGCTCCACTTGACGAACTCGTCGAAGGAGTCCTGCGCGCTGGCCGCCTCGGTGTCCAGGAACCCGCGGGTGCCCAGGCTGTGGTCCAGGTTGCTGTCCGAGACGATCGCCCGGACCTTGTCGGGGAACATCTCGGCGTACTGCTGGGCGTCCATCGAGCCGTAGGACACGCCGTAGTAGGTCAGCTTGGCGTCGCCGAGGGCCGCCCGCACGTAGTCCATATCCCGGACCACGCTGAGCATGTCCACGTGGTCGAACAGCGGACCGGTCCGCGCCCGGCAGTCCGCCCGCAGCCGCGCGTTGTACGCCAGCCGGGCGTCGAACTCGGCCTGGCTGCCCAGCAGGACCGGCGGCTCCTGGGCCAGCAGGTCGGCGGAGCACAGGATCGGCGTGCTCTGCCCGACGCCGCGCGGGTCGATCCCGACGATGTCGAAGCGGCGCCGGATCTCGGCGCTGAAGTAGTCGGCCCCGAAGATGGCGAAGCCCCGCGCCGAGCCGCCGGGGCCGCCCGGGTTGATCTGCAGGGAGCCGATCCGGGCCGCCGGATCGGTGGCGGGCCGCCGCGCGACGGCCAGGTCGATCTTCGGCCCGCGCGGATGCGCCCAATCCAGGGGTACGCGGACGGTGGCGCACTGCGCGGTGGGGTCCTCGGGGCACGGGCTCCAGGCGATCGGGGCCGGCCGCGTGGCGGAGCCGGCCGCGGCCGCGCCGTCCGCGAGCACGAGGGGTAGGGCGAGAGTCGTGATGGCCAGGACAGTGGTGTACAGGCGTCTTCTCGACATCGCCACATGATTGATGTGGATGCCTCAATATCACGTCCCTCTCACGATTGACATTTCCCCTAACCCCATGGGGGCCATCCCCTAGTTGAAGGGATGTCGCGGAACCGGCACGGGCGCGGCCCGGCGCGGCCATCATGGGATGGGAGAAAAGGAGGAATCATGTCGAAAGTGACCGTCGGTCAGGAGAACGGCGCCGACATCGAGATCTACTACGAGGACCACGGCAGCGGCCAGCCGATCGTGCTGATCCACGGCTACCCGCTCAACGGCGACTCCTGGGAGAAGCAGGAACGCGTGTTGCTGCCGGCCGGCTACCGGGTCGTCCGGTACGACCGGCGCGGCTTCGGCCGGTCCAGCAAGCCCACGACCGGGTACGACTACGACACGTTCGCCAGCGACCTGAAGATCCTGCTCGACCACCTCGGCCTCGACGACGTGGTGCTGTGCGGATTCTCGATGGGCACCGGCGAGGTCACCCGCTACCTGGGCAAGTACGGCTCGGGCCGGGTGCGTAAGGCGGTCCTCATGGGTGCGATCCCGCCGTTCCTGCTCAAGACCGACGACAACCCCGAGGGCGTCGACCGGTCGGTCTTCGAGGGCATCAAGGCGGCGGTGCTGGGGACCGGCCGGCGTACTTCAAGGACTTCCTGGACAACTTCTACAACGTCGACGTGCTCGGCGGCACCCGGATCAGCGACCAGGCGTGGCAGGCCAGCTTCATCGCCGCCGTCGGGGCCTCGCCGCACGCCGCGTACGCCTGCGTGGACACGTGGCTGACCGACTTCCGGGCCGACCTGCCGCTGATCGACGTGCCGACGCTGCTCATCCACGGCGACGCCGACCGCATCCTGCCGTACCCGGCCACCGCCGCCCGGCTGCCGGCCCTGGTCAAGGACCTCACGCTGGTCACGGTCGGGGGCGGCCCGCACAACGTCGCCTGGACACATCCCGAGGTGGTCAACCCCGCGTTGCTGGACTTCCTGGCGAACTGAGCGGGCTCAGCCCTTGACGGCTCCCTGGGTGATCCCGCTGACGAAGTTGCGCTGGAAGATCAGGTAGAGCACCACGATCGGGCCGATCACGATGAGGCTCGCGGCCGACAGCAGCGGGATGTTCGTGGAGTACTGGCCGACGAAGAAGCCCAGCCCGGCCGGGGCGGTCCGCAGGTCGGGGTTCTGCATCAGCACGATGACCAGCAGGAACTGGTTCCAGGACCACATGAAGTAGAGCAGCCCCAGGGTGGTCAGTGCCGGCCACGAGATCGGCAGCAGCACGCGGCCGAGGATCGACAGGCTGCCCGCGCCGTCGACCCGCGCGGCCTCCAGCAGTTCGCGCGGGATCGACGCGAAGTGGTTCTGCATCCAGTAGACGCCGAACGGCATGAACAGCGCCGTCTCGGCCAGGATCACGCCGAGGTACGAGTTGGTCAGTCCCACCTGCCGCAGGTCGAAGTAGAGGGCGACGACGACGAGCTCGATCGGCAGCGTCAGGCCGAGCACGAAGGCCACCGACATGGCGCGGCCGCCGAGCGGGTCCAGCGTCGCCAGGGAGTACGCGGCGAGGGTGGCCAGCACGACCGCGAGCGGCACCACGCCGGCGGCGATGATGACGCTGGAGAGCACGAGGTGGCTGAAGTTGGCCTCGCGCCAGGCGTCGGCGAAGTTGGACCAGGACCACGTCGTCGGGAGGCTCAGCCCGGAGATCTGGGCGCCGGACGGGTGCAGCGCGGCGAGCACGATGCTGACGAACGGCAGCAGGACCGCGACGGCCATCGCGCTGAGCACGAGGTAGCGCGCGACGGTCGCGGTACGGGACGGGTTCACGCCTTTTCCCGGGTGAGTGTGCGGATCGCCGTGACGAAGACGATGACGATGAGGGTGAGGACCACGGCGAGCGCGCTGGCTCGGCCGATGTCGCTCTCGTTGAACGCCAGCCGGTACACCAGCAGGCCGGGCACGGTGGTCCGGTCGACGGGGCCGCCGTTCGTGGTCACGAAGACGAGGTCGAAGCTGGCCAGCGCGGCGATCGTGGTGATGACGCTGGCGATGGTGATCTCGCCGCGCAGGGCGGGCAGCGTCACGGCGAAGAACCGCCGGACCGGGCCGCCGCCGTCGAGTGCCACCGCCTCGTACAGGGCGACGTCGATCTTCTGCGCCCCGGCCAGGAAGAGCACCATGCACAGGCCGCTCATCGCCCACGTACCGATCAGGCCGAGCGCGACCAGCGCGAGGTTGTAGTCGCCGAGCCAGGCCCGGGTGACGCCGCCCAGGCCGATCCAGCGCAGGCCCTGGTTGACCAGGCCGTCGTCGTTGTAGAGCCAGCGCCAGGTGATGCCGACCGCGACGAGCGGCAGCACCTGGGGCAGGAAGAAGATGACCCGGAACGCGGTCATGCCGCGCACGTTGCCCTGTAGCAGCGCGGTCATCAGCAGCCCGAGCGCACACGGGATGACCGCGAAGAACACGATGAGCACGATCGCGTGCCACAGCGCCGGCCCGAGCGTCGGGTCGGTGAACACGTCGGTGTAGTTCGAGAAACCGGCCGAGGTGGCCGGCAGGATCCCGTCCCAGTCCAGAAAGGACAGGTACACCGTGTGGATCGCCGGCCAGATCGCGAAGGCGACGTACACCAGTGCCGCGGGCGCGATGTAGAGGAGGGCGACGACCCGGCGCGCCCGGCGGCGCGGACGCCGCCGGGCGAGTGGTGCCGTGTCAGCCATGGTATTCGGTCCACGACTCCTGCAGCGAGGTGAGGAACGCGTCGGGGGTCGTCTTCTTGCTCAGCAGGCCCTGCACGCCGGAGGTCAGGCGGTCGATCATGTTCGGCGAGGCGAAGTCCGGGAACGGGACGATGCCGTTGTCGGCGACCACCTTCTTGAAGTCGGCGGCGATGTCGGCGCGTACGCCGGTCGCCTGGACCGCGGTCTCGTTGTTCACCGGCATGAACCCGGTGTCGAACTGCACGGTCGCCGCCTTGGCGTCGCGCATGAAGTCCAGGAACGCGGCCGCCTCGTTCGGGTGCTTGGTCTTGGACGAGATGGAGTACGCCACGCTGGCGCCCGAGGCGACCACGGAGTCGCCCGCGGTGGCCTGCGGCAGCAGGAAGAAGCCGACGTTGTCGCCCATCGCCTTCTCGATGGCCGACGCGGCCCAGTTGCCGGTGACGAGGTACGCGCTCTTGCCGTTGGTGAAGTTCGCCTGCGCGTCGCTGTCGGCCGTCGCGTTCGCCGACGCCGGGATGTAGCCGGCGTTGACCCAGTCGATGACCTTCTGGGCGGCCTGCTTCGCGGCGTCGGTCTGGATGGTCGAGCCGGGCTTGCCGTACACCCAGTTGCGGTACTGGCTCTCGTCGCCGAGCGCGTTGGTGAAGGCGTTCCACAGCTGGAACCCGCCGACCTGCAGGCCGCCGAGGCTCAGCGGCGCCTTGCCACCCTTCTTCACCGCGGCCACGTCCTGCTCGAAGTCGGCCAATGTGGACGGTGTGTCGGCGATTCCGGCCGCCGTGACCATCGACTTGTTGTAGTACACGCCGAGCACGGACAGCGCGCCCGGCACCGCGTACAGGCCGCCCGTGCCGTACTCCTTGGCCGCCTGGTTGGAGCGCAGCACCTCCAAACTGGACGCCGGGAACGCCTCGCCCCAGCCGTACAGCTTCTCGTACGGCGTCAGGTCGTAGATGAGCCCGGCCGGCACCAGCGAGCGCATGGCGCCCGGGTTGTACTCGGCGATGTCCGGCGGCGTGTCGGCGGCCATGGACAGCTTGATGGACTTGACGTAGTCACTGAACGGCGTCTGCTGGCCCTTGATGGTGATGTTCGGGTGCAGCGCGTGGAAGGCGTCGATGAGCGCCTGGGTCGGCGGGTCGTCGGTGTACGCCAGGGTCAGCGTGATGTTCTCGGTGGTGAGGTCCTTGGACACGTCGCTCGGCTTGGCCGGCTCGGTGCCCCCGGACTCCGCGCACGCACTGAGCGCCACCACCATCGCCGCCGCGACGGCGGCCAATGATCTCGTACGCATATATGTTCTCCTATACCGGTAGGGAGTACAGACGTTCGCGCTCCACCCAGGACAGACAGTGGCGGACAGCGCCGTGGATGATGGCGTCCGCGCCGAGCGCGGACAGCTCCAGCCGGGGCTGGTTGAGCGGCTCCGCGCGCAGCGCCTCGGCGAGCGCCTCGATCAGCGCCGGACCGAGCACGGCGATGTCGCCGCCGATGACGACCACCTCGGGGTCGAGAAGCGACCGGACGGCCGCGATCCCCTTGGCGAAGCGGGCCGCGACGGTCCGGATCGGGATGAGCGCCCACTCCTCGCCGCGGTGCGCCGCGGCGGCCAACTCGGACAGTGTCGGCCCGCCTGCGACGCGCAGCAGCTCGCGGGTGCCGACCCATGCCTCGAACGGGCCGAGGTCGGGGTCGCCGGATCGCTCGCCGGACGCCACCAGGTCGAGGTAGCCGAGGTCGCCGGCGTCGTTGGACGCGCCGCGGTACAGCTCGCCGCGCAGCACGATGCCGGCACCGATCCGCTCACCCCAGTCGATGAAGACCAGCGAGTCCTCGGCGTGCGGCATGCCGCGCCAGCGCTCCCCCTCGGTGGCGAGCTTGACGTCGTTGTCCACGTACACCGGGGCGTCGACGGCGCCGCGGATGCCGGCGAGGATGGCGCCGCCGACGATCTCGGGCATGCTCGGGCTGAGCGTGACGTGGCCGGAGCCCGGATCGGTGATGCCGGGGGCGGCCGCGGACACGTGCCACACGCAGTCCGGGGCGACCCCGGCGAGGTCGAGCGCCTGGCGGATCGCGGCGGTCAGCGAGGCGGCCAGCTCGGTCGCGCCGGCGCGGCTCAGCGGGAGGGTGGACTCCGCAACGGGGTCGCCGGCCAGGTCGGCGACCAGCAGCCGGACCTGTCCGGGCTGCACGTCGACGCCCAGGACGTGGCCGGCCTCCGCGCGGAAGCGGACCATCTGCGGGGGCCGGCCGGCCGCGGTGGCGTTGCGGTCCGGCGCGGAGATCTCCACGAAGCCCATCGAGTCCAGTACGGCCAGCGAGCGGGTCACCGCCTGCCGGGACAGCCCGGTCTCCTTGGCCAGGGCGGAGACGCTGGCCCGCCGGGCGGCGCGCAGGTGGGTGAGGATGGCCGAGGCGTTGACCTCGAGCATGAACTTCGTACCCACCGCGACGGACCTCATGGGCTGGACGCTAACATAATTACGTACCGTACGGAAGTAATAGAGTGGGTGCCATGACAGCGTGGGCGTCGACCGTGCAGGGCCTATGGAACCGGATCACCGGCGGCGGGCCACCGCCGCGTTTCAGCGCGCTGCCGGGCCGGCGCCGCTACGAGGCGTACGCCGCGGCGGGCACCCTCCACGTCGCCGCCACCGACGCGGTCTCGGCGTGCGTCGGCATCCACCGGTACCTGCGGGACGCCTGCGGTGTCCGGGTCACCTGGGGCGCCGACCTGCCGCTGGCACTCGGCGCGCTGCCCGACTCGACGCCGTTGCGCGGTACGGCCCGGGTGGACGAGTTCTACCACCTCAACTTCTGCACGTACGGCTACTCCACCGCGTTCTGGGGCTGGGACGAGTGGGAGCGGGAGCTGGACTGGATGGCCCTGCACGGGGTCACCATGCCGCTGCACCTGGTCGGGCACGAGGCCGCGCTCGCGCTGGCGTACTCCCGGCTCGGCATGACCGACGAGGAGATCCGCGCGTTCCTCGGCGGCCCCGCGTACCTGCCGTGGCTGTACATGGGCTGCCTGGACAGCTTCGCCGGGCCGCTGCCCGCGGGCTGGATCCGCCAGCAGTTGGCGCTGGGCCGCCGGATCCTGGAACGGGAGCGCGCGTTCGGCATGCGGGTGGTGCTGCCCGCGTTCACCGGTCACCTGCCGCGGGCTTTGGCCCCGGCCGGGGCGCGCACCCGGTACTGGCAGGGCCTGCCGACCACCGTCGTCGCCCCGGACGACCCGCTCTTCCGGCGGCTCACCGCCGAGATCGTCGCCGCGCAGCGGGAACTGTTCGGCACCGACCACCTGTACGCCGCCGACCCGTTCATCGAGATGGTGCCCGCCGAGGTGGACGACGGCGCCGCTTACCCCGCCGCGGTCGCCGCCGCCATCGTGGACGGGCTGCGCGCCGCCGACGCCGAGGCCACCTGGGTCCTGCAGTCGTGGCCATTCTCGTACCAGATCGACTACTGGATCCGGGATCGGGTATCACGGTTCCTGGATGGCATCCCGCCCGGCGGCGTGCTGATCCTCGACCTGTACGGCGAGGCCGATCCCCAGTGGCCCCGCCTGGACGGGTACGCCGGCCGCCCGTGGATCTGGAACGGACTGCTCAACTTCGGCGGCCGTACCGAGCCCGTCGCCGACCTGGGCGCCACCGGCCGGAACCTCGAAGCCGCCCTCGCCGCCGATCATCCGCCGGTCGGGCTCGGCCTCACCATGGAGGCGATCCACAACAACCCGGCGTTCTACGAGCTGATCACCGACCGGGCCTGGAGCCGCGAGCCCGCGGACCTCGGCTCCTGGATCCAGGATTTCGGACGCCAGAGATACGGGAGCGTGGACCCAGCCGTCGATCGTGCCTGGGCGGGCCTGCGCCGCTCCGTCCTGGACGCGGACGCGCGGGCCATCTTCCCCGAGCGGTTCATCTCGATGACGGTCGCCCGCCCCGACTACGTCCGGCTGCTCGACCCCGCCTCGACCGTGCACGACGACGTGCGCGCGGCCCTGTTCTACCGGCCGGACGACCTGCTGGCGGCGATCGAGGCGCTGCTCGCGGTGCCCGCGTCCGGCCCGGCCCGGGACGACCTCGCGCTGGCCGGTGCCGCGCTCCTGCTGCGGATCATCGACCACCGGTTCAGTGCACTCCTGACACAGTCTCAGCGATCCGGGACATTGGATCCGACATCCGCCGTGGGCTTCCTGGCCGCGTTCGACGATCTGGACGCGCTGGTCGCCACCCGGCCGGACCTGCGGCTGGACGCCTGGGTCGCGGCGGCCCGCCGGCGCGCGGACGACGCCGAAGGCCGCCGGGTCCTGGAGGACAACGCCCGCCGCATCCTGACCGTCTGGAACACCACCGCCCACGCGGAGCTGGACGACTATGCCGCGCGGGTCTGGAGCGGGCTGGTCGGCGGGTACTACAAGCGCCGCTGGGAGCTGTGGCTGCGCCTCCTGCCCGGCGCGCTCGACCCGGCTGGGCGCGCCGCCGCCCAGCACGCGCTCGACGCCGAGCTGCGCCGCCTCGCCGACGCGTTCATCGCCATCGGCCCCACCACCACGACCGACGCCGCCACCGTCACCGCCGCGGCCGCCCGCGTGCTGGACCGGTACGGCGACGAGTTCCGCTCGCTGAAGAAAGGAACCGCTGCCCGTGGCGTCCACTGAGGACAGAAACCCGCGCACCGCCGACATCGACCGGTGGCCCAGCGACCGTGTCGTCGAGGCGCTGCTCGACGAGGACACGGCCGCGATCGAGGCCGCCCGCACCGCCACCCCCGCCCTCGCCGACGCCGTCGACCGCGCCCTGGTACGCGTCGCGCGCGGCGGCACCGTGCACTACTTCGGCGCGGGCGCGTCCGGCCGGCTGGCGGTGCTCGACGCGACCGAGGCGACGCCCACCTTCGGCACCGCCCCGGGCTTGTTCACCGCGCACTTCCCCGGCGGCGGCCCGGCCGTCCTGGACTCCACCGTGGACCTGGAGGACGCGGAGCAGGCCGGGCACGCGGACGCCGCCACGCTGACCGGCCTGGACGTGGCGGTCGGGCTCACCGCGTCCGGGACGACCCGGTACGTCGCCGGCGCGCTGGCCCGGGCCCGCCGGGCCGGCGCCCTCACCGTGCTGGTCACCTGCAACGCCGGCTCGCCGCTGGCCGCGTTCGCCGACGTCAACGTGGTCGCCCCGACCGGGCCGGAGGCGGTCACCGGCTCCACCCGGCTCAAGGCCGGCACGGCCACCAAGGTGCTGCTGAACGCGTTCTCCACCGCGCTGATGGTGCGCTCCGGACGGACGTACTCCAACCTGATGGTCAACCTCGTCGCGACCAACGACAAGCTGCACGCCCGCGCCGTACGCGTCATCGAGATGGCCACCGGGCTCGGCGCCGCGCAAAGCGCCCAGGCGCTCGCGGACTGCGGCGGCGACGTCCCGCTGGCGCTGCTGCGCGCGCTGTCCGGGCGTACCGTCGACGAATGCCGCCGCGCCCTCGACGGCGGCCGTGGCGTCCGCGCGGCCCTGGAGCTGATGGCTGTCCACAATGCACAGTGAGACCCACGTCGGGATCGACGTCGGCGGCACCGGCATCCGGGTGCGCGCCCTGATCGGCGGGCGGCCGCGGGCGGCACACGACCGCGGCCCGGTGCCGCGCACCGCGGGGCACATCGACGCGCCCACGCTCGCCGCGCGCATCGGCGGCCTGGTCGCCCGGGTCCACCACGACGGTACGGCGCGACGCGTCGCCGTCGGGCTGACCGGGATGCCGGGGCTGCTGGAGAGCCCCGCGGACCTGGCCGGCCACCTGCACCTGCACATCGCCGCGCGGACCGTCGTCATCGCCAGCGACGCGCTCACCACCCACCTCGGCGCCCTCGGCGGCCGGCCCGGCGCGGTGGTCGCCGCCGGCACCGGCGTCATCGTGCTCGGCACCGACCACGCCACGGTCTGGAACCGCGTCGACGGCTGGGGCCACCTGCTGGGCGACGAGGGCAGCGGCGCCTGGATCGGGGCGCAGGGCCTGCGGGCGGCGCTGCGTCACCACGACGGCCGGGACGGCGGATCGGCCGCGTTGCACGGCCGCCTGCGCGACCGGTTCGGCGACGCGGACGCGGCCCTGGGCGCGGTGTACGGCGCCGAGTCGCCCGCGCACGAGCTGGGCACGTTCGCACCGGACGTGGCCGGCGCGGCCCACGAGGGCGACCCGGTCGCGCGGGACATCTGGCACCGGGCCGCCGCCCACCTCGCCGAGGCCGCCCGCGCCGCCGCACGCGGGCTGCCGGCCGACTTCTCCTGGGGCGGCCGGCTCTTCGACGCCGGGCCGCTGCTGCTCGAACCGTTCCGCGCCGAGCTGGCCCGGCGCGTACCCGATGCGCGGCTGACCGCGCCGCGAGGCCAGGCGGCCGATGGCGCTTTGCTGCTCGCGCGGCGGGGCCTCCCGCCCGAGGGCCACGCGCCGTACGCTTTTCAGTATCCCGCAAGCGATTTCGGTATTCCGCAAACACCGTAGGCCCCCGGCCTGGGCGTGTTCTCGGCCCGAACCGGCGCATGCCGCGACTTCCATCAAATCGCTTTTGTCAGGGGTGCCGCTGCGAAGCGGGAACCGCCGGCGCCGCAGAGCCGTCAAACCGGGTGGCCAGGAATCTCTGTCCATGATCGACAGTCCCTGATGAACATGGCTCTGCCCGAAAGCTGACATACACCGATCCTGTTGTCGCACCGAACCCCTTGGTAACACTCGGCGCTTGTAGTCACTACAACCGCAGGAAGAAGGGGAATGATGCGACACCGCATCGTCACGTACGGGGGCCTTCTGATGGCTTCGGCACTACTCGCTACGGTGGCCGGCGCACCCGCCGCGTCCGCGAACCCGACGACGCCCATGCCCGCGACCGAGAAGCTCGTGGTGGTGTCCGGCGACGAGGTGATGATCCGCACGCCGCGCCCTGGCGGCGGGCTGATCATCAATCTCTACCGGGCGCCGGAGCAGTCCAGCGGCCTCCAGATGCTGGCCCGGCTCAAGGCCAAGGGCCTCGTGCCGGCCGGCGTAACGACCCAGGTCGAAGCCGACCCCATGGAGTGCACCACCATCTACGCCCAGGCGAAGTACCTCTGCCTCAAGACCGTGCCGCACTACTGGTTCAACTGGCGCTGGAACGGCTTCTCCGATCCGCAGATCTACTTCCGTGACCACACGCCGGCGGCGTGGCCGGTGCGGGCCTCGGTGACCGAGTGGAACAGGGCGGTCGGCGTCGACTCGTACTGGACCACCGGCGCCTGCCCGACCGGTGGCCGCCACTGCGTCCACGTGTGGAACGCCGACTACGGCGACGACTGGGTCGGCCACACCTACATGGAGGTCGACAGCATCGGCTTCTTCATCGACGGCCTGGTGTGGGTCGAGCTCAACGACCGCTTCTCGTCCGCCGAGGACAACCGCAGCACCGCCTGCCACGAGTTGGGTCACGCGCTCGGGCTGGCGCACAACGGATCCGTGTCGAGCTGCATGTACTGGCAGGCCATCGCCGGGCCTGACCCACGGCTCCCGCTCCAGACCGACTACCAGGTGCTCACCAACATCCTCTACCGCGACTAGCGCACGACCCCGCAGGAGGCGGCATGCGTACCACCACCGTGATCGTCACGGTCCTGACCGGAGCGGTCGGCCTGCTGGCCGGCTGCGCGGGTGAGGGACCGGTACGCCAGCCGCCTCCTGCGGCCGAAGGCACCGCGAGCACCACGGCCGCCGTCCCGCCGGCCTCGGTCGCTCCGGTCGACCCGCAACGCCCCCGCGGCGGGCCCGCGGACGCGACCGTCGGCACGCGCTACCCGTTCGACCTGTACGTACACTGCGGCGGCGAGTTCACCCGGTTCGCCGGCAAGGTGTGGCAGACCGACACACCACCCGGCAACCTCGCGCCGCGGCCGGACGCCGAAGGCCGGACCCGGGTCACCGGCTACCTTCCCGGGACGATGGAGCTGGTCCGTACCGACCAGGCCCGGTTCGTCATCGACCTGCACTACGTCGCCGCCGCATCCCCGGTCGTCGCGTTCCACCCGGCCACCACCGCACCGCCGCTCTGCAAGTGAGCGGGGGCTATCCCTACCGTCAGGACGCCGGGCAGCGGGAGTGATTCCGGCACGCCGGGACGGTTCGCTGTAGAGCATGGATCAGTCAGTCGCTCTCCGCGCGGTGCGCAAGGTGTACGGCACCCGGGCCGCCACCGTGACCGCCCTCGACGGGGTCACGCTCGACTTCGCACCGGGCACGTTCACGGCCGTCATGGGGCCGTCCGGCTCGGGCAAGTCCACATTGCTCCAATGCGCGGCGGGCCTCGACCGGCCCACCTCGGGCGAGGTCTTCGTGGCCGGCCAGGACCTGGGCAAGCTCGACGAGACCCGGCTGACCGTGCTGCGCCGGGACCGGATCGGGTTCGTGTTCCAGTCGTTCAACCTGCTGCCGTCGCTGACCGCGGAGCTCAACGTGGCGCTGCCGCTGCGCCTGGCCGGGCGGCGGCCGTCACGCCGGCAGGTGCGCGACGTGCTGGCGTCGGTCGGGCTCGCCGACCGCGGCCGGCACCGCCCGGCCGAGCTGTCCGGCGGCCAGCAGCAGCGGGTGGCCATCGCACGGGCCCTGATCACCCGGCCTGCGGTGCTCTTCGCCGACGAGCCGACCGGGGCGCTGGACTCCACGACCGGCCGCGAGGTGCTGGCCATGCTGCGCGGACTGGTCGACCGGGACGGGCAGACCATCGTGATGGTGACCCACGACCCGCTCGCCGCGTCGCACGCCGACCAGGTCGTGTTCCTGGCCGACGGCCGGGTGGCCGGCGAGCTGCACGCCCCCACGCCGGAGTCGGTCGCCGCGCGGATGACCCACCTCGAGGTCGCCGGCGGTGCGCGGTGACCGGCCTGGCCTGGCACACGATCCGGGCCCGCAAGAGCAGCCTGGCCGGTTCGTTCATCGCGCTCGCGCTGGGCGTGGCCCTGCTCGCCGCCATGGCGCTCACCCTCGCCAGCACCATCGGCGCCGGCCGGGGCGGCCCGGACTGGTACGTCACGCCGGACGTCGTGGTGGCCGGCACCAACACCGTCAGCGTCACCACCGGCTCCGGCGAGGACCGGGAGACCGAGTCGCTGCGCACCACCGCCTCCCGGGCGCTGCCCGCCGACCTACCCGACCGGCTGTCCACGATGGACGCCGACGTCGTCGTGGACTACGCGGGCCCCGCGACGGCCGACGGTGCACCGGGCGACACCGTGCACCCGTGGTCGGCGGCGACGCTGCACCCGTACACCTGGAGCGCGGGCGGACCGCCGCGCGCCCCGACGGACATCGCGCTCAGCGGACCGTCGGGGCACCGCCCCGGCGACCGGATCACGGTCCACACCCTGCGCGGCACCGAGGAGTTCACCGTCAGCGGCGTGCTGGACAGCGCCGCACCGCCCGCCCTCTACGCCACCGACGCCGTCGCCGCCACCCTCGCCAGTGGACGGATCCACGCCGTGGCGCTGACCGCCCGCTCAGGCGACGCCGGCGCGCTGGCCGGCCGGGTACGCGCCGCGGTCGGCGACGCCCCCGCGCAGGTGCTCACCGGCAACGACCGCCGCAAGGCCGAACCGGACCCGGACGGGGAGAAGCTGGAGGTCGCCATCTCCCTGCTCGCGACCACCTGCGGCCTGGCCGGGTTCGTGTCCATCTTCGTGGTGTCCGGCACCTTCGGGTACGCGGTGGCGGCCCGGCGGCGCGAGTTCGGGCTGCTGCGCACGGCCGGCGCCACGCCCCGGCAGGTCCGCCGGCTGGTGCTGGGCGAGGCCCTCGCGGTGGGCGTGCTCGCCTCGCTCGCCGGCGGCGCCCTCGGCACCGTGCTGGCCCCGCCGTTCGCGCACTGGCTGGCCCGGATCGAGTTCGCGCCGAGCAACTTCACCGCGCACTTCATCTTCTGGCCGGTCGCCTCCGCGTTCGGCGTGGGACTCGCGGTCGCGCTGACCGGCGCCTGGCTGGCCGCCCGGCGCGCCGGCCGGGTCCGGCCGGTGGAGGCGCTGCGCGAGGCCGCCCTGGACCGCCGGCCGATGACGCTGGCCCGCTGGGTCGTCGGGCTGGCCGCGATCGGCGGGGCGGTGCCGATGATCGCGGTCTTCTCCAGCATGCGCTCGGCCGACGCGACCGCGCTCGTGCTGCTCGTCGGGATGATGCTGATCGTCGCCTGCGCGATGTTCGCGCCGCTGCTGATCCCGCCGCTGGTCGGGCTGCTCACCGCGCCGCTGTCCGCCGCCCGCGGCGCCGCCGGCATGCTGGCCCGGCACGGCGCCCGCACCTCGGTCCGGCGCACCGCCGCCACCGCGGCGCCCATCCTGGTCACCGTCGGCATCGCCGGGTCCACATTGGTCTCCCTCGGCACCCTGTACGCCGCCCTGGAAAGCGCCGCCCGGGACCGGATCGTCGCCGAGGCGATCGCCGTCCCCGACGGCTCCCCGGGCCTGTCCGACCCGGCCATCGCGGCACTGCGGGCCACACCGGGCATCACCGCCGCCGTCCCCACGACCGACACTCCCGTGTACGTCAGGGACGGTGACAGCCCGGAGGACTGGTCCGGCCGGTACATCAGCGGACCCGACGCGGCCAGCGTGCTCAACCTCCCCCTCGTGGCGGGCGACCTGACCGCCCTGGTCGGCACCGACACGATCGCCGTGCCGGAGGGCCGGTGGGGTCTCGGCGACACGGCCGACCTGTGGCTCGGCGACTCGACGCCGGTCCGGCTGCGCGTGGTCGCGGTCCTCGCCCCGCAGCTCGACCTGGCCGACACCGTGCTGTTGCCGTGGGACCTACGCGCCTCGCACGGGCAGCCGCTCGCCTCCACCGTGTACCTGCGCGGCACACCTCCGGCCACAGTGGATGGTGCCGTCGTCGTCGCGACCGGCAACTACGTCTCCGCCGCCGACGAGGAACAGGCCCGGATCAACCGGCTCGCCTCCATCGCCGTGCTCGGCATGGCGCTGCTCTACACGGGCATCGCGATCGCCAACACGCTCGTCATGGCCACCGCCGACCGGTCCCGGGAGCTCGCCACCCTCCGCCTCACCGGCGCCACCCCGCGCCAGCTACTGCGGATGATCGGCATCGAGGCGGTCCTGGTCACCTGCGTCGGCGTCCTGCTCGCCGGCGTGGTGACCCTGGTCACCGTCGCCGGCATGCGCTCGGGCCTGGCCGGGCTGGCCCCGTCCGTACCCATCACCGCGCCCTGGCCGGCCCTCGCCGGAATCGCCCTGGCCTGCCTGGTCACCGCGGTGCTGGGCAGCCTGATCCCGGCGACGCTGCTGCTGCGCCGCCGCCCGATCGAGCTGGCCGGCATCCGCGAGTAATCCCTCTCTATATGATCAAGGCATGGTCACCACCGCCCCGGACGGCCGCGCCGGGATCGACGCCACCCTGGTGCGGCGCCTGCTCGCCGCCCAGTTTCCACAGTGGAGCGACCTGCCGGTGACACCGGTGGCGGCCGACGGCTGGGACAACCGCACGTACCGCCTGGGCGAGGACATGACGGTACGCCTGCCCACCGCGCCCGGGTACGTCCCGGCCGTGGCCAAGGAGCACGAGTGGCTGCCCCGGCTGGCGCCCGCCCTGCCCGTCGCGGTCCCGCCGGTCCTGGCCATGGGCGAGCCCGGTGCGGGATACCCGTTCCCGTGGTCGGTCCGCGGCTGGCTGCCCGGGGAGCCGGCCGACCCGGCCAGGATCGACGACATGCCGGGGCTCGCGGTGGCGGTGGCGGAGTTCATCCGGGCCCTGCAGCGCTGCGACACCAACAGTGGCCCGCTCGCCGGCGCGCACAGCTTCTACCGCGGCACCCCGCCGGCCCACTACGACGAGGAGACCCGCCGCTGCCTGGTCGAGCTGGCCGGGCAGGTCGACACCGCCCGCGCCGCCGCCGTCTGGGACGCCGCCCTGGCCGCCGAGTCGCGCGGTACGCCGGTGTGGTTCCACGGCGACATCGCCTCCGGAAACCTGCTGGTCGACGGCGGCAAGCTGGCGGCCGTCATCGACTTCGGCACGTCGGGCGTCGGCGACCCGGCCTGCGACCTGGTGATCACCTGGACGATGTTCACCGGGGCCAGCCGCGACGCGTTCCGGGAGGCGGTCGGTCAGGACGAGGGCACCTGGGCCCGGGCGCGCGGCTGGGCCTTGTGGAAGGCGCTGCTGGTCCGGGATTTCCGCGTCCTCGGCGAGGTGCTCGCTAGCGAGGGCTGATCACCTGACGGGAACGGGCCCCGGACGATCCCGTTGAGCGTGATCCGGCCCACCAGGTCATCCGCGTCATCGACGATGAACGCCCGTGAAATAGTCCTCGGCCGGCAGCGGCTCCCAGGGCGCCATGAACGCCCGGTTGGCGCGTGCCAGCTCCGCCAGCGCGACGGCGTCGTCGACGGCGATCAGTCGGGTGTCACTCACCGGCCAAGTCTGCCGGATTGGCCCGCGACGGCCAGCGCGCCCTCGCCGTACGGTCGCGGTGTGGAGATCCTGCGCTACACCGCGTTCAGCACCGACCCGGCCGGCGGCAACCCGGCCGGGGTCGTCCTCGACGCCACCGGAGCCGGCGACGCCGCCATGCAGCGCGTCGCGGCCGACGTCGGGTACTCAGAGACCGCGTTCCTCATCCCGCGCGGCGACCGGCGCTTCGACGTCCGCTACTTCAGCCCCAAGGCCGAGGTGCCGTTCTGCGGCCACGCCACGATCGCCTCCGCCGCCGCGTACGCCGACCGGCACGGACCCGGCGTCCTGCGCTTCGACACCCGGGCCGGCGCGGTGCAGGTGTCCACGGCGGTGACGCCGGACGGCGCGACCACCGCCACCCTGACCAGCGTCCCGCCCAAGACCGCTCCGCTGCCCGACGCCGACCTGGCGGCTCTGCTCGCCGCGCTGCGCTGGGCGCCCGGCGACCTCGACCCCGCGCTGCCGCCCCGGGTCGCCTTCGCCGGTGCCTGGCACCCCGTCATCGCCGCCGCCACCCGCGCGCGCCTCGCCGACCTGGCGTACGACATGGACGCGCTCGCCGCGCTCATGGCCCGCCGCGACTGGACCACCATCGACCTGGTGTACCGCGAGTCTCCGGACGTGTTCCACGCGCGCAACCCGTTCCCGCCCGGCGGCGTCGTCGAAGACCCCGCGACCGGAGCCGCGGCCGCCGCGTTCGGCGGCTACCTGCGCGAGCTCGGCCTGGTGGAGCCGCCCGCGACGGTGACCGTCCACCAGGGCGTCGACATGGGCCGCCCCAGCACCCTGACCCTCACCATCCCCGCCGCACCCACCTCCGGCATCTCCGTAACCGGCCCCGCCATCCCCCTCCCCTAGCCACCCCCGCCGCGACGCCCGCCCCATCGTCGAGCTCGCCCCTCTTGCGCGTCGATCAAGGGCATATGGTCGTGGTTTGATCTCTTTTCCACGACCGTTTGCCCTTGATCGGCGCAGAAGTCCTTGATCGACGCACGAGGCGCGCGGCGGGCGCTTTGCCGGCCCCCGCACGGCAGCGAGGGCACGCGGACAGGCCGGGCGACCCCGCGACTGGAACACCAGTGCTGCCATCCGCACCTCATAACAACACTGGTGTTCCAGTCGCGGGGTCGAAGCGCTTCCCGCCGGTGCCCCGCAGTCCTCCCGACGTGGCGAATCCGGGTGATCAGCAGCAAAGCATCCGGATTCGCCCGCACCTGCCCGGATTCACCGCGCGGCGCTCGGCGGGGCGGCCCTGCATGGGCTGCGGCGTGAGAAGGGGTCCCCTGTTCACGGCATACGGAGCCCTACTCACGCCACAAGCTCCCAAAGGGGGTCCCCTACTGGGGAGTAACGAGCCCACCAACCGCGCCGCCCGCGCCCCGCCAAGCCGGGCCGGCCCACACCGCCGCGCCCCGCCGCCGCAGCGCCCACCATGGCCCGTCGCGCCCGCCGCCGCCGCGTCCGGTCGCGCCGCGCCCCGCCGATCAAGGACTTCCGCGCCGATCAAGGGCAAACGGTCGTGGAAAAGAGATCAAACCACGACCATATGCCCTTGATCGACGGGGACGAGCCCGACGGGGACGAGCCCGACGGGGGCGAGGCCCACGACGAGCGAGACCCACGACGAGCGAGGCCCACGACGAGCGAGGCCCGGGGGGCTAGGGGACTACGGCGATTTTGCGGCCTACGCCCTCGCGGAACTGGGTCATGGCGGCGGCGTAGTCGTCCAGCTTGTAGCGGTGGCTGATGAAGACGTCGGGCGGGAGGATGCCGGTCGCGAACAGTTCCCCCGCGCGGTCGAAGCTCTGCAGCACCGCCATCGACCCGGTAATCGTGATCTCCTGGTTGTAGATCTTGTACGGCTCGATGGTGGCGCGGGCGCCGTACGAGGCGACGCCGAACTGGAGGAACGTGCCGGCCTTGCCGACCCGGCCCAGCCCGTCGGTGATGGCCGCCTCGACGCCGGTGCAGTCGATGACGACATCCCAGCCTCGCGGGAAGCCGTCAAGCGACGAAGCCGACTCGACCGCGTGCGTGCAGCCGAGCAGGCGAGCGGTCGCCAGCCGCGAAGGGTTGATGTCCACCATGGACACCGAGGCGGCACCGGCCCGCTTGGCCAGCTCCATCATCATCAGCCCCATCGTGCCGGCGCCGTAGATGAGGTAGTGGTCGGCCAGGTTTCGGGGCAGCCGGTCGAAGCCCCGCACCGCACAGGACAGCGGCTCGATGAGGGCGGCGTCGGCGACGTTCACGGATGGGGGCAGGCGGAAGCAGTTCGCGGCCGGGGCGAGCGCGTACTGGGCGGCGCCGCCGGGGCGGGTGACGCCGATGGCGTTCCAGTTCTCGCACAGGTTGCCGCGGGCCCGCTTGCACTGGTAGCACTCGCCGCAGTACAACGACGGGTCCACGGCGACCTGGTCCCCCACGGAAACGTCGGTCACGTCGGCGCCGACCTCGACGACCCGGCCGGCGAACTCGTGCCCCGGCACGATCGGGTACGCGGGCGCGAACTCGCCGTCCATGATGTGCAGGTCGGTGCCGCAGATCCCGCAGCTGGCGACCTCGACGACCACCTCCCGGGGGCCCGGGGTCGGGTCGGGCACCTCCTGGACGGCGATCTGCCCGGGGGTGACGATCACAGCGGCCTTCACTTGACGGCTCCCATCGACAGACCCCGCACAAGCTGTTTCTGCGCCAGCCAGCCGGCCAGCACCACGGGCAGGGACACCAGCGTGGCGGCGGCACACAGCCGGGCCAGGAACAGCCCCTCGGAGGAGATGAACCCGACCAGGAAGATCGGCGACGTGCCGGCGCGGGTCGCGGTCAGGTTGACCGCGAAGAAGAACTCGTTCCAGGAGAAGATGAAGCAGATCAGCGCGGTGGCGGCCAGTCCGGGCGAGACGATCGGCAGCAGCACCCGCCGGATGGTCAGCAGCAGCCCGGCGCCGTCCATCTCGGCGGCCTCCAGCACCGAGCGCGGTACCTCCAGCAGGAACGAGCGCATCATCCAGATGGCCAGCGGCAGGTTCATGGCGGTGTAGAGCAGGACCATCGTCCAGATGTTGTCCAGCATGCCCAGCTCTTTGACGACGAGGTAGATGGGCAGCAGGGCGGCGACGGCCGGCAGCATCTTGGTGGAGATGAAGAAGAACAGCACGTCCCGCCACTTCTCCACGGGCCGCAGCGACAGCGCGTACGCCGCCGGGGTGGCCAGCACGAGCACCAGCAGCGTGGAGAACAGGCTGGCCATCAGCGAGTTGAGCAGGTACGGGGTGATGTCCCGGTCGAACACCTGCCGGTACCCGTCCAGGGTGGGGGTGAAGACCCAGGAGGTGGCGTCGACCTCTCGCTTGAACCCGGTCAGCACCATCCACAGCACCGGAAAGAAGAACACCAATCCCGCGAACCACGCGGCGACGGTGGCCAGGGACCGCCTCATCTCGTCACCTCCATCCGGAACAGGCCGGATATGACCCGCAGCGCGAACGTGGCGACCACGATCGTGCCGAACACCACGACCACGCCGGCCGCGGCGGCCTCGCCGTACTCGAACTTGCGGAACGTGGTCAGGTAGATCTCGTACGGCAGGTTCGTGGTCGCGGTGCCCGGTCCGCCCTGGGTGATGGTGAAGACCGCGTCGAACGTCTGCACCAGGTAGATCGAGCCGAGCAGCGCGCTCAGCTCCAGGTACGGCCGCAGGTACGGCAGCGTCACGTACACGAACGTCTGCCAACCGGTGGCCCCGTCCACCCGGGCCGCTTCGAGCGTCTCCAGGGACTGCGCCTGGAGCCCGGCCAGGATGATCAGCATCATGAAGGGGGTCCACTGCCACACCAGCGTGGCGACGACGGCGACCATCGGGTACTGCGAGACCCAGTCGGTGCTGCCGCCCAGGACGCCGTTGATGAGGCCGTAGGCGGGGTTGTAGAAGGCGTGCTTCCACAGCAGCGCCGCCGCCATCGGCATCACCAGGAACGGGGTGATCAGCAGGGTACGCACGACCCCGCGGCCCGGAAACCTACGGTCCAGCAGGATCGCCAGGCCCAGCCCGAGCAGCACCGACACGATGACCGCGCTGGCGGTCAGCACCACCGTGTTGACGAGCGCCGCCCGCAGCCGCTCGTCGGACAGCACGGTGCCGTAGTTGGACAGGCCCACAAAGGACCGTGAGCCCGGCCGCAGCGCGTTCCAGCTCACTGTGGACAGGTAGAGCGTGACCAGGAACGGCACCTGCGTCACCACGATCGCGAACACCAGGGCCGGCAGCAGCGGCGCCCTTCGGGACCACCGGTCCCGCCGGGAGGGCGCCGGCCCGACCCGCCGTGCGGCGTGTCGAGCGGGCGCCTTCACCATCGTGGCGGAGCTCATTTGCGGTACTTCTTCGCCACGTCCTCGGCGAGCTTCTGCCCGTCGGCGAGTGCCTTGTCCACTGTGGTCTTTCCGGCGATGGCGGCCGACACCTCCTGGGACACCTTCGTGCCCAGGTCGGCGAACTCGGGTATGCCGACGAACTGCACGCCGATCGCCGGTCGTGGCTGTACGCCGGGGTTGGTCGGGTCGGCCTCTTCGATCGCCTTGAGCGTGATGTCCGCGAACGCCCCGGCCGACTGCTTGTACTCGGGGATGTTGTACGTCGAGGCGCGTTTGCCGGCCGGCAACCGGGACCAGCCCAGCTTCTCCCCCACCAGCTTCTCGTACTCCTTGCCGGTGGCCCAGGAGATGAACTTCCACGCCGCGTCGGCCTGCTTTGTCGTCTTCGGCATCGCCCACGCCCAGGCCCACAGCCAGCCGGACGACTTCGTCTTGACCACCGGGGCGTACACGTAGCCGACCTTGCCGGCCACCTTGGACGCGGACGCGTCCTCCAGGGTGCCCGCCGCGGACGTCGCGTCGTACCACATCGCGGCCTTGCCCTGCCCGAACGTGTTCAGGCACTCGGTGAACCCGGCCTGCGGCGCGCCCGCCTCCCCGTGCTGGCGCACCAGGTCGACGTAGAATTTCGTCGCTTCGGCGAAGGGTGCCGCGCTCACCTGCGGGTTCCAGTCCTTGTCGAACCAGGTGCCGCCGAACGTGTTCACCACTGTCGTGAGTGGAGCGAAGACCTCACCCCAGCCGGGCAGCCCGCGCAGGCAGATCCCGGCGACGCCGGCCTGCTTGTCGTCGAGCTTGGCGGCGAAGTCGGCGACCTGCTGCCAGGTCGGCCGCTCGGGCATCGTCAAACCCTTCGCCGCGAACAGTTCCTTGTTGTACATCAGGAACGACGACTCGCCGTAGAACGGTGCGGCGTACAGCTTTCCGTCCTCACCGGACAGTGACTGCACCATCGGTTGCAGCAGGTCGGCCTTGTCGTACGCGGAGTCCGCGTCGGCGTACGACGACAGCTCGTGCAGCCAGCCGTTCTTGGCCCAGATCGGCGCCTCGTACGCGCCGATGGTCGCCACGTCGTACTGGCCGCCCTGGGTGGCCACGTCCTGGGTCACCTTGTCGCGCAGTTCGTTCTCCGGCAGGATCGTGAACTTCACCGTGATGCCGGTGGCCTTGGTGAAGTTGTCCGCGGTGAGCTTGGCGATGTCTTCCATCTGCGGGTTGCCCACCATCAGCGCGGTGATCGTCTTGCTGTCACCACCGCCGCCGTCGCTGGAACCACCGCCGGCGCCGGAGCACCCACTGAGGACAAGTACGGATATAACAGCAAATATACGGAGACGCGACACAGCAACCTCCCACGAAAGAGCGTCGCGATGCGATTCAGACCCGGATGATCTGCGGTCCGAGCATGGAATAGCGGTGCGCCTCGGACGCCGGCAGCGCGGTGTCCGTGACGATGGTCTCGAAGTCCCCGACCTCGGCGAAGCGGCAGAAGCTGCTCACCCCGAACTTCGTGTGCACCCCGGCGAACACGCGGCGCCGGGCCACCCGCATGACCTGGGCCTTGACGTCGGCCACGGCCGGATCGGGGGTGGTCAGGCCGTGTTCCCGGGAGATCCCGTTGGCGCCGACGTACGCCAGGTCGATGACGAAGCCGGCGAGCATCCTGGTGGCCCAGTGGTCCACGGTGGCGAGGGTGCGGCCACGCACCCGGCCGCCGAGCAGCAGGACGGTGGTGGACGTGTTCGTGGCGAGGACGGCCGCGGTGCTCAGCGACGCGGTCACCACGGTCAGCGGCCGGTCCGTCGGCAGCGCCTCGGCGATGAGCTGCGGGGTGAACCCCTCGTCCACGAAGACGGTCTCGGCGTCGCCGAGCAGGTCGACGCAGGCGGCCGCGATCCGCCGCTTCTCCGGCACCCGCCGCGTGGTCCGCATCGCGAGGGTGGTCTCGAAGCGGGCCGTCTCGACCGGGTGCGCCCCGCCGTGCGTCCGCTTGACCAGCCCGTGCTGCTCCAGCGTGCGCAGGTCGCGGCGGATGGTCTCGGGCGCCACGGCCAGGTCGGCGGCGAGCTTGCCGACGTCCACGTCGCCGTTGCTGCGCGCCAGGATCAGGATCCGGTGTTGCCGTTCCTCGGCGTTCACGCCCGCCACCTCCCCCCTTTTCTTGCTCCCCTAACCGCGGGGGGCCCGGAAAGCCCCCGATTCGGTAACCACTTTCTAACACCGTCGAAACGGTGTGAGCCGGTTCACAGCCGAGCTTCCTACGCCTGACTTTGCCCGTTCGGGCCACGAGGATCAACGCTTGCTGTGGGATAGATAGGGCACTAAGCCTCTATTCGGTCGCCCGGGTGGGCACAGGGGCCTGCCCGTTTCACGCCCGCGTGTGCCGCCACTCGTGCATGAGCAGCCAGGCCAGGTAGACGCCGCCGACCGCGGCGGTCGCGAGGCCCACCGGCAGCGGCGTCGGCGCGAAGAGCCGCTGGGTGGCCAGGTCACTGCCGGTCAGCAGCAGCGCGCCCATCAACGCCGCCGGCCACAGGCCGGGCCCGGCCGACCGGGTCAGCCGCCGCGCGAGCTGCGGCGCCGCGAGCGCCACGAAGCCGATCGGCCCGGCGGCCGCCGTCGCGACCGCGCTCAGCGCGACGCTCACCACAATCAAGATCGCCCGGGTACGCCCAACGGGCACCCCGAGTGCCCGCGCCGCGTCATCGCCCATCTCCATCATGGACAGTCGCCGCGCGAGGAGGAACGCGATCGGCAGCAGCACCGCCATGGCGAGCGCGACCGGCCGTACGTGGTCCCAGCGGCGCCCGTTGAGGCTGCCGATCAGCCATACCTGGGCGGACATGGCGTCGTCCAGGCTGGCGCGGGCGATCAGGTAGTTGTTCAGCGCCAGGAACATCGCGCTGAGCCCGATGCCGATGAGGATGAGCCGGATCCCGGACAGCGACCGCCGGAACGCCACCCCGTACACCAGCAGCAGCGTGCCCAGCCCGCCGACCACGGCGCCGGCGGCGACCTCGTACATGCCGCCGTCGAAGAGCAGGATGACGATGACCGCGCCGGCCGCCGACCCGTTCGTGAAGCCGATGATGTCCGGGCTGCCCAGCGGGTTGCCGGACAGCCGTTGCATGACCGCGCCGCTGACCCCGAGGGCGGCGCCGACCAGCAGCCCGGTGAGCAGCCGCGGCAGCCGCAGCGTCAGGACGATGAAGTCGGTGCCGGGCGGCCCGTGCCCGGCGATCGCCTTGAGCACGTCGAGCAGCGGCACCGGGTAGTCGCCGGTGGTCATGGTGACCGCGCCGACGCCGGCCGCGGCGACGGCGAGCGCCACGCACACGGCGAGGACCCGGCCGTGCACCCGCATCGACAGCCTGTCCCCCGGCGTCCGCACAACCGTCATAGCCTGGCCAGCTTCCGCCGCCGGCACAGGGCGATGAACGCCGGCGCGCCCACGAACGCGGTCACCACGCCGACCTGCAGCTCCGCCGGCGCGATCAGCACGCGGCCCAGCACGTCCGCGCTCACCAGCAGGATCGGGGCCAGGACCATCGAGTACGGCAGCACCCAGCGCTGGTCCGGTCCGGCGATCATGCGGGCGACGTGTGGCACGGCGAGCCCCACGAAGCCGATCGGCCCGGCCGCGGCGGTGGCCGCCCCGCACAGCAGCGTGACCGCCACCGCGCCCAGCACCCGGGTACGGCCGACGTGCGCCCCCAGGGCCCGGCCCGCCTCGTCGCCGAGCGCCAGCGCGTTCAGCGGCCGGGCCAGCAGCAGCGCGATCACGATGCCCACCACGATGAACGGCGCCACCTGCGCCAGCACGTCCGAGCGCCGGCCGGCCAGCGAGCCCACCACCCAGAACCGGAACTGGTTGAACGCCTGCGGGTCGAGCAGCAGCACCGCGTACGTGAACGCGCCGAGCGCCGCGCTCACCGCCGCACCGGCCAATACGAGCCGCTCCGGCGTGGCGGCGCCCCGCCCGGCCGACCCGATCACGTACACGATCACCGAGACCGCGGCGGCGCCGAGGAACGCGAACCAGACGTACCCGATGACGCTGGTGACCCCGAGGTAGGCGATGGCGACGGCTACCGCGGCGGCCGCGCCGACGCCGACGCCGAGCAGCCCCGGGTCGGCCAAGGGGTTGCGCGTCACGCCCTGCATGAGCGCCCCGGCAAGGCCCAGGGCGGCGCCGACGAGCACGCCGAGGATGGTGCGCGGGATGCGCAGGTCGTGGATGATCGCCGCGTCGCGGGAGCCGTCGTCGTGCCACAGCACGCCCCACACCGCCGCGAACGGGATCTGCTTCGAGCCGATCCAGACGCTGAGCAGGAAGACGAGCAGCAGCGCGCCGCCGGCGATCAGCAGCCCGGCGGCGCGCGTGGCATCCCGTCTTCCCACGGTCACGAGCGTTAGATTAGCCTGCCCTTACTATGCGAGATGATCGAGGAACCGTTCTGGGACGGGCGATCGGCGGGCAGTCGCGCCAGGTGCTCCTCGCCGGCGCCCTCGCGGCCGGCCACCAGGCCGGCGAGGCGCTGGTCCCGGTGCTGATCGGCGTGGTGATCGACCGGGCCGTCAGCACCGGCTCCAGCACCGAACTGCTGCTGTGGCTCGCGGCGCTGGCCGCCGTCTTCGCCGGCCTCTCCGCCAGCTTCCGGTTCGGCGCCCGTGCCGCCGAGCGGGCCTCCCAGCAGGCCGGGCACGAGATCCGGGTACGCCTGACGCGGCGCGTCCTGCACCCGGGCGGCGGCGCCGAGGCGGACCGGCTGTCCGGCGCCCTGGTCAACATCGCGACCGGCGACGCGCGCCGGGTCGGCGGCGTCAACACCGTCGTCTCCGCCGGCATCGCGGCGCTCACCGGGCTGCTGGTCAGCGCGGTCGCGCTGCTGTGGATCTCCGTACCGCTCGGCCTGGTGGTGCTGCTCGGCGCCCCGCCGGTGCTGTGGCTCGGCGGGCTCCTCGGCCGCCCTCTGGAACGCCGCAGCGCCGTCGAGCAGGAGCGCGCCGCGCACGCCTCCGGGCTGGCCACCGACCTGGTCGCCGGGCTGCGGGTGCTCAAGGGCATCGGCGCCGAGTCCGCCGCGGTCGCCCGCTACCGACGTACCAGTCAGGAGTCCTTGGCCGCGACCCTGCGCGCGTCCCGGGCGCAGGCGTGGCACGACGGCGCCATCCTCGCGCTGACCGGGGTGTTCATCGCGGCGGTCGCGCTGGTCGGCGGCCGGCTCGCCGCGCAGGGCGAGATCAGCGTCGGCGACCTCGTCGCCGCGGTCGGGCTGGCGCTGTTCCTGCTCGCGCCGCTGCAGCTGTTCGCGTGGGTCAACGGCGAGTTCGCGCGGGGCCGCGCCTCCGCGGCCCGCATCGGCGAGGTGCTGTCCGCGCCGCCGGCGGTCGCTGCCGGTCCGGGGCAGTTTCCTTCCGTGGTACGCGGGCAGGTGGCACTGGCCGGTGTCACGCACGGGCCGCTGCGGGGCGTCGACCTCGACGTCGCGCCCGGCGAACTGCTCGGCGTGGTGACCCCGGACCCGGCCGCCGCGACCGCGCTGCTGGCCTGCCTGGCCCGCGAGGTGGACCCGGCGGCCGGCGCGGTCACCCTCGACGGCGTGCCACTGTCCACGGTGGACCCGGCCGAGGTGCGGGGCGCGATCCTGCACGCCGCCCACCACGCGGACCTCTTCGCGGGCACCCTCGCCGCGAACGTGGCCCTCGACGACCGCGACGTGCTCCCCGCGATGTCGGCGGCGGCCGCCGACGAGGTGGCGCTTTCGCTTCCGGAGGGCGCCGTCCTCACCGAGCGGGCCCGGTCGCTGTCCGGCGGCCAGCGGCAGCGGGTGGCGCTGGCCCGCGCGCTCGCCGCCGACCCGCCCGTGCTGCTGTTGCACGACCCGACCACCGCCGTCGACACGGTCACCGAGGCCCGCATCGCCACCGGCATCCGCGACGTCCGGCACGGCCGCACCACCATCCTGGTCACCACCAGCCCGGCCCTCCTCGCGGCGGTGGACCGCGTGGTCCTCCTCGATGACGGCACGGTACGTGCCCAGGGCACCCACGAGTCCCTCGTCGCGACGGACCCCGGCTACCGGAAGGCGGTGCTCTCGTGACCGTGTTGTTGCCCACCGCGACGGGGCGGGAGACGTGGGCGGCCGTGCGGGACCTGCTCCGGCCGCGGCGCGCCCTGGCGGTCCTCGCGTTCGGGGTGCTGGTGGCGGCGACGGCGGCGGGGTTGGTCACGGCGCCGCTGCTGGGGCACATCGTGGACCTCGTCGCGGACGGCAAGCCGGCCGGGGCGATCACCACCCCCGTCGTACTCATCGCCGTCGTGGCGGTCGTGCAGGGCCTGTTGACCGCGGTCGGCGTGTCCCTGGTGGCCCGGCTCGGCGAGGGGATGCTGGCGGCGCTGCGCGAGCGCTTCGTGGCGCGGGCCCTGCGGCTGCCGCTGGAACGGGTCGAACAGGCCGGCTCCGGCGACCTGACCGCCCGGGTCACCGCCGACGTGTCCACTGTGGCCGACGCGGTACGCCGCGCGCTGCCGCAGCTGGCCCGCTCCGCGCTGGCCATCGCACTGACCCTCGTGGGGCTGGCCGTGCTGGACTGGCGCTTCCTGCTCGCCGCCCTGCTGGCCGCCCCCATCCAGGTCCACACCGTACGGTGGTACGGCCGCCGCGCGATCCCGCTCTACGCCGAGCAGCGCGTCGCCGTGGGCGCCCAGCAACAGCAACTGCTGGACACCGTGGGCGGCGCCGCGACGGTACGGGCGTTCCGCCAGGCCGACCGCCACGTCGGGCTGGTGACCGAGCGCTCCCGGGCCGCCGTCACGCTGGCCCTGCGCGCGATGGGGCTGCTGACCCGCTTCTACGGCCGCCTCAACCTGGCCGAGTACGTGGGCCTGTCCGCCGTCCTGGTCACCGGCTTCGTGCTGGTACGCGCCGACGCCGCCACGATCGGCACGGCCACGGCCGCGGCGCTGTACTTCCACAACCTGTTCGGCCCCATCAACATCGCGCTCGGTCTGGTCGACGACGCCCAGGTGGCCGCCGCCGGACTGGCCCGCCTGGTCGGCGTGGCGTCGCTGCCGTCCACCGTGGACACGGCGGCACCGTCCCTGGTGGACGCGTCGGTGAAGGCCACCGGCCTCAGTCACGCGTACGTGCCCGGCCGGGTCGTGCTGCACGACGTCGACCTGCACGTCGAGCCCGGCGAGCGGGTCGCGCTCGTCGGGGCCAGCGGCGCCGGCAAGACCACGGTCGCCAAGCTGATCGCCGGCGTCCACCGCCCCACCGGCGGCACCGTGCACCTCGGCGGCGTCGCCTTGGACGAGCTGGGCCTGGCCGCGACCGGCCGTACCGTCGCGCTGATCACCCAGGAGGTGCACGTGTTCGCCGGGCGGCTCGACGACGACCTGCGCCTGGCCCGCCCGGAGGCGACCGGAGAGCAGCTGCGCGCCGCGCTGGACCGGGTGGGCGCCCTCGGCTGGGCCCAGGCCCTGCCGGACGGTCTGTCCACCGTGGTCGGCGAGGGCGGGCACCGGCTCACCGTCGCCCAGGCCCAGCAGCTGGCGCTGGCCCGGCTGGTCCTGGCCGACCCGCCGATCGCCGTACTGGACGAGGCCACCGCCGACGCCGGCAGCGCGGGTGCCCGGCTCCTGGAGGAGGCGGCCGCGAGCGCGCTGGCCGGCCGCACCGCCATCGTGGTGGCCCACCGCCTGACCCAGGCCGCGTCCGCCGACCGGGTCGTCGTCCTGGACGCCGGCCGGGTGGTCGAGTCCGGCACGCACGAGGACCTGATCGCGTCCGGCGGCGCGTACGCCCGGCTGTGGCACACCTGGTCCGCCACCAGGTGACCGCGCTCGAAGGCCAGCCCGGGTGAACATTCGGCGCTGGCCGAATGACGTAGACACCGCCGCTGCCACCGCCTTGCATGGTGGATATCCCACCCTGGAGAGGGGAGCCACATGCCAAGCGAAATGAGCTTGTCCGTCCTGACCGAGATGCTCGGTCTCGGCGAGGACCAGCAAGAAGCGGTGTTGGCCTGGACCGGCGAGCAACCCGGGAAGACCTGGACGCAGGAGGAGGCAGCCGCCCTGGTGGAGAGATGGCAGGCCGAACACCCCGACAACGAACAGGCATAACTGGGTAGTGGTGGTACTCAAGACAGCTGGGCGCCTCGCGCGTAGGACTGGGGGCATGCGGTTTCGGGTGCTGGGGCCGGTGCAGGTCCGTGGAACGGCGGGGTGGTCCACGATCAGGACGACCAAACAGCGGCAGGTGCTCGCCATCCTGCTGGCGCGGGCCGGCTACGCCGTGTCGGCGGACCGGATCGCCACCGAGATCTGGGGCGAGCACCCGCCGCCCACCGTCATCCCCGCCATCCGGGTGTACGTCATGCACCTGCGCCGCACGATCGGCGCCGGCGCCGCCCGCACGCTCGTGACCCGGAACCGCGGGTACGAGATGGCGATCGACGAGTCCGACCTCGACGCCTGGGTGTTCGATCGGCTGCTGCGGTCCGCCCGGCACCGCATGGCCCAGGGCGATCGTCCGGCGGCGGCCGCGACGCTGTCCGAGGCGCTCGCGCTGTGGCAGGGCCCGGCGATGGCCGACGTGCCGTCCGGCGGTACGCCGGCGGTGGCCGCCGAGGTGACGCGCCTGGAGCACCGCCGACTCAGCGCCGCCGACCTGTATTTCGCGGCGCAGCTTGACCTCGGCCGGCACGCCGAGGTGGTGGACGACCTCGCCGAGGCGGTCGCCCGGCACCCGCTGCGCGAACCCCTGCGCGAGCAGCTCATGCTGGCCCTCTACCGGTGCGGCCGGCGGGTCGAGGCGCTGCATTCGTACCGCCGGGGCCGGGAACTGCTGGTGGCCGAGCTCGGCCTCGAACCCGGCCGCCGCCTACACGACCTGCACCAGGCCATCCTGGCCGACCGCGCCCCGTCCGCCCGCGACCTCGCCGCCCGTCCGTGATCGCGTGGACATGGCCTTGACACGTCTTTGGCAGTGGTGGTTGTCCATGGCCCGGGTGTGGCATAGCGTCCCCTGTGGTCACTGCCGTGTCCGGACGGATACGCGGTGTAGTTCATCTCGCTCGAAGACGCGCGGGAAAAGGGGAGGACGTGACAAGCACGAGGATCCGGGCGCTGCTTTCGGTGCCGGTCCTGGTCATCGCGGCGGCGGGGGTCTCGGCCAGCAGCGCCGCGTCGGCGGCCGCCGACCGGCCGGCCAGGTACACGCCGACGGACCGGGACTGGTACATCAACTACGTGGAGCCGAAGGTGGAGCGCCCCACCGACGGCCGGGAAGTGGTCGCCGACGGCGCCAAGGGCAAGCTCAAGCAGGCCCAGCCGGACCCGGTCGCGGCGTACGGACGCAAGTTCTCCGAGGGTAACCCGGTCACGGCGCGCGGCCTGGCCAAGACCGAGGCCGAGGCGATCCGCACCGGCAAGAACCCCCGGCACATCCGCTACAAGCAGGCCGACCAGACGCAGGTCGCGAAGCTGCTGACCATCCTGGTCGAGTTCAACCCCAACGCGAACGACGACTTCAGCGGCGTCATGGTGCCGCAGGCGACGTTCGACGACGCGACCACCCCGCAGAACGAGCGGGCGTGCGTACCCGGCAGCGCGCAGAACGGGCCGCTGCACAACAACATCCCGAACCCGGCGCAGGCGTCGCACCCGGACAACAACTCGATGTGGGTGCCCGACTTCTCGACGGACTTCTACAACAAGATCCTCTACACCAAGGACGGCTACACCCAGCGGGTACGCCCGGACCTGCGTGGTCCGGACGGCAAGCGCGGCATCAGCCTGCGCGGCTACACGATGCGCAACATGTACCAGGAGATGTCCAAGGGCGCGTACACGGTGGACGGACAGGCCACCCCGTGGGTGACCGTCCCGCACTCCGAGGCGTGGTACGGCGCGAACACCTGCACCCTGGTCGACGGCGTCTGGGACGCCGGCGTCAGCCAGAGCATGAACGGGCACCCGGACAACCCGGCGGGCGCGGCGACGCTCGGCGTGGACGCGGTGAACGTGCTGGCCGCGCAGAACCCGAGCTTCCCGTGGGCCGACTACGACATCGAGGACCCGGCGGACGCCGACGGCGACGGCAACATCCTGGAGCCGGACGGCGTGGTCGACCACCTCGTGCTGGTGCACGCCGGTGAGGACAAGTCGGGCGGCGGCGGGGCGCAGGGCCCGTACGCGATCTGGGCGCACTCGTCCTCGATCGTGCCCGGCCACACCATCCCCGGCACCGACAAGATGATCAGCAACTACATCGTCCAGCCGGAGGACTCCGGCGTCGGCGTGTTCGCCCACGAGTACGGCCACGACCTGGGCCTGCCCGACCTGTACGACATCGCCTCCGGCGGCGACTCGGACGTCGACTTCTGGGACCTGATGTCGTCCGGCTCGCACACCGGGCCGATCTTCCAGGGCATCCCCACGCACATGGGCCTGTGGGACAAGTTCGTGCTGGGCTGGGCCGACCCGCTGATCCTCAACCCCGGTGACGCCGCGGCCAAGGTCAAGCTCGGGCAGACGTCCCGCACCCCGGTCGGCACCGAGGACGGCGTACGGGTCAACCTGCCGGCCAAGAACGTGACCCTCTCCGTGCCGCACAGCGGGGACGGCCAGTGGTGGAGCGGCAACGACCAGAGCTGGGCCGACGTACGGCTGACCCGCACGGTCGACGTGCCGGCCGGCGGCGACGTGCGGTTCTGGCTGTGGAACAACTACGTCATCGAGGAGGACTGGGACTTCGGCTTCGTCGAGGTGTCCACCGACGGCGGCGCCACCTGGACCGAGCAGAAGATCTTCAACGCGGCTGGCGCCCTGGTCTCCACCGACGACGGCTACCCCGACCCGAACGGCCGGATGCACGACTACGGCGACAAGAAGTACGGCCTGACCGGCGACACCGGCGGGCAGTACCGGCACGACTACGTCAGCCTGACGCCGTTCGCCGGCCAGAGTGTCCAACTGCGGCTGCGGTACGCCACCGACGCCGCCTTCGAGGCCACCGGCTGGTTCGCCGACGACTTCTCGGTCACCGCCGACGGCGCGACCGTGTGGTCCGACGACGTCGAGGGCGGCGCGAACGGCTGGACGCCGACCGTGTCGACGTTCACCAACACCACCGGCGGCGGCTGGGGCATCTCCCCCGGGCAGTTCACGTTCGCGCACTACTACCTCGCCGAGTGGCGCAACCACGACGGCTTCGACGAGGGCCTGAAGTACGCCTACAACACGAACTACCTGCGGGACGGGGCGTGGAAGGTCAACCGGGTGCCGTACAACGCCCCCGGCATGCTGGTGTGGTACCGCGACACCAGCTACGGCAACCTCAACCTGACCCTGAACAACCTGTTCGACCCGCCCAGCATCGGCACCAAGGGCGGTCTGCTGATCGTCGACTCGCACTTCGACCCGCTCCGGCGGGCCGGCACCGCGGCGGACAAGGACCCGTCGCTGCTGAACAACCTGCCGTCGCGGCCGCAGTCGTCCAACGCGGCGTTCGGGTTCGGTCGCACGTACCCGTTCACGGACTGCTACGAGGCGCCGAACGAGCCGTTCAGCGCGTACTGCACGAACCACAAGTCCCAGTCCGGCAAGACCGCGTTCTCGGACGCGAAGGGCTGGTACCCCGGCATCGAGTACCGGCCGGACCTCAACCCGGCCAACCCGCTGTTCTTCCGCGACGCCGACGCCTCCGTCGTGCTGCCGTCGAAGGGCGGCGCGCCGTACTCGGTGCGGATCGTCGACCAGAACGGCCGGCCGGCGACCGACGTGTACGGCATCGACCTGGGCGGCGGTGTCCTGACCGGTACCGGCAACCCGGGTGACGTCGCGCTGAACTTCGGCGTCCAGTTCAAGCTGCTCTACCCCGGCTACCGCAACCAGTGGGCCACCGTCCAGGTGGTCCCGCCCGCCACACCGTAGATCTTGCAAGGAAGGGCACCTTGTTATGCAAAAAGCGATAACAAGGTGCCCTTCCTTGCACCTGAAGCTCACCGGGGGCGGACCAGGGGAGGAAGATGTCGTCGACGATTTCGGCGATGACCTCCTCCGGCACGGGGTGCAGGGTCATGACCATCTCGTGGCGCATCAGGTCCAGCGCCACGCTGCTGATGCGCGGGGTGAGCCGCTCCGGGTCGATCTCGCCACGCTCGACCCCACGCCGGAGCACCTCGTCGATGCCGAACGGCTGCCGCCGGCCCCGCAGGAACTCCGCCCGCAGGTCGGCGGGGGTCCGGCCGGTCTCCGCGTAGTACTCCCCATCTGCACGCTGAACAGGGCCGCCAGCACGATCCGGCTGGCCGACGCGTCGCGCAGCAGCACGATCATGTCCTCGCGCACCGAGCCGGTGTCGGGCGTGGCCACCGGCTGTCGCGCGCCGTAGTGCCGGATCGCCGCGATCGCCAGCTCCGCGCGGTTGGGCCAGCGGCGGTAGATCACCGGCCGGCTGGTGCCGGCGCGGGCCGCCACGCCCTCCATCGTGAACCGGGCGTACCCGACCGCGGCCAGCTCGTCCCAGGCCGCGTCGAGCAGCGCGTCCTCCAGCTCCTGCCCGCGCCGGCGGGTCGGTGTGACGCCAACCATAGAGTACACCTCTGTATCTTATTGACGGTGACCCCGCGGCGGGAGTACGTCTAGATGCATGAGTGTATCTAAAGTCGCGGAGCGGGAACGCCTCGACCCGGCGTTCATCCGGCTCGCACTCGTCCTGATCACCGGCGTACTCGCCGTCGTCTTCGACACCACCGTCGTCAACGTCGCCCTCGACACCCTCGCCCGCGACCTGCACGTCGGCGTCGCCACCGTCCAGTGGGTCACCACCGGATACCTGCTGGCGCTCGGCATGGCCGTACCGGTGACCGGCTGGCTCATCCACCGGCTCGGCGGCAAGCGCGTCTGGCTGTGCGCCCTGGCGCTCTTCCTCGCCGGCTCGGTCGGCGCCAGCCTCGCCTGGGACGCACCGAGCCTGGTCGCCTGGCGCGTCGTCCAGGGCATCGGCGGCGGCCTCATGCTGCCGGTCCTGACCACACTGCTGGTCCAGGCCGCCGGCGGCCGCTCGCTCGGCCGGGTCACCGCGCTCGTCACGTTCCCGGCCCTGCTCGGCCCGATCTTCGGCCCACTCCTCGGCGGCCTGATCGTGCAGCACACCAGCTGGCGCTGGATCTTCTGGGTGAACGTCCCGTTCTGCGTCGTGGGCCTGCTCCTGGCCTGGCGGCTGATGCCCGCGTTCCCCGGCACCGGCCGGTCGCGGGGCCGGCAGACTCCGGAGCTTGGCGCGGAGCGACAAGCCCGGAATCTGCCGGCAGCCGCGACCGAAGCGAGCGAAGCGAGCCAGCCAGCAGAGTCCCGCCTCGACGCCGCCGGCCTCGCACTCGCCTCACCCGGCATCGCCGCCATCGTGTACGCCCTGGCGCAGGTCGGCGCGGACGGCGGCTTCGGGCACCCGACCGTGCTGGTCCCGCTGCTCGGTGGGCTCGCGCTGCTGGTCGCCTTCACCGTCCGGTCGACGAGCATCGGCGACCGCGCACTCGTCGACCTGCGCCTGCTCCGGGTCACCTCGTTCAGCGCCGCCACCGGGCTGCTCTTCCTGTCCGGCTTCGCCCTCTACGGCGCCATGCTCCTCGTGCCGCTGTACTTCCAGCAGGTCCGCGGCCAGGACCCGTTCGCGGCCGGCCTGCTGATCGCGGCCCAGGGCGTCGGCGTGCTGGCCAGCCGCGGGATCGCCGGCCGGCTCACCGACCGGATCGGCGCCCGGCCGGTCACCAGCGCCGGCCTGGTGGTGGTCGCGCTCGCCACCGTGCCGTTCGCGCTGGCCACCGCCCATACGCCGGAATGGTGGCTGGTCGCGGCGCTGGTCGTGCGCGGCATCGGGCTCGGCGCGGTCACCATTCCGGTGATGGCCAGCGCCTACCTCGGCCTGGACCGGGCCGCGGTGCCGCACGCCAGCATCATCACCCGCACGGCGCAACAGATCGGCGGCTCGTTCGGCACGGCCGTCCTCGCCGTGGCCCTCGAACGCACGACGTTCGACGCGGCGTTCTGGTGGTCGATCGGGTTCACGGTGGCGGCCGTCGTGCTGGCCCGGTGGCTGCCTAACCGCCCAGCCCAGCCGAGCGCGCCTTGACGATCGCCTCGGCCCGGCTGGCCACCTGGAGCTTGGCGAAGATGTTCGAGATGTGGTTGCTGACCGTGTTCGGCGCGAGGCCGAGCCGCGCCGCGATCGCCGCGTTGGCCAGGCCGCCGGCGATCAGGCCGAGCACCTCCCGCTCGCGCGCGGTCAGCTCCGGGAACGCCGCCGCGTCCGAACGCGGCCGGCTCAGGTACGCCAGGGCCCGGCGCGCCACCCCGGAACCGAAGATGGCCTCGCCGGCCGCGACCGAGGCGATCGCCCGGATCATGTCGGCCGGCGCGGCGCCCTTGAGCACGTAGCCCAGGGCGCCCGCGCGCATCGCCGCGAACACGGACTCGTCGTCCTCGAACATGGTCAGCATGAGCACGGCCACCTCCGGCGCGGCCCGAGCGATCTCGCGGGTGGCCTCGATGCCGGTCATCTCCGGCATCTGGATGTCCATGACCACCACGTCGGGCCGGAGCGTGACGGCGGCGCGGACCGCGTCCCGGCCGGTGCCGACCACGTCGACCAGCTCGTAACCGTCCACAGCGGACAGCAGGGCGCGCAGCCCTTCCTGGACGACCGTGTGGTCGTCGGCGACGACGATGCGCAGGCTCATGCGGGCTCCTCCGCGGTCGACCTCACCGGTACCGGCAACGGCAGGTCGACGTCGACCCGGCCGCCGGTCCGGTCGAGCTGGATCACGCAGCGGCCGCCCAGCTCCGCGGCCCGTTCCCGGATCGAGGTCAGCCCGACCCCGGGCTGCCAGCCGTCGCCGACGTTCACCCCGTCATCATGCACCGAGACGCGCAGCTGCCCGTCGCGCACCGCCAGCCCGACCACGGCCGAGCCGGCGCTGGAGTGCCGGGTCACGTTCGTCAACGCCTCGGTGACGATCCGGTACGCGGCGACCTCGACCGCCGCCGGCAGGTCGCTCAGCGGGTCCGGCGCGTCGATCGACACGGTCAGGGGCTCGGCGTCCGCGCGGCGGCCCAGCACCATCGCGTACTCCCGGAGAGCGCCGACGAGGCCGAGGCTGTCCAGCGCGGGCGGGCGCAGCTCGTACACCAGGCGCCGGATGTCGTCGAGCGCGGCGGTGGTGTTCTCGCGCAGCTCGCGCAGCAGCGCCTCGCTGCGGTCCGGCGCGCTGCGCACCAGGCGCAGCGCCGCCTCGGCGTTGAGCACCACCCCGGTCAGCACCGGGCCCAGGCCGTCGTGCAGGTCGCGGCGGATCCGCCGGCGTTCCTCCTCGCGCCCGCTGATCACCAGCTCCCGCGACCGGCTCAGATCCTGCGCCAGGCGGGTGGCGTGCACGGCGACCGCGATCGGCGCGGCGAGCAAGGCGAGCACCCGCTCGTCGTCCGTGTCCAACGTGGACTCCCCGGACCGCAGCCCGACGACCAGCTCGCCGATCCGCTCCTCGCCGCGGCGCAGCGGGATCGCGCGCAGCACCGCCGGCGCCTCGCCGTGGCTGGCCAGCTGCGCGCCGTGCGCCACGATCGCCGCGGACGGGAAGCGCATCACGTCGCACAGCGCCTCCAGCACCCCGTCGAGCCCCTCGCCGCCCAGCCGGGCGCCCACCTCGACCATCGCCCGCACCGGATCGCGGCGGGCGCCGTACACGGCCCGGTCGACGCGGCGCTGCAACCACACCCGGACCGGGTTGAACGCCGCCGCGACCGCCAGCGTGGCCACCACCTCCACTTTGACCAGTCCACTGAGGACCGCCACGATCGCGAGGTACGCGCCGACGGTGATCGCGGTCAGCACCACGTACAGCAGCGAGCGCGAGAACACCAGCCGGATGTCGAACAGCTGGTACCGGAAGATGGCGAGCAGGATGGCCAGCGGCACGAGGGCATCGGGTAGATGCTCAGCACGCTGTCCGGCAGCAGCGGGTCCAGCGCGAAGACCACCACGACCACGAGCAGCGCGAGCATCACCCACAGCAGCTGCCGGCGTACGGCCTCGGAGCCGCGCCGGAAGCGGACCACGATGGCGACCAGCACGCCGACGTACGAGACCAGCAGCCCGACCGCCGACGCGAGACCGATCGGCGCCACCCGCTCCTCGGTCAGTGTCAGGTAGCCCAGCACGCCGACCTCGCCGCTGAAGCCGGACGTGACGCCGAGCGCGAAGAACAGCGGGCCGTTGACCGCCATGACGCCCACCAGCCAGCGCCACCGGCGGCTCGGCAGGTGCCCGTCCGGGAAGAACAGCAGGGCCATCGGGATGAAGAACGCGATCGCCCCGGCCCAGCCGCCACTGACCACGGTCGCCACCGCCCGCCACGCCGGGTGGTCCGCCCCGCCGGCGTTGGCGACGGCGTGCAGCAGCGCCAGCCCGCCCCCGGTCGACGCGTACGTGACGCCGCCGCCCAGCAGCAGCCAGCCGATCCGGTTGCCCGGCCGGTACGCCGCGATCGGCCAGCCGGCCAGCGCCAACGCCAGGCCGAGGGTGGCGTTGGAGAGCACCAGCAGGTCGTTCAGCTCACGGGCGGTCAGCCCGGACAGCGGTCCCAGCACGTACGCCGCGAGCGCCTCGACCACCACCAGGCCGAGCAGCGCGGTGGCGGCGACGCCGGCCCGCCGTGATCTCGTCATGCCCTCCATGGTGGCGGCCCGGCGCCCCCAGGGCGGTAGGGGCGCGCCACCACTCGGCTCGGGAAAACTCCCCGACCGGATGGTTGCCCGCTCCCTGGGCCGGCACCCCCGCCGCGCCGCACGCTGTGCCCATGACAACCATCCAGGCCACTGCGGCCACTGTGGACACCCCGCGCGGCTCCGGCACCCGCGGGCTCCTGCTGCTCGTCGCGATCGTGCTCGGCGGGCTCGGCAACCTGGCCAACCTCCTGGCCGGCTACAACGGCGACCACGTGAGGATCGCGTGGCTCGCGGACCACCAGTCGGCGTGGATCGCCGCGACGTACGGCACCGCGCTCAACGTGCTGGGCATCCTCGCGCTGCTGGCCGCGGTGTGCACCCTGGTCCGCGGGCGCGGCGCGGCCTGGGCCACGGTGAGCCTCGCCGTGGGTGCCCTCGGCACCGCCCTGTACGCGGTCAGCGCCGCTATCCCGATGGCCCTGCTCGGTCTGGGCACGCAGACCACGGTGCCCGCCGCCGACGCGGAGGCCCTGCTCGAGTACGTCCGCGACCAGGACCTGACCCAGGTGGGCGTCGCGTTTCCCGGCTTCCTGCTCCTGCTGGTCGCCCAGATCACCATCACGGTCGCGCTGGTGCGCTCGCGGGCGCTGCCGGCGTGGGTGCCGATCCTGTTCATCGTCGGCGGCGTACTGGCCGTGCTCTTCGCCGGCGGCGGCCCCCTGTCCGCCCTGCTCGCCCTGCCCCAGTACGTCGCGATGGTCGCCATCGGCTGGCACGCCCACCGTTCCTAACCCCGCACGGGCAAACGGTCGTGGTTGGATCGCCAATCCACGACCGTTTGCCCTTGATCGAGGCCCTACCGCTTCGGCGGGGAGTCGTCCGGCTCTTGATCCGTCCTCGTCGCGGCGGCGGTCCGGGCGCTCACCGCGCCGAGCGCCGTCTCCAGCGCGTGCAGCCGCCGCTTGATGTCACGCAGCTCGCTGGCGATGGAGTCCACCCGGCTGACCCTGGTCATGACAGCTCCTCCCGGACCGGCGAGACGGTCAACGCGACCAGTTCCTCGCCCGCGTCGTTGCCCGGCGTGACCTCGATGCCGAGGATCCGCACCCGAAACTCCTTCCCGCCCGGGAAGAAACCGTCCTTCACGACCACCTGGGCGTGGTCACCCACCTGGTACGAGCCGAGCACCGGCTCCCGGTCGGCGCGAACCACCAGCTCGGGCAGGACCACGGGACCGGCCACCGTGCTCAGCTGCGCCGAGGCGATCGAGCCGAGCAGCCCTCGGTCCGCGACGTCGACGTGCGACACCTCGGCCTCGGCGAGGGGCCAGCCGGCGCCGAGCCGCAAGGCATCGTCCGCGACCTCGATCAGCTGCCCCGCGTCGCCGCCGGCGCCGACCGCGTACACCCGGTTCGCCATCGACGCGCCGTCCCACGGCCAGGTGTACGAGACCAGGTTCGCGCCGTACTCCCACAGGTGCGGCGAGCCGTCCTGGCCGAGCTGCGGTTCGCCGACCTGGAGCCGGCGCATCGGGCGACCGGCCGGCCCGAACGTCACGTCGATGAGGAAGTCCGGGCCGCCGTCGAGCGCGGCCAACTCGCGCAGCGCCTCGCCCACGCTCTTCAACTGACTCCCCGGGTACGTCAGCGACCGCGGGCGCCCCGCGACCTGGGACGGCGTCACCGGATCGACCTGCACACCGATGTCCCCGCCCGGGTGAGCTTGCGCGGTGCGGATCAACGACCGGGCGATCTGGGCCTGCTCGACGTCCGTATACGTCGTGACGAGCGTGGCGACGTCGTCCCGCGCGGGGTCGTACGTCGCCGGCAGCACGCGCCGCCGGTCGAAGTAGGACAGGAACCCCGCCGCACCGATCTCCAGCGTCCGGTCCGGCGAGCTGTACTTGATCGTCCAGATGACACCGCCCCACACCAGCACGCCGTCCCGGGCGACGTACAAGGCGGTGCGGCCGGGCTCGGTGACCCGCTGCGGCTCGCGGATGCCGATCCGCCGGTCGCCGATCGCCAGCATTCCGCGGAACTCGCCCGCGTCGTTGAGCACCGTGCCGAACGAGACGCCGTGCAGCGGCAACTCGTCCACCACCGCGCCCGTACGCAGGTCAGCCACGAGGTACGCGTACCGGGAGCCAGACACCCGACACCCCCTACGCCGGTATCGCGAGTACGTTGATCGACGTGTACGGCAGCGCGTGGCCGCCGTTGACCGCCCCGGCGCCGCCCGCCCGAACCAGGTAGAGGTCGAGCACGAGGGCCCTGTTGGCGGGCTGGGCCATGACCGTGGTGACGCCGGCGCTGTTGTAGGCGTCGCCGGCGGCCGGCTGGATGACCGAAATAGCCTTCGCCGGGCCGGTTTCCCCGCTGACCTGGATGCCCAGGTCGTACCGGCCGGTGTGTGCCGTGTAGGTGATCATCGCGTGGCCGGTGACGAAGAGCGTGCGGGTGTACGGCGTGGCCGGCACGGTGACCTTGTTGATCACCAGTTGGGTGGCGGCCGACGTCGGAGCGAGCTTCGGCCAGCCCGGGTCGGCCGGGCCGTAGATCGCCACGCCGCCGCGCACGATCGGGTACCAGTTGGTGCCGTCGGACACCTCGGCGATGTCGTTCTCCCGCACGTAGACGGCCTGTCCGGGGTGTGGCGCCGGGGGGCGGCTCGCGCGGTTCGCCACCGGGATGATGCCACCGGACGCCGCCGTGAACACCCGCAGGTCCGCGATGTTCCCCGCGGTGATCGAGGTCGCGTTCGCGGCGACCGCGACCCTCGCGAGCGGGAGGTAGTCGCCGCTCACAGCCGGGTCGACCGGGGTAGCGGACGCCTCGCCGGGCACGTGCCGGATCTCCAAACCGGTGCGCTGGTCGCCGTACTGCGCGTCGCTCTGGACGGCGACGATGAGATCCCGGCGTGCGTTCGACGGATGCGGAGGCACGGCGAGCACATTGATGCTCTTCACGGCGTCCAGCGTCACGAGGTACGGGCCGGCGGCAGCGGTGCGCGTGCCCTGGATCACGGCCTGGAACGGTTCGACGGTGACCGACCCGGACGGCGTCGGCGTCGGCCGGACGAAGCCGGGCGAGCCCGCGGCCACCTTGATCCCCGACCGGGACTGGATCGGGCCGCTGCCGGGGGCGGCGAGGACACCGGTCGCCAACCGGGCGTCCTCCGCGTCGACGACACCGCCCGACACCCACCCGGAGTCTCGTTCTGCCATGGTTCTTCTCCTCCTCCGGTCGCGGTCAGGGTTCGAGCAGCCAAGAGGTGTTTACGAAGACCAATTCGTTGATGGGCATGGTCCCCTCCGGGAAGATCCACGCTCTGCCGTCGGGCAGAAGACCCCACTCGTAGAACTGCGGTGCGTTGGCTAGGGCTCCCAACCTGCACCCGCCCACCCAGCGGTGTGCCCAGAGCGGACGGAACGGCGCCGGCACCGTGGCGACCACGGCTCCCTGCGACAACACCGTGTTTCGCCGGGTGACCGCGCCGCGCAGGTAGACGGCACGCCCTACTCGCCGGACGCTGACCACCGGGTCGTCGTCGCCCCCGGGGCCGGCCGCGGTCCAGTCGGCCGTGACCGGGACCTCGACCCATCCGGTGTCGTCCTCCAGGGGTGCCCGCCAGGTCCCCCGTCCCAGACCTCGAGCCGGCTGGTGTCCAGGCGGTGCACGTAGAAACCCCAGTACGGGTTGAGCGGCCGGTCCGTCGCGTTGCGGGCCAGCATGATGCCGCCGAGCGCGCTGGTGTACGCGCGGAGGTCCGAGATGTCCGCCTCGGTGATGGTCGTGGCGCCGGCGCGCACCCGGATCCGGGCCAGCTTCAGGTGATCGCCGGGGACGGCGGGGTCCACGGGCGTGGTGCCGGCCGTACCGGTCACCCGCTCCACGACCATGCCGGAACGGGAGTCGGCGTACTGCGGATCGAACTGGCGCGCCACGATCAGGTCGAAGCGTTCGTTGGAGCCGTGCGCCGGTGCCGCGCCAAGCACGTCGACCGTCTTGACCGCATCGAGCGTCACCAGGTACGAGCCCGCGGCCGTCGATCTCGTCCCCTGGATCACCGCCTGGAACGGCCGTACGGTCACGTCCTTCGACGGCGTCGACGTGGCCTCCACGCGTGCCGGGTGACCGCCTGACGGCCGGATACCGCCGCGGCTCTGGAGCGGGGTCGCCCCGGGCGCCGCGAGCAGTCCGGTGGCGAGCCGGGCGTCCTCCGCGTCGACGACACCGCCGGACATCCAGCCCGAATCACGTTCTGCCATCGCTGCCTTCCTTCATGTCCACGCGTCCCGCCACTCGGCGGTAAGCCGGGCCGCCGGCTCGGTCTGAGCCGCGCGGAAGCCGATCCTGTTGCTGCCGGGTCGCAACGCGAACCACTCGGAGTCCGGGAGCAGGAACGAGCGCCGGGACGCGGTGCCCTGGAGCAGCACCGTGCGGGCATCGGTGTCGACCACCAGCACCTCACCCGACTGCACGGTCAACCCGAACGCCAGTTGCTCGCCGGTCTCCGGGTTGATCACGACCGGGTCTGTGCACGGTCCGGCGATGCGCCACACCGGCCAGGTCGGTACGCTGCCGCGGTTCTCCAGCTGGAGCCGGCCACCGGAGGAACCCTGGCCGAAGTCGAGCGGGAAGGTGAGCGGGAACGTGACGCCACCGCTGGACGTCGGCAGCGAGCAGCTCGCCGCGTTGAGCGCCGCGCTGTATCGCAACGGATCGGGCGCGGTCATCTGGAGGGAGAAGTCGAACACACCGTTCTTGCGGTCGCTGATCTTGGTCTCCGCGGAGAGCCGGACCAGCGACTGCCGGGTCAGGTGCGGCTCGGTCACCACCAGCGGCAGCAGAAGAGCGCCGTCGTTGAGGACGGCCGCGAGCCGATCCTTCGCGTACTCCTTGGTCGAGCGATCCGGGGCCACCGCGCTGCCTTCGAGCGTGACCACCCGCGGGCCCCGGTACGACGGCGAGTCGAACGTCCCGTCGCGCTCCGGACGGTCCACAAGGGACAGCCGCAGCGGCGGCGCCGACGACCAGCCCTCCTCCTTCGTCACCCACCACTCGACGCCGAGGTCGTCAACGGCGTTGCCGGCCCAGCCGTCGACGGCGAACACGGGCTCCTGAAGAGTGCTGCCGGGCGCCCGGCCGAGGATCGTGGTCATCGCTTCCCCGCCCAGGCCAGCTCACGGGCGACGATCCGACCGATCTCGTACTCGGACTGCCGCGCCTGCGGATAGACGTTCACGGTGATGGGCTGCTCGGCGCCGCGCCGGGGTCGAAGATCGAGCAGGTCCGGCAGCTTGGACAGCGGCACGATCGCCTCCGGCTGACCCGCTTCGGCGACCGTCACCAGCCGGCCGCCGACCGCGGGCATCGCGATGCCGCCCGCCGCGAGCTGCGGGATCAGCGCCAGGTTGACGCCGAACGTCTTGCCGCCGACACCCGGCACCCAGTCCGGGATCGAGACCCGAACGCTGTTCAGACCGCGGATGGCCGAGTTGACCAGCCCGATGACCGCGTTGATCGGACCCCGGACGGCGGAGAGCACCGCCTCGAACGCCGACCTCGCGAACCCGGACAGGCCGTCCCAGGCGGCCTTCAGCCTGCCCGTGATCTGGTTCCACTTGTCCTGGAGCCAGTCGCCCAGCCGGCCGATCACCTCCACCACGTCGGCTCGGATCCTGTTCCACTTTCCGAACTCCTTGGTGACGAAGTCCATGGCCCAGCCGACGGCCTCGCCGATCTTCTTGAACACCGCCTGCATGACCTTGCGTACGGTCTCCGACTGCATCGCCATGTCGATCAGCTTCGTCACCAGCATCATGACGATGGCGATAATCGCGCCGAGGATGTTGGCCTTCATCGCGGTGTTGAGGCCCCGCTGTGCCACCGTCGCGCCTTCGAGTCCCTTGCGGAATCCACCCATGAGGCCGCCGCTGGTGGCCGCGTTCCGGCCCGCGCGCTGCACCGCGCCCGCCGCCTGGTCCGCCGACGAGCGGAGCTGGCTCGCCGCCGTACCGGCCAGCTGTGCCGACGTACGCAACCTGCCGGCGGCGGTGCTGGCCTGGGTCAGCGCGGTACTCAGCCGGCCCAGCGACGCGGTGACCACCGTAATGTTCCTGTTCACGGACGCTCGACCCTCCTACCCATCGTCATCTGCCCAACGCGGTGTTGAGCACCTCGACCTCGTGCCGCAGCCGCTTGATGGCGCCGCCCGCGACGTCGGCTTGGCCGTACAGCGCCTTCACCTCACGCATGGCATGGTCGGCCCGACCCTTCGCACCGTCCGCGATGGATTTCGCCAGGCCCGCGCGGGTCCATGCCTGGTTCGCCCGCTGCATCGCGTTTTCTGCTCGGCGTTTGCCGTCCTCCGCAACGTTGCGCGCCGCCAGCGCCTTTAGATCCAGTTGCTCGGGCAACTGTTGGAGGGCGGACAGTCTCCGCTTCTCCCTGCGCTCCTCCAGGATCTTGTCCAAGTCCCACTTGACGAACTCGACCTTGAACAGACCCGCGCTGACGTCTGCCAGCCTCCCTTCGAGCTTGACTCCGGTCGCCTCGCCCAGGACCCCGGCAGCCGTGCTGGTCTCGGCGAACGCCTCGTTCTTCGTCCAGCCCCGGTCCTTCTTGAAGAGACTCGCTGCGTCTGTCTCGATCTTCGCGATCCGGGTCGTCAGGTCTGTGATCGCCGGCTGCAATACGTCCTTGAAGCGCGTGCCGGCGTCCGCCTCGACCCGCGCGATCTGCTCCTTCAGGTCCCTGACCGCGTTCTGGAGCTCCTCGATCGGGTTGCCCATGCGTCCTCATCTCATCCAGGCAAGCCAAAGAAGGCCGCTATCTCCGCGGGTGATGCGCCGTCCGGTGTGGGCTCCTCGGGCGATGTCTCCAGGCCCGGTCGGGCCAGTGGCTCGGGGTACGGGATCTGTTCGGCGTCTTCGTCGCGGTTCACCGTGGCGAACATCCAGTTGGCCACGGCCAGCTGGTCCACCACGGCCGCCAGCAGGTGCTCGGTGACGCCCCAGTCCGCCGCCTCGCCGTGCACCGCTCGGGCGAACGACGAGTCGGCCGGGAGGCGTTCGACCAGCACGCGCAGCCGGCGCGAGGAGAGCCGGCCCCGGTACCAGTCGAGGAGGTCGACGCCGTAGTGGCGCAGCAGGTCGGCCTCGAGAGCCTCGGCATGCTCCTCGACGAGGTCACCGAGGCTCAGCCTTCCCCAGGCTCAGCCCGGTCTCGCTGCCGTACGCCTCCAGGACGGCGGCCACGTCCTGGACGCTGAGGTCGTGCGCGGCGAACCGCTCGAACTGCTCCGGGCCGAGCAACAGCTCCAGCAGGCCGTCGACGTCCTGCTCGTCGAGCTGTTGCATCCTCTTCGCGGCGTTCCGCGGAAACTCGGTGGGCAGGCTGTAGATCTCGCCGTCCAGCTCGAACTTCCACTCCCGGCCCAGCGTTTCCAGGCGCTGCGCGCGTGCCGCGTTGACGTTGAAGGTTGGCATCTCGTACTCCTATACCGCGAACGCGGGGTCCTTCATGAGGAAGGTGACCAGTGGGGCAGCCGAGTCGACCGCCAGCGCGGTGAACGTGATGCCGAGCTTGATCGGCGCGGTACGGACCAGCGCGACCTCCTCGGTCTCGGTGACCTGGCCGCGCGCGACGACGAGCCGGTACTTCACGTCGCCGCCATCGGTGAACTCGACGCCGAGCATCCGCTCGTCGAACGACGGGTCAGCGGCCAGGTTGTACTTGAAGTTGCCGGCGACCGCGCCGTTCGCTTCGACCGCGCCGCCGCCGAAGAAGAACGGCAGCGTGTCCTCGTTCAGCTGGAGCAGCTGGAACTTCAGGGTCAGATCGCGGTCGGAGTAGACGAACCTGGCGGCGCTGACGCTCTGCCAGGTGTCGATCGGATCGATCTTGTCCTTCTTCGCCAGCTTGACGCCGTCGGTCGTGGTGTATCCCAGGTCCTTCCAGGCGGCGGCCCACGCGACGGTCGTGTCCGTCGGCGCCGCCGTGTTGAGCGGTGCGACGAGGATCCGGCCGCTGCCAGCGACCCGGATCTCCCTGGCGTTGTTGCCAGCCATGTGTGGCTCCTTCGAGACGTGTCAGGCCGGTCGAATGACGAGCCGGACCGTGGACAGGTACCGGTTGCTGCCGGGGTGGTGATAGTCGGGCAGCCAGCGCGGCCCGTCCTCCTCGACGACGTCGACGACGAGCGCACCGCCGTAGGAGACGCCGCGGAGGCTGATCGTGAGCGCGCGGGCGGCGAGGGCGACGGCGTGCGTCGCCGACTTGTCCGGCCCGTACACCTCGAAGTCGACCAGCGGTTGATCCAGGTGCTCGTCGTCGATCCACGCGCCACCGACCCGGGAGACCAGCACGGCCTTCTGGGTGCCGTTGAAGCCCGGTGGCGGGCGGTTGTCGACGACCACGCCGGCCAGCTCCGGCCGGTCCTTCAGCGTGTCGACGACAAGCCGCTCGACATCCGTGAACGTGACGAGCGGGTCCGGCATGGCGCTCCCTCCTCCGCTGCTTTCCCTCATGACCAGCGTGGCCATCGTGGGTGCAGCGCCGGTGCAGCGCCGGTGCAGTCCTCAGTAGATGTTGGTGGCCGCCTCCCCGCGCTCACGAGCATAAAGCCTGGTCAGCTCGTGGAACTGATACTGGAGCTGGCCGTCCGCCCCGGCCACGACGAGGTCCACGAGCCGGGTCTCGGCGAGGCGGTCGAGCCGCCGCTCGGCCTCCACAGTGGAGACCGATAGCACCCGCGCGGCCACTGATGGCGTGAGGCTGGGCAGTCCGGCGGTGCCGAGGAGCGTGAAGGCGCGGCGCTCCGGCTCGTTCAGGTTGAGATAGCTGGCCTCGAGGCGGACGCGAAGGCACAGGTCGCCGACCGTGAGCTCGTCCAGGCGCCGCGATTCGTCCCGCAGCCGACCGGCTAACGCGGACAGCGACCATCGCGGCCGCGCCGCGAGCCGCGCGCCGGCCGCCCGCAGAGCGAGCGGCAGGTGGCCGCAGTGGACGGCGATCTCCCGCGCCGCGGTGGGATCGGCCCGGACCCGGTCGGCGCCCGCCAGGTGCGCGAGCAGGCGCACGGACTCGGCGGGTGCCAGCACATCGAGGGGTACGTGGCGGGCGCACTCCAGCCCCGCCAGCCTGGCCCGGCTCGCGACGAGGACGGCACTCCCGGGCGTGCCGGGCAGCAGCGGCCGGACCTGGCACTCCGAGCGCACACCGTCGAGCAGGATCAACACCCGCCGGGAGGCCAGGGCGCTGCGGAACAGCGCGGTGCGCTCGGCCGTCGACGCCGGTATGTCCGGGTCGTGGTAGCCGAGCGCCCTGAGGAACCGCGCCAGGAGTTCGCCGGGTTCGACCGCCCGCCCGCCCGCGTCGAACGTCGCGTAGAGCTGGCCGCCCGGAAAGTGGGCGCGCGCGGCGTGTGCCGAGTGGACGGCGAGCGCCGACTTTCCGACGCCCGCAATGCCAGAGATCGCGATCGTCGTCGCGGCACCGCCGACAGTCGCCGCGTCGCGCAGCGCCACGCGGACCGCCTCGACGACGGCATCCCGGCCGGTCAGGTCGATGGTGTCCGGTGGCAACTGGGCGGGGCACGCCGGTCGGGCGGAGATCCGCTCGGGCTGCGCGGTTTCCCGTCCGGTCAGCACCGCCTGGTGTAGGCGTTGCAGCTCGGGACCCGGGTCGAGGCCGAAGTTCTCGTTCAAGAGGGTGCGCCCCCGCCGGTACACGTCGAGCGCGTCGGCCTGCCGTCCCACCCGGGCGAGCGCGACCATGAGCTGGCCGCGCAGCCTCTCCCGCAGCGGATCGGCCGCGACGAGCCCGATCAGCTCGGGCAGTACGGCCGCGGCACGGCCCAACGCGAGATCCGCGGCGATCCTGTCCTCGACCGCGGCGCGGCGTAACTCCTCCAGCCGCTCCCCCTCGGCCAGCAGGTACGACCCGCCGAGCCCGCCGAGCGCCGGGCCCTGCCAGAGCTGGAGCGCGGACTGCAACGCGCGGCTGGCGTCCTCCGGCCGGCCGGCAGACCCGGCCCGCCGCCCCTCCGCCACCAGTGACTCGAACTGATGCAGGTCGAGCGCGCCGGGCCCGACCTGGAAAAGGTAGCCCGGCGGGCGGGTGAGGATGACCGGCGCCGCCCCCCGCAGGTGCAGGACCCGCCGCAGGGCGGAGACGTAGCTCTTGATCAAACCGGGCGCGGTCGCCGGGGCCGCGCCATCCCACAGCGCATCGACGAACCGGTACACCGGGACGGTGCGGCCCGTACTCAGCAGACCGGCGGCGAGCAGCGCCTGCTGTTTCGCCGCCGGCAACGCTAACTGGCGCCCGTCCACCCATGCGCTGACCGGACCCAGGATCCGGAATTGAACAATTTCCTCCATTGCTGTCCCCCGTGCCAACAAAGTGCGTTCGTATCCTCAACAGTCCGTCGCCGCGACGCTTGTCGTGTGGTACGAGCGCTCTCTCGTTGTTACGCCGAACGGGCGGACCCACTCGCCCGAATGGCCATGGATTCCGGGTCCGCGTTCAGCTCTTTCGATGGACGTCACGGCGGCGCCTCGGCCGGGGTAGCGGCCGCGTCATGGGTGGCGGCGACCCCCACTTCTGGATCTACGACACGGACCCCAGCACGTACCCCGGCCAGGACTCCGGGCCCCGCAGCGATGTCCAACAGTTCCGGGCGAGCTTCGCCGATCACGGGCGGGCGACCCACTACTTCAAAGCCGGCCTGTACGGCCGTGCCGGGATGTCCGCGCGGTGCGACGCGTACCTGAAGAACATCAGGATCTACCGCAAGTGGACGTTGCCCGGCCGTTGGACACTCGTACCCATGGCGCAGGCTCGCGCGACGGTGCTGGCCCGGATCGCGGGCGTGTCCTACCTTCTGGTGATCGTGGGTGGGCTCTTCGCCGAAGGGGTGGCCCGGGGATCGCTGATCGTGCCCGGTGACGCGGCCGCGACGGCCGACGCGATCGCCGACGGCGAGTCGCTGTGGCGGTGGGGCCTGGCGGTCCACCTGGTTTACCTGATACCCGCGGTCGTGGTGAACGTCCTCGTCTGCCACCTGTTCAAGCCCGTCGGGCCCACGCTGGCGCGGCTCGCGCTCGTGTTCAGCCTCGTGAGCGTGACGATCGAGGGCGCGAGCCTGCTCCAGCTGTACGTCCCGCTGCTGATGCTCGAGGAGGGCGACGCACTCGCCGCGCTGGACGACCCGCAGCGGCAGGCGCTGTCCTATCTGGCCGTACGGCTGTTCTCCGCCGGCTTCGGCCTCGCGCTGGCCTTCTTCGCGGGTTTCTGCGCGCTGATCGGCGTGCTGATCCTGCGTTCCCAGCTCGTCCCGCGGGTCATCGGCGCGTTGATGGTCGCGGCGGGCGGGTGCTACTTCCTCAACACCCTCGCGCTGGTCGTCTCCCCCAGGCTGTCGGATCTGATCTTCCCGGCCATCCTGCTGCCCTGCCTGTTGGGCGAGCTGTCCCTGGCGCTGTGGTTCGTGGTCAAGGGCGTGCGGACGAATCTCGTCGCGGGCCGCGGGCCGGCTCACGCACCATGAACACGTCCACCGGATCCTCGGTCTCGACGGTGAATCCGTACCGCTCGTACAGCCGCCGGGCCGCACTGCCCCGCAGCACGTGTTCCAGCCAGTGGGCGTCCTCCGCCGGCCGCAGCGACACGCAACCGGCGAACGCGCCGCCCACCTCGATCACCCAGGTGTGCGCCGCCGCCACCGAAGCCGGTCGAATCCCCCAGTCCGCCATGATCGCCAAACTACGCGGCCACGGTCCGGCCCGACCTGCGGGTGTTGGTGGTGAAGCAGGTGATCCGCCGCCGTCGTGGTCGCTCAGGTGCGGTCGCGTCCCCGGGGTGGGGACGTTCCCGACCGCCGATGATCCGCATCGCTGCAGCCCCGGGGTGGCCCGTGTCGGCGCGGGCATCCACGTGCTCACGAAATCTTGAGGCAACGCCGGAGGGGTCATTCGCGTTGGTGGTAGGTGTTGCGGCGTGGTCGGCGCTCCAAATCCACGTACGCGGGTGGGATGAACTCGGGCATCCCGTCCACGGCGATCCGAACCGTCCAATGCCCACGATGGATCAACCGATGGTGATAGCCGCACAACATGACGCTGTTGTCCAACGTGGTGGGTCCGCCGTCGGCCCACGACACGATGTGGTGCCCGTGACACCAGCGCGGTGGCCGATCACAGCCGGGGAACGCGCACCCCTTGTCCCGCAACTCCAGCGCCCGCCGCAACGGCCCGCTGATCAACCGACGGGTACGGCCCAAGTCGAGGATCTGCCCATCGCCACCCAACACGGCCGGAATGATCTTTGCGTCACAGGCCAACCGGCGCACCTGCTCCGGACTGAGCCGCTCACCGGTGTCCAACGTGCCGACACCAAGCGCCAAGCGCAGCACATCGAACGACACCGTCACCACCACATGCGGCCGCTCCCCACCGCTCTCCGGCAAGTCCTCGGTCCGCATCGCCAGGTCGCAGATCTCGACCAACGCGTCGGCCCGGCGCTGGGCCGGGGTGCGCACATCCACGTCATGCCGCGGCGCGCACAACGGATCCAACGCCGCGTTGACGGTAGCGGCGCCGTCCTCGTCCAACCAGCCCGTCAACCGCACCCGACCGTCCCCGTGCCGGGTCAGGTGAAACGCCCGCGTCTGCCGCGCCCGCGCCTCCATCCGCTCCAACGCCTCCGCGTCAGCGGCCTCCGCAAGCTCCGGCGCCACATACGCCAGGATGCCCTCGCCGTAACGGCGCAGCGTGTTCGGCTCAAACTCGGCGGCCCGACCGATCATCGCCTTCTCCGCCTTACCCACCACCTCAGCCGGAAGACGCCGCAACGCGGCCGCGATCACCTGAGCCTGCTCGGTATTGACCAGACCGTCGGCAACCGCCTTGGCCAACACCGGCCGCGCATCCAACGCCTGGGCCAGCTCCAGCATCCGCTTGGCCGCGTGCGGACTGACCCGCAAATGCTCACGCAGCCACGCTTTCGTGCTGGACGCGTGCCGCGTGATGGCCAGGCCCCGGCTGTCGATCTCCCGAACCAGCCGCGACTGCAACGCCGCCACCGCCTGCGTGATCGCGTGCACAGCGTCCAAACACTCGACCAGATCCTCGTCGCGCAACGACCACGTGGGTGTGCTGACGCTCGCGTCGGCCGTGGCCTTGAGCTGCGTCAACACATCCGGCATCACCCAACCATCGTCATACGCGCGTGCGAAGATCACTGTCCCATCCGGCGGCCAATTTGTTGATCAGGGAGCAGCTCGCGCGGGTCGCCGGCGGGTCGGCGAGGATTCTGGGATCAGGGAGTTGACGCGTTGACGGCTGGATGGCTGGTGTCGCCGACTAGCACGGCGTCGACTTTGCGGGTGAACGCCACCAGCTTGTCCGGGCCGATCCCAACCGCCAGGTCGAGGGCGGGCCCGACCGCCGTGCACCACGCCTCGTAGTCGCGAAGGAACGCCCGGAACTCCGCCACCCGCGCGTCGTCCAGCAGGTACTCGTCCGCGCGCAGGTCGCTGCAGCCGTTGCCCTGCGCTCCCGTCGCGTCGAGCCAGAACGCCTGCCAGTCGCGTAGCCAGGCCACCTGCCGGTACCGAGGCTCGGCCTCGACGTACATGGCGGCGAGCGCCATGAAGTGATCCTGCTCGACGTCGTGGGCGTGCGCCCAGTGGCCGCGGAAGACAAACATGGACCAGCTGATCGCGGCCCTCCCTGCACGTGATGGAAAGATCGCGGCACGGCTTCGCCGCCTCAACCCGAGAAGCTGCCGCAACCCGAGGACCTGACGTCACTGGTCCTGCTGACCGACTCTATAGAGCGTTCGGAGTTGGGGTGGCTTCGGTCTCTGCGGCCTCCGACTGCCGATTGAAGATGGAGATTTGAGCTACCGCGAGGTCCGTCGCGGTCCGAGCCGTTGCTCCCGCGGCCGCACCCTCCGCGGTTCACGACCCACGTACCCCCGGGCGGGCTTGTCTCGCGGACCCGGCAGCGTAGGTCGGGGATCTCGGCTCGCTCCGCGAGCCGCCGACCTGCGCGGTGCCCGCGGGAGCATCCGGCCCGCAGGTGACACGGACCGGGGTAAATCTGCCTGAGAATCGCTACGACGCACCGGACCGCGGGTGGGGCGACGACGCGAGCTGAAGCGCCGTCCGTACCAGCTCGGGGTCGGCGGGCAGGAGCGGGAGGCGTACCGATGGGGTCGGGATGCGGCCGTGCGCGTGCAGGACGGCCTTGATGACGGTGGGGTTGGGCGCGGCGAACAGGGCGCCGGACAGGGTGGCGAGGCGGCCGCCGAGGGTTCGCGCGGTGGTGGTGTCGCCGGCCCGCCATGCCGCCGCCAGGTCGACGAAGGCGGCCGTGTCGACGTGCGCCGAGGCGAGGATGCCGCCGTGCGCGCCGAGCGCCAGCAGCGGGGAGATGAACGCGTCGTCGCCGCCCAGCACGGCGAGGCCGGCCGGCGGGTCGGCGAGCAGCCGCACGGCGGTGGCGTCGATGCCGCCGGTGGCGTACTTGATGCCGGCCACGCCGGGCAGCTCGGCCAGTCGGCGGATGCTGCCGGCGGACAGTTCCTGCCCGGTGCGGTACGGGACGTGGTAGACGACGAGCGGGACCGGGCTGGCCGCGGTGAGCGCGGTGAAGTGCGCGATCACGCCCGCTTCGCCGGGGCGTAGGAAGGGTGGCACCAGGCTGAGCGCGGCCACCACCTCGGGCCTGCCGGCCAGCGCGGCGACGGCGTCGGCGGAGCTGGCGCCGACCACGAGCGGGGCCGACCGGTCGCGGCACACCTGCGCGATCGTGTCGAGGGCGGCGCGCTGCTCCGCGACGGTCAGCGACGCCGGTTCCGCGGTGGTGCCGAGCGCCACGATGCCCGCCGCGCCGGCGTCCAGCACGTCGTTTGCCAGGGTGCGCAGCGCGTCGAGGGCGACGGCGCCGGCATCGTCGAACGGGGTGATCAGGGGCACGTACACACCGGAGAGCGTCATAGAACGCAGCGTCCGGCACCCGAACGGTTAGATCCAGTTCAGCTTGCTCACGGTAAACGTAAGCTGGCCTAATGCTTGACGTGCGCCGGCTGCGGCTGCTGTGTGACCTGTCCCGCCTCGGCACGATCGCCGCCGTGGCCCAGGCGCACACGTACACGCCGTCGGCCGTCTCCCAGCAACTGTCCATATTGGAACGCGAGGTCGGCGTACCCCTGCTGGAACGCGCGGGCCGGCGGGTGGTCCTGACCGGGGCCGGGCGGGTCCTGGTGCGGCACGCCGAGACGGTGCTCGCGGCCCTGGAGCGCACGACGGCCGCGGTCGCCGCGCTGGCGGCGGGGGTGTCCGGTCCGCTGCGCATCGGCGCGTTCCCCACCGCGGTTCGCACGCTGCTGCCGGCGACGCTGGTCGCGCTGGGACGCGAGCATCCGGGGCTGGAGCTGCTGGTCACCGAGCTGGATCCGGTGGCGGTGCCGGCCGCGCTGCGCGAGCGCCGCCTCGACGTCGGGCTGCTGCACGACTACGACGCCGTCCCGGTGGAGCCGGATCCGGCACTGGACACCGTGCCGCTGCTGGACGAGACGGTCTTCCTGGCGATGCCGGCGGGGCAGGGCGACGGCGGGCTGGCCGCCGCGAAAGACGCCAGCTGGATCATGGCCACGCCCGGCACGCTCTGCCACACCGCGACGCTGCAGGTCTGCCGCGCCGCCGGCTACACCCCGCGGGTACGCCACCACGCCGACGACTTCGCCACCGTCCTCGCCCTGGTGGCGGCCGACCAGGGAGTATCTCTGGTGCCGCAGCTCGCCGCCGCCCAGCCGCCCGCCGGGGTACGGCTCGTGCCGCTCCCGACCCGCCGGCGTACCCGCGTCGCGTACCGGCGGGGCGCGGCCCGGCACCCGGCCGTCGCCGCGTTCGTCACGGCGATGCACGCCGCCGCGGGCGCGGTCCGGTCGTGAGGCGCCGCTGGACCGGTGTCCATAAGATCGACTGGTGCACCGGCCAGCAGTTCCCCTCACCACCGCCCGCCTGCTCCTGCGCCCGTTCACCGCGGCGGACGTGGACGACGTCTGGGCCTACCAGCGCCTGCCGGAGGTGGCCCGCTTCCTGCTGTGGGAGCCGCGGAACCGGGAGCAGACCCGGGCGGCGGTGCGCCAGATGGCCACCGAGACCGGCCTGGCCCGCGAGGGCGACTGCCTCAGCCTGGCCGCCGTCTGGCCCGAGGCCGGCCACGTGGTGGGCCAGGTCGAGCTGGTGTGGCGCAGCGAGCTCAGCCGGCAGGGCGAGGTCGGATACGTCTTCCACCCCGGGTACCAGGGCAAGGGGCTGGCGACCGAGGCCGCCCGCGCGGTGCTGCGGTGGGGCTTCGAGGAGGTCGGCCTGCACCGGATCGTCGGCCGCTGCCACGCCCGCAACACCGCCTCCGCCGCCCTCCTGGAACGGCTGGGCATGCGCCGCGAGGCGCACTTCGTGGACAGCGCGCTCGTCAAGGGCGCCTGGCGCGGGGAGTACGTCTACGCGATGCTGCACCGCGAGTGGCGCGGGTAGCAGCCGGCTCAGTACCCCTTGACCTCCGGCCAGGCCAGCTCGACGCCGTCGCGTACCAGCTCGTCCTGGAACGCCCGGAGCCGGCCTTCGGCGGCGTGCACCTGGTGCGGCTCGGTGCCGTTGTCCAGGCAGTGCGCGGCGAGCGCGCCGGCGACCTCGCCGACGTTCCACTCCACCGGGTGCAGCCGGTAGCAGCCGTTGGTGATATGGGTGGTGCCGATGTTCTTGCCGGCCGGCAGCAGGTTGCGCAGCCGCACCGGGATCAGCGCGCCGAGCGGGATCTGGAACGGGCAGCTCGCCACGTCGATGTAGGTGTCGCCGCCGGTCGACGGGTGCAGGTCGACGCGGTACATGCCGACGCCGATCGAGTCCGGGTACGCCACCGCGCCGCGGGTGCCCCGGACGGCGAACGACAGGTCCTGCTCGACCACCGTACGCTGGGCCTGGATGCGCCGGGACTCGCGGATGTACGGCGCCTTGGCCAGGCCGTCCGCGGTGCCCATCACGTCGCCGCGCAGCCGCAGCCCGGGCCAGCCGGTGCCGCCGTCCGGGCGGGGCGCCTCGGTCTGTAGCCAGTAGAGCATGCTCAGGCTCAGCTCCCGGGCGCCGTCGAGGTGCTTGGCCCGCTCCTCCTCGCTGACCCCGATGAGGGGGCCGGGCAGGTAGTCGATCATCGGCCAGTTGACGATGGTGATGTCGCTGGCCGCGAAGCCGGGGCGCAGCACGGCCCGGGACAGGATCCGCCGGAAGATCCACAGGTCCTTGTCGCCGGCGTCCTTGCTCTGGTCGGCGACCACCGGCCCGGTGTCGGCGTTGGGCACGAAGGTGCGCCGGACCGGCTGCAGCGTGCGCGGGTCGGGGGCGGTCAGGCTGAGCAGCCGGTCAGGCCACTGTGGTGGCTGGTAGCGCGCCCACGCGGAGTAGCCCGGCGGCCGGGCGATGGTGTGGTCCTCGCCGGCCCGGTGGTCGACCGCGAAGACCCAGGAGAACGCCTGCATGTTGTCCGGCTGGGCCGCGTCCGGCGCGCTGGGCTCGCCGGTCTGCGTACGGGACTCGAAGCCGGTGACGTGCTCGACGCCGGCCAGCGGGAGCAGGTCGCCCAGCTCGGTGGCGTCGATGACGTACGGCGCGGTCAGTTCGACGGTCTGCCCGGCGGCGTCCGCGACGGTGACGCCGGTGATCCGGTCACCGTCCACAGTGGCGCCGACCGGCCGGTGTCCATACAGGACACGTAGCTGCCCGGCGGCCAGGTACGGCCCGAGCATGGCGTGCAGCACCGCGGCGCCGATCCGGGGCTCGTGGCAGAGCCGGCTCACCCGCCCCTGTCCCGGGTTGAGGTCCGGCCGGGCGCGGGCCTCGTCGGTGAGCGGGTACCAGGTGCGGTAGTAGTCGCGGATCGCGTCGCGCAGGGCGCGGTAGCTGCGGGTACAACCGAACTGCTCGATCCACGGGTGTTCGTCCGGCGGGACGCCCTGGCTGGTCAGCTGGCCGCCGAGCCAGTCGGTCTCCTCGGTCACCAGCACGGACCGGCCGCGCCGCAGCGCCGCCAGCGCGGCCGCGGCACCGCCCAGGCCGCCGCCGACCACGAGCACCTCGGTGGATGTCTTCACGGGCTACCTCTCTGCCATGTCGGTGTTCAGCTCCAGGGCCGCGTCGAGCAGGCTCCGGGTGTACTCGTGTTGGGGCGAGCCGAGGACGGCGGTGGCCGGCCCCTGTTCCACCAGCACGCCGCGGCGCATGACGGCGATCCGGTCCGCGATCTGGTGCACCACCCCGAGGTCGTGGGAGATGAACAGCATCGCCAGGTGGTGGCGCTCGCGCAGGTCGACCAGCAGGCGCAGGATCTGCGCCTGGACCGACACGTCGAGCGCGGAAACGGCCTCGTCGCACACCAGCAGCCGCGGCTTGACGGCCAGCGCGCGGGCGATGCTGACCCGCTGGCACTGCCCGCCGGACAGCTCGTCCGCGCGCTGCCCGGCCACGCTCGCGTCCAGGCCGACGTCGTCGAGCAGCCGGTGCAGCGCCGTGGTGCGGTCGCCGGCCGGGGCCGAACTCGGGTGGGTACGCCACGCCTCGTTGACGATCGTGGCGACGGTCATCAGCGGGTTGAGGGACGAGCGCGGGTCCTGGAACACCATCTGCACCGCACGCTGCTGGACCGCCGGGCGCCGGCCGACCGGCCCGAGGCGTACCCCGTCGAGGGTGACGGCGCCGGCGTCCGGCCGGACCAGGCCGACGACCGCGCGCGCGACGGTGGTCTTGCCCGATCCTGACTCGCCCACCAGCCCGACCGTCTCGTCGGCGGCCACGGCGAGGCTGACGTTGTCGACTGCGACGAACCGGGAGCGGCGCCGTCCAAACGCGACGGTGAGGTCGCGGACCTCAAGCATGTGACACCTCTTCGGCGAAGTGGCAGGCGCTCCACCGGCCGGGCGCGACCTGCCGGGCCTGCGGCTGCTCGGTGCGGCACCGGTCGCGGGCCAGCGGGCAGCGCGGGTGGAACGCGCATCCGGGCGGCCGGCGCGCCGGGGTGGCCGGCGTGCCCGGGAGCGGATGCGCGAGGGCGGTCCGGGTCCGCACCGCCGGCACGCTGTCGACCAGCGCCCGGGTGTACGGGTGGGCCGGCCGGCTCAGCACGGCGGGGGTGGGCCCGCGCTCGGCGACCCGGCCGGCGTACATGACGACGACCTGGTGCGCGACGTGCGCGACCACCCGCAGGTCATGGCTGACCAGCAGCATCGCCAGCCCTTCGTCCTGCTGGATCGAGCGCAGCAGCCGCAGGATCCGCGCCTGCACGGTGACGTCCAGGGCGGTGGTCGGCTCGTCGGCGAGCAGCAGCGCCGGGCTGCCGGCCAGGGCCAGGGCGATCATCGCCCGCTGCCGCATCCCGCCCGAGAACTCGTGCGGGTAGTCGCCGGCCCGGCGCTCCGGCTCCGGGATGCCGACCCGGTCGAGCAGTTCGAGGACCCGGCGGCGTACCTCGGCGCGGGGCCGGCCGGCGCGGCGGAGGATCTCCCCCACCTGCCGGCCGATCCGCTGGGTCGGGTTGAGGGCGGCGAGCGGGTCCTGGAAGATCATCGCGATCTCCCGGCCGCGCAGCCGCCGGCGCCGCGCGGCGCCGGCCGGCAGCAGGTCCTCGCCCCGCCAGCGCAGCGCGCCCGCGGTACCGGCGCCGGCGGGGAGCAGGCCGATGATCGCGTTCGCCGTCATCGTCTTGCCGCTGCCTGACTCGCCGATCAGCCCGACGGTGGTCGCCGGCGGGATGTCGAACGACACCCCGTCGACGACCCGGACCGGTCCCGCCGGGCTGCGCTGGCTGGCTCGCTTCGGCCCCGGGAGTGGCCAGCGACGGCCATCCTCGTCGCTACGCTCCTCGGACTGGACGCCGCTGCCCCCGGGGCCGGGCAGGTCGACGACCAGCCCGTCCACGGCCAGCAGGTGGTCCACCGACACCGGCGTCTTCGTGGAGATCAAGAGCCGACCTGCAGACCGGCGAAGCCGGGCAGCCCGTTCGGGTCCGGCGTGAAGCCGGACAGGCGCTTGTTCCAGGCGTACGCGTACTTGACGGCCATCGGGAACATGCCGACCGCGTCCTGCCAGATGATCTTGCTGGCCTCGCCGTACAGCCGGACCCGTTCCTGCTCGTCCGCGCTGGCGCCGGCCTGGGCCAGGATCTGGTCGAGCTGCTGGTTGCAGTAGCCGTTGCGCTTCGCGGCGCACGGGTACAGGCGGCCGATGGTGTTGGCCGCGTCGTACGTCGGGTTGGACAGCTGCTGGAAGTTGATGTCCCAGTTCAGCGCCAGCAGGTCCTTGGTGAACACCGCCTGCTCCTTCTCCAGCAGGTCCACCTGCACGCCGATCTTCTGCAGGTCGGACACGACGGCCTGGTTGAACGGGCGGAACTCGGCGTTGGCGAACTGCAGCCGCAGCTTCTTGGAGAAGTCGAAGCCGGCCGCGGTCAGCGCCGCCTTCGCCGCCGCCGGGTCGTACTTGACCGGCTGCTGGGGCACGTAGCCGAGCGTCTGCGGCGACACCACCGACTCCGACAGCGTGCCGGTCTGCGGGTACAGCTGCTTGATGATGGTCTGGAAGTCGACCGCCTGCCACAGCGCCCGGCGCACCGCGGCGTCCTTGAGCGACGGCGTGGAGGAGTTGAACCACATCGTGAACACGGCCGTGCTCTGTACGGTTTGGACGGTCAGGTTGGACTCGCTCTGCAGCGTCGGGAGCTGGTCGTCGGGGATGCCCCAGGCCACGTCGACCTCACCGGTGCGCAGGGCGGTGAGCCGGGCGGCCAGCTCCGGCATCTTGCGGACCGTCACCTTCGACACCTTCGGCGCGCCGCCGTAGTAGTTGGCGTTGGGCACGAACACGATCTCGTTGGGGCTGAACTTCTCCAGCTTGAACGGCCCGGAGCCGACCGGGTGCTCGAAGAACGCGGTGTCGTTGGCCCCGACGCCGGACGGGAGCACGAAGAAGACCGCGAGCTTGCGCGGGATCGCCGCGTCCGGCCTGGACGCCGTCAGCACCACCTCGGTCTCCGACGTGGCGGTCATCGTGTACCCGGGGAAGTTGGCGGAGTTGGTGCCCTTGAGGTCGATGAACCGCTTGAACGAGTCGACGATGTCCTTGGCGGTCACCGGCTTGCCGTCGTTGAACTTCACGCCCTGCCGGAGCGTGAACGTCCACTGTGTCGCGGTCGCGTCCGGCTTCCACGCGGTGGCGAGGTCGCCGTCCACGGTGCCGTCCGGCTTCGGCCGGACCAGGCGGCTGAAGATGGCCTGTTCGGCCATCTGCGGGCCGGTGCCGCCGCCCTGCGGGCCGTGCGGGTCGATGCTGTCGATCGGGTACGTGCCGGCGACGACGACCTCGCCGCCGCCGGATCCGGACTCGCCGCCGGTGGTGGTCGAGCACCCGCCGAGGGCGACGGACGCGGCGACGACTATGGCTAGTGCGAGCGATCTGCGCATTGTGGGGTTCCCGTCTGTCGAGGGGTGTTAGGACGTGCGTCCGCGCCCGTACCGGGCGGTGAGCTGGTCCCCCAGGATTCCGATGTTGATGATCAGCAGTGACAGTGCGAAACCGGGCAGTGCCGAGATCCACCAGGCGGTGGCCAGGTACTGCTTGCCGTTGGCGATGGTCTGGCCCCACGACACGGCGGAGTTCGGCAGGCCGATGCCGAGGAAGCTCAGCCCCGCCTCGGCCAGCACGACGAGCGCGAACTCCAACGTGGCCAGAGCGACCACCGGACCGGCGGTGAACGGCAGGATGTGCCGCACGATGACGTGGATCCGTGGTACGCCGAGCACCCGGGCCGAATCCACCCAGGCGCGCTCCCTTGTGGACAGGGCGACGCCGCGGGTGACGCGGGCGAAGGAGATCCAGGCGGTCGCGGACAGGGCCGCCACGACGACGGTGACGCTGCGCTGGAACGCGCCCGCGATGACGATGGTGAGCAGGATGGATGGGAAGGCGAGCAGGATGTCGATGCCGCGGGCCAGGACGGTGTCGAGCCAGCCGCGGAAGTAGCCGGCGACGATGCCGACGGCGACGCCGATGACGGCCGCGACGACCACGGTGGACACTCCGATGATCACCGAGGTGCGGGCGCCGTACACGACCTGGGCGAGCACGTCGCGGCCGAGGCCGTCGGTGCCCAGCCACGCGGTCCCGCCGGTCGAGACCCGCGAGCCCGGAGCGAGCAGCCGGTCCTCAAGGGGGTGCGGACCGGGTTGTAGTCGATCAGCAGCGGGCCGATCCCGCCGATCAGCGCGTACGCGGCGAGCACCAGGTACGGGACGCGGCGCAGCACGCGCCGGCGGGCGGCCGTCATGCCGCGCCATCCAGCCGGATGCGCGGGTCCAATTGGGAGTACAGCAGGTCCGCGGCGAGGTTGAACACCATCACGATGCCGGCGATCAGGAAGGTGGCCGCCTGCACCATCGCGTAGTCGCGGGTGGACACCGCGTCCACCACGAGCGAGCCGAGGCCGGGCCAGGCGAAGACGTTCTCGACGATGACCGCGCCGCCCATGAGCCCGCCCATGTGCAGCCCGATGACCGTGACCACCGGGATGAGCGAGTTGCGCAGCGTGTGCCCGGTCAGCACCTGCCGCTCGGTGAGCCCCTTCGACCGGGCCGTCTGGATGTACGGCTCGCGCATCGTCTCGGCGACGCTGGTGCGGGTCAGCCGGGCGACGATGGCGGTGAACGGCAGCGCCAGCGTGACCGCCGGCAGCAGGATGTGCGCGGGCGTGCCGGCCCCGCGCTGGGCAGCATCCGCAGCACCAGCGCGAAGACGAGGATCAGCATGATGCCGACCCAGAACGTGGGAACGACTGCAGCGCGATCGTGGCCGCCGACACCACCCGGTCGACGGCGCTGCCGGGGCGGCCGCCGGCCAGCAGCCCGAGCGTGATGCCGAGGACGACGGCGATGGTGGTGGCCGTGAGCATCAGCTCGGCGCTGGCCGGCAGCCGCTCCAGCACCTCCGGCATCGCCGGCCGGCCGAGCAGGTACGAGTTGCCGAAGTCGAACCGGGCCGCGTCGGCGAGGTAGTTGGCGTACTGGACGATCAGCGGCCGGTCCAGGCCGAGCGACGCGGTCAGCTCGGCGACCTGTTCCCGGCTCGCGTCCGGCCCCAGCAGGATCAACGCCGGGTCGCCGGGGGCGACCCGCACGATGAGGAAGATGAGCGAGGCCGCGCCCCACATCACCAGCACGCCGGTGAGCAGCCGCGTGACGATGACCCGGATCATGATGTGAGCTCCACCGGCGTGCGGCCCTCGGCGGCGACCTCGACGGTGCCGCCCCCCGGCACGCCGATCAGCACCCGACCGGATCCCCGGAGCACGGCCCGCACGCTGTCCGCCGTGCGCGTGTAGTCCTCGACGACGACCTCCGGTGGGGCGTCGAGGAGGACCGCACCGTCCAGGGTGACCAAGAGCCGGTCGGCCGCGACGACGCTGAGCTTCCCCTCGGTCAGCACGAGGTTGGTCAGCTCGGCCGGCCGCCCCGGATGGGCGAACCGCCAGCCGCCGGGCCGGGCGTCGACCAGCTCCTGCATCGCCAGGTACGCCAGCAGGTTGCCCCAGCCCATCAGGAAATCCGAGCGGGCCGCGAACGGGTGGATGTCCTCCTCCGGGTCGGAGAAGTAGTTCTCGTGCACGTGGCTGTGCTGCTCCCACTCGAGCCGGAAGATGGCCAGCAGCTCGTCGACGATCTGCCGGACCCGGTCGTCCATCTCGTACCGGCGCAGCCCCTCTACGACGAGGAACGCGTGCGGCCCCCAGACCCGCCCGCGGCAGTAGTGCCGGTTGTACCCGGGGTCGCTGCGCGAGACGCTGGGCAGCGGCGGCGACCCGCCGAGCAGCTCGGGCACCAGGAGCGTGTCCACCATGCGCCGGGCCCGGTCCGGGTCGGGGATCCGGGCCAGCAGCGGCCACAGCATGGTCGGCGCGAGGTGCACGTCGAACGTGCCGTCGGCGCGGCGGTTGCGGTAGTGGCCGGCGTCCTCGTCCCAGAAGACCTCGTCCATCCGCCGGCCGGCCTCGGCCAGCTCGGCACGCAGCCGCGCGGCGGTGCCGGCGTTTGCGAGCCGGTCGGCGATCAGGGCGAGGGCCTCGCTGTCGACGGCGTGCAGCGCGTTGAGCCCGACGTCGGCCAGGTCCATCGTGTGCGTTCGCGGGTCGTACTGGATCTCGTCGTACATCGGGGAGTCGTCCAGGCCGGACTCCCGGCGGGTGCTGTCCACAGTGGCCGACTTCGGGTCGTCGGTCGGGTCGGAGCCGTAGGCGAGCGCGCCGTGCGGCCCGCGCCGGGCCCTCGTCCACCAGTCGTGCCAGCCCAGCAGCAGCGGGTACGCGTCGGCGAGCAGCCGCCGGTCGCGCGTCTCGTCGGACAGCCCGGTGCTCAGATACGACTTCAGCATCGTGTACGCGCCGACCGGCGGCTGGGACCGGTCGTCGGTGCGGCCCCGCTCGTCGGAGACCCGGTTGGGCACGAAGCCGCCGGGGTGATCTGCTCCAGGATCTGGTCGTAGATGCCGCGTGAGTAGTCGTGGTCGATCCAGGTCGCGGCCAGCCCGCAGAAGAACGTGTCCCAGCCGTGCAGCGCCCAGGTGCCGTAGAAGCCGTCGCGCGCCTGGCTGACGAAGTCGCGCGAGGTGGGCGTGATGACCCGGCCCAGGTCGCTGCGGATGACCGTGTTCCAGGTCAGGGCGCGCTGGTAGCCCTCGGCGGACCGGCCGAGCCAGCCGGAGCTGCCGATCGCCGCCGACTCGGCCCGCTCGCGCGCCGCGTCGAAGTCGAACGCGAGGTCCCCCTCGTCGCCGCCCACCACGAACCGGCACGCCTTCGCGTCCGGCGGGAAGCTCAGCCGTCGCGCTCCGGCATCGGTTACCTCGGCGGTGACCGGCGCGGAGAAGGCGTACGGCCACTCGACGCCGTCGCCGGCGGGCGCGCCGGGCAGCGTGTCCACGATCAGGTGGACCGATCCCGCGCCGTCCAGCTCGGCCAGTCCACACAGGACATCCGGGCGCGGCCGGGCGAAGACGAGCCGCAGCAGCGTCTCCTCGTGGCGCACGGTCACCTCGGCGTACTCGCCGTCGACGGTGTGGTGGCCGAGCCGCTCCAGCCCGCGCCGCCAGGTGAAGTCGTCGACCAGCGCCCCGTCCGGGGTGCCGAGGGCGACGCGTACCCGGGTGCCGGAGGGCAGATGGGCCGCGGCGGTGTGGTACTGGACGTCCCAGGTGTTCCAGTCGGCGGGTACGGGCTGGATCATCGTGACACTCCGGGTTCTCGTGGGCTCGCTACGGTGGCGCCCGGTATCAGGGGGCACGCGACGCTCTCGCTCCGGGTGGGCGCGTCGGGGTCTTCCAACTGCTGGATGAGCAGGCGGGTGGCCTCGCGGCCCATCTGCTCGCGCGGCACGGCCAGGCCGGTCCAGGGAATCTCGCCGCCGCGCGCCCCGGTGGAGTCGCCGAGCACGACCACGCTCAGGTCGTCGGGGACGGACAGCCCGCGCCGCTGGAGGCTGGCCAGGATCTGCTCGGCGAGCAGCTCCTGCTCCGCGACGACGCCGGTGACGCCGCCGTGCAGGATCTCCGCGACGAGACCGTCCACTTCGGTCTCCGCCGCGAGTGTCCACACCGGACCGGCGAGGCGGCCCGGCATGGCCTTGCGGAAGCCCTTCTCGCGGTCGCGGCTGGGCTGCGCGTCGCCGTCTCCGAGCCGCGCGTACGCCACCCGCTCGTGGCCCAGCGCGAAGAGCCGCTCGGTGAGCCGCTGCGTGGTGCTGGCGTAGTCGGCGGCGACGTACGAGATCGGGGCGCCGGAGACCTCGCGGTGCCCGACGTAGACGAACGGGAAGCCGGAGTCGCGCAGCCGCTCGATCTCCTCGACGTTGGGGTCGCGGCCGAGCAGCAGCGCGCCGTCGGCCAGCGCGAGCCGGGTGGCCCCTCGCGGAAGATCTGCCGCTGGCCGCCCGCGCTGGTGAACAGCAGCAGGTCGTAGCCGAGCTCGGCGGCCTCCTGCTCCATGCCGAGCAGGAACGGGAAGTAGAAGTCGACGCTGGTGGTCGGGAACACCGGCTCGAACGTGTAGACACCGATGATCTTGTTGCTCCCGCCGGCCAGCGACCGGGCCGAGGCGTTGGCGACGTAGCCCCACTCGCGCATCACGGTCAGCACCCGCTCGCGGGTCGCCGGGCTGATCCGCACGTCGGCGTCGCGTTCGTTGAGCACGAGCGAGACGGTGGCCTGGCTGACGCCGGCGAGGCGCGCGATGTCGGCCTGCGTCGGCCGTCTCGCCGGTCGTCGAGTCATCGAAGCCCCTCTGCTCGTTCAGTCCAGTGCTCTTTCAGTCCAGTGCTCATTCAGTCCAGCGCTCATGCGGTGCTAATGCGTCCTAGCTCGGATGGCTCAACAGTTTCGGCCCAGGGCTTCGCAACTGTCAATAGGCAACTCATCGGTAACGGCGGCGAATTACTAATACCTATTAGCGTCTGGTGCGCTGATCATGTTGGCGGTAGCGTCCGGGGCCATGCCGACCGCTGACCCCCACGCCGGCCACCCGGTCGCCGGGGTGACCATCCCGCTCGTCACCGCGCTGGACGCGCACGGCCGGCCCGACGCGGCGGCCGTCCAACCGCTGCTGGCGCACCTCGCGGCCGCCGGGATCACCACGCTGATGCTGGCCGGCACCAACGGTGAGGGCCCCGCGCTGTCCGCGAACGCCGTGCGGGCGTACGCCGAAGACGTGTCGGCGCGGTGGCGCGAACTGGCCGGGGCGCCCGCCCGGATCACGGTCACCGTGGCCGGCGCCGGCACCCGCGAAACGCTGGACCGCGTGGCGGCGCTCGCCGACGTCGACCTGGACGCCGTCGTGGCGCTGGCCCCGTTCTACTTTCGACACACGCAACCCGAGCTGTACGCACACTTCCGCGCCGTCGTCGCATGCGGCCGGCCGGTCGTGGTCTACAACAGCCCGCTGTACACCGGCAACGCGCTCACCGTGGACACCGTCGGCCGCCTGCTCGACGAGCCGGGCGTCATCGGACTCAAGGACAGCTCCGCCGACGACGAGCTCCTGGCGAAGCTCTGCGACCTGGCCCGGGACCGGGACGACGTGCATGTGGCCCAGGGCGTGGAGTGGCGGATGGCCAGCGCGCTGCACGCCGGCGCGACCGGGGTGGTGCCCGGCGTCGCCATGCTCGCCCCCGCGCTCTGCCTCGACCTGTTCCGGCTCGGGCTACGCGGCGAGCACGCGGCCGCCGCCGAGCGCCAGCGCGACGTCGACCGGCTACGCGCCCTCTTCGGCGTACGGCCGGGCGCCAGCGGCGTCGTAGCCATGAAGACCGCCCTGCACCTGCTCGGGCTCTGCCCGCCGCACGCCGTACCGCCGTTCCTGCCGTACTCCGACGACGAACTGGCCGCCCTCCGCGCCGTACTCGCCGAGACTTTAGGAGAAGCCCATGACCTCGTCCCCCATCAGTAGACGAACCTTCACCCTCGGGCTCGCCGCCGGCGCCGCCGCGGTCGCCCTGCCGTCCCCGGCCTCCGCGTCCGGCCCGCCCGCCGCGCCGTTCTTCGAGGAGAACACCCTCTGGGACTCGGCCGTCGACCCGCTGTCCAGCTACTTCGTGCACGGGCTGGCCGTACTGCCGGACGACACCATCCTGGTGTGCGTCGAGGGCCGGCACGAGACGTGCGACGCCGGCCCGCACGACCTGCTGCTGCGGCGCAGCACCGACGGCGGGCGCACCTGGACCCCGCAGCAGGTGCTGGCGGAGGCGGTCAACGGCGAGACCTTCGCCAACCCCACCTTCGTCGTCGACCACGTCACCGGCGAGGTGTTCCTGTTCCACAACAACTGCGTCCGGCTGCCGGAGAACACCACCTGCTCGGCCGACTCCAGCACGTTCTACGTCACGTCCAGCACCGACGGCGGCGCCACCTGGAGCGAGCGCCAGGACCTGACCGGCCTGTTCGCCCACTTCTCCTACAACTGGGCGATGCACGGGCCGGGCCCCGGCCACGGCATCCAGCTCCGCAATGGACGGTTGCTGGTCGCCGTCTCGCACCGCACCATCATCACCGGCGTACCGACCGCCGAGCGTAACTACGGCGTCTCCACCGTCTACAGCGACGACCACGGCCGCACCTGGCTGTCCGGCGGCGCGGTGCCGATGAGCCCGGACACCCCCACCGTGGGCGAGGCCCGGGTGGTCGAGCGCGCCGACGGCACCATCGTCATGAACAGCCGGCCCGGCTCCGGGCAGGACTGGCCGCGCAGCATCTCGGTCAGCGACGACGGCGGCATCACCTGGTCGCCGACCCGCAACGACAACGGCGCCGGGCTGTTCAACGGCTGCGACGCCAGCCTCATCCGGTACACCGGCGGCCCGCGCAGCCGGGACGTGGACCGGATGCTCTTCAGCCGCCCGGACGCGCCGATGCGGTGGAACATGACCGTGTCGGTCAGCTACGACGAGGGCAACTCGTTCCGGTACAGCCGGGTCGTCAATCCGGGCCGGTCGTACTACTCGGACCTGGCGCGCATGTCCGACGGCACCATCGTCCTGGCGTACGGCTGCGACGGCGACCTCGACGGCAGCCCGCGCCGGCTGGCCGTCGCCCGCTTCAACCTGGAGTGGCTCACACAGGGCCGGGACACCCCGCGGTCCGGCCCACGCCTGACCGAGGACGCACACGACCTGGGCTGCCCCGCGCCCCGAGCGCGTGTCTCCGGCGGCACCGTGAGCTTCGTCAAGGAGGCCACCGCGCGCGGCGGCGCCCGCGCCGCGTACACGCCCGCGGCAACCGGGGACTTCATCGAGTACCCCTTCGTCGTCGGCCGGGGCGGCGAGTACGAACTGTGGCTGCGCTACTTCCGCACGCTCGACGGCGGGGTCGTCCGGATCACCGTCGACGGCCAGACCCCGCGGGTCTCCACACTGGACATGACCGCCTGGCGCAACAACGGGTACGACGTGGCGCGGCTGGACCAGCTGCGGCTGCGGCCCGGCCGGCACACCATCCGGTTCACGCTCGCCGGCCCCGGACGCGGCGGCGGCACGGCCATCGGGCTCGACGAGCTGAGCCTCGTACAGGCCCCCACCCCGGCCGACGTCCGCGAGGAAATCACCGTCGACAATGGAAACTTCGGCTTCCAGGTGGTGTCCGGCACCTGGCCCAGCAGCCGGGGCGTCGCCGGATACTACGGCTTCAACTACCTCTCGCACGCCGCCGGCACCGGCGCGAGCGCGGTCCGCTGGTGGCCGGCGCTGCCCGGCGACGACCGGTACGAGGTGCTCGTCTCGTACTCACCGGGGACCAACCGGGCGACGAACGCGACGTACACCGTCAACCACGCGGACGGCAGCACCCCGGTGGCGGTCAACCAGAAGCTCGCCGGTACCCCGGACCCGCGCAGCGGCCAGTGGGTCTCGCTCGGCGTGTTCCGCTTCGACGGCGGCGTCGGCGGGGACGTGGTGCTCACCGACGCCGCCGACGCGGTCGTCATCGCCGACGGGGTCCGGTTCGTGCGGCAGGCCGCCGCATGACGCCGGTCTCCCCCAGCCCCGCGGCGACGGTGGCCCTGCGGCCGCTGGACGGCGCCCGCCTCGCGGACGGCTTCTGGGCGCGCCGGGCCGTCACCAACCGCGCCGCGATCCCGGTCGGGTACGACCGGCTCGCCAAGGTCGGCAGCATCGCGAACCTGCGGATAGCGGCCGGTTCACAGGCCGGCGAGGCGGCCGGGCAGAGCTTCCGGGACTCCGACGTGTACAAGTGGCTGGAGGCGGTCGCGTGGGAGCACGGCCGTGATCCCGACCCGGCCCTGCTGGCGTGGCTGCGCGAGTTCGGCGGCACCCTCGCCGCCGCGCAGCGCAAGGACGGCTACCTCAACTCCGCCATCCAGATCTGCGGCGAGGAGCCGTACGCGGCGCTGTGGATGAGCCACGAACACTATTGCGCCGGGCACCTCTTCCAGGCCGCCGTGGCGGCGGCCCGGGCCACCGGCGAGACCGGGCTGCTGGAGGTCGCCACCCGGTTCGGCGACCACCTCGCCGACACGTTCGGTCCCGGCGCCGACCTGCGGCCCGAACTGGACGGGCACCCGGTCGTCGAGATGGGCCTCGTGGAGCTGTACCGGCAGACCGGCGAGCGGCGCTACCTCGACCTGGCCCGGCACTTCGTCGACGCCCGCGGGCACGGCTGGGCCGCCAAGTCCGGCTTCGACCCCTCGCACTACGGCGACCCCGCCCACTACTCCGACCGGGTACCCGTGCGCGAGGCGTCCACGGTGGAGGGTCACGCGGTGCGGGCCATCTACTTCGCCGCGGGCGCCACCGACGTCGCCATCGAGACCGGCGACGCCGAGTTGCTCGCCGCGGTGCGCCGCCAGTACGACGCGATGCGCCGGGGCAAGCAACACGTCACCGGCGCGGTCGGCTCCCGGTGGGACGGCGAGGCGTTCGGCGAGGCGTACGAGCTGCCGCCGGACCGGGCGTACGCGGAGACGTGCGCGGCGATCGGTGCGATGCAGTGGGCGTGGCGGCTGCTGCTGGCCACCGGCGAGCCGCAGTACGCCGACCAGATCGAGCTGCTGCTGTACAACGCCGTCCTGCCCGGGGTGTCGCTGACCGACGCCGACTACTTCTACGTGAACACGCTGCACCGGCGCACCGGCGCCCGGGGCGACCTGGAGCGCTCCCCCGCACACGGCCGGCGGCCCTGGTTCAACTGCGCCTGCTGCCCGCCCAACGTGATGCGCACCCTGGCCAGCCTGCCCGCCTACCTGGCCACCGGCACCGCGGACGGACTCCAGGTGCACCAGTACGCCCCGGCCTCCCTGCGCGCCGGCGAGTTCGCCGTGGACGTCGACACCGCATACCCGTGGGACGGCCAGGTGACCGTGACCGTGCGGGAGGCGCCACCACGGGAGGTGGAGCTGGCGCTGCGGGTGCCGGACTGGGCCCAAGGGTCCACTCTGGACGGACGACCGGTGCCGGCCGGCGCGTACGCCCGGGTCCGGCGGGTGTTCCGCGCGGGCGAGCAGGTGTCGCTGGACCTGCCCATGCCCGCCCGCCTGCTGGTGGCCGACGACCGGGTGGACGCCACCCGCGGCTGCGTCGCGGTCGCCCGCGGCCCGCTGGTGTACACCATCGAGCAGCCCGACCAGCCGGACGGCGCTGTCCTGGAGGACCTGCGCATCGACCCGTCCGCACCACTGCACCCCGAGCACCGGTCGGACCTGCTCGACGGCGTCACCGTCCTGCACGCCGAGGGCGCGGTCCTGGAGCCCGCCGGCTCGCCGTACCGGGCGTACGGCGCACCGGCGCCGCGGACGCGACCCGCGGCGCTCACCCTCGTCCCGTACTACGCCTGGGCCAACCGCGGCCCGCACCCCATGCGGGTGTGGATCCCCACGATCTGAGGGAGCCGCCGGGCGCTCCAGCCCGCGCGGCGCGTTCGCCGCGTCGTCGATCAAGAAGTTCAGCGTCGATCAAGGGCATATGGCCGTGCTTTGATCTCCGATCCACGACCGTTTGCCCTTGATCGACGCACGATCCCTTGATCGAGGTGACGCAGACCGGCGCGAGCTCAAGGTCGCCGTGCCACCCCGCCGCGTCCGTCGATCAAGGACTTCCCCGCCGATCAAGGGCAAAGGGTCGCGGAAAAGAGATCCAAGCACGGCCATATGCCCTTGATCGACGCAGAGGTCCTTGATCGCCGCGGAGAGCGGCGGGCGGGGAGAATGGCGGGAGGGTTAGTCGGCGCCGAGGGCGGCGCGCAGGTCATGGCGGGTGCCGGCGCCCAGGCGCTCACGGATCGTGTCCAGGGTCCGGCCCACCGCGCGGGAGTGAGGAAGAGCGCCTCGGCGATCTCGTGCTCGTCGGCGCCGTCGGCGTACCGTGCCGCGATCCGCTGCTCGCTCGTCGTGAGCGGGGCCGGCGCGGGCGGCGCGGCGGCGCCGTCGTGGCGCAGCGCGTCGGAGATCTGGCCGCACAGCGCCTCGGCGCCGCAGCGCCGCGCCACCTCGTACGCCCGGTACAGCAGCGAGGTCCGCTCCGCCGTGGCGGTCGCGGCGTGCGTGGCGAGCGCGTGCAGAGCCCGGGCGTACTCCAGCCGGCCGTGCGAGCCGGCGAGCAGCGCGACCGCCTCGCGCAGGTGCGGGACGCCCGCGGCGCCGCGCAGCACGCCGAGCTGGCACAGGGTGCGGCCGAGCAGCGCCGGCGCGCCCCACCGGCGGGCCACGGCCAGTTCGTCCGACATAACGTCGATCGCCTCGGCGCGGCGCCCGATGCCGGCGAGCGCCCGGGCCCGCAGCGACCGCGCCGGCCGCCACGTCGGGTTCGCCATCCCGGGTACGAGATGGGCCACCGCGTCCAGCCGGGCCAGCGCCTCGGCGTGCCGGTGCTCGGCGATCAGCACCGCCGCCTCGGCCTCACCGAACAGCCGCGCGCCGTCGGCGATGCGCGGCCGCGGCCGGACCCGCTCCACGAGGGCCCGCGCGCCGCCGAGGTCGCCGCGGTCCACCAGGATGTCGATCATCAGCGCCTCGACGAACGCGTGGGCGAAGGTGGAGCCCCACTCGCGGACTGCTCGTACGAGGTGACGAGCGACTGGTACGCCTCCCGCAGGTCGCCGCGCAGCCACTCGGCGTGCCCGCGCCAGAGGTGGGCGGCGAGCGCCGCGAAGAGCGAGCCCTTGCGATGGGCGTGCGCCTGGGCCGCCTCCCAGAACGCGAACGTGTCCTCCTCAGCGAGGTTCAACGCCGTCCCGGCGGCCGCCCACAGCAGCCCGTTGTCGGCGTCCAAGAGCACACCGTCAGCGATCGCGAACCGCGCCAGCGCCACCGCCCGCTCCCGGTCAGCACTGTCCATCACCGCCTCCCAGGCGAGGTCGGCGGCCAGCATCCGGGCGCCGGGTCCGTCGCCGTGTACGGCCGGTGCCGGCCCGCGCCATCGGCGCTGGTCGACGTCGTGCAGGTAGCCGCCGATCCGGGCCAGGGCGAGCAGCCCCTGCTTGTCGTCGTCGCGCCCGTCGCCGGGCTCGCCGAACAGTTCCGCCGTCGCCCCGCGCGCGAACGTGGACGCCTCGCCGACCGGCCCGGCGAAGACCAGCGTGCGGGCGAGCATCAGCGCCGCCCGGATCCGCGCCGCCCGGTCCGGCAGCGTCTCGTACGCCTCCCGCAGGTGACGAAGGGCGGCCTGGCCGTCCCTGGACGCTTGCACCCGGCCCAGCTCGAGCAGCACCAGCGGGCGCCGGTCCGGCGCGGGCGGCTCGGCGAGCGCCCGGGTCAGATAGGTGGCCGCGGCGTCGGCCGCGCCCCGGTCGCCGGCCCGTGCTGCGGCCCGGCCGAGCACCCGCACCACCCACGGATCGCCGCGGTGCGGCACGTGCAGCAGTTGGGCGCCCACCTGCTCGGCGCTGGCGCCGACCGCATCGAGGGCCCGGGCCGCCCGGTCGTGGTGCATCTGGCGCTCGCCGGGCGGCAGGTCGCGGTAGACCGCGTCGGCCACGAGCGGATGCACGAAGCCCAGCGGGTAGTCGTCGCGGAGCACCTCGGCTCGGGCCAGGGCGGCGACGGCCGCCGCCGCGGCGTCCTCGGGCAGCTCGGCCAGCGCCGCCACGGCGGGGAGCGCGGCGCCGTTGCCGAGCACGGCGACCGCCCGCGCCACCGCGGTCGCGTCCGGCAGCAGCTGGGCGAGCCGGGTCAGCACCAGGCTGGACACGGCTCGCGAACCGATCGCGGTCACCGTTCCGGCGTGTGCCGCGTCCGGGCGTACCCCCTGCGCCTGCACGGCCCGCAGGAGCTGGCGCAGCAGCAGCGGATTGCCCGAGGTGGCGCGGTAACACGCGTTGACGAACGCGCCGTGGGCGCCGGCGAGCCGGCGGCGGACCAGGTCGCCGGTGCCGTCGACGGTGAGCGGGCCCGGCCGCACGGAGGTGGTCTCCGGGCTGTGCGCCAGCTCGGCCAGGAGCGCCTCGTCGTCGTACGGGCCACCGGTCCGCAGCGCCGCGACGATCACGACGGGCAGCCCTTCCATGCGGTGCGCCAGGTAGGCCAGGTACCGCAGCGACGCGGTGTCGCACCACTGCAGGTCGTCGACGGTCAGCAGCAGCGGCCCGTCGCCGGACAGGCGCACGGTGAGCCAGTACAAGCCGTGCAGGACGGCGAGCGAGCCGTCCGGGGCGGCGGCGACGTCGAAGACCGCCTCGGCGGCCCGGGCGGCGCCGGTCAGCAGCCGGGCGCCGCGCTCCGGTTCGGCGACGGCCGGCTCGAAGAGCTGCCGCACCGCGCCGAACCCGTACTCGCGTTCCAGGTGGCCGCCGCGGGCCGCCAGCGTCTCGAACCCGAGGCCGGCGGCCAGCCGCCGGGCCTCGCCCAGCAACCGGGTCTTGCCGATCCCGGCGGGTCCTTCGACCAGCATCAGCCGCGCCCGCCCCTCCAGCGCACCGGCGAGGCAGCCGCGCAGCTCCGCCACCTCGCGTTCGCGCTCGACGAGGTCGTCCACTACCGGCGGCTCCGCCACGGCGTACCCGGGACTGCCGGACCCCGGCGGCGCCGGCACCGGGAGCGACTGGGCCCGGACCTCCTCCTCCAAGGCCCGCAGCGCGGGCCCGGGGTCGACGCCGAGCTCGTCGGCGAGCGTCCGGCGGGCGCGGCTCAGCGCCGCGAGCGCGTCGCCCTGCCGGTGCGCCCGGTAGAGCGCGAGCACGAGCAGCCGCCAGCGCTCCTCGCGCAGCGGCTGCTCGCCCACCAGGGCCTCGATCTCGGGTACGACCACCGCCGCCTCGCCGCAGCACAGGCGCGCCGCCACCAGCTGCTCGCGGGCCACCTCCCGCAGCTCGTGCAGGCGGGCGATCTCGGCGGCTGCCCACGGCTCCCCCGCGTAGTCGGCGAAGGCCGGCCCGCGCCACAGGGCCAGGGCACGGGTCAGCACGGCGACGGCCTCGACCGCGTCGGCGGCGCCGGCCGCCCGCAGCAGGTCTTCGAACTGGCTGGCGTCGACGGTGTCCGGGGCGATCCGCAGGGCGTATCCGGTGCCCTGGCTGACGATGACGGAGCCGCGCGAGCGGGCCGCGCGCCCGGGCTCCAGCACCCGTCGCAGGTGCGAGACGTACGACTGGAGCGCCGCCAGTGGCCGGGGCGGCGGTTCGTCACCCCACAGGCAGTCGATCAGGCGATCGCTGGAGACAGCGTCGCCGCGGGCCGTCACGAGCACGGCGAGCACCGCCCGCTGCCGGCGCCCGCCCAGCTCCAACGGGTGCCCGGCGCGGGTGGCGGTGACCGGGCCGAGCACGTTGAGCCGCAGCTCGTCGTCGAGGCCCGCACGCACAGACGCCGTCCCCCAATCGCCCCCCGCAGCGCCAGACCCAAAAACCTTATGCCACCGGGCGAACGGCGACTGTCGGCCAAGCGACGCTCCGGCTCGGCCGATCGTCCACATCTGACTTGAGCCGCGGCTCAAGTCGCGGTTAACCGTCCACAAAGTACCCCGCAAGTCGGACGCAAGTGGGCCGCAAGTGGGCCGGGGCACGCTGGCGGCCATGACTGACCTGTCGCCGGCGGCCACGGAGCCGCCCTGGAAGCTCGCGCAGCGGCTGGAGAACCTGCCGATCGTGCTCGCCGGGCCGATCGTGCGGCACGCCACCGACACCGAGGTCACCGTGTGGCTGGCGCTCCGGCAGCGGCAACGGGTGCGGCTCGTGGTCTACCGGAATCGGGACGGCTCGGGCGATCCGATCGCCGAGGGCACACGGACGACCGTGGCGGTGGGCGCGCACCTGCACATCGTCGCGGTCACGGCGCGGGTCTCCGGTGACGACGAGATGACGGCGGGCGTCAGCTACCGCTACGACGTACGGCTGGGCGACGGTGCCGGTCAGGGGCTCACGGATCCGGGATCGTGTCGTGCGACGAGGACGACGAGGTACGCCGGCAGGTGCTCGGGTTCGGCGACGAGACGCTGCCCAGCTTCGCCCTCCCGCCCGGCGACCTGAGCCGGCTGCGGATCGTCCACGGCTCGTGCCGCAAGCTGCACGGCAAATTCAACGACGGGTTGGCCACCGTCGGGTACCTCATCGACAAGGCGCGGGCGGAGAGCACCGCCGAGGACCCGTGGTCGCTGATCCGCCCGCACCTGCTCCTGCTCACCGGCGACCAGATCTACGCCGACGACGTCGCCGACAGCGTGCTCGCCATGTGTACGGACTTCGGCGACACCCTGCTCGGCTGGCCGGTACCCGGTGAGTGGCTGCCCGGCGTACCCCTGCCGAACTGGCCGACGGCACTGCCCCCGGGCACCCGCACCGACCTGGCGCTCGACGCCGCCGGCTTCACCGGCGGGCTGAAACACCCGGAACTGGCCAAGAGCCATCTCATGGGACTCGGCGAGTTTCTGGCGATGTACCTGCTCGCCTGGTCACCGACGCTGTGGCCGGACGAGCTGCCGGTCAGCGAGGGCGGTGACTGGTGGGAACGCCAGTGGGTGCAGCAGCTCAGGCAGACCTTGCCACGGGTCCGGCGCGCGCTCGCGAACGTCGTCACCTACATGATCCTGGACGACCACGAGGTCACCGACGACTGGAACCTGAGCCGGGACTGGTGCCGGCGGGTCTGGGGCGAGGAGGAGCACGAGTCCACGCCCAAGCCGCTCGCCCGGCGCATCGTCACCAACGCCCTGCTGGCGTACGCGCTGTGCCAGGCGTGGGGCAACACCCCCGACCGGTTCACCGCCGCGGGCGCGGCCGGCACCCAGATCCTGACCGAGGTCGAGGGCTCGCCGGGCGCGCCGGACCGGCCCGGCTGGAACGGCCAGCCGTACCGGCAGCCGGTGCTCGACCGGATCGCCGACCTGCTGGGCGTGCCGACCGGCCGGCTCCCGGCGGCCCGGCGCGGAGCCTCCGTGCTGCCCAAACACACCAGTGCCCTGCGGTACGACTACAGCGTCACCTGGCCCGGCCGGCCGTTCGAGCTGATCGTGACCGACCCGCGCACGGCGCGCATGTTCGACCCGGACCCGCAGGCGGCGCCCGGTGTGCTCTCGGACGACGCCCTGGTCGCGCAGCTGCCGGCGCCGGCGGCGGCCCCGTACCTGACGATCGTCGTCATCCCGGGACCGGTGCTCGGCGTGCCGGTTGCGGAGCGGCTCCAGCGGAAGCTGACCAGCGAGCTGAACAACTACTATCTGGACGACGAGGCGTGGGCGCTGCGCCCGAAGACCTACCACCGGCTGCTCGGACGGCTGGCGCACCGGCCCCGCGTGCTGATGCTGTCCGGCGACGTCCACATGGGATTCACCATCAAGGCGGGCCTGTGGGCCCGCCAGCCCTACGGCGAGCCCGCTCCGGTGGCCACCCCGCTGCGCAGCGACATCGCTCAGCTCACCGCCAGCTCGTTCCGTCACCCGGCCGGGCACACGTTCGCCCTCACTGCCACCGGCTGGCGGGCGCTGCCCTTGCGGGAACTCTTCCAGGAGAACCTGGAAGACGCGGCGTGCTGGCCCGCGAAGCTGACACCCGAGGTCGACTGGGCCTTCCACCCGGCCGGCATCGGCAACTCCTGGCAGGACTCGTTCAAGCAGGAACCGGCCTGGCTGGACGTGACGGCAGGCCGGCAGCGCCCGCGGGTCTTCGTGCCCGAACACTGGCGGGTGCGGCTGCGGTACATCACGGGCTGGCGGCACAGCCCGGCCGTCATCTCCCCGGTGCGCCGACCCCGGAGGGTGCGACCGCCGGCGCCGTCATCGGCTGGGTCGGGGACGTCCTCGGCGTCGCCGTCACCGCGGCGGAACGCCTAGTCGGTACCGAGGTCGTCGGCTTCAACAACGTCGGCGAGATCCGGCTGGCCTCCGGTGACGGCACCGCGTACGGCGCGCTGCGCGTCACCCACCACCTGTGGTGGGACATCTCGGACACCGGCCGGCCGACCCAATGCACCATCGCGCCGGTGGTCCTGAACCCGACCGACTACTCCGACATCCCCGCGCAGGTCTGGGAGCCCAAGCCATGAGCGACTTCGACGCCGGCCGCGCGCTGGCCCGCGAGATCGGCCTGCTGCTGGAACCGATCCGGGCCGCCACCGACGACCCGATCCGGCTGGCCCGGCTGCTCACCGAGCTGGGCTGGGACCTGAGCAGCCTGACGAACTTCCCGGTGGACCGGTTCCGGCAACTGCTGGACAACGTCCGCGCCGCGGTCGAGCAGTTGCGCAAGCTCGCCGACAACCCGACCACCGACCTGGCCGCGTACAAGCCGCTGCTCGGGCAGCTGCGCACCTGCTTCACCGCGGTCAAGGACCTGCGCAAGGCCCTCGACGGCATCGCCGGCATCGAGCTGCCGGACGCCCCGAAGCTGGGCACCGACCTGGTCAACTGGCTGGTCGTCACGTACCTGCGGCAGCAGCGGCCCACGCTGGGCACGGTGCTGTGGGCGCTCGCGCTGATCGACGGGCCGGCTCCGGCGTCCGCCGTGGTGCTGGACCCGCAGTCCAAGTTCCCGGTGCGGTACGCCTCCTCGGTGCCCCGGGTCCGCCTCGACCGCCTGCCCGACCTGCTCCGCGACCCGCTGGACACGCTGCACGAGCGGTACGTCGGGCCGGACGGCCTGGCCACCCGGGAGCTCACCGACGCGGTAGCCGACCGGGTCCTGCCCGCCCTGGCGGACCTCCTCAACGAGATCGGCGCCGTCGCCACGTACGGGTACGACGTCCCCGAGCTCGGCGAGAGCGCGGAGGCGGCCCGGCACCTGCTGCACGTACGGATGCCCGGCGCCGAGGACCCCGCGGTCCCACCGCTGTTCGAGCTGGTCGCCGGGCTTCTCGGGGACGAGGACGCGGGACTCGGCCTGGTGCTGTCGCCGCGCGGGACGCTCGCGCTGGACCGCGAGTCCGAGGACTGGCGGGTCACACTGACCACCGCGCTGCAGGCGGCCACCGTCATCGCGGTCGGGCCGGACGGCCTGCACACCGACCTGGACAGCACGGACGTCCGGCTGCGCGCCGACCTGCGCGTCGTGCGCACCGTGTCGGCCGGCAAGACGCTGCGCATCGGCGCCGTCGACGGTACCCGCCTGGAGATCAAGGGCCCGTTCACCGTCACCGCGTACGCCGACCTGAGCCGGGACAACCAGGACTTCGGGGTCGAGCTCAGCGCGGGGCGGCCAGGCTGGTCGTCGCCGCCGCCGACGCCGGCGGCTTCCTGCGGGAGGTCCTGCCCGCCGGCGCCAAGCTGGACTTCCAGCTCGGCATCGGCTGGTCGCGGCGGCGCGGGCTGTACCTGACCGGGTCCGGCTCGCTGAAGGCGCGCTTCGACGTCCCCGCCGCCCTCGGCGACATCGCCCGCCTCGACCAGGTGGTCGTCGCGGTCGACGTGCCCAGCGACGACGCCGACCGCGCCATCGGCCTGTCCGCCGTCGCGTCCGGAGAGGTCAAGCTGGGCCCGGTCACGGTACGGGTGGAGGGCGTCGGCGTCGGCGGCCGGCTGGACTTTCCCGAAGGCGGCGGCAACCTCGGCTTCGCCGACCTGGACGTCGGCTTCCGGCCGCCGACCGGGCTCTCGCTGCGCGTCGACTCCCGCGCCGTCAGCGGGGCCGGCTTCCTGTCGTACGACCCGAAGGACGAGTCGTACAGCGGCGGCGTCGACCTGGAGTTCACGAAGCTGCGGCTGTCCGCGCTGGGGTTGCTGGCCACCCGGATGCCGGACGGCCGCAAGGGCTTCTCCCTGCTCGTCGTCGTGAACGCCCGTTTCCCCGAGCCGATCCCGCTGGGCCTCGGCTTCCGCCTGGCCGGGGTCGGTGGCCTGGTCGGCATCAACCGCGCGGTCGACGTGGCGAAGCTGCGCGACGGCCTGCGTACCGGCGCCCTGTCCGCGATCCTGGCGCCCGGCGAGGCGGTCCGCGAGGAGCCGGGGCAACTGCTGCGCGACCTGGCCGGCTTCTTCCCGGTCACGCCGGGGCGGCACGTCTTCGGCCCGACCGCCCGGCTCACCTGGGGCCTGCCGACGGTCGCCACGTTGGACCTCGGCCTCGCGTTGGAGCTGCCGCAGCCGCTGCGGTTCATCGCCGCCGGCCGGGTACGCGTCGCCCTGCCGGACGAGCGCGCGCCCATCGCCCTGCTCAACATGGACGCGTTCGGCGTCCTGGACACCGGCGAGGGCACCCTCGCACTGGACGCCACGCTCTACGACTCGCAGATCGCCGGCTGGCAGCTGTCCGGCGACATGGCGCTGCGGGCGCGGTGGAGCGGCGAGTCGGAGTTCGTGCTGAGCGTCGGCGGGTTCCATCCGCGCTTCACCCCGCCGCCCGGCTTCCCGGCCCTGCGGCGGGTGACGATGGCACTCGGCGATGGCGACGTCCGGCTGCGCCTGGAGGCGTACCTGGCGCTCACGCCCAACACGCTGCAGCTGGGTGCGCGGGTCGAGGTGGCGGCCCGGATGGGCGACGTCACCGCTGACGGGCACTTCTCCTTCGACGCGCTGGTCCGGTTCGTGCCGTTCGGCTTCGAGCTCGACCTGAGCCTGGCCGTACAGGTGCGCTGGAAGGGCAAGCTCCTGTTTGGACTCACCGCCGACCTGCACGTCGAGGGGCCGGGCCGCTGGCACGTGCGCGGCCAGGTCACCATCGAGCTGCTGGGCCTCAAGGCGACCAAGCGCTTCACCGCCACCTTCGGCCAGGCCCAGGAGGTGCCGGCCGCCCCGCCGCAGAACGTCGCGCACCTGATCCGCACCGCCCTCGCCGAGCGCGGCGCGTGGCAGGTCGAGGAGCGCGCGGCGCTGCCCGCGCTGACCATGCGCACCGGCATCACCCTGTCGGACCTGCTGGTCTCGCCGTCGGCGCGGGTCACCGTACGGCAGAAGGTGGCTCCGGTCGGCGGCATCCGCCTCGACCGCGTGGGCCAGGCCCGGATCGAGGGCGACCGCCAGGTACGCATCCAGGGCGCCCGGCTCGGCGGTGCCGCGACGGACTGGTCCGACGTGCACGACGCGTTCTCCCCGGGGCAGTTCCTCGACCTGGACGACGAGGAGAAGCTGGCCCGCCAGTCGTTCGAGGCGATGCCCTCGGGCGTGGCGTTCGACGCGACCGACGCGATCCACTTCGAGCCCGGCGGGCGCACGGTGGAGATCAGATACGAAACGTTCGTGGTGGACGAGCCGAACGCGCCGGCCCGCCGGGTGGACGGCGCCGCCGCGCTGGCCGCCGCCGTCCCGGGCGTCCCGCTCAGCGGCGCGGACCTGGATCGCCTGGCGTACTCCGGAGCGGCCGCGCGGGCCGCCACCCGGTCGACCGGTTCCGCCCGGTTCGACGCGCCGGGCCTGCGGGTCGGCGTCGCGCCGGAGTCCTATGTGGTCGTCGACGCCGCGACGCTGGCGCCGGCCGGACCGCGGCCGGGGCCGGGCCAGCGGTGGAGCCGCACCGAGGCCACCGAGCACCGGCGCCGGTGGCTGGCCGAGCACCCCGCCGGCCCCGAGCTGATCGTCGTCCCCGCCACCGCCGCGCAGGCGGCCCCCGTCCGTACCTCATGGAAAGGTCTGGTGCCCGCATGACCACAGTGGACGACGCCCCGGCGGTGGCCCGGCGGCACTACCTGTCGTGGGTCCGCGACGGGCTCGGCGGAAAGATCACCGGTCCGGACGCCGGCCAGGGAGCCTTGCCCGCACGGGCGAAGGTGAGCACCGGCCTGACCGTGAACGGCGAGGACTTCGACGGGCCCACCCTGGCGCTGCACGGGCCCGGCGACGTCACCGGCCTCGACCCGCGCCAGGTGGTGCGCATGGACCCGACGCCCGGGGCCACCGCGTTCGAGCCGGAGCACCTCGCACTGGTCGAGTTCGACGACCCGGGGCTGCCGTGGCGGCTGACCACCGCGGCGCCCACCGGCCGCGGGCTGCGCCCGTGGCTGGTGCTGGTCGTGGTGGACACGGGCGTACGCGGCGTCGCCCTGTCGACCCGGCCGGGCCACCCGCTGCCGGTGCTGACCTGCCCGATGTCCGAGCTGCCGGACCTTTCCGGCTCGGCGTCGTGGGCGCACGCGGAGGTGGTCGTCGCCGACGACAAGGAGGACCTCGCCACCCTGCTGACCACCCGGCCCGAGCGCAACGTGTCCCGGCTCATCGCGCCCCGCGTGCTCGATCCAGGGCGCCCCTACCTGGCCTGCGTCGTCCCGGCCTTCGAGCACGGCCGCGTCGCCGGGCTGGGCGATGTGCCGGCCGGCGAGACCACGGAGCCGGCATGGAAGTGGGCGCCCACCGGCGGCGGCACGGTGGAGCTGCCGGTCTACCACCATTGGACGTTCAGCACCGGTCCGGACGGCGACTTCGCGGCGCTGGCACGGCGGCTGCGCGCGGCGGTCGCCGACCCGGGCCAGCGGGTACTGTCCTATAAGGACGCCGCCCCGGAGCTGACCGAGGTGCTCGGCGACCACCCCGGCCAGCTGCCGGTGCTGCCCGCGCTGACGGCGCTCGGCGCGGGCCAGGACGGCGACGTCCACCCCGGCTACATCTCCGCCATGGAGGCCATCCTCCGCCGGGCGGGCGCCGAGGTGACGCCGCCGTTCTACCTGGCCGCCCACGCCGGCCGCGGACCGGCATGGGGCTACGGCGAGCCGGGCTGGCTGCGCGAGCTCAACCTCGACCCGCGGCTGCGCGCCGCGGCCGGCCTCGGCGCCGAGGTGGTGCGGATCCACCAGGAGGCGTTGATGTCGTCCGCCTGGCGCCAGGCCGCCGAGCTGGAACGCGCCAACCGTGAGCTGCGTCAGGGCCAGCTCGCCCGGGAGGTCAGCAGGAGCCTGTACCGGCGGCACTTCACGCCACCGCCGGGCACCGGCCGCGCGGCGGCGGCCGAGAAATCCGACGTGGTCGTCCAGCGCGCCGCCACCGCGCTGCGCCGGCTGAAGACCGAGCACGGCACCCTCGCCGGGGAGCTGGCGACCCACCAGCCGACCGCGGACGTCGCCTCGCCCGACGTGCAGCGGGCCGCCCGCCCCACCGGTACGGCCGCGAAGGTCGCCGGGGCGACGGCGAACAAGCCGCTGCCGTCCGCGGTGACGCCGGTGGCGCTGAAGACCATCGTCCCCACGCCGCCGGTCGCGGCCAGCCCGGACACCGGGGTCCTGGACCGCCACACGGGTACGCCCACCGGCTACCGCAGCATCACGGCCGAGCTCGTCGACGCGGCGGCCCCGTGGTGGCGGAACGCGTCGACCCGGCCCATCCTGACCCCGGGACCGGTCGGCTACCTGACCGACGTGGTGCTGATCCGCGAGCAGGCGGCGCCCGCCTGGACGCTCAGCACCGAGGTGCGCCTGGGCATGGACTTCGACGGCCGTACCCGCTGGGGAGGCTGGGCCGTCACGCAGACGCTGCCGGTGGTCGCGCGGCGGCCGAAGTGGATCGGCGCCCTGCTGGCCCGCACGGCGGCCGCGGCCGCTCCCGGCCTGATGCTCGTGGGCCTGCGCCGGGCGACCCAGAACAACGCCTGGGAGCCGGTCTACTGCTCGGTACCGGCGCAGGGCGGCCCGGTCCCGGCGGCCAAGGTGCTCGCGCCGTTCGGTGGCATCGGGACGCGACTGGCCGCCGCCACGATGCGGCCGGGCGCGAGCGGCAGCACGGAGCTTGTCGTGCTCTGGGAGGACTCGTTCGAGCCCACCCTGCGGATCCGCGCCAACTACCTCGCGAACCCGGCCGCGACGACGGACTGGGTGACCAGCCTCGACAAGCGCCCGACGGCGTCGGCCTACGCCGTGTCGACGGTGCCGGCCCTGCCCTCCGGCCAGCCGGGCGACCTGCTGGTCGCCGCCCTCGGCGTGGAGAACGTCCCGCACCCGGTGTGGAAGCTGTCCTGGGCCACCGGTACGCCGCACGGGACCTGGTCGCCGTGGCGGCGGCTCGAGGTCGGCCGGGCAGCCACCGGCACGGCCCCGCTGCCGGCCGACGTGGCCGTCTCGGTGACCGACCTGGACGGCGACGGCAATCTGGACCTGATCGTGACGATGACCTTCGACGACCCGGCACCGGACGGGACGCCGCAGACCCGGGTCACCCGACAGCTGATCGGCTGGGGCCTGCGGCCGGACGGCACGGTGGAGCGCTGGCAGACCGCCCGGGTGCTGAGCACCGAGCCGGCGGGCTCGACCGACCGGGTCCTCAGCGTGGTGGGCGACCTGTCCGACCACCGCCTCGCCCGGCTGGCCGGGCTGGGCGACCGGTTCCAGTCGGCCGCGCTGAGCCACCAGAGCAGGTTGGTGAGCGACGCCACGCTCGGCCAGGCGCAACCCGTCAAAGCCACGTACGACGTGGCCGAGGTGGCCGCGTCGGTCGCGGCGGCCCTGGACCCGGCCACCACGGTCCCGGCCGCGGTGGCGGCCCGCGTGTCCATAGGGGACGGTCCGCTGCCGGCGGAACCCGCGCGGCTCGACGGCACCGGCGACCCGCTGCGCCCCCGGCTGTTCGAGCCGAGCTTCCCGCAGGCGATGGCCGATCCGCTCCGGGAGCTGTTCCCGGACCTGGTTTTCCCCGCCGTGGACGGGCTGCCGGACAACAGCGTGGCCCTGCTGGCCGGCAACGGCACGCTGATCGCGGCGTACCTCGCCGGCCTGAACCACGAGTTCGGCCGGGAGCTGCTCTGGCGCGGGTTCCCGACCACCGGCCGGGCCACCTGGTTCCGGCACTTCTTCGACGGTCGGGGCGCGGCCGGCGGGGCCTCGCCGGGCGACATCGCCGACATCGCGGACTGGGACCCGGACAAGGGCCTGGCCGGGCAGGTCATCGGACCGGCCGCGGCGGACAGCGTGATCCTGGTGGTCCGGGGCGAACTGCTGCGCCGCTACCCCGACCTGGTGGTGCAGGCGGTACGGGGCGTCGCCACCCCGGCGGGCCGGCAGCCGGCCGGCCGGGTGGAGCTGCCCGCGTTCGTCGGGCGGGTCGGCGCCGACGTGAGCCTGTTCAGCTTCCCCATCCCGCGCGGGGAGGTACGCGGGGACCCCGGCTGGTACTTCGCGTTCGCCGAGGCACCCACGGGCTCCCGGTTCGCCGCCCCAGCGGATCCACAGTGGACCGAGGCGGGCGGGCACACCGCGGCCGGGCTGGTCCGCATGCCGTTCCGGATCGCCATCCACGCCTCCGACCTCGTCGCACCGCAGACCCTGGGAGCTTCCGCATGACCACGCCCACCCTCGGCACGCCGCCGCCGCCGCTGCACGTCCCGGCCGGCGTACCCATCGCGCTGCTGCCGGTCCGGCTGGAGACCCGCTACCACGACGGCGTGCTGAAGATCAGGATCTATCCGGACCGGCTGCACGTCGACGCCCACGAGCCGGGCCTGACGGCCGCGGAGGCCGACAACGGCCTGCGGTACTGGGCCGCGGTGGCGCGGGCCGGCGCCGGCGCCACCGCCCTGGCCGGCGCCTGGGCCGGGCTGGCGGCGCAGTACGGCCCGGAGCGGGCGGCGTGGGTGGCCCGCCGCACGCGGGACGGGCGGCCGCCCGGCGCCCCGAAGGCCCTCGAATGGGCCAGCCCTCCGCTCGCGCGGCTGCTGCCCACCCGGTGGCGGGCCGCCGGTTGGGCCCGGCAGATGTCCGAGGACGTGTACACACAGCTGGTGTTCGACGTGGCGGGCCGGAACATCCCGCCCGACCTCGCCGTGGGTCCCGACCCGGCCAGCACCCAGGACCCCGATCCGGACGCGCTGACCGACCCCGGCATGGCCTGGCTGGTCGACTACGCGGAAGCCGAGGCCGCGGGCATGGCCATCACCATCACCCCCGAGCACTACGATCTCGTCGGTTCCCAGAACCTCGACCGGCTCATCGTGTACGGCGTGGACGAGACCGCCGACCAGCCCGGCGCCACGCTGGCCGCCCCGGGTCGGCTGGCCGCGCTGCTGCAGGCGCACCACTACACCGACGGGCTCGGCTTCGTGGCGCCCGGTACGCCCACCAACAACACCGCCACCGAGCGCTCGGGGTACGCCGCGGCCGGCGCCGACCTCGACGAGCATTACCGGCGGACCGACGGCAGCCGTACCCCGGTGCCCCCGATCGGCTCCGGCACCGTCGCCCGCGACCTGGCCCACGCGCTGGGTCTCGGCCCCGCCCGCGCGGTGCTCGCGCTGGCCGGCGGCGGCGACCGGGTCGACACGCAGGCCGCGATGAACACCGCCGTATGGGCCTCCACCTGGGGGTACTTCCTGTTCCACATCCTCGACGGCGTCGGCCTGGACACGATCGGCAAGGTCCGGCGGCACTTCATCGACCACGTCCGGGCCGGCGGCGCGCTGCCGGTGCTGCGGGTCGGGGACCAGCCGTACGGGGTGCTGCCGGTGCTGGCCATCCCGCTGGCCGGGGACGGCGGGCCGCGCCCGATGACCGAGCAGCTGCGCGACCTGCTGACCCAGTGGACCGCGGCGAGCCGGCGCGCCACCGTGGGCGCCACCTGGCCCGACCCGCCCAACAGCACGCCCGACCTGGAGCGCTACTACCAGCTGCTGACCCGGCAGCCGATGGCCACCGCGTACGCCGGCCGCAGCACGATCGGGCCGGAGTACATGAGCGGCCTGTGGCGGTTCCTGCGGCTCGACCTGGCCGACAGCTGGCGGGACGCGCCCCGCGACACGGCGAACGGTCAGCTGTGGCGGTACGGCCTGCCGCTGGACCAGCGGCACACCGGCACCGTCTTCGCCGAGGAGGCGTTCGACATCGACGCCCCGGTGGCCGGCCCGGACACTGCCGCGTTCCTGGACCGGCTGCGCACGCTCGACCCTGCCGCCATCGCCGCCGAGGCGGTGGCCCCGGGCACGCCGCTGCTGCACCGGGTGCTGCGCAACTCCGCGCTGCAAGAGTTCTGGAACGCGGCCCTGCGCGTCAAGGGCGGCGGCCGGGAGCTGGTCGAGGACGAGCTGGTCGACCTGGACACCGAGGCGCCGCCCACGCCGACGATGTGGCGGCTGCTGGCAGAGCCGTACGGCCCGGGCACCCTCGGCGAGTACATCGCCGCCGCCCCGGCCGACGACCCCGCGGTCGCCGACCTGCACGAGTTCCGCGCCGCCCTGGCCACGCTCGCCGGGCAGACCGCGGACGTGCTGGAGACGCTGCTGCGCGGCAGCCTGGACCTGGCGGCGCACCGCCTCGACGCGTGGGTGACGTCGTACGCCAACGAGCGGCTCGCGGCCGTGCGCGGCGCCAGCCCCGACACGCTCGCGATCGGCGGCTTCGGATGGCTGACCAACGTCGGCCCGGCGGAACTGACCGCCGTACCGAAGCCGCCGCGCGACGAGCCCGCGCCGCTGTACCACGACAAGGCCAACGCCGGGCACATTCTGGCGCCGTCGATGCAGCACGCCGCCACCGCGGCGGTCCTGCACGCCGGGTACGTCGCGCGCGGCGGGCGCGAACGCCGGGAGGAGGCGGTCGCCGTCAACCTGGGGGCGTCCCGGGTGCGGCTGGCCCGGCACCTCGCCGAGGGCGTACGCGCCGGCCAGCCGCTCGGCGCCCTGCTCGGCTACCGGTTCGAGCGGGAGCTGACCAGCAACCCAGGCGCGGGCGTGCCGGGGCTGGTCACGGCGTTCCGGCTGCTGGCCCCGTCCACCGCGCAGGTCCTGACGCCCGGCGGGCCGGCCGGCGAGGTGACCCGGCAGGCCGCCGTCGCCGACGGCGTCGCGCTGGTCGAGCGCTGGCGGGTGGGCGGCATCCCGTGGGGTACGGCGCCGGACCCGGACAACCATCCGGACGCCGTGCTGCCGGCGACCGGCACCGAGCCGCACCGGGTCGCGCTGAACGCGCTGGAGACGGCGGCGGACGCCATCGACGCGCTCGCCGACGCCGGCCTCGCCGAGGGCGTACACCAGCTTGTCGGCGGCAACCACGCGCGGGCCGGCGCCGTGCTCGACGCGCTGGCCAAGGGCGAGGCGCCGCCGCCGGACCTGGAGGTCGTCCAGACCCCGCGCACCGGCGCCGTGCACACCCACCGGCTGATCCTGCTCGGCAGCGAGGACCAGGCCGCGGACCTCGCCGTGTGGCCCACCGACGGGTACCAGTTCCGCGCGAACGTCGAACCCACGCTCAACGGCTGGGCCGGGCGGATGCTCGGCGACCCGGCGCGGGTGCGCTGCCGGGGCGTGTGGCGGGCCGGCGACGGCACCGTGCTGGCGTCCGCCGAAATCACCCTCGACCAGCTCCGGCTCTCGCCGCTGGACCTGGTGGCGCTGTGCGGCGCGGACCGGGACGGCGCCGAGTGGGAGCTGCGCCAGCGGTTCGTCAGCCGGTTGCGGCTGGAGCGTCCGGCCCACGTACCGGACTTGATCATGCCCGAGCCGGACTTCGGCCGCCAGCCGGCGTGGCCGCGGGACGTGCTCAGCGTCGCCGAGTTCCGGGAGCTGGCCGGCGCGGTCCGGGCGGTGCTGCTCGGCGCGCGCCCGGTGCGCGGTGCCGACCTCGCCGGTCCGGGCGAGGAGGTCGCCGTGCGGTGGGACGTCGCGGGCGCGGCCAACGGGGTCATCGCCGCCACCCACGCGCTCACCCGGCACCGCGCCGCACTCGCCGTGGCCGCCGACACCGGCGACATCGGGGCGATGGGCGGGCAGCTGACCACCCTGTCGTATTTCGGCGTGACCGGCGCGTACCCCGAGGTGGGACGGGTCTGGACGGACGCGTGGCGGGAGGAGCTGCGGATCGCCGCGAAGTCCACGATCGCCGAGGTCGACCGGCGGCTGGCGGAGCGGGCCGAGCTCGCGGCCGGGTTCGACGACCGGAACGCCACCGACCGGGACCGCGCCGAGCACCAGGCGGCCCAGCTGCGCTGCCTGATCGGGCCGGACTTCCCCGCCGTACCCCGCTTCGTCCCGGTGCGGCCGGCGGAGGTCACCGAGCTGCTGAGCCACTCCGCCGCGCTGCTCGGCGAGGACCCGCTGTCGCCGGCCACCTGGCTGGACCGGCTGGCCCGGGTACGCCCGGCCGCCGACCGCCTGCGCCGCGTGTTCGCGTACGCCGAGGCAACGGGTGTGACGGCGGCGACCGACCTGCTCGTGGCGCAGCTGCCGTACGACGCGCGGGAAGGCTGGGTCGCGCTGCCGCCCCGCGAAGGGCGCGTGCCGGGCCGGACCGCGCTGGCCGTCCACAGTGTCCGGCCGGTCGACCCGTCCCGGCCGCTGACCGGGCTGCTCCTGGACGAGTGGACCGAGCTGGTGCCGAACGACAAGGAGGTCGCCGGGTTGGCGTTCCACTACGACGCTCCGAGCTCGCGGGCACCGCAGGCGATCCTGCTGGCCCTGGCCGACCGGGATCGCGAGTGGGAGCCGAACCGGCTGCTCGACACCATCGCGCAGGCCATGGACGTGGCCCAGGCGCGTGCGGTGGACCTGCAGACGCTCGACCAGTACGGCCACTTCCTGCCCGCGCTGTACTTCGCGTTCAACGAGAGCGGCGCGACGGTCTCCACCGACTTCACCCGGGCCCTCCAGCTGGAAGGAAAGTAGCGATGACGGCGCACGGCGCACCCTCGGTCACCACCTGGACCCGGCTCGAACCGCTACACGGCTCCACCGCCGGCGAGGGCGCCGCCGCCCGGATCGCCGACCCGGCCTGGCTGCTGGCCCGACAGTGGCAGCTCGGCGAGTTCCACGGCAGCGACGGCGGTTCGCCCGCGTCGGCCAGGCTGCGCCTCGACGCCGGCGCGCTGTCCGCCTACCGCGGCCGGGGTCCCGGCTACGATGCCGGGACCCCGCTGCCGTACGACCACGCGGTGACCCCGCTGGAGACGCTGGTCGAGCGCGAGCCGGCGGGCACCGTGGAGCTGGATCTGCGAGCGGATGGCGGACGCCGGTTCCTGCGGCTGCTGACCCGGTACGGCGCGGGCAAGTACCGCGCCGCGTACACGCAGGGGTTCGCCCTGCCGGACCCCGGCGCCGGCGGTCAGAGTGTGTCTGTCCTTTCCGGACGGTTGCCGGACGCGGCGGCGCTGGCCGCGGCGTTCCGGGCGCCGAACGGGACGGTCACCGTGCCGGCGCAACCGCCGGTCTCCGCGGCCGACCGGCCCAGGGTGCTCGGCGCCGCGACGGAGTTCGTGCGGTGGTGGGACTCCTTTGTGGACCGCGGCACGGCGGCGCCCAACGGCCAGGCGTGGGAGCCGACCCGGCTGGAGCACCGGTTCACGCTGGGCACGAACCTCGGCCCGGCGAACGAGGGTTTCTCGGTGGCCGCCGAGGAGTATCCCGGTGGCTCGCTGGAGTGGTACGACCTGGACGAGGCCCCGGACACGTCGTCCGTCTACGCCGAGCGTCCGGGCTCGGAGATCGTCCGCACGGTGCTGCCCACGCCGATCGGCTTCGCCGGCATGCCGGCCAACCGCTGGTGGGAGTTCGAGGACGCCCGGGTGCACCTGGGCGGCATCGAGTCCGGCGCGACCGACCTCGGCCGGATGCTGCTCGGCGAGTTCGCGCTGCTGTACTCGTGCGACTGGTTCTCGATCCCGGTCGAGCTGCCGGTGGGCACGGTGGCCCGGGTGGCGTCCCTGGTGGTGACCGACACGTTCAACGTGCGCACCCTGGTCGGTCCCGCCGGCAACGAGGAGTGGGGCATGTTCGGGCTGACCGGGCACAGCTACTACAACCCGGTCTTCGTGCTGCCGCCCACGCTGGCGCACGGCTTCGAGAGCGGCCCCGTCGAGGAGGTCCTCCTGCTGCGGGACGAGGCGGCCAACCTCGCCTGGGCCGTGGAGTCCATCGTGGAGGATCCGGACGGGAGGCCGGTCGACCGGCACGAGCGCCATCTGGCCACGCTGCGCGAGCCCCGCGCGGCCCCGCCCGCGCCGGCCGGGGCGGACTTCGACTACCGCCTGACCGAGGCCCAGCCGCCCGCGCACTGGATCCCGTTCGTACAGGCGGCCGATGCCGAGCGCGGCCTTCAGCTACGCCGCTCGGCGCTGCCCGGCCCGGACCGCGCCCCACTGGGCGACCTGCTGCGCGAGACGGAGTGGATCGCCGCGGAGGAGTTGGCCGGCGAGGGCGTCCGGGTGGTACGGCACTGGCAGCTGGCCCGGTGGAGCGACGGCTCCACCCACCTGTGGCTGTCCCGCCGCAAGTACGCCGGCCGCGGCCAGGCCTCGTCCGGCTTCCGCCACGACGTCCTCCACCGGGTGACGGGCCGGTAGCGGTCGAGAAACCCCGTGGGTGTGCGCCGCCCCCGTGCCGGCGCACACCCACGGCTCAACCGAGCAGGAAGTCGCGTACCGCCTGGTCGCCGGCGGCGTTCCGGCCCTGGATCGAGTGGCCCATGCCGGGGACGATGACGAGCGTGCCGTGCGGCGTCCGCGCCGCCTGCTCGATCGCCCACTCCACCGGGGTGGACAGATCCCGGTCGCCGTTGATCAGCAGCACCGGCATGGCCAGCCACTCGTGCGGCGCGCGCGGGTTCGGCCGGGACGGCGGCCAATGCCGGCAGCCCTGGATGACGCCCTGTTCGACGGCGGTACGCGGCTCGAAGGGCCATACGTCCTCTGTGGACAGCTTGCGCAGCGCCCGGTCGACGGCGGCGTCGCGCTGCCACAGGGGCGCCGCCGAGTCGCCCCAGGGTGCGTGGGTCAGGTCCGCGCAGAGGGTCGCCACGTGCAGTCCCGCGCTGTACTCGGCGGCCGGGGTGTCCGCACCGCCCTGCAGTGCGTCGACGGCCTCGTTGAGCGGGCCCGGATCGCCGTCCGCGGCCTGGCGCAGTAGGCGCAGGACCGGAAAGAAGCCGTCTCCGGTCAGCTTCGGGTCGACGATGCTGGCGATGACGACCAGGTCGAAGACGCCGACGCCGTTGCCGTGGCGGCGCACGACACCGGCGAGTGCCGCCGCCGGGTCGAAGCCGCAGTTCTGTTCCTGGCACGCCTGGCGCAGGACAAAGGCGGTGCGGCGCAGGCCGGCCACGTACAGCGCGTCCGGGTCGTCCTGCGGGACCACGGAGTCGAGCACCATCCGGCGCACCCGCCCGGGAACGTCAGCCCGTACCGCTGGGCCGTGAACGTGCCGTACGAGACGCCGTCGAGGGTCCACCGTGGAACGCCGAGCGCCCGGCGCAGGTCCTCCAGGTCCGCGACGGTGTCCGCGGTGGTGTAGTGGTGCCGGGTCCGGCCGAGCGTGCGGGCGCACTCGCGGATGGCGTCCGCCGACGGCGGTGTGATGTCGGACGAGCCCACCTCGACCTGCAGCCGCGGGCAGTCGATCGCACCCTCGCCCGTGCCGCGCTGGTCGATCAGGACCAGGCGGTACTCGTTCATCAGGAATGAGAACCGCTGCCGCAGCCGCGGCAGCAGGCCCGGGCCCGGCTGGCCGGGGCCGCCGGTGAGCAGCAGCAGCGTGCCGCGCGGGGCAGCCGCGTTGTCGGCCACCGCGACCCGCAGCCGCAGTTGGCCCGGCAGGCTCCCGCGTCGGTCCAGCGGCACCGTCAGGTACGAGCAGGTGAAGCCCGGCTGCCCGGGACAGGGAGCAGAGCCGGCGAGCCGCGGCCGGCTCCCGGCCGTTGCCTGCGCCGGATTCAATGTCACGCACATGGCGCCGGCCAACACGATGCCCAGCCAGCGCCTCAGCTTGGTTGCTCGCATGCCTCATGCTGCGCCTACCGGACCGCGCCGGCGTTGAACTTTCCTGCCCGGCTTCGGCGTCTACCTCGATGGGAAGGGAGGGCGCGGCGTGGGATTGGGGATGGGCCGGCGACTGGGCAGCCCGGACGGGATGCACCTGTACGAGGCTCGCTGTCTGGTCGACCATGCGGGGTGGCTGGGGCCGGTCCCCGAGTCCGCGTTCCGCGCCATCCTCGCCCGCTCCGGGGCGTACCTGAGCAGGGTCAACGGCCGCGAGACCTTCACCGACGCCCTGTCGGTCCTGCTCACCCGCCCGGGTGACGACCTGAGCGTCGCCCACCCGCTCGGCTGGGGCGACGTGTTCACCGGGCTGGTCGTGCCCACCGAGATGCTCGCCGAGCGCCCGGACGGGCAGGTGTGGCTGGGCCGCACGGGCTGGCAGGGCGCCGTCGACGACCGACTGGACCTGCGCCACCGCGCGCTGGTCGCGGCCTGCCGGCGCGGCATCGACGGATTCGAGACGGCAGAGCGCGTGCACAGCCTCCTGACCGGGCTGCTCGCCGCGTCCGGACAGGACCGCGATGATCAGGCCCGTGCGGCCCGGCGGAGGCCAGCGACCCATGCCGCGCACCGGCGGCTCGCGCACCGGGCCCGCGAGGTGTTTGCTACCGGCGGGTTCCGGCTCGGCCTGGACGACGTGGCCCGCGCTGTGCACTCCTCGCCGTACCACCTCAGCCGCGTCTTCCACGCCGTCACGGGGCAGACCCTGACCGCGTACCGGAACCGGCTGCGGGTGCGTGCGGTCCTCAGCGACCTGCAGGAGGGCGCGCCGTGCCTGCGCGAGCTCGCCGCCGCGTACGGCTTCGCCGACCAGGCCCACCTGACCCGCGTGGTCCGCCGGCACGTCGGCGAACCGCCGGCCGCCGTCCGACGCGCGTTGGCGCCCCCGACCTCTTGACAACCGGCGTCGATGCCTTAACACTTCGACACAATCTCGAAACAGAACGCACACGGGGATATCGCAGGGGCTATGTGAACGCTAACATTGGAGGGTAGCGATGCGTCTCCGCGTGGTGTCAACCCTGTCCGCTCTGGCGGCCGGCTTCGTGGTGGTGCTGACCGGTTCGCCGGCCCAGGCGGCGACCCTGCCGGCCGGCGCGGCGTCCCTGGAGTCGGTCAACTACCCCGGCCGGTACGCCCGCCATCTGAACGCCCTCGGCCAACTGGAGGCGGTGACCTCGGCCAGCGCGGCGCAGACCAAGCTGGACGCCACGTTCACCGTCGTCAACGGGCTCGCCTCGCCGGCGTGTTACTCGTTCCAGACCAAGGCCGGGCTGTTCCTGCGGCACTACAACTACCGGCTGCGGGTCGACGCCAACGCCGGCGACGCGACGTTCCGCGGCGACGCCACGTTCTGCGCGGTCGACGGTTCGGTCGCCGGCTCGGTGTCGCTGGTCTCGTACAACTATCCGGCGCGGCGGATCCGGCACCGGGACTTCGCGCTGTGGCTGGACGCCTACCAGGACACCGCGGCGTTCCGGGCGGACAGCTCGTTCCGGATCACCGCGCCCTGGGCGCCGAAGACGACCGCGAACCCGGTGCTCCCGGGCCTGTTCGCCGACCCGCACATCGCCAACTTCAACGGCCGGTACTACCTGTACCCGACCACCGACGGGTACGCGAGCTGGAGCGGCACGTACTACAAGGCGTTCTCCTCCACCGACCTGGTCAACTGGACCGACCACGGCGTCATCCTCGACCACGGGCCGGACGTGTCCTGGGCCGACAACTCCGCCTGGGCGCCGGCCGTCACCGCCAAGAACGGCCAGTACTACCTGTACTTCAGCGGCGGGCTGGCCAGCGGCAACACCGCCAAGCAGCTCGGCGTGGCCGTCTCCGCCTCGCCCACCGGGCCGTTCCGCGACGCCCTGGGCCGGCCGCTGGTCACCAGTGGACAGTTCTCCGGCGGCCAGGCCATCGACCCGATGGTGTTCACCGACGACAGTGGACAGTCCTACCTGTACTGGGGCCAGGGCGTGGCCCGCGTGGTCCCGCTGAACGCCGACATGGTCTCGTACGACGCGGCGCAGGTGCGCACCATCACGCCGTCCGGCTACAACGAGGCCCCGTTCGTGTTCAAGCGCAACGGCACCTACTACCTCATGTGGTCCGAGAACGACACCCGCAGCGAGGACTACCGGATCGCGTACGCCACCGGAACGTCGCCGTACGGGCCGTGGACCAACCGCGGCGTCGTGCTGCAGAAGCGCCTGGACGCGGGGATCCGCGGCCCCGGCCACCACTCCGTCGTGCGCGCCCCCGGCACCGACACCTGGTACATCGCCTACCACCGCTTCGCCGTGCCCGCCGGCAACGGGACCAACCGGGAGACCGCCATCGACCCGATGCGGTTCAACGCCGACGGCACCATCGCCCCGATCGTCCCCACCCTCTGAGGAGGCCGCCATGTCCCGAGCCCTGACCCGGGTGAGCGCGCTGCTCACCGCCGTGTTCCTGATAGTCGCCTCGTGGGCGGTGACCACCCGGCGCGAGGCCGCCGCGCTCGACCCGTTCACCGGCTACCTGATGGCCCACTTCACCGGTGAGACGGCGGCCGGCGAGCAGATCTACCTCGCCTACAGCACCAACGGGTTGAACTGGACCGACCTGAACTACGGCGGACCGGTGCTCTACTCCACGATCGGCACGAGGGGCGTGCGCGACCCCGCCATCGTCCGCTCCCCCGCCGGCGACCGCTACTGGATCATCGCCACCGACCTGCGCATCGCCAGCGGTACGTCGTGGAGCGACGCCGCGAACGCCGGCAGCAAGTCGCTGGTCGTGTGGGAGTCGACCGACCTGGTGAACTGGTCCGCCCCCTGGCTCATCAACGTCGCCGGCGGCATCTCCGGCGCCGGCAACGCCTGGGCGCCCGAGGCGATCTACAACCCGGCGACCGGCGACTACGTCGTGTACTGGGCGACGAACTCGGCCCGCAACGGCGTCACCAAGCACCGCATCTGGTACGTGCGCACCAGCGACTTCCGCAGCTTCACCGCCCCGCAGCTCTACATCGAGCGCGGCGGCACCCAGGGCATGATCGACACGCAGATCATCGAGGTGGCCAACAGCGTCGGCGGGTACCGCTACTACCGCGCCTCGGCCGACGGGCACATCACCATCGAGGCCAGCAACTCGGTCCTCGGCACCTGGACGACCATCGGGAACCTGTCGCACATGGGCATCTCCAACGGGACCGGCGGCGGCAACGTCGTCGAGGGTCCGATGTGGGCGCAGTTCAACGGCCGCGACGAGTGGAACCTGTGGCTCGACCAGTTCGCCACCGGCCGCGGGTACATGCCCATCACGTCCAGCAACCTCGGCAGCACCGCGAACTTCCGGACCCGCACCGACTACAGCATGGGCACCAACCGCAAGCGGCACGGCTCGATCCTCAACCTGACCGCCGCCGAGCAGAGCCGCGTGCTGGCCAAGTGGAACCTGTCCGCGCCGATCAACCGACTCCAGTCGTACAACTTCCAGGACCGGTACGTGCGGCACGCCAACCTCGACGTCCGCATCGACCCGAGCGTCAGCCCGGCCGCCGACGCCCAGTTCCGGCTCGTGCCGGGCCTGGCCAACAGCTCCGGGTACGTCTCGATCCAGTCGGTCAACTACCCCGGCTACTACCTGCGGCACTACGGGTTCGACTTCGTGCTGGCACCCAACGACGGCACGTCGGCGTTCGCCGGTGACGCCACCTTCCGCCGCGTCGCCGGGCTGGCCGACTCGACCTGGAGCTCGTTCCAGTCGTACAACTATCCCGACCGGTACATCCGGCACTACAACTACCTGCTGCGGCTGGACCCGATCAGCACCGCCACCGCCCGCAGCGACGCCACCTTCCGGGTGACGTCATAGCCGGCTGAGGTCGACGGCGGCGAGGCGGTCCGGATCGGCGAGCACGTCGATCGCCACCACCTTGCCGCCCTTGACGGTGAACGCCATGACGAACAGTGCCCGGCCCCGCGCGGCGACCACGACCCCGGCGGCGCCGTTGATCAGCGCCGGATGCACGAACGGGGACAGCCTGCCGGAGGTGAACGCCTGCTCGGCCACCGACCGCGGGCCGTGCATGGTGAAGGTGAACCGCGACCGCCCGCCGGCGTCGGAGCGCAGCACCACGTCCGGGTCGAGCACGGAGACCAGCGCCTCGAAGTCGCCGTCCCGGGAGGCGGCGAAGAACGCGTCGACCACCGCGCGCTGGCGGGCCAGGTCCGGGTCGGGGGCCGGTGCCTGGCCCTCCACCCGCCGCCGGGCGCGGCTGGCGAGCTGCCGCGTCGCGGTCGCTGACCGCTCGATCAGCGGGGCGATCTCCTCGAACGGCACCGCGAACATGTCGTGCAACACGAACGCGAGGCGCTCGTTCGGCGTCAGCGTCTCCAGGACCACCATCAGCGCGAGCCCGACCGAATCGGCCAGGACCGCCGCGTGCTCCGGGTCGGTCCCGCCGGCCGGGTCCAGGATCGGATCGGGTACGCGCACCTCCAGCGACTCCTCCGGGTGCCGCCGGCGGGCGCGCAGCGCGTTCAGGCACACCCGGCCGACCACCGTGGTCAGCCAGGCGCCGAGGTTGTCCACGCCGCCGGTGTCGGCGCGGGCCGCCCGCAGCCACGCCTCCTGGACGGCGTCGTCGGCCTCGCTGAGCGATCCGAGCATCCGGTACGCCACCGCCCGCAGGTGGGGGCGCTCCCGCTCGAAGCGCTCGGTGAGCTGCGTCACTCCCGTCACACTCCCTGCTCGCTCAGGTTCGAGCCAAGTATGGAGAACACGATGAACTTCCCCGTCCTGGTCACCGGCGGCACCGGCACGCTCGGGCGCCACGTCGTACCGCTGCTGCGCGACGCCGGCCACCCCGTTCGCGTGCTCAGCCGCCGCGGCGGCCCGTCCGGCGCGGGCGTCGAGCACGTCACCGCCGACCTGTCCACCGGCGCGGGCGTCGAGGCCGCGGTGTGCGGCACCGAGATCATCATGCACCTGGCCGGCGGGCAGAAGGGCGACGACGAGGCGACCCGCACCCTGGTCCGCGCCGCTCAGCGGGCCGGGGTCGGGCACCTGGTGTACATCTCGGTCATCGGTGCCGACCGGGTCCCGCTCGGCTGGCTCCACACGAAGCTGGCCGCGGAGCAGGCAGTTGCCGGCTCCGGCCTGCCGTGGACGACGCTGCGCGCCGCCCAGTTCCACGACCTGGTCCTGTCCATGGTGCGGGGGATGGCGAAGCTGCCCGTCGTCCCGGTGCCGGGCGGCCTGCGCCTGCAGCCCGTCGACGCGCGCGACGTGGCGGAACGGCTCGTCGAGCTGGCTCTCGACAAGCCCGCCGGCCAGGTGCCCGACCTCGCCGGGCCCACGGTGTACCCGATGGCCGACCTGATCCGCGGCTACCTGCGCGCGGCCGGCAAGCGCCGCCCGCTGCTCCCGGTCCGCCTGCCCGGCAAGGCCGGCCGCGCCTACCGCGCCGGCGACAACCTCACCCTCCACGGCGCCGACACCGGCACGCGTACGTGGGAGTCCTTCCTGGACGGACTAGGTTTGTGACCCGTGGATCGGCGCACACGACACAACCGTGCGGCCTGGGAGACGGCCTCGCAGAAGCACGTACGCGAGTACCAGGAGCTCCTGGACGAGGCCCGGGACGGCTCGTCCCTCGTTGCCCGGGAGGAGGAGTTGCTGCGCCCGCTCCTCGCGTCCGCGCCGACCGTCGTACACCTGCAGAGCGGCCACGGGCTGGACGACGTCGCGCTCGTCACGGCGGGCGCGCGGCGCGTGGTCGGCATCGACTTCAGCGAGGTGGCCGCCACCGCCGCGCAACGCCGGGCGGACGAGCTCGACGTGGCCTGCCGCTATCTGATCGCCGCGCTGCCCGGCGCGCCCCTGCGGGACGGGTGCGCCGACCTCGTCTACACCGGCAAGGGCGCGCTGATCTGGATGCCTGACCTCGGGGCCTGGGCCCGGGACGCCGCCCGCCTGCTGCGGCCGTCGGGGCACCTGTTCGTCTACGAGTCGCACCCGATGGTGCCGCTCTGGGCCTGGGACCCCGACGAGCCCCGGATCCGCCCCGACCGCAGCTACTTCGCGCGCGGCCACGTGAACGACACGTTCCCCGCCAACGGAGCGACGGAGTGGCAGGCCACCCTGGGAGAGATCATCAATGCGGTGATCTCGGCCGGCCTACAGATCCTGCACGTCGCGGAGTACCCGGAGCCGTTCTGGCGGCCCGGCGGCGTCGACGCGGCCGCCTGGCGAGGACAGCTCCCCAACACCTTCGCCCTGCTAGCCCGCCAGCCACCCACCGCCCCACCCACCGCCGCCCCACCCAGGTGATCATGAAGTTATCGCCCAAGGAGAGCGCTCTCACGACGACCACTTCATGATCACCGTGGGGGCCAGGCGATCTCGTCGAGGAACTCCTCCACGGCGACGACCATCCGGCCGAGCACCGCGATCGAGTCGGTGAGCGGGCCGGGCACGTACATGCCGTGGTCGGCGTCCGGCACCTCGAACACGTGCGGGGTGAGCCGGCGGGCCAGCGCGCCGTCCCAGAGCTTGTCGGCGGTGCCGCCCACCAGCAGCAACGGCGCGGTCGCGCGGGCCAGCGCGGCGGGCACCCACGACACGTTCAGCACCGGCGTGAGCCACACCGCGGGCAGCGAACGCTCGGCGGCCAGCGCGGCGGCGTTGCTGCCGAGCGACTTGGCGATCAGCAGCGGGCGCCCGCCCACCTTGTCCAGCAGCGGCGCGACCTCGTCGCGCACCCAGCGCTCGATCGGCGGGTCGAACGGCGACGGCGACTCCTTCGACCACCAGTGCCGGTGCAGGGTCCCGTCGCGGCGCTCCGCCACGTCGGCGGCGTACATGAGCATCCCCGATGCCGGGCCGAACATGCGGCCGGGAATCACGACAGCGTCAGCCATGGCGCAGACCCTACCGGCCCTCGCATGACCTCACCCTGAGCGCGCTACGCCTCGCCGATGACCACCACGATGCCCGCGAGCAGCATGAAGCCAGCGAAGACGAACAGCACGCCCAACCACCAGTCGGCGCTGCCCTTCTGCGCCAACCCGCCGCCGATCGGGCCCTTACGCACCCAGGTGATGATGCCCGCGACCAGGGCAACGCCCGACGCGACAACGCCGATCAACTGCCCCCACCAGTTCACGCCGTCCATCATGTGGGTACCAGGCAACCGGTCACTGCAGTTTGACCAGCACGGCGAACCCGACAAAGACGGCCAGGACGACCGCGATCCAGAATGGCCACCATTGCTGGAACACGTAAGCGCCGCCACAGGATGTGGCCGACCCGCCCGCGAGGACCAACAGGACGCCTCGTCCTGTTGATTCCGCCGCGTTGCCGACCATCCGGATCACGCCCCAGGCCAGGGCGATCAGTGCGATGCCTCCAACGATCATGGCGGCCACGATCAGCACGACGACCCCAAGGCTCCGGGCACGCCCGGCAGGGTCGTCAGCGATACCCAACGCGACGTCCAGCATGGATCTCTTGGTACTGCACCGCCGGCAACCTCGAATCCGACATCCAGGCGGGACCTCGGTCCGTGCGCACCGCGGCGCGCTCCGCACGGCCGACGCGTTCCCCGAACGGGGCAAGACCGGCGCGTCGATCAAGGAAACCCACGCGGATCAAGGGCATATGATCGCGGATCGGAGATCGAACCACGACCATATGCCCTTGATCGACGCGGGAGCCCTTGATCGACGGGGCGAGAGGGGGGCCACGTCACATGATCAAGAAATAACTGGCAGGAGTCCTTCCAGTAAGGGATGCTCGGCGTCGCGCCGCCGACCGGAAGGACCTCATGGCCACGCTCGCGCCACCCCGCACGCCGACCGGCCTGTGGACCCGAAACTTCGGCCTCTACTTCGTGGCCCGCTCGGTCGCACTGCTCGGCGACGCCATGCTGCCGGTGGCGGTGGCGCTGGCCGTCCGGGGCGCCGGCTTCGGGGACTCCGGCGTCGGTTTCGTGCTCGCCGCGTGGATGGCGCCGTTCGCCGCGCTGGTGCTCTTCGGCGGGGTGTTCGCCGACCGGTTCACCGCGCGGCGGATGATGGTCGCAGCCGACCTGGTCCGGGTCGGCAGCCAGACGGTCGTCGCGGCCGCGCTGTTCTCCGGCCATCCCCCGCTCTGGCTGCTGCTGGCGATGTCCGCCCTGGCCGGCTCGGCCGCCGCGATGTTCCAGCCCGGGGTGGCCAGCATGGTCCCCCGGGTCGCCGCCGACGTCCAACGGGCGAACGCCACCCTGCGGGTGGCCGACGCGGCGGCCCAGCTCATCGGCCCGGCGTTCGCGGCGACGCTCATCGCCGCGTTCCACACCGGCACCGTGTACGTCCTGAACGCCGGCACCTTCGCAGTGAGCGCGGCCTGCCTACTGGCCCTGCGCCTGCCCCCGGCGCCGCCGGTGGGCCGGGGCACCTCGATGGTCCGGAACCTGCGCGAGGGCTGGCACGAGTTCCGGGCCCGGACCTGGATGTGGTCGGTCATCCTGGTCTGGTCGGTGTACGGCGTGCTGCTGTTCGGGCCGATCTACCCGCTGGGCTCCGGGCTGGTCACCGAGCGGCTCGGCGCGCAGGCGTACGGCTTGACCATGTCGGCCCTGGGAGCCGGCACGGTCGTCGGGGGCATCGTCGCGATGCGGTACCGGCCGGCCCGGCCGCTGGCCGCCGGGGCGGTCGCGCTGTTCGGCTTCGCCCTGATCCCGCTCAGCTACGCCGCGCACGCCACGCTTCCCCTGCTGGTCGCCGGGCACGTGATCGGCGGCGGCGCCTGGGCGTTCTGGTCGGTGATGTGGGCGACCAGCGTGCAGACCCAGGTGCCGCCGGACGTGCTGAACAGGGTGAGCGCGTACGAGGTGGCCGGTTCGGTCGGCACCGTACCGATCGGCCAGGTCCTCGCGGGCCCGGCGGCCGGCGTACTCGGTGCGCAGACCGTGCTCGGCGCGGGCGCCGCGGTCGCGGTCGCCGGCTGCCTGGTGCTGCTCGCGGTGCCCGGCATCCGCGGCCTACGCCGGGCGTGAACCACAATGACCCGTCGAAAAAGCCACCGGGCAGCGGGCCGTTGCGCTGACTAGTGGCGCAGTGCCCTACGGCGAAGTCCGCCGATCACGGCAGTGCCGAGGAACAGAATGATCCCGATGATGCCGAGCCACAACAAGCCGTCGATGGCGATCCCGACGATTGCCAGGATGAGCCACAACACCATCAGCACAACGAAGAGTATGAGCATGACAACCTCCCGCGGCCGCAACCCAGCATAAACCCGCCGAGGCGCACACTGCTGGGCTGAACAGCAGCTCCAGCGCGCTCCACAATCAAACATTCATGATCGACTCCCGGGCGGCGGAGGGCTGGCATGCGATGATTGAATCCTTCCAGCTAAGGCCGTGACAGCCATGCCAACACCGCAGGGTCCCCAGCAAGGCTCCGCCCGGCTCGGTCTGCCAACTCCACCCCACGCGGAGACGCCCGCGCGGACGCGGCGGAGACCAGGTCTGCGTACGACGCGGAGATCGCGGGGATCGTCGACCGGATTCAGCAGCGGTACCCGCGCGAGGTGGTCTCCGCCTTTGACCTCGAAGGCCGGGTCCGGGGCGTCTACCGCCAGTTCAGCACCGCCCACCTGCGAACCTTCGTCGCTATCTTCGTTGAACGCCTCGTGCGGCGTTCCATTGAGGAGCCGTCCCCGGCCGTGCCCGACGCAGTCGCGGTGCAGAAGCGGGTATAGATCGCCCCAGCCGGTTGGTCGGCACCCGCAGTGGCGCGTCGTCGGCGGGGGCTGGTTTGGTAGATGTGCCAGAGGGGAAGCCATCGTTGTGGGCCGCCCACTGTGGGCATTGGCCCGCTAGCAATGGAGAAACTCATGGGCGTTATCGCCTGGATCGTGCTCGGCGCCGTCGCCGGTCTCATCGCCGAAAACCTCACCGGAAAGAAGACCGGCCTTCTGCTGGCCACCATCATCGGGATCGCCGGCGCCCTGCTTGGCGGGTTCGTGGCCAAGGAGCTGTTCGGGGTGAAGACGCTGGACACGTTCTTCAACCTGAGCACCTGGGTCACCGCGATCATCGGTGCCGTTGTGCTGTTCTTGCTGTTCGGGGCCGTCAGGGGTCGTGGCCGCCGCTCGCGGCGGGCGTAGCCGTGGGCCGCGCACCCCGCGCCGAGCTGATCGAACGCCGCGGCTACGACGACGCCGGCCGGCCGCCGGCGTGACTGTCGCGAGCCCGGTGATGACGGGTCTGGCAGTGGCTCCGATAACCGATATCACCACGTGGGCTCGCGGCAGCGGCTTGGAGATCGTGCTGTTCGTCAGCGGTGTGATCGTGTTGTCGCGGGCGACCAGGTGGGTGGGCTCCGCGATCACGGGCCGGATCGACGCGAGGTCCGCCCGCGGTGCCGGCTTGGTGCGCACGGAGTCCGCGAAACATGGCCACGTCCTTGTGCAGGTGGGCATGTGGGCGGTGATCGTGCTGCTCTACAGCGTGGCGGCGGTCCTCATCCTGCGGCGCCTCGGCGTGCCGTTCACCAGCCTGGTGGCGCCGGCGGCGGTGGTCGCGGTGGCCCTCGGGTTCGGCGCCCAACGGCTCGTCCAGGACATCCTGGCCGGACTGTTCATCATCGTCGAGCGTCAGTACGGCTTCGGTGACGTGGTACGCATCGCGGCGTTGGGCTCGGAGGTCGGCGTGAGCGGCACCGTCGAGGAGGTCACCTTGCGTGTCACGCGGCTGCGCACCGTCAACGGCGAGGTCGTCATCGTGCCCAACGGGCAGATTGTCCAGGTGACCAACCAGTCCCGCGACTGGGCCCGCGCGGTCGTCGACGTGCCGGTGCCGCGCACCGTCGACGTGAGCCGGGTCCGCGAGATCCTCAGCCGAGTCGGTCTGGACGCCCGCGACGATCCGACGTTGGGTGCGTTGCTGCTGGATCCGCCGTCGGTCCTGGGTGTGGAAAGCCTGGAGGTTGACACCCTCCACGTGCGCATGGTGGCCCGCACGCTACCCGGCAAACAGTTCACCGTCGGACGGGAACTGCGTGCCAGAGTCGCGCTGGCCCTGCAAGCGGAGGGCATCAACGTGCCGACCAGCCTCGACACCGTCGAGTCCGCCGGAGCAAGCTGATGCCCAAACACCTGCGTGGACATATCCGCCTGTCGACGGTGCTGATCGCGCTGGTGTTCGGGGCTTGACCCCTGATCTTGGACACGGGGTTATGCGGCTGATGCCAGGGTAGTTGATGTTGGTCGGAGTGTCTTCTCGTAGGCGATCGGGGATCGTTGTCCGAGCCGGGAGTGGCGGCGGACGGTGTTGTAGCGGTGCAGCCAGCGGAATGCGGTCAGGCGTCCCTCTCGTTCGTCGGTGAAGGCGCGGCGGCCTTGCAGGGTCTCGCGTTTGAAGGTGGCGTTGAAGGATTCGGCGGCGGCGTTGTCCGCGGAGCTGCCGACCGCGCTCATCGACTGGCGAACGCCGGCGGCACGGCAGGCGGCGGCGAACGCTCGGGAGGTGTACTGGGCGCCGTGGTCGGTGTGCAGGATCGCCCCGGCCAGGCTGCCCCGGGTGCGCTGTGCGGCGGCCAGGGCGTCCAGGACGAGGTCGGTGCGCATGTGGTCGGCGATCGCCCAGCCGGCCAGCCGGCGCGAGTGCAGGTCCAGCACGGTGGCCAGGTAAAGAAATCCGCGCTCGCCGACGGGCAGGTACGTGATGTCACCGACATAGCGCAGGTTCGGCGCTGGTGCGGTGAAGTCCCGGCCGATCAGGTCCGGCGCCTTCGCCGCGGCCGGGTCCGGGATCGTGGTGCGCTGCCGGCGACGCAGTCGCAGTCCTTGCAGGCCGATCCCGCGCATCACCCGGGCGATGCGCTTGTGGTTGACCCGCTCGCCGCGGTCGCGTAGCTCGGCGGTGATCCGCGGCACGCCGTAGGTGCCGTCGAAGTCGGCGTGCACGGTCCGGATCCGGGCCGCCAGGGCGGCGTCGTCGGCCTTACGGGCCGCCCGAGCCGCCGCGGTGGCCTTCCAGTGGTAGAAGCTGGACCGGGCCACGCCCAGGACCCGGCACAACCGCTTCACGCCGAAGCGCTGCTGGTGGTCCTCGACGAACTGGAAGCGGTTCACCAGCGCGTCTCCCCGGCGAAATACCGGGCCGCCTTACGCAGGATGTCGCGTTCCTCCTCCAGTTCCCGCACACGGCGACGCAACTGCGCGTTCTCCGCCTCCACCGACCCAGCCGGCGCCGGCGCGGCTTCCGGCCGGATCACCGCCGGGCCGCTGCGCCGCCCATCCGCTAGCCGAATCCAGTTACGGAGCGTCTCCGGGTTCACGCCCAGGTCGTCGGCGACCGACTTGATCGTCGCGTCCGGCCGGGACCGGTACAACGCCACCGCGTCGGCCTTGAACTCGGGCGGGTAGTGCTTCATCACCATCTGTCAGGGACTCCTGTCCACCTGGACCATCAAGATCCAAGTCTCAGGTGTCCAAGATCAGGGGGCAACTCCCTTCGTCGTCACGCTGGCGACCTACCTGCTCGTGCGGCCGGTACCGGCGTCCCTCGTCGTCCCGTCGAGGATCACGACGCCCACTATCCCGACGCGCACAAGCCAATCCTCGACGGAGCCGAGCCCCACCTCGAAACCCAGCCATACCCCACCGGCCACACCATCACCGTCGCGGGCGTCCGCATCGACGCCAACGCCGACCCCAACGTCGGCGCCAACGTCGGGGCGGTATCGGCGTCGGCGGACGGGTGAGCGCGGCGGTTACTGTGATGGTTGCGGCACGGTGCATGTGATCTTCGGGTTGACGCCTACGTAGTTCAGCGGTCCCGCGATGACCGTGACCACGATGTTTCCGGCTTCTGTGCAACTGCTGGAGGATCCGCCGAGGTATCCGCGTTGGCCGGCGGCTACCAGTCCGATGATCAGCCAGATCACGATGATTACTGCTCCGATGCGCACGGGTTGCCTCCTGATGCGGATCCGGACGGTGGTTCCGCGGTGGCCTCGTGCTGCCGCGACCGATGCCATACAGGTACCCAGACCGGCGGTGTTTTAACGGACGTCGATCGGTGCGGCGGTGGAAGCCCCGGCCTCCGGCTGTTCGGGTCAGCCGATATCGGGAACCAGAATGTATAGACCTGCGACCTGGCCTTGAGGGTTGTAGGCGACGCGGCCTTTCATCGGGCCGGTCTCGAAATCCAGCGGCAGGTCGACCATCGTGTGGTCGGCCTCCTGGTGCACGGACGGTTCTCCGGTGCGTCGGTGTGCGCCGACGAGGTCGACGACCTGGGTCCAGGCGTCCGCGATCGCTGCGGCGCTGAGCGTCTGGCTCAGGGTCGGGTCGAAGTCGCGTCGTACCTGCTCCCAGTTCCCGGCGGACCACTGGTCGAACAACGCGATCGCGTGCTCGGCTGCGCCGGGAGCCACTGTCTTGGGCATTGGCGCTCCTGTTGTTGTCGTATCGATTGAACCTGTAGGCGCGCCGGGCGTGCACGCCCGGCGCGCCGTCGAACTGCCGGAGGGCAGGTGTCCAGCGGTTGCCCGCCGCTTACATGGCGAGTAGACGGTCCACGAAGTCGCGGTAGTGGCGGACCGCGACCCGCAGCCGCTCGGTGTCCCCGAAATGCGCGTCGGAGCCGTTGTCGGACTGCCAGTCCTCCAGCCCTGTGCGGTGCTGGTCCACGGCGTCGCGCAGGGCGGTGACCACTTCGTCCGCCAGTGCGCCGGCTTGAGCGGCCGCGGTGTGCGGGTCGTCGATGAAGCGCAGCTGCAGTTGCTGCCACCGGTCCCGGAACCGGTCGGCCGTCGCGCCGTCGAACAACGCGACCGTCCCGGTCGGCACATCGCCGGGCAGTAGGTCGCCCGAGCCCGAGACGTCGTTGATGTCGTCCACCGGCCCGCCGGGGCCGGCCGCTACGGCGACGCCGTCCTGCTCCTGGGCCGCCTGCGAGTCGTCCCCCGGCTCGGCATGGTCAAGATCGGCATGGTCGGCTGCGACAGACCCGTCGACCGCATGCTCAGCGGCGGGCACGTCCGCCTCAGGATCATCGGCAGCGCTCTGCGCGTCCGGCTCGGCGAACGTCCGTTCGGGGACGACCTCGTCGTGTGTGGCACTGTGGTAAACCGCGCCGTCCTCGGCAAAGCGTTCCGTGACGGTCAGGTCCGGCGCCGTACTGTCCTGAGTGGATGATTCCGGTTCGGTTCGGTCCGGATCGGCCAGTTCCATCGTTCGAGTCGGCCGTGTCCACTGCTCACTGGTTCTCTGGTCGGTCATGAAAGGCTCCTCGGGGCGTTCCCAGGTACGGGCATCGGGACGGTGTTGTTGATGGCGTGGTCTGCGGCCGACCCGGTCGCGACCGATCCCACGCCGAGCGGCTCACCGGTCTGTGGAACGGGAGGGTCGCCGAGCAGTTCGGCGAACAGCGCCCGGTATTGCACCAGCGCTCGGCGCAACTGCTCGGTGCTCGCCTCGCCGCGGGCGTTGCGCAGGGAGATCTCGTGCGCGTCGCGGTAGCGGCCGAATGTACCGGCGTGTTCGACGGACAGCAGCGCGAGCCGTTCGTCGTCGCTGTCGGTCGGGTACCCGATGTCGCCGACCAGACGGGTGACCAACTCGTCGCCGTCGCGTACCGCGTCGCTGGGCGAGTCGACAAAGCGGGCCTGCACCTTCGCCCACTCGGCCGCGTACCGTGCCCGGGCGTCCGGCGCCAGTGGCTTCAACTCCAGTTCGGCGTGCTTGCGTTCGCGTTCACGCAGTTCCCGCTCGGCCGCGGCGCGGTTGGGCTGCTCGGCGACCACCCGGTCGTACTCCGGGCCGAACCTTCTCTGCAGGGTGCGTCGCCGGACGGGGCGCCAGCCGGCGACGGCGAGCGCGGCGACCACCACGACGATGATCAGGACGATGATTCCAGCAGTGGACATGATTGGGGTCCTCCTCCGCGGGGAGCTATTCCCTTACCGCGATGAATTCCAAACGGTTCCGCGTGCCAATTCGCGCATCGTCGTCAAATTCGCGAAATCAGATGTGGCACACCGGATGCGATTAGGATGCCTGCCCGGCGGGGACCCCACGGGTATGGGTATTGGTGTAGGCATGTTGCTGATCGTGGTCGGCGCGATCCTGACCTTCGCCGTGGAGACGACGATCGCCGGGCTGGACCTGGACGTGGTCGGCTGGATCCTCATGCTCGCCGGCGTGGCCGGGCTGATCCTGTTCTTCTACATGAGCCGGCGTCGCCGCCCCAATGGCGCGGTCGTGACCGAACGGCGCAGCTACGACGACGTCGGTCAGCCGCCGGCGTGACCCGCGCGGATCGCTCGCTAACGATGCCCGGGCGGGTGCGGGTCGCAGTCCGCGGTATGGGGTGCAGCCGGTGCCGTCAACGGCGACGCACCGGTGAACGGGTCCGGGTCGGACGCCCGGGCCCGTACCCGGCTGTACCGGGACGGCGCCTGCGCACTGGAAGACTTCCCGGTCGCCGACATCTCCGAACACCTGACCGATCCTGGGTCGGTGGTGTGGCTGGACCTGTGCCGGCCGACTGCGGCCGACTTCGACATGGTCAACACCGAGTTCGGGCTGCACGAGCTCGCCGTCGAAGACGCGCTGCGCGAGGCGCAGCGACCCAAACTGGACCACTACGCCACCCACCTGTTCCTGAGCGCCTACGCGGTCACCCTCGACCCCGACAGCGGCCGGTTGGACGTCAGCGAAATCGCGGTGTTCATCACCAAGCAGGCGCTGATCACCGTACGCAAGGACGACCGGTTCGACACCACACCCGTACGCACCCGCTGGGACGCCTCACCCGATCTGACCAAACACGGCGTCGCGTTCCTGCTGTACGGGCTGCTCGACGTTCTCGTCGACGGCCACTTCACCGCCGTGCAGCAACTCGACGCGGGCATCGAACGGCTCGAAGACGCCCTGTTCGACGAGCGCCGCGCCCAGATCCAGATGGTGCAGCGGCGCTCGTTCCAACTGCGCAGGAACCTTGTCGTGCTGCGCCGGCTGGTGCTGCCCATGCGGGAGGTCCTCAACACACTGTTGCGCCGCGACCTACCCACCGTCGGCGAGGCGATGGCACCGTACTACCAGGACGTCTACGACCACGTCCTACGCGCCACCGAGTGGACAGAATCCCTGCGCGACCTGGTCGCCACGACCGTGGAGACGAACCTGACCATCCAGGGCAACCGCATGAACCTGATCATGAAGAAGGTGACCAGCTGGGCCGCGATCATCGCCGTGCCCACCGCCGTCACCGGCTTCTACGGCCAGAACCTGCCCTACCCCGGCTCCGGCAGCCACTGGGGTGTCCTCACCTCAGCCGCCCTCATCGCCGGCCTATCCACCCTGCTCTACGCCACCTTCAAACGAAAGGACTGGCTCTGACCGGCCGATCCTGGGCGCGAAGGCTGCGGCACCGAGGCTAAGCCTCACCGCGTCCTGCGCTCTGGCCGGCTGGTGCACGGTGCCCTGCCGGAGCAAGGACGGGGCCGATCTGGCCGCCTTCGGTCTCCCACTCCTCTTCGGCGGCGTCGACCGGGCGTGGGGTTGGTGTGCTGACGGCGAGAAGGATGTGTTGGGCGTGGACCTTGTTGGTGGTGGCGGCGGCGAGGACCATCGCCGCGTCGGCGGTGCCGGTGGCGGTGCGGGGTGGGACGACAAGCAGGTCGATGCGTTCGTTGGTGCCGCAGATCGCGGTCAATAGGCTGACGGGTTGGCTGGTGAAGTAGCCCAGCCGCAGGACCCGGCCGTTCACGCCGAGGCGGCGCGGGTGGCTGTCCCAGCCCGCCGCGGCCAGGACCAGCCGGGTTACCGGTCCGCGGAGTTTGTCGATGGCCAGGATCAATCCGGGTAGTTCGGCGACCGGGTCGGTCGAGCGGGGCCACCAGGCGCCGTCCAGGAGGGTGCGGCGCGAGCCGGTGGATTCCATCCGCAGCCGCGGGGTGGAGGGCGGCGTCAGCGAAATGACCGGCCTGCGGTCGGCCGTCGTCGTGAGTTTCATGATCGGCTCCTCCGCCCGTCACCGGTCGAGACCGGCGACGGGCTGGTTGGGGGTGCGGTGGCTTAGTGGTGCCGAGGTCCAGGGGCGCGGGTCAGTGGCGCTGGCGGCGGGATTGGCGGCGCAGCTGGGTGATCCGGGCCGCGCCGACCACCATGGTCAGGATCGCGGCGCCCACGCCCGCGATCAGCAACGCCAGAGCCAGCGGCAGGCTGCCGTCCATCCACAGGAAGCTGACCTCCACGCTGCCAGGGTTCTGCAGCATGAACACAATCAGCACCAGGAACAGCAGCGCGGCGACACAGATACCGAACCACGTCGCGCGGATGCGGGTGCGCGGCACCCGACCCGTCCGCGACATGGCTGGCGGGGCGACCGGAACCTGCGGCGGCACCGCGGCGGTCGGGTCGGCCGGTACGTTACGGGTGACGTGTAGGTCGTTGGACATGACATCCCCCTCAAGGGGGTGGGCCGGTGTGGCGGGCACCTCAGGGGTGGGATGTCGTCGAATCCGGGATTACCTTCATCGTACGCCCGTTCGGCCCAGCACGCTTGCCAGCCGACGACCGCCTGATTCGCCGGCGCGCAACCCGTTTAGGGATACGTCGATGAGGGAACCCGCCAGGGTGGGTCGCCCCGCTTCGGGACATCGGCCCACCATCAAGGAGAGCGTCATGGGCGTTATCGCCTGGATCGTGCTCGGTGCCGTCGCCGGTCTCATCGCCGAAAACCTCACCGGAAAGAAGGCCGGCCTGCTGCTGGCCACCGTCATCGGGATCGCCGGTGCCCTGCTGGGTGGGTTCCTGGGCAGGGAACTGTTCGGCGTTCAGACGCTGGACACATTCTTCGACCTGAGCACGTGGATCACCGCGATCATCGGAGCCGTGGTGCTGTTCCTGCTTTTCGGCGCTGTCCGGGGTCGCGGCGGACGCACGCGGCGCACCGGCAGCGGGTGGCGCCGCCGAAGTAGGGCAGGTTCCGGCCGTCGCAACCGGTAACAGCAGGAACGGCCACCGCCCGGCACCGTCCCGACTGTGCCGGGCGTCGCTGCTGGTTGAATCGGCTCGACGCCTACCTCGTCTTGGCACGCAGTCGCGGCGTCCGAAGTAGACACCCTTGGCGGTGGATGTGACACGGCGCGATGGGTACGCCTGGTTGCCGGGTCCCCAAACCCACGATGCATGGCGAAATCCCGCCGACACCGACCGCTCGCAGGTGCAGCTGAACCAAGACTTTCCAGGGGCCGGGGGAAGGGTCCCGGGCGGTTTCCGCCCGGGACCCCACCACGACCGCCCGCATCCGCCCCGATGCCGGTTACCAAGGCCGGTGGAGCCGTTCGGCCAGGACACCCTTAGCCTGCTCGATCAACCGCGGCGAAACCGACCTCAGCGGCGGCGGCGAATCTAGGCCAGCGGCCGGCCACCACGGTCTCCGTCAGGTTTGGGGTGGGGTCGCAGGCGTCGGGCGACCACGTCCGTGGCGACGTCATGCAGCCGCCGCCGCGTTCACCCCCAGCTGCACGGTGACCATCCCGGTGGCCTGGTGCACCTGCGGATACGCGAGGGAGGCCGGCTCCGGCCGGCGCCCATCCGGGTGCGGCCGCTCGTGCTGCACCGCGTCCAGCACCAGCGCGCAGGCGATGTCAGCCAACAGCAGCCCGTCGGCGAGCTGGTCACCATCCAGGCCACCGGGCCGCGCGCGGTAAAGGTCCAGGACACCGACCCGGACCGCGCCGACGTGCAGCGGCAGCGCGAACACCGCACCCGCGCCGGCGGATGCTGCCGCGGGCGCGAACATCGGCCACCGGGCCAGGCAGTCCGCGCCCGTCAGGTCGGTAACCAGCGCCGGACCGCCGTCAACAGCGTCCACACCCGGGCGACTGGCTCCTCGGGCGGCTTGTCACCGCACACCCTACGCCCGCACCCCGGCCTCCGCGCAGCCACCGCCACAGCAGCCCCTGGTGCCTACCGGACATCGGCGTAGAGTGATCCGCAGGACCGCCCCTCTCCTCTACACCGACGCGCCTGTCAGCGTTCACGCTGGCACACCAACGCCGCCCGGACCCCGCGGTCACACCCCAGCAACTTCCCGGCGCTCCATCACGAGCGCAGCTCCTTTGCCGGCACACCGCGGCGACTCCCCTATAGGGCGTTGATCACCATGACCATCCTCGCCGAACCAGCCCCGACTACCGCGCCCACCACCGAACAACTGCTGCACCAGCGCGACGACCTGCCGACCGGACATCCCGACCGGGCCCTACTACGCGCCCGGGCCATCGAGGAGAACCTGCCACTGGCCAACCGACTGGCCCGCCGATACGCCGGCCGCGGTGAACCCCTCGAAGACCTGTCCCAGGTCGCCGCCCTCGCCCTGATCACCGCCGTCGACCGCTACGACCCCCGCCGCGCCGTCCCCTTCACCGCCTACGCCGTCCCGACCATCCTCGGCACCCTCAAACGCCACTTCCGCGACACCGCCTGGGCCATCCGGGTACCGCGCTCGACCCAGGAACTAACCCGCGAGATCGTCACCGCCACCGGCGAACTCAGCCAGCTACAGGGCCGCCAGCCAACCCCCGCCGAACTCGCCGACCACCTCCACGTGACCCTCGACGACCTGCAGGCCACGATCGGCGCCCGGCACGCCTACCACCTAGCGTCGCTGAACACGCCACACACCACCGCAGCCGGCATCGACCTCATCGACCTAATCGGCGGCATCGACCCGCGCTACACCGGCGTGGACGAGCACCTGACGCTGCGGCCGCTCCTGGCAGCGCTTCCCACACGGGAACAGCGCATCCTCACCATGCGATTCTTCGGCCACATGACCCAGACCCAGATCGCCGCCGAAATCGGCCTATCCCAGATGCACGTGTCCCGACTGCTGAAGCAAACCCTTACCCGACTTCGGACCGCAATCACCGCCCCGACCGCCGAACCCCCGGCCGGAACAACACATACGCATTCGTGACGCCCGGCCGCTCGCGCACGCCGCCGCCCGTCACACCACACCCGACGGTCGCGAACCCACAACGGGCGCCGAGGTCAAACCCGATGCGGGCAGACCGAAGAAGGCTGCGTAGCAGTAACAGGCCGCGATGGGTCTTGGCGCCAACATCGGTACGCTGCCACCACCATGGCACCTCGACGCACCGCCAAAGCAGCAACGCGACGATCGCGACGGAGGTCAGGACACCGTGGCTGTCGATCCGGGCGGAAGCTGTTCGTATAGGGGGTGAGAGGCCGGTACGGCGCCGGCCCGGCACGGAGGGAGACGACGATGAAGCAGTACCTGCTCAGCATCTACCAACCGGACGGCGATCCGCCCGCACCCGAGATCCTCGAACCGGTAATCCGGGAGGTGGCGGCCGTCAGGCAGGCGATGAAGGACGCCGGGGTGTGGGTGTTCGCCGCCGCGCTGCACCCGCCGAGCACGGCCACCGTCGTCCAGGCCAAGGGCGGCGACATGCTGACCACCGACGGCCCGTACACCGAGGGCAAGGAGCACCTGGGCGGCATCACGATCATCAGGGTGCCCGACCTGGACGCCGCGCTGGAGTGGGCGCGCGCGCTCGCCCGGGCGGTCCAGCTGCCCGAGGAGTACGGCGGGTTCAGCCTGCCGATCGAGGTACGCCCGTTCGAGGACGACGCGGAGCACTGACAGCCGTCATGCCGGCCGCCAGCACCACCGAGATCGACCGGGTGTTCCGGGCGGAGTACGGCCGCGCGGTGGCCGTCCTGGTCCGCGTCTTCGGCGACATCGACATCGCCGAGGAGGCGGTCCAGGACGCGTTCACGATGGCGGTGCAGCGCTGGCCGTCCGCCGGACTGCCGCCGAGCCCGGCGGGCTGGATCATCACCACGGCCCGCAACCGGGCCATCGACCGGCTCCGCCGGGACGCCTCCCGCCAGGACCGGCACGCCCAGGCCGCCCTGCTGTACGGCGCCGGCGAACCGGAGCAGGAGGGTCCCGTGCGCGACGACCGGCTCCGCCTCATCTTCACCTGCTGCCACCCCGCGCTCGCCGTCAACGCCCAGGTCGCGCTCACGCTGCGGCTGCTGGGCGGGCTGACGACCGCGGAGATCGCACGCGCCTTCCTGGTGCCCGAGCCGACCATGGCGCAGCGCCTCGTCCGCGCCAAGGGCAAGATCCGGGACGCGCGGATCCCGTACCGGGTGCCCCGGGACGCCGACCTGCCGGACCGGCTCCGACCCGTGCTGACCGTCGTCTATCTGATCTTCAACGAGGGCTACGCGGCCAGCTCCGGCGACCGGCTCGTGCGCGAGGACCTCTGCGCCGAGGCCATCCGGCTGGGCCGGCTGCTGGCCGACCTGATGCCCGACGAGCCGGAGGTGCTGGGGCTGCTCGCGCTCATGCTGCTGGTCGAGGCGCGCCGGCCCACCCGCACCACGCCGGACGGCGCGCTGGTCCTGCTGGCCGACCAGGACCGCGCCCGCTGGGACCGGGGCCTCATCGCCGAGGGGCAGGCCATCGTGCGCCAATGCTTGCGGCGCAACCGGCCCGGCCCGTACCAGATCCAGGCGGCCATCAACGCCGTGCACAGCGACGCCCCGACGGCGGCGGACACCGACTGGGGCCAGATTCTCCAGCTGTACGACCAGCTCCTCGCCGTCGACCCCAGCCCGGTCGTGGCGCTGCACCGGGCGGTGGCGGTGGCCGAGGTCGACGGCCCGGCGGCGGCGCTCGACCTCGTCGACGGCCTCGACCTCGACGGATACCACGTGTTCCACGCGGTCCGCGCCGACCTGTTGCGCCGCCTGGGCCGGGGCAGGCAAGCCGCGGAGGCGTACGAGGCGGCGATCGCCCGCACCGACAGCACCGCCGAACGCGACTTCCTGCGCCGACAAGCGGACAGTCTCAGACGAGGCCACCCATCGCGGGGTCGCTGATGCTGTCCTCGCCGTCCTCCAGGTGGCCGGCGTAGCGGTACTCGAACGCCGCGTCGCCCTGGACGGTGACGGTGAGGTCGTACCAGCCGCGGGTGCGGGCCGGCGACCAGGTCCGGCGCTCGGTCTGCTGTGGACGCAGCGACAGCCGCACCGGCCGCGAGCCGTACCGGTCCCGCACGGTCACCTCGACGCGCTCCTGTCCTCCATTGTGGAGTTTGAGGCAGACCGCGCCGTCGTCGTACGACGGCCGGACGTCGAGCGCGGCCGGCCCGCCGGCCTTGAACCGGCGGAAGAACCCGTTCGGGCCGTGTACGGACAGGTCGTACCCGGGCGCGAGCGGCCAGGTGTCGGCCAGTCCCCAGCCGGGTTCGACGGTGTAGCACCGCGGGCCCGCGCCGGGCGTACCCCTCGCTCCTGCGCGGGAAGGCGCTGGTCGACCGGCGGGACCGGCGGCTGGTCGGGGTGCCGCACGAGGTCTTCGGGCTTGAAGTCGTCGGTGTCCGGTAGGTCCAGGCGCCGCGAGCGGTTGGGCGTCTTGAAGTCGAACGCGCTCGTCAGGTCGCCGGCGACCGCGCGCCGCCACGGGGTGATGTTCGACTCGACCAGGTCGGGCCGCCCGGCGGCGAAGCGCGCCTCCAGGAACCTGATCAGCGAGGTGTGGTCGAACAGCTGGGAGTTCACCCAGCCGCCCCGGGTCCACGGCGAGACGACGATCATCGGGACGCGGATGCCGAGGCCGTACGGGCCGGGCGCGTACTTGGCGCTGCCGGGGAAGATCTCGTTCGTGACCGGGACGGTCGACAGCCCGTGTGCGCGGGTCTGCGGCGGCGTCGGCGGCACCATGTGGTCGAAGAAGCCGCCCTCCTCGTCGTACGTGACGAACAGGGCCATCTTGCTCCACACCTCGGGGTTGGCCGCGAGGATGTCGATGACGCGGGAGACGTACCAGGAGCCGAACGACGGCTCCCAGTTCGGGTGCTCGGTGTACGCCTCGGGGGCCGCGATCCACGACACCTGCGGCAGCCGGCCCCGCTCGACGTCCGCCCGGAAGTCGGCCAGCAGCCCGTCCGGGTCGCGGCCGAGCGCCTTGATCTGCGTGCCGGTCTTGGCCTTGTCGGCCAGCGGCGTGCCGGGCACGGCGTGCTGGTACTGGTGGAAGTACAGCAGCGAGTTGTCGCCGTAGTTGCCGATGTACGGGTCGCCGGTCCAGCCCCACGACCCGGCGGCGTCGAGGCCGTCGCCGATGTCCTGGTAGACCTTCCAGGAGATGCCGTTGCGCTCCAGCCGCTCCGGGTACGTCGACCAGTCGTACCCGGCCTCGGCGTTGTCGACGACGGGGCCGCCGCCGTTGCCGTCGTTGCCCACCCAGCCGGTCCACATGTGGTACCGGTTGGGGTCCGTCGAGCCCAGCAGCGAGCAGTGGTAGTTGTCGCACACCGTGAACGCGTCGGCGAGCGCGAACTGGTACGGCAGGTCGGCCCGCGTGTGGTACGTCATCGCCGTGACGCCCTTGTTCGGCACCCAGCGGTCGAACCGGCCGCCGTTCCACGCCGCGTGCCCGTCGGTCCAGCCGTGCGGCGGGTCCGGCAGGTAGGTCTGACCGAGGTCCGGCACGTCCGGCCGGAACGGCAGCAGCTCCCCCGCGCCGTTCGGCTGGTGCCAGACGCTCTTGCCGGACGGCAGCGTCACCGGGTGCGGGTCGCCGAACCCGCGGACGCCGCGCAGCGTACCGAAGTAGTGGTCGAACGACCGGTTCTCCCGCATCAGGAAGATGACGTGCTCCACGTCGCGGATCGACCCGGTGCGGTTGTTGGCGGGGATGGCCAGGGCCCGGCTGAGGTCCGCGGGAAGCGCCGCACCGACCGCGGGGCGCCGACCATCTTCAGAAACGTACGGCGGTTGAGCGCGTCCATGGCGCGGACGCTATCGGCGGCCGGTGGACGCCACATGGCTGGCGGTGGATGGTTCTCCGAACGCCTACACCTCGATGTGGGAACCCATGATGACCGTCCGGTCGCGCGGCAGGCCGAAGTGCTCGGCGGCGTCCGCCGTGATGTACGACGTCGCGATGAACAGCCGCTTGCGCCACGGTGCCATCGTCGGCGCGCTCCCCCGCCGCAGCTCGATCTTCGACAGGAAGTAGGACGCCCGGTCCAGCTGTGGCCGCCCCTCGGCCGTGGCCGGATCCAGCCTCCGCAGCGCGCCGGGCACGTCCGGCGTCTCCATGTACCCGAACCGGGCGATGACGTGGGTGATCCCGTCGTCGGCGTAGCCGAGGTCGTCGACGACGATCCGCTCGTCCGGCGGGACGCGGGGCACCGGCTCGGTCTGGATCGACAAGATCAGGACGTGCTCGTGGCGTACCCCGTTGTGCTCGACGTTGGCCCGCATGGCCAGCGGCGCGGTCTCCTTGCCGCGGTTGAGGAAGACGGCCGTGCCCGGCACCCGGACCGTGGCCAGCTCGCCGGCCTGTAGCTGGTCCACGAACTCGCGCAGCGAGCCCTCGCGCCGGGCGCGCGCCGCCGTGACGATGCGGCGTCCGCGCTGCCAGGTCGTCATGACCGTGAACGCGGTCAGGCCGATCAGCAGCGGCAGCCACGCCCCGTGTACCAGCTTGGTGAGGTTGGCCGCGACGAAGAGCAGGTCCACCAGCAGCAGCACGGCGGCGCCGGCGCCGATCAGCCATACCGGCGTGCGCCACCGCGTGCGGGCGACGTAGAAGAACATCAGCGTGGTGATGGTGATCGTCCCGGTCACCGCCATGCCGAACGCGTACGCCAGCGCCGCGCTGCTGCGGAAGGCGAAGACCAGGGTGAGCACCGAGACCATCAGTAGCCAGTTGATCCACGGGACGTAGATCTGGCCGATGGTCGACTCCGAGGTGTGGGTGACCCGCAGCCGGGGCAGGTAGCCGAGCTGGGCGGCCTGGGACGCGACCGAGTACGCCCCGGTGATCACCGCCTGGGAGGCGATCACCGTCGCCGCCGTGGCCAGCAGGACGAGCGGCAGCCGCGCCCATCCCGGCGCGAGGAGGAAGAACGGGCTGCTGATGTGGGCCGGATCCTCGAGGATCAGCGCGCCCTGGCCGAGGTAGCTGAGCACGCACGCGGGAAACACCAGGATCAGCCAGCCCCGGGTGATCGCCCGGCGGCCGAAGTGGCCCATGTCGGCGTACAGCGCCTCGGCGCCGGTGACCGCGAGCACGATCGCGGCCAGCGCGAAGAACGCGACGCCGAAGTGGCCGGCCAGGAAGCCCAGCGCGTACGTCGGCGACAGCGCCTTGAGGATGCCCGGGTGGTCGGCGATGCCGGCGACGCCGCAGGTGCCGATGGCCGCGAACCAGAGGATCATGATGGGGCCGAACAGCCGGCCGACGGCCGCGGTCCCCCGCCGCTGCACCAGGAACAGCAGCACGATGATCACCGCGGTGACCGGCACGACCAGGTCTTCTAGGGACGGCTCGACGACCTTGACGCCCTCGACCGCGGACAGCACCGAGATCGCCGGGGTGATCATGCTGTCGCCGAAGAACAGCGCGGCGCCGAAGATCCCCAGTCCGGCCAGCACCCCCGCGGCGCGCCGGCCCCGCAGCCCCGTCGACCGCCGCAGCAGCGTGATCAGTGCCATGATCCCGCCCTCGCCGTTGTTGTCGGCGCGCATCGCGAGCAGCACGTAGGTCACCGTCACGATGATCATCACCGACCAGAACACGAGCGACACCACGCCGAACACGTTCTCCGTGCTGACCGGGACGGGGTGCGGGTCGCTCGGGTTGAAGACGGTCTGGAGGGTGTAGATCGGGCTGGTCCCGATGTCGCCGAACACCACGCCGAGCGCGCCGACCACCACCGCGAGGCGCACCGTGTCGTGCGCACCCGGCGCTTGGGCGGCCGGCCCGGCCGGTTCCTGCCGATCGGTCACGGCGCTACTCCCTCCGAGCGGATCGCCACGGACACATGATCCATGGCGCATCCTGCCCGGACGGTACCGACCCGGCGAGCGCTCTGACCTGCGACTCGTCGATCAAGGATTTCCGTGTCGATCAAGGGCGAAAGGTCGTGGATCGGAGATCAAACCACGGCCGTTCGCCCTTGATCGGCGGCAAGAGGGGCCGGGCGCGGGGCCCGGCGGTGGGGCTAGGCGTCGTCGTCTTGGACGGTTAGTTGGCCGTAGGCGTCGCCTACCGCGGCGCCGGTGACGGCCTTGACGGCGACGACGTACGACCGGGTGTCACCGGCCTGCGTGTTGCCGGTCACCTGGATGGGGATGGCGATGGTGGTGCTGCCCGGCGGGACCGACACCACGCTCGCCGACGCGACGCCGGTCAGCGGGTCCACCACGAACACCCGCACCTGGCCGTTGCCGCTGCCGGTGACCCGCGCCGGCACCTGGTACGTCGTGGTCCCGGAGTTGCCCTCCGCGACGGTCAGCTCGCCCAGGTCGACGCGCGGCAGGGACAGCGGCTGCGGCGCCGGCAGGCCGGGCCGCCAGCCCCAGGCGTCGATCAGCCAGATCCGGGTCCAGGTCTGGCCGGTACGCGGGATCAGCTCCAGCGTCGCGATCTGGGCCAGGTTGAGGCCGGCCGCCGTGGCGTTGGTCAGCGGCATCCGGATCTCCTGGGCCCACTCCGAGTTGGTCTGCGTCGGGTACGGCAGCGCGTCCAGGGTCGCGCTGCCGAGGACCGCCCGCCGGCCGGCCGAGTCGGTGATCGCCACGTCGAGGCCCACGCCCGTGTTGTTTCCGGCCAGGGCGACCCGCAGCGCCACCTGCTGGGCGTTCGAGATGGAGACCGGCACCGGCGGCCGGATCGTCACCGGCGTGCCCGGCGCGTCCCAGTTCACCTGGACGGCGTACCGGCCGGCCTCCGGGCGGATCCGCTCGAACCGCGCGAAGTGCGGCGACACCGAGCTGTCACAGGTGGTCGGGCTCGAGTCCGTGGTGGCCACCTGCTCGCACAGCCGGCCGCCGGTGCCACTGACCACGGTGGACGCGTCGGGCACCACCAGGCGCGTCCGGTTGGCGCCCGCGGCGTCGCTGAGCACGACGGCCGGGTCCACCGAGGGCGCGCGCACGCCCGAGCCGTCCAGCAGCGGGCGTACCTGGTCGTTGCCGGCCACGAAGGTGGCCGCGGCCGCGGCGGCGTAGGTGGCGCCGACCTTCTGCTGCTGGTCCGGCGTCAGCCGCAGCGGCGAGACCGCCCGGCAGGTCGGGTCGTGCGGGCTCGGGTAGTCGTCGAACGACGGTGCCGCCGAGAGTCCCGGCGTCCACTCGGTGTTGAAGTAGTTGTGGTTGGCGCCGATCACGTAGATCGCGCCGTGCAGGGCGAATCCGCGGCTCACCGCGCGGGTCGCGTCGACGTACAGCTGCCCTTCCAGGTCGGAGATGTCCCCGTCGCAGCCGGGCAGGATCGTCATCGACGGCACGTCGGGGGCCGGGTTCTGCCCGTTGATGGTCGGGCCGATGAGCGCCAGGCCGCGGATCTGCCAGCGCACCGTCCCGGTGTACCCGTCCTGGCCGGCCGGCGGCGGGGTGAGGCTGTCGACGGCGGCGCGGCTGACGCCTTCCCCGCCCCGGGAGTGGCCGACCAGCAGGACCCGGGTCATGTCGGTCACCGGGGCCGACCGCACGATGGCCGGGGCGCTGGGACGGCCCGAGCCGGCCCAGTCGGCCCAGCGCGCCAGGTGCGTGCGGACCAGCGACGAGCGGGCCTGCGCACCGCCGTCCGCGGGTGGCAGGCCGACGCCGTCCTGGGCGTTGATGCCGTTCGCGGAGATCGACACGGTCACGTATCCCTGCGAGGCCAGCAGCTGCTGCGCCCGCTGGTAGCCGCGGTAGCTGGGCAGCGAGGTCCAGCCGGCCGGGCACGGCCAGGCCAGCGTCGGCTCCGCGGTGCCCTGGTAGCAGGTGGCGTGCCGGCCGTGCAGGAAGAGCACGAGCGGCCGCGACCCGGACGTGCCCTGCGGGGCGATGACCAGGCCGCGCATCTCCACCGGCGCCGGGAACCCGGGCAGAGGCACGTCGGACAGGGCGTACTCGCCGGAGATGGTGGAATACGGACCGGCCACGCCCGGATCGACCGCGTTCGGCGGCAGTTGAGCCGCCGCCAGGGCCGGCTGCGCGGTGCCCGCGCGCGGCGCCGCCGCCTCGACGTCGAGGCGCCGCCCGCCCGCGTGGACCTGCAGGTCGGTCAGGCTCCGCCCGGCGACGCCGTCGACGCTCAAGTGGAAACCGCGCTGGTCCGGCTCCGCCGACGGTCGGCCCAGCAGCCGGTCACCGGCGTAGAACTCGACCATCGCGTCGCCGATCGGCACCCGCTTCGGCGCGTGCCAGCTCACTTCGTACCCTGTCGTGGTTTTGCGCAGCTCCCAGCCGGCCGGCGGATCGGGATCCGCCTGTGCGGCGCTGCCGCCGCCGATCACCAACGCGAGTGCCAACCCAGCCGTCATCGCGGCTCTGCCGACGCGCATCGACGTCCTCCCCCGTGTATTCCGTTGTGGTCGGGGCGCGCCCACCGCTTCGGGAGCGCTCCCACGCCCGCCGATTCTAGGCGCCGGCGCGCACACCGATCAATGCCGATGAGCTCAACGGACGGCGATCAAGGACTTTCCCGCCGATCAAGGGCAAACGGTCGTGGATCCGAGATCAAAGCACGACCGTTCGCCCTTGATCGACGCGGGAGTCCTTGATCGACGCGGGAGGCCCGATCGACGCGGACGTCACAGGGTCTCGCGCCAGCGGACGCTCTGCTTGGTCCAGTGCTCCAGCGGGGCCGCGTCGTGCCCGTCGCCGGCGTTGCCGTCCTTGTAGGTGAAGACCTTCGCCGGGTTGATGCTGCCCGATGCCTGGGTCGAGGCGTTGGTGAGGTTGAACTCGACCACCCATCGGGCGTCCTGGTCGATGCCCACGACCTTCCAATTCAGCTCGTACGAGCCGAGGAACGCCTGCGCCAGCGGCATCCCGAACTGACCGTAGGTCAGGACCGACGTCAGGTTGTCGATCGCGGAGCGTGCGCGCTCGCGCGGCGACTGATGCGCGTAGCGGAACGGCTGCTCGTCCTCGAAGATACAATTCTCGATCTTCGATCGGATGATTCCGCGGGCGGCGGCGACGTGGGGCAGTGCCTGGATCAGCGTCGTGAAGTAGTCGCCGTCGCGGAAATACTCGATGTCGTAGCAGGAGTAGTTCGGCCCGGGATGCGGCAGGAGCGGCATCACGGTGGCAAGACCGCAGCCTTGCGCCTCGGCCTGCACCCACTGCAATCCCAACTCGTACGGCCCGAGGTTGTTGGAACCCGGTGGGTTGCAGTACTCGGGGGTGGCGTCGGAGCAGGTGGGCGGCGCGGGGATGCCGAACTGGGCGCCGCACGGGGGCTTGCCGAGGGCGGCCACCGCCCCCAACAGGCCCCCTGCATGATCGCCCCGCCAATCCCGGCCACGGCCACGCCGACGGCCTCTCCGATCGCCGCGCCGGCCTCGTCACCCAGGGTCGGCACCAGCTGGCCGATCAGCTCGCCCAGACCGCCGAGCACGTCCGGGAACGGCCGGGTGCCCTGCGGATCGACCATGTTTACCGGGTCGTTGTCGGCGTACGCGTACGGGCTTGTCACGTCGCCTTCGCCGAGGCGCGCCACGACCGGGTCCCGGGTACGGAACCGGCCGATCGTCGGGTCGTACGTGCGGGCGCGCAGGTAGACGATCGAGTCGAAGGCCAGTTCGCCACGGTAGCCGAAGCGCGGCGTCCAGGCATCGTCCACATTGGGCTGACCGAAGGCGTCGAAGGCCGACGCCCGCGCCCACGCCGCCGTCTGTTCCGTACGGATGGTGGAGCCGAAGGCGTCGCGGGCGAAGGTCGCCGAGCCGCCGTCCGAGTGTGCGAACAGCCGGCTGTACCCGTAGACGAAATCCGCGTCCCGTTCGCCGTTGTCGTTGCCGCCGTCGACCTCCACGCGCTGGGTGAGGATCTGCGGCGTCGGCTCGGCCACGTTCCACCGGTACCGGAATGTGCGCCGGCGCTCGGGCCGCTGCCGCCCGAGGTCCGTCAGGACAAGGCGGGCGAGCAGGCCGTCACCGTCGTAGGTCGCGTCGACCGTGCGGGTGCGGCCGGCGTGGCCGCCGGGTCCAAAGTGGTCGATCCGGACCGGCAGGCCGAACGCGTCGTACCCGATCGTGAGCCGGCCTTCCGGCCCCACCTGCTCGACCAGCCGACCCAGCTCGTCATGTCGATAGGTCACCCGTTCGGCCCACCGTGGTCGGCGTCGTCCGCGCGGTCGCGATCCCGGTCCGTCTCCGCGGCCTGGATCTGGTCCGCCGCGTCGTAGCTGAGCCGGGTGGTGGTGCGGCGGCGGCCGATCCTGGTCCGGTTGCCCGCCGGATCGTACGCGCAACGGAGCGTGCCGTCGGGCTGGCCGGTCGCGGATATCAGCTGTCCGGCCGGGTCGTACTCGAAGCGCTGCTCACGGCCGTGCTCGGTGACGGCGACGATCCGGCCGTCGGCGTCCCGCGCGACGACCGCGTCGACCTGCGTGCGCTGGCCGCGCCGTTCCTCGTACCGGGCCAGCAGGCCGCCCGCGTCGTACCGGTAGTGGCGGGACCAGCCGTCCGGCAGCCACTCGTGCAGCAGGCGACCGGCGGCGTCCAATGTGTACTCGACCGCGCCGGCCAGCGGGTCCCGCAGCCAGATCAGCCGGTCGTTCGGGTCGTAACGGTAGTCGACCTTCAGGCCGTTCGGGTACTGCAACGCGACCCGCCGGCCGGCGGCATCGTACGTCCACGACAGCACGGACGAGTCCGGACCCACGACCGTGAGGAGCCGCCCGGCCGGGTCGTACGCGTACCTGGTGGTGCCCGTCTGGTCGGTCATCAGCGTGCGGCGACCGAGCGCGTCGTGCTGGAACGACACCTCGGCCGCGCCCTCGGCGAACCGGCGCACGAGGTTCCCCGTGAGGTCGTACGCCATCCGCACCATGGCCCCGGTCGGATCGGTGACGGCGGTCAACCGGTCGCCGCCGGTCGGGTCGGTTCGGGAGATCACCCGGCCGGCGGTGTCATAGGCCGTACGCCAAAGGGCCCCGCTCGCGTCGATCCGCACCGTCATCCGGTCGGCGTCGTCGTACTCGTACCGGGTGGTGCCGCCGGCCGCGTCGACCACCTCCACTACGTTGCCCCGCGCGTCGTACCGCATGGACTCGGCGCCGTCCGGGCCGCCGACGCCGTTACGCCGGCCCGCGCCGTCGTAGGTGTACGTCGTCACGATGCCGGTCGGGTCGGTCACGCTGGTCAGCCGGTCCAGGTCGTCGTAGGCGTACGTCACGACGCCGCCGGACGCGCTCGTGGCGGTGGCGAGCCGGCCCGCGCCGTCGTACCCGTAGCTCGTCGTCCCGCCCAGCTCGTCGACGCGGGCGACCAGGCGATCCTCGGCGTCGAACTCGTGGTGCCTCACCGCGCCGCTCGGGTCGGTGCTGCTCAGCAACATCCCCGACGCGGTGTACGCGTACTGCGTGACCCCACCGGTCGGATCCACCGCCGCGGCCAGCCGGCCGGCGGCGTCATAGCGGTAGCGCGTGGTCGCGCCCAGCGGAGTGATCACCGCGGCGTGCCGGCCCGTCGCGTCGTACTCGTGACGGGTCGTGTCCCCGGCCGGGTTGGTCACCGCCACGAGCCGCCGGCCGCTGTCGTACTCCAGCGTCGTCTTCGCACCCTCGGCGTCGATCACCTCGGTGATCAGGTCGTCCACCACGGTCAGCCGGGTGGTCGCACCGGTCGGATCGACGACCCGCGACGGCAGTCGGTTGCCGGCGTCATAGGCGTGCCGGATCACGGCTCCCGTCGGATCCGTGCGGCTCGTCACCCGGTCCTGTTCGTCATAGGAGTACGCGGTGACGCGACCCCCGTCCGTCTGGCGCAGGACGTTGCCGCGCGGGTCGTACGTCCGGGTGAGCAGCCGCCCGTCCGGCAGCTCGACCGCGGCCAACCGGCCGTCGCCGTCGAACACCTGCCGACGAGCGCGTCCACTCTGATCCACGACGGCCAGCAACCGGCCATCGGCGTCGTGCCGGTACGTGCTCCGGGTGCCGCCGGGCGCGACCGTGACGGTCGTGACACCGTCGCCGCCGTAGTCTAAGTCCAGCGTCCGGCCCCCGAAGCTCTGCCGCGCCACCTGCCCCGAGGCGTCGTACGCGGTCACGACGGCGTCCCGCCCGCCCGGGTCGACCACCCGCTCGAGCTGACCGGCCGGCGTCGTCACGTACCGGCTCACCCCACCGTCCGCACCGGTCACCGCGGACAGCACACCGGCGTCGGTGTAGCTGTACGTGACGATGCGCCCGTCCGAAGCCTCGGCGGCGGCCAGCCGGCCCGCGGCATCGTAGGACAGCCCCAACCGGTGGCCGGTCGAGTGCGCGGCGGACACGAGGCGGCCGGCCGGGTCGTACTCCAGCGCGAGGCGGCCGCCCTGGCCGGCACGCTCGGTCACCCGCCCCGATGCCGCGACCGTCCACGTCTGTCCTGATCGGAACCGCAGCCGGAAACCGTCGCCGTCGTGGCTCAGGTCGGCGTCCAGATCGGCCGGCCGCCGGTAGCCGTCGCCGTCCGGCGCGAACGTGAGGACACGCCCGTCGTCGTCGTGGAACTGCACCGCGCCCTCCTCCTGCACGGCGAGGTGGGCACTGAGTGAAGCCGTCCACCCCACACCGAACAGGCGGCCCGTGAGGTCCCGCGAATTGTACGTGCGCCCCCACACCAGCAGCGCCACCGGAAATCGAAGGTCGGTTATCGCCTTGGTGTAGTTGCCGATCGCCGTGTTGACGCCGTCACCGGCGAAGCCGCAGCTGACATGCGCGCCGAACAATTCCACAGCCGGCCGCGCGAGCAATGATGTCATGAGTTTTCCCCGTGCCTCAGGCCATCAGAAAAGCGAAGGCTATCAATTGACCACAAGGTCGTTCAACGTATTGACGCTTTTACGACCCGCGCGGTTCCCGCGTCGATCAAGGACTTTCGCGTCGATCAAGGGCGAATGGCCGCGGAAAAGAGATCCAACCACGGCCGTTTGCCCTTGATCGACGCGAAAGGGGCCCTGGCGCGGGGAAAGGCGTGTCGCTAAGTGGACAGTGGGGTGTCGGGCGCGGGTGGTGGGCGGTACGGCATGGTGTTGTCCATGTCGCGTACCGAGCCCGTCGACGTGTTCGTCAGCTACGCGGGTCCGGATCGGCCGTGGGCCGAGTGGGTCGCCGCGCAGGTTATCGGTGCCGGGCTGTCGGTCGAGCTGGACGTGTGGGACTGGGCCGCCGGCAGCAACGCGGTGCTGAACATGAACGACGCGCTGGCCCGGGCCGACCGGGTGGTCGCGCTGTACTCGGCGGCCTACTTCGACCGGACCCGGTTCACTGTGGACGAGTGGCCGGCCGTCATGGCGCAGCGCGCCGACGCCAACGGCCGGCGCCGGCTGGTGCCGCTGCGGGTCGAGGAGGTCGCGCCGCCGCCGATCCTCGCGCCGCTGGTGTACAAGGACCTGTTCGGACTGGACGAGCAGCGGGCGCGCGAGCAGGTGCGCACGGCCGTACTCGGTCCGGAGCGCCCGCAGGGGCCGGTCCGCTTCCCCGGCGCGTCCGACGGCGTGCGGGTGCCGGGCACGCGCCCGGCGGTGTGGAACGTGCCGCGGCGGCTGGCCGCGTTCACCGGCCGCACCGCGTTGCTGGCCGGGCTGCGGGAGCGGCTGACCGGCGGGGAGCGGGCCGTCGTGCAGGCGCTGCACGGCATGGGCGGCGTCGGCAAGACGCAGCTGGCCATCGAGTACGCCCACCTGTTCGCCGGGGACTACGAGCTGGTGTGGTGGATCGACGCCGAGCAGCCGGAACTGATCGGCGAGCAGATCAACGCGCTCGCGGTGCGGGCGGGGTGGGTGGACCCGGGAACGCCGGACGCCGCCGCCACCGCGACCGCCGTGGAGCGGTTGCGGGCGCTCTCCCGGTGGCTGGTGGTCTTCGACAACGCCGACTCGGCCGCCCATCTGGGGCCGTGGTTGCCGCCGCAGACCGGCCACACCGTGATCACCTCGCGGAGCGCGGCGTTCGCGGGCGTGGCGGTGCCGGTGGAGGTGGACGTGTTCACCCGCGGCGAGTCGGTGAGCCTGGTCCGGCAGTACCTGCCGGCGCTGTCCGACCGCGAGGCCGGCCGGTTGGCCGAGGCCGTGGGCGATCTGCCGCTGGCCCTGGCGCAGGCGGTCGGGTTGATGGACGAGACCCGGATGCCGGTGACCGACTACCTGACCGAGCTGGTGGCGCACGCCGGGGCCCTGCTGGCCGAGGGCAAGCCGTTGGGGTATCCGGCCCCGCTGGCGGCCGCGGTCGAGATGTCGGCCAGCCGCCTGGAGGTCGAGGATCCCGCCGCCGCCGACCTGCTGCGCATGTCCGCGCACCTGGCGCCCGAACCCATCCCGCTGGCCTGGTTCAGCGCGGCACCCGCCGACGCGCTGGACGAGCCGCTGGCCGCCGTCGTGTCCGCGCCGCTGGCGTTCCGCCGCAGCCTGGGCCGGCTGTCCCGGCTGGGGCTGGCCCGGGTGACCGCGGACACGATCCAGCTGCACCGGCTCACCCAGGCGGTCCTGCGCGACGGGCGCCCGGCGGCGGACCGGCAGCGGGACCGGCAGCGGGCCGAACGCCTGCTCGCCGCGAACGCGCCCGGGGACGACGGCACCGACCCGCAAGCCTGGCCGGCCTGGTCCGCGCTGCTGCCGCACCTGCTGGCCCTCGACCCCGCCACGGTCGGCAGAGCCCTGCGCGGCACCGCCTGCGTCGCGTTGTGGTACCTGCTGATGCGCGGCGACTACCGCGTCGTGCTGCCGCTGGCGCAGTCGTGGCACCCCGAATGGCTGGAGCGGCACGGCCCCGACAACAACCACACCCTCTGGGCCGCCGGCGTGATCGCCACGGCGCACGACTTCCTCGGCCACTACGAGCAGGCCCGCGCCATCAACGCGGACCTCCTGGCGCGCCGCCGCCAGATGCTCGGCGACGACCACATCGACACCCTGTCCGCGGCCAACAACCTGGCCAACAACCTGCACGCGCTGCGGGACTACGAGCAGGCCCGCACGCTGGACGAGGACACCCTGGCCCGCCGGCGCCGCGCCCTCGGCGAGGACCACGCGCACACCTTGACCTCCGCCAGCAATCTCGCCAACGACATGCGGGCGCTGGGCAACGCCGAGCAGGCCCGCGCCCTGGACGAGGACACCCTGGCCCGGCGCCGCAGCGCCCTGGGCGACGACCACCCGACACGCTGTCGTCGGCCAACAACCTGGCCATCAACCTGCGCCGGCTGGGCGATGCCGAGCAGGCCCAGGCGCTGGACGAGGAGACCCTGGCCCGGCGCCGCCGCGTCCTCGGCGACGATCATCCCAGCACTCTCACGTCGGCCAACAACCTCGCCATCAACCTGCGGGCGTTGGGCGATCCCGAGCAGGCGCGCGCCCTGGACGAGGAGACCCTGGCCCGCCGCCGCCGCGTCCTCGGCGACGACCACCCCGACACCCTCTCCACGGCCAACAACCTCGCCGTCGACCTGTACCAGGTGGGTGACTACGAGGGGGCCCGCGCGCTGGACGAGGACACCCTGGCCCGCCGCCGCCGGACCCTGGGCGACGACCACCCGCACACCCTGTCGTCGGCCAACAACCTCGCCATCAACCTGCGCCGGGTGGGCGATCCCGAGCGGGCCCGCGCGCTGGACGAGGACACCCTGGCCCGCCGCCGCCGCGTCCTCGGCGAGGACCACCCGGACACCCTGGCCTCCGCCAGCAAGCTGGCCAACGACCTGCGCCAGGTGGGCGACCACGAGGGGGCGCGGGTCCTGGACGAGGAGGCTCTGGCCGGCCGCCGCCGCAAGCTCGGCGAGGACCACCCGGACACCCTGCATTCGGCCAACAACCTCGCCGTCGACCTGTACCACCTCGGGGACCACGAGGGGGCCTGCGCCCTGGACGAGGACACCCTGGAGCGCCGGCGCCGGACCCTCGGCGAGGACCACCCGGACACCCGCACCTCCGAGAGCAACCTGGCCATCAACCGGCGGAAGCTGGGTCGCGGCGGCCCCGCGGGGGTCAGCGGTTGAGGCGGCGGTAGATCGGGGCCAGCCGCTTGTGCAGGTCCTGGTACACCGCGAAGATCTCGTCGTACGTGGCGTGGGCGGCCGTGCCGGGCTCGAAGACGTGGTCGTTACGCATCAGGCCGGGGATGTCGGCGTACGAGATCATGCCGGCGCCCACCGCGCCGATCCAGCCGGCGCCGCGGGCGTTGACGGCCACGGGCCGGGCGTCCCGGCGCATCTCGATGCCGAGCACGTCGGCGAAGATCTGGCACCACGAGTCCGACCGCGCGCCGCCGCCGGTGATGACCATCGAGGTGACCGGCGTGCCGAGGAACCGGTCCACGGCCTTGGCCAGCCAGCGGGTGTTCAGCGCGACCCCCTCGAATACCGCGCGCAGCAGGTCCGAGCGGCTGGTGTCGAGCGAGATGTTGAAGAAGCCGGCGCGCAGGTTGGGGTCGTCGACGGGGGCGCGCTCGCCGTACAGCCACGGGGTGTAGAGCACGCCGTTGGCGCCGGGCGGCACGGTCGGCAGGATCTTGTCGAACGCGTCGAAGATGGAGCCCTCGTCGCGGCTGATGTGCCCGGCGCCGACCAGCGGGTCGTCCCACTCCACGACCTTGTCGCGCAGCCAGGTCAGGTTGGCGCCGGCGGTCGCCTGCAGGGCGGTCATCAGGTACCGGCCGGGCACCGCGCACGGCAGCGCCGCGATCTGGGCGCGCACGTCGGTCTTCTTGCGCGGCACGTGCGCCGCGATCCAGGACGAGGTGCCCAGGTACAGGTGCGGCTCGTTGTCGCCGACCGTGCCGGCGCCGACCGCGGCGGCGGTGTTGTCGATGGCGCCGGCCACCACCTGGACGGACGGCGGCAGTCCCAGATGCGCGGCGGCGGACGGGGACAGCGTGCCGATCACCTCGGTGCAGGCGACGATCGGGGGCAGCTTGCCGGCGTCGATCCCGCAGTCGGCGACCAGCGCCGGCGCGTACCGGATGTCGCCGGGCCGCCGGTTGTCGGTGACCCACGAGGTGAGGATCGAGTCCACCGTGGCCACCGTGCGGCCGGTCAGCTTGAGGTTGATCCAGTCCAGCACGTTCAGGAACGTGGCGGTCCGCTCGTACACCTCGGGCATCTCGTCCCGGACGAGCAGCATGTGCGCGGCGGGGTCCTTGCCGGTCGTGGACGGCACGCCGCCGGTCAGGCGCAGCCAGCGCGCGACCCGGCGCGCCGACATGCCGCCCACCGACGGGGTCCCGCCGAACTGCTTGCGCAGGTGCGGCGCCCCGCGCATGTCGAGCCAGGTGATGCACCGGGTCAGCGGCGCGCCGTGCGCGTCGACGGCGATGGTGCCCTCGCCCTGGGTGGAGGAGCACACGGTGGTGACGGCCCGCAGGTGGTCGGGGTGGGCCCGGCCGAGGTCGGCCACCGCCTCGCCCAGCGCGTCCCACCACGCGAGCGGGTCCTGCTCGGCGCCGCCGCCCGGCAGCACATGCAGCGGGACCGCCCGCTCGGCCCACCCGGTGACCGTGCCGTCGGCCGCGACCAGGGCGGCCTTCATACCCGAGGTGCCCAGATCGATCGCGAGGATCTGCGGTGCCGTCACTCCCACCCGGTCAGACCCCCTCGACCTGCGCGAACACCTGGTCGAAGCGGTCCAGCGCCGCGTCGATGACCGCGTCGGTGTCGGCCATCGACGTGTACATCCGGGAGCCGGCGAGGGTGATGATGCCGTGCGCGGTGTACGCGGCGCCCATCTGCTCCATCAGCCGCTTGCGGGCCTTGTTCTCCTTGAGGAGCTTGAGCGGGCTGCGCATGTCCAGCAGCATGACGCCGCTGCACTCCAGGTGCACGATCGACCCCTGGTTGTACGCGACGTACGGCAGGCCGTACTTGTCGATGAGGCGCCGCAGGCCGCGGGTGAGCCGGTCGCCGGCCCGGCCGGCGATGACCGGCGCGTTGGTGCGGGCCATCTCCTGGATCGCGAAGTAGCCGGCGGCGCACGAGAGCGGGTTGGCCGACAGCGTGCCGCCGACCTGGATGTGCGCGCCGCTCTTGCCGTCGAGCCCGGAGCCGAACGCGTTCATGATCTCGGCGCGGCCGCCGACCCCGCCGGCCATCGGGTAGCCGCCGGACACCGCCTTGCCGAAGACGGTCAGGTCAGGGGTGACGCCGAAGTAGCCGGCCGCGCCGCCGAGGCCCACCCGGAACCCGGTGACCACCTCGTCGAAGACCAGCATGGCGCCGAACTCGTCGCACAGCGCCCGGACCTTCGCGTTGAAGTCGCGCGGCACCGGTCGGGTGCCGGACTCGGGCCCGAGCGGCTCCACGATGACCGCCGCGGTGCCGCCGCGCAGCCTGTTCTCGATCAGCTTGCGGCGCAGTTCCCCCACGCTGTGCGGGAACGCCTCCCGGGTGCGGGCGGTGGCGCCGAACGGGATGCCCTTGGCGTTCATCCGGAACGAGCCGGGGACGCGCAGGCCGTACACCATGGTGTCGGACCAGCCGTGGTAGGCGCCGCCCACCTTGATCACCATCTTGTGGCCGGTGACCGCGCGGGCGGCGCGGACGGCCGCCATCACGGCCTCCGTCCCGGAGCCGAGCGACCGGTACATCTCCACGTGCGGCATGTACTGGTTGATAATCTCGGCGAGCTTCAGCTCGTACTCGTGGAACAGGCCGGTCACCGGGCCGGACTCCCGGATGACGGCCGCCACCTGCTCGTTCACCGGGGCGTAGTTGCTGCCGAGGATCGTCGGCCCGCCGGCCTGCAGGAAGTCGATGTACGTGTTGCCGTCGCGGTCGGTCAGGTAGGCGCCCTCGGCCCGGTCGATCGCGAGCGGGAACGGGTAGTTGAACGCCAGGTTGTGCTGCACGCCGCCGGGGATGCGCTGCTTGGCCCGGTCGGTGATCTCCTTGCTGCCCCGGCACTTGGTCTCGAAGTAGTTCAGCACGTCGAGCAGAGCGTCGTGCCGCAGCCCGCGCACCGGCTGCGCCACGAGCGCCTTCAGCCGCCGCATGGTGTCCGGCACGTCGAGGTACTCGCTGATGGCATAGCCCGGCGTTTCGCCGGGGTCGGCCTCTTCGGCCGCCACGGCGTCCGCGCTGGGCGGTGCCTCATCATCGGGTACGCGCAGAGGGGTCACCGCCTCGGTGATCTGCGCCGCGATGCGCCGCTCGTCCTTGCGCAGCTTGCTGAAGGCGATCTCCCGGATGGCGGTCGGGATGGTGTAGACCTTCCCGGTCTCGGTGGTGAGCGCCAGCAGGTAGGCGATGGACACCTTCTCCAGCAGCGCCATGTTGAACACGGCCCGGTCCGGGTCGGTGCCGAGGGCGATGATGCCGTGGTTGGCGATGATGAACGCATTGTCGCCGTTGGCGACCTTCTTCTGGACGTTCTTGGCCAGGAACCCGGTGCCGGACGGGGCGTAGTCGACGATCGCGACCCGCTTGCCGAGGAAGCGCACCTGCTCGTCGGTCAGCGCCGGGATCTCCTTGCGCAGGAAGGCCAGCGCCGACGCGTACGGCTGGTGGGTGTGCACGATCGCGTTGACGTCCGGCCGGTCGCGGTAGACGTTGGCGTGCATCCCGCACTCGATCGACGGCTTGAGCTCCACGCCGGAGCCGTCGGGCACGTGCTTGCCGGCGAAGTCGACGATGCAGATGTCCTCCACCCGCATCTTGTCGTAGTCGTAGTTGCTCGGCGTGACCGCGTACAGCTGGTGGCCGGGGACGCGGACCGAGACGTTGCCCTCGGTGGCCTTGAGGTAGCCGCGCTCGAGCATGGTGCGGCACATGTCGACGACGTGCTGGCGGGAGGTGCGGTGCTCCATGAAAGGTATGGTCTCCGCTCTCCGGCCACAAATCACCGTCCCCGGCACCGGAAGAACTCGCCTTCTGTTTAGCACCACGTGACAAAATTGACGAATGACCCCCTGGCAGCGCCTCCCCACCGACCTGGCCACCGCGATGCGCCCCCGCCTGCCGGCGACCGTGCAGGCGGTCGTCACCGCGGTCACCGAGGCGTCGCCGGTGTTCGCGACGATCGAGGACGCCAAGTTCCGGCGCGACGTGCGCACCGCCGTACAGGTGGCGCTGGAACGCTTCCTGGACCTGGTGGGCACCGACGAGCCCGCGCTGCCGCCGCGCTTCCGGGACGTGTTCGTCAGCCTGGGCGCCGCCGAGGCGCGCGAGGACCGCGGGCCGGAGGCGCTGCTGGCGTCGCTGCGGACCGCGTCCCGGCTGCTGCTGCGGATGGCCTGCGAGGCGCTCGCCCAGACCCGCCCGGTCGGCGCCGACGAGCTGATCGACCTGTCCGACGCGGTCAGCGCGTACGTCGACGAGCTGGCCGCGGCGAGCACCGACGGCTACGCGCTGCAGGTGCGCGAGCAGGCCGGCGAGGGCGACCGGCGCCGGCGCCGGCTGGCCGAGCTGCTGCTGCGCGGCGGCGCGCCGGACAGCGTCGCCCGCTCCGCGGCACACGGGGTGGGCTGGAGGGAACTGGACACCGTCGTACCCGTGCTGTTGCCGCTGGCGCAGGCGCGCGACGCGCGGTTCCGGTACGGCGGCGAGGGCGTGGTGATGGAGCGCGGGCAGGACGCCGTGCTGCTGTTGCCGGCCGGCCCGCGCGCGACCCGGCCGGCCCTGGCGGGGGCGCTGCGCGGGCACGGCGCCGTGGTGGGGCCGGCGCTGGGGTGGGCCCAGGTGCCCGAGGCGGTACGCCTGACCGAGCTGGTCTTCGGTGGCGAGCTGGTTCTTGCCGGCCAGCCCGACCCGGTCTTCGTCGACGACCACCTGGCCGCGCTGGCGCTGCGCGGCGAGCCGGGTGCCCTGGCGGTGCTGGCCGCCCGCCGGCTGGCGCCGCTCGCGCCGCTGCGCCCGAACCAGCGCGAGATCCTGCTGGCCACCCTGCACAGCTGGCTGCGCCACTGGGGCTCGCGGGCCGAGGTGTCGGCGGAGCTGTTCGTGCACCCGCAGACGGTCAGCTACCGGCTCGGCCGGCTGCGCGAGCTGCTCGGCGCCGACCTGGACGACCCGGCCGCCCGCTTCGAGCTCCTCCTGGTCCTAACCTCGCGCTGAGTGTGGTTATTGGAACGGCGGTACGGGGTGGCGGCGCAGGAGGTAGGTGTCCATGATCCAGCCCTTGCGCTGGCGCAGGTCGGCGCGGGTCTGTGCAATGTGGTCGATGACCTCGCCGAGCCTGCCCGCGACGAGGATCTCGTCCGCGGTGCCGAGGTAGGCGCCCCAGTAGATGTCGATGTCCTCGTCCCGGTACGCGGCACAGGCCAGGTCGGCGTCGAGCATGACGACAACGTCGTCCGCGTCGTCCGGCAGGCCCTGACTGATCCGGCGGCCGGTGGTGACGTGCACCGCGCCCGCGACCCGGTTGACGGCGATCCGGTGCCGGGCGGCGAGCGCCTGGACGCTGCTGATGCCGGGGATGACCTCGTAGTCGACGGTCAGCGCGCCGCGATCGATGATCGTCTCGATGACCCGGATGGTGCCGTCGTACAGCGACGGGTCGCCCCAGACGAGGAAGCCGCCGACGCCGTGCGCGTCGAGCTCGGCGTCGATGACCTTCTCGAGGCGTTCGGCGCGTTCGTCGCGCCACCGGCGTACCGCGTCGGGGTAGTCGGCGGCGCCACGGTCGCGCACCGGGTCGGTGACGGTGACGGTCCGGTACCGGTCGTGGGTGATGAACTTCTCGCAGATGGCCTGCCTGGCCCGCGCGAGGTCGGCGGCGGCCGGTCCCTTGTCCAGGACGAAGAACACATCGACCGCATTGAGTGCGTTGACCGCCTGGACGGTGACGAAGTCGGGATCGCCGACACCGACACCGATGACCATCAGCTTGCGCACGGACGGAATTGTCACACGACGCCCATCCACCGCCGGCGGTGGATATGGTCACACCCCGGCGGGACTCCGGCGTTACGTGCTTAGGATCCGTTCATGTCCACTCGCGAGTTCCCGCTCGCCGCCGATTTCCCGGCCGCCACGGCCGAGCAGTGGCGGCGGCTGGCGCTGGGAGTGCTCCGCAAGACCGGTGCCGCCGGCGAGGACGCCGGCCCGGAGGCGGTCGACGACCGGCTGGCGACGACGAGCTACGACGGCGTCCGGTCCGCGCCCCTGTACACCCGCGCCGGCGGCCAACCGGTCGCCGGCCCGCCCGGGCTCTTCCCGTACACCCGGGGAGGGCGCGCGGCCGGCGCCGTGGTGTCCGGGTGGGACGTACGGCAGCGGCACGCCGACCCGGATCCGAAGGTCACGAACGACGCGATCCACGCCGACCTGGAGAACGGCGCGACCTCCCTGTGGCTCGTCCTCGGTGACGGCGCACTGCCGGCCGACGCGCTGCCGGAGGTCCTGGCCGGCGTCTACCTCGATCTGGCGGGCGTGGTGCTGGAGCCGGGCGACCGCGCGGTCGAGGCGACCGATGCGTGGTTCGCCGTACTGGGCGCGCACCGGACTCCGGCGGCGGACGTCAGCGGGAGCCTGGGATTGGACCCGCTGGGCTGGCGCGCCCGCACCGGCGCCGAGCCGGACGGTGGGCTCACGACGGCCGCGTCGCTGGCCGGCCGGTGCGCCGAGGGATACCCGCGGCTGCGCGCGATCACCGTGGACGCGACGGTCTACCACGACGCCGGTGGGGCCGACGCGCAGGAGCTGGGTTGCGCCGCCGCCACCGGCGTGGCCTACCTGCGGGCCTTGGCGGGCACCGGGCTGGACGCGGCCACCGCGCTCGGCCAGCTGGAGTTCCGGTACGCGGCCACGGCCGACCAGTTCGCCACGATCGCGAAGCTGCGCGCGGCCCGCCGGATCTGGGCCCGGGTGGCGCAGCTGTGCGGCGTACCGGAGGCGGGGGCGCAGCGGCAGCACGCGGTCACCTCGGCGGCGATGATGACCGCCCGCGACCCGTGGGTGAACATGCTGCGCACGACCCTCGCCTGTTTCGCGGCCGGGGTGGGCGGCGCCGACGCGGTGACGGTGCGGCCGTTCGACGAGCGGCTGGGCCTGCCGGACGGCTTCTCCCGGCGGATCGCCCGCAACACCCAGGCGCTGCTGCTGGAGGAGGCGCACGTGGGCCGGGTCGTCGACCCGGCCGGCGGGTCCTGGTACGTGGAGCAGCTCACCGAGCAGACGGCCCGCGCGGCGTGGGACTGGTTCACGCGGATCGAGCGGGCCGGCGGGATGGCCGCCGCCCTCGACAGCGGGCTGGTCGCCGACCGGCTCGCCGAGACCAGGCAACGACGGGCGGCCGGCATCGCGCACCGGCGCGACCCGATCACCGGCGTCAGCGAGTTCCCGCACCTGGACGAGCGGCTCCCCGCCCGCCGGGCCCGGCGCCCGCGGCACGGCCGGGTGGGCTGCCCCGGTACCACCACGCGCAGGCGTTCGAGCGGCTGCGGGACCGCTGCGACGCGCACACCGCCGCCACCGGTACCCGGCCGACCGTGTACCTGGCGGCGCTGGGGCCGCCCGCGGTGCATACCGCGCGGGCCACGTTCGCGGCGAACCTGTTCGCCGCCGGGGCATCGCCACCGTCACCGGCGAGGGCGCCGGATCGTTCGCCGCCAGCGGCGCGACGGTCGCCTGCCTGTGCTCCTCCGACCGGATGTACGCCGAGGCCGCCGCACCGGCCGCGGCCGAGCTCGCCGGCGCCGGTGCGCGCCGGATCTGGCTGGCCGGCCGGCCCGCCGGGTACGACGGCGTGGACGGCTACCTGTACAGCGGCTGCGACGCCGTACAGGTGCTGGAGACGGCGCTGGGCGACCTGGGGGTGCCGTGACGATCCCGGACTTCTCGCACGCCGAGCTCGGCCCGCCCGCCGCCGGCGCAGACGCTGATCGGTGGGCCGCCGCGGTCCGTGCCGAGACCGGCAAGGACCCGGACGCGTTCACCTGGCACACCCCGGAGGGGATCGCGGTCGCGCCGCTCTATACGGCCGACGACCTGGCCGGGCTGGACTTCCTGGACACCTATCCGGGCATCGCGCCGTTCCTGCGCGGGCCCTATCCGACGATGTACACCACCCAGCCGTGGACCGTCCGCCAGTACGCCGGCTTCTCCACGGCGCAGGAGTCCAACGCGTTCTACCGGCGCAACCTCGCCGCCGGGCAGAAGGGGCTGTCGATCGCCTTCGACCTGCCCACGCACCGGGGCTACGACTCGGACCATCCGCGGGTGGCCGGGGATGTCGGCATGGCCGGCGTGGCCATCGACTCGATCTACGACATGCGGCAGCTGTTCGACGGCATACCGCTGGACCGGATGAGCGTGTCGATGACGATGAACGGCGCGGTGCTGCCGGTGCTGGCGCTGTACATCGTGGCCGCGCAGGAGCAGGGGGTGGCGCCGGAACAGCTGTCCGGGACCATCCAGAACGACATCCTCAAAGAGTTCATGGTCCGCAACACGTACATCTACCCGCCGCAGCCGTCGATGCGGATCATCTCCGACATCTTCGCGTTCACCTCGCAGCGGATGCCGCGCTTCAACTCGATCTCGATCTCCGGCTACCACATCCAGGAGGCGGGGGCGACGGCCGACCTGGAGCTGGCCTACACGCTCGCCGACGGGGTCGAGTACCTGCGCGCCGGGCGGGACGCGGGCCTTTCCATCGACGCGTTCGCGCCCCGGTTGTCGTTCTTCTGGGCCATCGGGATGAACTTCTTCATGGAGGTCGCCAAGCTGCGCGCGGCCCGGCTGCTGTGGGCCCGGCTGGTCCGCGACTTCGGCCCGCAGAACCCGAAGTCGCTGAGCCTGCGCGCGCACTGCCAGACCTCCGGCTGGTCGCTGACCGCGCAGGACGTGTTCAACAACGTGGTACGTACCTGTGTCGAGGCGATGGCCGCGACGCAGGGGCACACCCAGTCACTGCACACCAACGCGCTGGACGAGGCGCTCGCCCTGCCCACCGACTTCTCCGCCCGGATCGCCCGCAACACCCAGCTGGTGCTCCAGCAGGAGTCCGGCACGACCCGGGTGATCGACCCGTGGGGCGGCAGCGCGTACCTCGAACGGCTCACCCATGACCTGGCCCGCCGCGCATGGGAGCACATCGCCGAGGTCGAGGCCGCCGGCGGGATGGCGCGCGCCATCGACGAGGGCATCCCGAAGCTGCGCGTGGAGGAGGCCGCCGCCCGTACCCAGGCGCGGATCGACTCCGGCCGGCAGCCGGTGATCGGGGTGAACAAGTACCGCCCGGACGCCGACCAGCCGATCGACGTACTGAAGGTGGACAACGGCGCGGTCCGGGCGCAGCAGCTGGAGAAGCTGCGCCGCCTGCGCGCCGACCGCGACGAACCGGCCTGCGCGGCGGCGCTGGACGCGCTCACCCGGGCGGCCGGCGCGGCGCTGGCGGGGTCGCGCGGGCCGGGCCTGGAGCAGAACCTGCTCGCGGTGGCCATCGACGCCGCCCGGGCGAAGGCGACCGTCGGCGAGATCTCCGACGCGCTGGAGAAGGTGTACGGCAGGCACGCCGCCCGGATCCGTACGATTACCGGCGTGTACCGCGACGAGGCCGGCCCGGGCACCAGCATCGACCGCGTCCGCGAGGCCGCCTCGGCGTTCGCCGCCGCCGAGGGGCGCCAGCCGCGGATCCTCGTCGCCAAGATGGGGCAGGACGGTCACGACCGGGGCCAGAAGGTGATCGCCACCGCCTTCGCCGACCTCGGCTTCGACGTCGACGTCGGGCCGCTGTTCCAGACGCCGGGCGAGGTCGCCCGCCAGGCCGTCGAGGCCGACGTGCACATCGTCGGCGTCTCCAGCCTCGCCGCCGGACACCTGACCCTCGTGCCGGCCCTGCGGCACGAGCTCGCCGACCTCGGCCGCGACGACATCATGATCATCGTCGGGGGTGTCATCCCGCCGCAGGATCACGACGCGCTGCACGCCGCCGGGGCCGCCGCCATCTTCCCGCCCGGCACCGTCATCGCGGACGCCGCGCTGGACCTGCTCACGCAGCTGTCCACCCGCCTCGGCCACCCCACGGCATGAGGAGCACGGTCGACGTCGAGGAGTACGCCGCCGGGGTCCGGTCCGGCTCACGCTCCTGGATCGGCCGCGCCATCACGCTGGTCGAGTCGACCCGCCCCGAGCACCGCGCGTTGGCCCAGCGGCTGCTGGTCGCGCTCGGCCCGGCCACGCCGGACACCCGCCGGATCGGCATCAGCGGCGTGCCCGGCGTGGGCAAGTCCACCTTCATCGACGCGCTCGGCAGCCGGCTCACCGCCGACGGGCACCGGGTGGCGGTCCTGGCCGTCGACCCGTCGTCGACCCGGACCGGCGGCAGCATCCTGGGCGACAAGACCCGCATGACGCGCCTGGCCGTCGACCCGAACGCGTTCGTCCGCCCGTCGCCGACCGCCGGCACCCTGGGCGGCGTGGCCGCCGCCACCCGCGAGGCGATCGTGGTCGTCGAGGCGGCCGGCTACGACATCGTGATCGTCGAGACGGTCGGCGTCGGGCAGTCCGAGACCACCGTGGCCGACATGGTCGACACGTTCCTGCTTCTCGCGCTCGCCCGCACCGGCGACCAGCTGCAAGGGATCAAGAAGGGCGTCCTGGAGATCGCCGACGTGATCGCCGTCAACAAGGCCGACGGCCCGCACGCCGCCGACGCCCGCCGGGCCGCCCGCGAGCTCGCCGGCGCCCTGCGCCTGCTGCGCGGTTCCGACCGGGGCTGGCAGCCACCGGTGCTGACCTGCAGCGCGCTGGACGGCACCGGCCTGTCCGACGTGTGGCAGCAGCTGACCGGCCACCAGAACGCCCTCGCCGCCTCGGGCGAATTGCAGCGGCGCCGCCACCGCCAGCAGGTCGGTTGGATCTGGGCGACGGTACGCCGCGACCTGATCGAACGCCTGCGGGCGCACCCGGCCGTGACGGCGTTGGCGCCCGCCGTCGAGCGGGCGGTGATCGACGGCGAGCTCACCCCGGCCGCGGCCGCCGAGCGGATACTGGCCGCCTTCACCGACGACGTGTGACCTGGGTCGCACGACACGCCGACACACCATCTGGTGTTGCCACTTTGAACGGACACCCATATATGGTGTTGCCTCCGAAAGAGGGGGACACAGTCATGCAGGTGCGCAAGCGCAACGGTGACACCGAACCGGTCGACGTCAACAAGATCGTTCGGGCGGTCGAGCGGTGGGTGGACGACCTGGACGAGGTCGATCCGCTGCGGGTGGCGACCAAGACCATCAGCGGGCTGTACGACGGGGCGACCACGGCGGAGCTGGACCGGCTCTCGATCCAGACGGCGGCGGAGCTGATCAGTGAGGAGCCGCAGTACTCGAAGCTGGCGGCCCGGCTGCTGGCCGCGTTCGTGGACAAGGAGGTCCGCGGCCAGGGCGTGGCGAGCTTCAGCCAGTCGATCCGGCACGCGCACCAGCAGGGGCTGATCGGGGACCAGACCGCGGCGTTCGTGGCGCGCAACGCGCGCAAGCTCGACGACGCCGTCGATCCGAACGGGGATCTGCGGTTCGAGTACTTCGGGCTGCGCACGGTCGCCGACCGCTACCTGCTGCGCCATCCGCAGACCCGGCTGGTGACCGAGACGCCGCAGTACTGGCTGCTGCGGGTGGCCTGCGGCCTGTCCGAGACGCCGGCCGAGGCGATCGGCTTCTACCGGCTGATGTCCAGCCTGGCCTACCTGCCCAGCTCGCCCACGCTGTTCAACTCCGGCAGCCGGCACACCCAGATGTCCTCCTGCTTCCTGGTCGACTCGCCGCGCGACGAGCTGGACTCGATCTACGAGCGCTACCACCAGGTCGCGAAGCTGTCGAAGTTCTCCGGCGGCATCGGCATCTCCTGGTCCCGGATCCGCGGCCGGGGCGCGCTGATCCGCGGCACGAACGGGAAGTCCAACGGCATCGTGCCGTTCCTCAAGACCCTCGACGCCGGCGTGGCCGCGGTCAACCAGGGCGGCCGGCGCAAGGGCGCCGCCTGCGTCTATCTCGAACCCTGGCACCCGGACGTCGAGGAGTTCCTCGAACTGCGGGACAACACCGGCGAGGACGCCCGCCGCACGCACAACCTGAACCTGGCGAACTGGATCCCGGACGAGTTCATGCGGCGGGTCGAGGCCGACGCCGACTGGTCCCTGATCGACCCGAGCGACGCCCCGGAGCTGCCCGACCTGTACGGCGAGGCGTTCGATGAGGCGTACCGGGCGGCCGAGAAGAAGGCGGTCAAGACGGTCAAGGCCCGCGACCTGTACGGGCGGATGATGCGCACCCTGGCGCAGACCGGCAACGGGTGGATGACGTTCAAGGACCCGTCCAACCGGCTGTCCAACCAGACCGGCGCCCCCGGCAACACGATTCACCTGTCGAACCTGTGCACCGAGATCCTCGAGGTCAACTCGGACGACGAGACGGCGGTCTGCAACCTGGGCTCGATCAACCTGGGCGCGCACGTGGGCGCCGACGGCGTCGACTGGGAGAGGCTGCGGGCGACGGTGCGCACCGCGGTGGTCTTCCTGGACCGGGTCATCGACATCAACTACTACCCGTCCCCGCAGGCCGCGGCCTCGAACCCGCGGTGGCGACCGGTCGGCCTGGGGTTGATGGGCCTGCAGGACGCGTTCTTCACGCTCCGGCTGCCGTTCGACTCCGACGCCGCCCGGGAGCTGTCCACCCGGGTACAGGAGGAGATCTTCCTGACCGCGTTGGAGACCTCGGCCGGGCTCGCCGAGCGATTCGGTGCGCATCCGGCGTACCCGCAAACCCGCGCCGCCCAGGGTGACCTGCACCCGGACCTGTGGGGCGTCGAACCGTCGCAGACCGATCGGTGGGCGGCGCTGCGCTCGACGATCGCGGCGACCGGCCTGCGCAACTCCCTGGTGGTCGCGATCGCGCCGACCGCCACCATCGCCTCGATCGCCGGCTGCTACGAGTGCATCGAGCCGCAGGTGTCCAACCTGTTCAAGCGCGAGACCATGTCGGGCGAGTTCCTACAGATCAACACCTATCTGGTACGCGAGCTGAAGGCGCGCGGGCTGTGGACGGCGCCGATCCGCGAGCAGATCAAGCGGGCCGAGGGATCCGTGCAGGGCATCGCGGACCTGCCCGCCGACGTCCGCGAACTGTTCCGCACCGCCTGGGAGCTGCCGCAGCGGGCCCTGATCGACCTGGCCGGCGCCCGCGCGCCCTACGTCGACCAGTCGCAGTCGCTGAACCTGTTCCTGAGCGCGCCGACCATCGGCAAGCTCTCCTCGATGTACCTGTACGCCTGGAAAGCCGGACTGAAGACGACCTATTATCTGCGGTCGCGTCCGGCGACCCGGATCCAGCAGGCCACCGTCGCCATCACACCGGTGGCGACCGTCACCGACGAGGATGCGCTGGCCTGCTCCCTGGAGAACCCCGAGAGCTGCGAGGCGTGCCAATGAGGTTGCTCGACCCCGGAATGGACCTGACCCTGCGGCCCATGCGGTACCCGCACTTCTTCGACCGCTTCAAGGACGCCATCAAGAACACCTGGACGGTGGAGGAGGTGGACCTGCACTCCGACCTCGCCGACCTGTCCAAGCTCTCCGCCGCGGAGAAGCATCTGGTCGGCCGCCTGGTCGCGTTCTTCGCCACCGGCGACACCATCGTCGCCAACAACCTCGTGCTCAACCTCTACCAGCACGTCAACTCGCCCGAGGGACGCCTCTACCTGTCCCGGCAGCTGTTCGAGGAGGCGGTGCACGTCCAGTTCTACCTGAACCTGCTCGACACGTACGTGCCGGACGAGCAGGAGCGGTTCGAGGCGTTCGCCGCGGTGGAGAACATTCCCTCGATCGCCCGCAAGGCCGAGTTCTGCTTCCGGTGGATCAACTCGATCCACGAGCTGCGCGAGCTGAGGACCCGGGACGACCGGCGGGCGTTCCTGCTCAACCTGATCTGCTTCGCCGCCTGCATCGAGGGGCTGTTCTTCTACGGCGCCTTCGCGTACGTCTACTACCTGCGCTCCCGTGGCCTGCTGCACGGCCTCGCGAGCGGCACCAACTGGGTGTTCCGCGACGAGTCCATGCATATGGCGTTCGCCTTCGACGTGGTGCACACCGTGCGTCAGGAGGAGCCCGACCTGTTCGACGCCGAGATGGCGCAGCAGGTCAAGGACATGCTCGCCGAGGCCGTCGAGTGCGAGGTGCAGTTCGCGGCCGACCTGCTCGAACAGGGCGTGTCCGGGATGTCGCTGGGCGACATGCGCGAGTACCTGCAGCACGTCGCCGACCGGCGGCTCGCCGTGCTGGGCATCGAGCCGATGTACGACAGCAAGAACCCGTTCGCGTTCATGGAACTGCAGGACGTGCAGGAGCTGTCGAACTTCTTCGAGCGGCGGGTCTCGGCCTACCAGGTGGGGGTCAGCGGCACGGTCAGCTTCGACGACGACTTCTGACCCGTCGCTACCAGGTGGTCGGCTTGACCGGCTGGTAGAGCCACACGTCGAAGAACGCGTCGAGTTGGGTGCCGCTGCGCTTCTCGGCCAGCCGGATGAAGTCGGCGGTGGTGACGTTCCCGTCGCGGTTGCGGGCGTACCAGTCGCGCATGATGCGGAAGAACGTCCTGTCGCCGACCTTCACCCGCAGCGCCTGCAGCGTCGCCGCGCCGCGGTCGTAGACGGTGCCGGTGAACAGGAACGCCGGTCCGCCCACATTGGCCGGCGGCCGGGTCCAGATGGAGTTGGTCGGCGGGCGCGCGTACACCTGGTCGAACGACTGCTGCGCGGTCGGCCCGCCGTGCCGCTCGTCGTAGATCCACTCGGAGTACGTCGCGAAGCCCTCGTTGAGCCAGATGTCGGGCCACACGGTCAGGCTGACGCTGTTGCCGAACCACTGGTGCGCGATCTCGTGCACCACGGTGGACGGGTCGGGCGTGTTGTCGTACTGCGACTTGGTCTGCGACTCCAGGGCATACCCGACCTCGGGCGCGTGGTCGACCACGCCGCCGCCGCTGCTGAACGGGTACGGGCCCCACAGGCCGGAGAAGAAGCGGATGACCTCCGCCTCCGCCGCCAGCCGGTCGAACGCGCCGTTGGGCGCCTCGACCGGGTCCACCGCGTGGTACAGCGGGATCTTGCCCACCTTGCTGACCCGCAGCTCGAACACGCCGTTGGTGGCCGTCGCGAGGTACGGCGCCATCGGCGAGTCCTCGTACCAGCGCCAGGTCGTCCTGCCGCCGTGGTCGCGCCGGGACAGCAGCCGGCCGTTGCCGATGGCGGTGATGCCCTTCGGCACGGTGATGGCCATGTCGTAGGTCGCCTTGTCGCGCGGGTTGTCGTTCGCCGCGTACCAGCCCGGCGAGCCCTGCGGCTCGTTGACGACGAAGGCGCCGTCCGCGGTGGTCACCCACCCCTCGCTGCTGCCGTCGGGGTCGATGACCTCGGTCGGCTCGCCGTGGTAGCGCACCTTGACGGTGAACGGCTTGCCGCGCCGCACCGGGACGCGCGGCGTGATGATCAGCTCCTGGCCGTCCCGCTGGAACGCGGCCGGCAGCAGGTTCACCGTCACGCCGGTGATCGTGAACCCGCGCAGGTCCAGGTCGAAGCGCCGCAGGTCCTGCGTCGCCGTCGCGAGGATCGTGGTGGTGCCGTCGAGCTGGTTGCCCGCGCGTACGTAGTCCAGGTCCAGCGAGTAGTGCCGCACGTCGTAGCCGCCGTTGCCGGCGAGCGGGAAGTACGGGTCACCCAGCCCCGGCGAGCCGACGGCGGGACCGCCGGCGCTGGCCGGCGCGGCGACGGCGAGAACGGTGGCGGCGCCCACGGCGGCACCCAGCAGACGGCTTCGCGACACGTCGACTCCTCTCCGCGGCCCGGCCAGCCGATGGTCCCAAAAACAGCGGCACCGGCGCCACGACTCGGCCGAAAAGCGTCAACGGGGATCGGCGGGCACCTGCCGGACCTCGATCAGGCGTAGACCGAGCCCGTGGATGCGGGACAGCAGGCCGAACAGCGCCGACTGGTCGGGCAGCGAGCCGTGCAGCACGGTCTGCGGGGGCTCCACGGTGACGGTCAGATCGCGCAGTTCGCGCAGGAGCTCGTCGGGCAGCGCCCCGGCGACCCGCACCTCGTACGTCGCCTCGCTCATCGGTCCAGCCTTCCCACACCGGCCCGTCCCGCACGTCATCCCGGGCGGGTGACAGTACCCCGGGCGGGTGAGAAGTCAGATGAGCCCGAGGGCGCGGGCCCGCCGGACCGCCTCGTTGCGCCGGGACGCGGACAGCTTGCGCAGGATGCTGCGGATGTGGGTCTTGACGGTGTTGACCGAGACGTACATCGAGGCCGCGATCTCCTCGGTCGGCAGCATCTCCGCCATCCTGCCGAGCACCTCCAGCTCCCGCTGGCTCAGCGGGTCGACGACCAGCACGCCGGACGGGTCGGCACCGACCGACGGGCCCGCACGGTCCGGCCCGCGGCCCAGCGCCCGGTACTGCTCGGCCAGCTCGTCGTCCTCGCGCACCACCCGGCGTACCTGCGACCAGACCTGGTGCGGGGCGCGCCGCTGGCCCTGCGGGGCGGCCAGCCGCAGCGCCCGGCGCAGCGCCTCCCGTGCCCGGCCGACGTCGCCGGCGCCGGCCGCGACGCTGGCGCGCAGCAGCCAGGCGTCCACCGCGACCGGGGTCGGGACGCCCGCCGCCTCGGTGACCGGTGTGACGGCGTCATCGGCCCGCTCCGGCTGCCCCTGGGCCAGCAGCGCGGCGGCCCGCACGACGGTGGCGTCCGCGCGGCTGGGGTCGGGCAGCCCGTCCACCAGCGCCAGGGCCTCGTCCGGGTGTCCGGTCATGGCGAGCAGGCGCGCCTCGCCCAGCGCGATCTCCCGGTCCAGCCAGGCCGGGTGCGCCGGGTGGGCCGGGTCGCCGGGCTCCCCGCGTACCTCCTGGAGGACCCGCAGCGCGCCGCGCAGCTCGCCGCGGGCCTGCAGGCGGCGCGACTTCACCACGGCGTACCCGGCGGCCGCCAGACCGTCCGGCGGGCCGTCGCCGGCGGGTTCGGCGGCGCGCAGGTGCCGCCCCGCGGCGTGCATGTCGTACCGCTCGACGGCGACCCACGCCAGGGCCACCGCCGCCGCGGCCGGCGGGTGGTCCCGCCCGTACGCCTCGGCGAGCCGGACGGCCTCGTGCGCCAACCGCTCGGCGTGGCCCAGCCGGCCCCGGTGCGCCTCGATCACGGCCAGGTGCCCCAGCGCCTCGATCCGCGGGTACTCGCACCCGGCGGCGGCCTGCGCGCCCGCCTCGGCCAGGGTGGCCACCGCGTCGTCGACCGCGCCGAGCCAGCTCTGCGCGGTCCCCCGCGCGGTGCGCACCAGCGCCCGCAGCTCCGGGTGCCGCTCCAGCCGGTCCGCCGGCACCCGGTCGAGCAGCCGCTCGGCGTCCGCCGCCGCGCGCAGCGTCCCGGTGGCGTCCCGGCGGGCCCGGGCCAGCGACATCTCGACGAGCCGGCCGGCCAGCGCGGTGGCGTCGTCGTACCCGCTGGTGGCGGCGCCCGTGCGGGCCAGGCACGCCGCGCCGCGGTCCGGGTCGCCGGCGGCGACCGCGAGGGCCGCCGCGACCAGCGCGGCCGCCGCGCCGTCGGCGTGCTCCGGCAGGTCGCGCAGCAGCGCGCCGAGGCGGCCGGCGCCGCCCTCCAGCAGCAGCCGGCCCACCGCGTGGTCCGCGACGAGCAGCGCGGCGGCGGTGTCCCAGTCACCGGCCTGGACCGCGTGGGCGACCGCGTCCGCGGTCCGGCCGTGCTCGGCCAGCCAGGCGGCCGCGCGGTAGTGCAGCTTGGGCACCTGGTCCGGCTCCTCGAACGCCAGTTGGGCGCGCAGCAGCTCGGCGAAGAGCCGGTGGTACCGGTAGGAGTGCGGCTCCTCGCCGGTACGCCGCACGAACGCGTTCCGGTGCTCCAGGTCGGCCAGGATCCGGTGCGCGTCCGGGCTCCCGGTCAGGGCCTGGGCCAGCTCCGGCGTGAAGGTGCCCAGGACGCTGGTGTGCAGCAGGAAGTCGCGCACCTGCGGGGGCTGCGCCCGCAGCACCTCGCTGGCGAAGTACTCGGCGATGGTCGCCTCTTCGCCGGTGGTGGTCTCGACGAGGCGGTCGGCGTCCCCGTGGCCCGCCAGCGCCAGCGCGAACAGGCGCAGGCCGGCGGCCCAGCCCTCGGTGTGTTCCAGCAGCGCGGCGAACGCGGGCGGGCTCAGCGTGATGCCGTGCCAGGCGAGCAGCTCGGCGGCCTCCTGGCGGGTGAAGGCGAGGTCGCCGCCGCGCACCTCGACGAGCCGGCCGGCCAGCCGGTACCGGTGCAGCGGCATGGGCGGGTCGAAGCGGCCGACCAGGACCAGCCGCAGCCGCTGGCCGGCGTGCCGGGCGACGAACTCCAGTTCGGTGGCCCAGCGCGGGTCGGTGAGGGCGGAGACGTCGTCCAGGACCAGGACGGCCGGGTCGGGCTGCTCGGCGATCTGCGCGGCCAGCCGGGTCAGGAAGGACCGGCTGGGCGCGGACGGCGGCACGGGCGGGGTGACCGCCGGCAACGACATCCCGACGGCCCGCAGCCCGGCCACGACGTATGTCCAGAACATGCCTGTTCTGGCGTCCTCGTCCTCGAGCGTCACCCAAGCGACGTGGTCGGCCGGTCCGGTCTCCCGGGCCCACTGCGCCACCAGTTGGGTCTTGCCGGTGCCGGCGGGCCCGGTCACGACGACCACCGGCGGGGCCCGGTCCGGCGCGAGCGCCCGGATCAGCCTGGGCCGGGCCACCATGAACGGCGGCGGCTCCGGTATCGCGAACTTCGACGCCAGCAGGTCGGTCGTCACGCGAGCAGCGTCGCCGCCGGGCCGGGCGGGGCGCATTACACACACCGGGTAGTTCGCCGTGGAGCCCGATTCACCTGCGCCGGATGATGCGGAAGAGCCGGGCGGCGGGTGTGCTGACCCACATGTGTCGCTGGCTGGCCTACTCGGGCTCCCCCATCCTGCTCGACGATCTGCTGTACAAGCCGCAGCCCTCGCTGATCGACCAGAGCTTGCACGCGCGCCTGGGCGTCGAGACCACCAACGGCGACGGGTTCGGCGTCGGCTGGTACGGCGTGGACGCCCCGCCGGCCCCGATCCTATTCCGCGGCGTCGGCCCGGCCTGGGGCGACCTGAACCTGCGGGAGCTGGCCCGGTCGATCTCCTCGCCGCTGTTCGTGGCGCACATCCGGGCGAGCACCGGCACGCCGGTGGAGCAGACCAACTGCCACCCGTTCCGGCACGGCCGGTGGCTGTGGGCGCACAACGGCGCGATCCGGGAGTTCGCGCTGCTCAAGCGGGACCTGGTCCTGGCCGTCGACCCGAGCCTGTACCCGTCGATCGCCGGCTCCACCGACTCCGAGGTGATGTTCTACCTCGCCCTCACCTTCGGCCTGCACAACGACCCGGTCGCGGCCGTGGAACGGATGGTGGGCTTCGTGGAGTCGGTCGGGCACCGGCGCGGGGTGGCCGATCCCGTCCAGATGACGGTGGCGACCAGCGACGGCGACCGGTTGTGGGCCTTCCGGTACTCCAGCGAGCGGGACAGCCGCTCCCTGTACGTGAGCACCGAGATGTCCACCCTGCACGAGATGTACCCGGACAACGAGAACCTGCACCGGCTCTCCGACGAGACCCGGGCCGTGGTGTCCGAGCCGCTCGGCGACCTGGCCGGCGCCTGGCACCCGGTGCCCGAGTCCAGCTACGCGGTCGTCCAGAAGGGCGCGGACGCGGTCGGCGCGTTCCGGCCCAGAACGTCCTGAACGCGTACCACGGTGGTCCGGGCGAGCTTGTCGTGCACGCCCTGGCCGCGCCGGTCGACCACCGCCCACAGGGCGCCGACCGGGAAGTACGCCAGCACGACCGCGCGGACCAGCGCCGCCAGCCAGGACACCCGCCCGCCGTCGACGGTGACCACCCGCACGCCGAGCAGCGCCATCCCGGGCGTGCGCCCGGCGAGGGTCCAGAAGCACCAGTCGTACAGCGTCAGGACGGCCGGCAGGGCGGCCAGGGTGAGCGGCACGAGGGTCTGCGCGAAGTCGCCCGCCGTGGTGCTCACGGCGGCGCCGACCAGCACCACGACGACCACGGCCCCGCCGGTGGCGACCGTGACCAGGAGCGCGTCGAGCACGTACGCGACCGCCCGGCTGACCACCCCGGCGTACTCCCGGTGCGCCGGCGCGGTCACGGGTGGTCGGGCTGGGCCGGCGCCGGTTGCAGGGTGCGCCGGAACACCCGCGCCGTCCAGCGGTCGACCGCGGCGTCACTGACCGCGGCACCGGTCCTGATGCGCCCGACGAGCTCGTCGACCATGCTCTCGCGCTGCCCCTTGATCAGCGACCGGATCCGCTCCGGTTCCGCCTCCAGCAGCGCGAGCACCTCGTCCAGCACGGCGCCGACCAGCGGCCGCAGCACCCGGTCGACCTGCACGTCGACCACCCGGTCGACGACCGGGGAGGCGGCCACCATGGCGGCCAGCGCGTCGACCAGTTCGGCCGTGCGGCGCTGGCCCCGCGCGTACTCCACGGCACCGCGCTCGGCCGTGGTGACGAGCCGCCGCCGCGCCGCGGCCGCCAGTTCGGCGTACCGCGTCGCGGGGATCGCGGCCCGCCGCCGGGCGGCGGTGAGCAGCACGGCGGCGGCGTCCTCGGCCTCCAGCACCGCGCCGATGGCCACGTGCCGCCAGGACAGCGGCGGCCCGCCGGTCGTCATGGGGTCACCCGCGCGTGCCTACCGGCGGCGGCGCGACACGCGACGCGCCGTCCGGCGGCTGGTCCGCCGGGCGATCCTGCGGGATCCGAACATGTCTGCCTCCGATGGTGTGTTCGCCGCCAACGTCACCGGGCGGCGGAGATTTCCAGGTCGTGTAGTTCCTTGGCCTCTTCCGCACTCACCAGGCCGATGGTGACCAGGTCGAGAGGGCTGATGAAGCCGTCCGCGAGCCGGAAGCCGCCGGCCCGGGCGACGGCGTCGCGCAGCGGCACCGCCCAGTTGTGCTCGATCAGCAGCAGCGCGGCGGCCGTGTCGTTCGGGATCTCGGACAGGACGTCCCAGGCGTCCTCGTCGTCGAAGACCTGCAGGCCCTGCGCGCCCATCTCGGCGCCCACCTCGGCGCCGGCCTCCATGCCTTCCTCGCCGTCGACGCCGAGCCCGATCAGCGCGCCGACCTTGCTGCCGAGCTCGACGGCCTCCTCGGTGGTCAGGTTGCTGAGGTGCTCGACCTCGAATTCGCCGTCGCCGCCCTTGTAGACCGCGAGTGCGTCGATGACCCGGATGGTGTCGCTCTGGCGCAGCCGTTCCAACTCGGCGATGATCTCGCCGTGGAAGTCCGGGTGCCGGAATCCGAGCACGATGAGCTGGACCGGTCCGATGGACATCATTCACCGCCCTTCCTGCGGTTGCGTTGGCGCCGTCCCGCGCGGGTCGTCGGGGCGGCTCACCTGGATGAGCTCGATGCCGAACTGGTCGAACCGCCGGAACAGGTGCCCCAGGTCGTCGGCCGAGAGCCGGCCGCGGATCGTGGTCTGGCGCGGCACGACCTCGCACCGCATGCCCGCGAAGGCGGCCCGCAGGTGCGGTCCCAGAGACCCGAAGACCCGGATCTCGTACGTCTCACCCATGCCGACACCCTCGCCGCCCGGCCGCGGGTCCGCTTCATCCAACCGGGGTGGTTCGGCGCCAGACCCGCCCTAGTGCAGCAGCATTTTGAGCACGATGAACACGACGCCGAACAGGCCGGCCACCGTCGCCGCGGCCAGCCGCTCCACGAGGGCCAGCTCGCCGTGCCGGCCCATGTCCCATCCCGCCCGCCACAGCAGCAGGGTGCTACACACCAGCGCCACGTCGATCGCCACGCCCAGGTCCGTACCCAGCAGCCGGAGCGCCACCAGGACGAGCAGCGGCAGCGCCGAGGCGGTCACGATCTCCCAGCCGGCGGTCAGCTGCCGCCGTACCTGGGACCAGGCCGGCCGCCGCCGGCCGGAGTGCAGCCGCTCGGCCATCAGCCGGGCGAAGCGCTCGGCCGACCAGTAGACCACCAGCGTGCCGAGCACCGCGCCGACGACCGCCATCGCCGTGGCCGCGTGCGAGGCGGCCATCACGGCCGCGCCGACGATGATGCCGTAGATGCCGGCGGCCGTCGCTTCCTTCGTCTTCCCGATCGGGCTCAGCAGGGCACGGCCCGCCCGTCCCGTCACGGATACGTCCGGGGGACCGGCCGGGTCGTCGGCGGCCGCAGGGCGGCGCGGGCGGTGCCGGCGATCAGGGTCCCGATCGCGATGCCGAGGATCAGGTTGAGGCCGGCGGTGCACACCCGCGACGCGAGGCTGGCGTCGCTCATGAACGGCGCCAGGACCCCGACCACGGTGGCGAGCGCCAGCACCCAGCCGAAGAACCGCATCGGCTTGGGCGTGAACAGCAGCAGCACGTGGACCAGCCCGGTGGCGGCCAGGCCGGCCAGGGCGGCGCCGAAGGCGTACCAGCCGGTGCTGGCGTCACCCCACGTGCCCTCCCCCTTCGGCGCGAGGACCGGCACGTCGAACAGGCCGCGGGTCAGCAGGATCCCGACGACCGCGATCAGCGCGGCGACCAGGGCGGTCGCCAGGCCGCCCGCCCACAGCCGGCCGGCGTTCACGGCGGGACGGTTCGGCGCCGTCGACTGGTACATACCGGTCATCCTGTCGACACTCGCCGACGCCGCTGGCCGGCGCCTCATCCGGCGCGGATGAACGGAGCCGGGGCGGGGCGGCGCCAAGGGGGGGTGGGCGCCACCCCGTCCACCGGGGTGATCCTCAGGGCGGTGAGGAACACGGCGGACGGTACCGGCCCGCGCTGATCCGGCGCTGAAACCGCGCTGAATCGCCGCTCCCTACCCCAGCAGGGCGGCGGTGTCCGCGCGTTCCGGGGCACCGATCTGCTCGAAGAGCCGGTCGGCCCGGCGCCACTGGCTCAGCGCCAGGTCGCCCTTGCCCAGGCGCTGGTACGCGTGGCCCATGGTGAGCAGGGTACGGGCGAACGCCAGCCGCTGTCCGGCCCGCCGCTGGGTGGCCACCGCCCGACGGCACTGCTCCAGGCAGCCGGCCGCGTCGTCCACCTGCAGGCAGCCCGCGGCGAGGCGGCTGTGCGCCTGCGCGGACAGCAGCACGTACCCGGACGCACGGGCCAGCTCCAGCGCCCGCCGGGCCCGGTCGGACGCGCCGCCGGGCTCCTTGCGCGCCACGGCCAGGTCGGCCAGGCCGAGCAGCGCCTCGATGGTGCCGCGCTGGTGGCTGGTTTGGTGGGCCAGGTCGAGGGCGGCGTCGAGGCGTTCGGCCGCCTCCTCCAGGCCGCACTGTCTGATCCGGACGGCGGCGAGGCCGGTGTGGGCGTGGATCTCCAGCCGGCTGTCGCCGAGCCGGCGGGCGATCTCGAGGGCGGCGCTGAACGCGGCGGCGGCCTCCTCGTACCGGCCGGTGTCGTGGTGGACGAGGCCGAGGATGTTCAGCGTCGACGCCTCCTCGTGCCCGGCGCCGATGCTCCGGCTGATGGCCAGCGCCCGCTCCAGCGCCTCGCGCGCCTCGACCGGACGGCCCTGCTCCCGCCGTACCACGCCGAGGTTCTCGGTCGCGACCGCCTCGCCCTGGCGGCGGCCGGTCTGGCGCAGCAGCGGCAGCGCCAGCTCGCTGAGCCGGGCCGCCCGCGACAGCTCGCCGACCTGCTCGTACGCGGCGGCCAGGTTGGTCAGCATGACCGCCTGGCCGGTCGCGTCGCCGAGCTCCCGGTCGATGGCCAGCGACCGCTCCATCCGGTGGATCGCGCGCCGGGTCTGGCCCAGCTCGGCGAGCGCGATCCCGCCGTTGCACAGGGCCGCCGACTCGCCCTTGCGCCACCCGGCCCGCCGCGCCAGGGTCGCCGTCATCTCGTACTGCTCGATGGCCGCCGCGTAGTCCGCGGTCCGCCAGTGCAGGAACCCCAGGCTGTGCCGCATCGCGGCCTGGCCGAGCACGTCACCGGCCCGGTGCGCGGCGGCGAGCCCGGTCTGCACGACGGACAGCCACTGCGCCGGCGACGCCTGCAGGCGCATGACGTCGCGCAGCGCGTCCGCCAGGTGCCAGACCACGCGGTCCCGGCCGGACGCCGCCGCGAACTCGACCGCCGCGGTCAGGTTCGGCCACTCCGCGGCGACCCACCGCCGGGCCTCGCCCTCGCCGGCGAAGTCCGCCACCCGCACGCCGGGCGGCAGCGGGTCGCGCGGCAGCCGCAGTCGGGACGCTCCATTGAGGACGGTGGCCGCCCGTTCGACGGAGTGCAGATACCAGTGCAGCAGCCGGTCGGCGGCGGCGCCGTCCCGCTCGTGCGTGACTGCCAGTTCCGCCGCGTACTCCAGCAGCAGGTCGTGGCAGACCACCCGGCCCTGCGCGGTGAGCTTCACCAGGTGGAACCGGGCCAGCGCGTCCACCAGCGGCTCCGCCTCGTCCGCGGTCAGGCCGGCGAGCGTCGCCACCGCCGCCGTGGTCCACCCCGCCGGGGCCGGCACCAGACTCAGCAGCCGGAACACCAGCCGGGCCGGCGGCGCGAGCGCCTGGTACGACAGGTCGAACGCGCCCCGTACCGTGGCGGTGTCGTCGCCGTCGACCCGCAGCCCGGCCATCCGGCCGCGCGCGGCCAACTCCTCGGCGTGCCGGCGGACACCCAGGTGGGCCCGGTCGGCCAGGCGCGCCCCGGCGATGCGCAGCGCCAGCGGCAGATACCCGCACAGCTTCGCCAGCTCCACCGCGGCCTCGGGGTCCGCGCCGACCCGCTCCGGGCCGGCCGCGCGGGCCAGCACCTCCACGGCGTCCGCGGCGGCCAGAACGTCGAGCGTGAGCCGGTGCGCGCCGGTCAGCGCCACCAGCCCGCTGAGCCGGTCGCGGCTGGTCACCACGACCAGGCACCCGGGCTCGCCGGGGATCAGCGGCCGCACCTGCTCCGCGTCCGCGACGTTGTCCACGATCACCAGGACCCGCCGCCCGGCCAGCACCGACCGGTACAGCGCGGTCTGCGCCGCTACGCCCACCGGTATCCGCTCGGCGGCCACCCCGAGCGTCACCAGCACCAGCGGCAGCGCCTCGGCCGGCGACATCCGCGGTCCGGTGTGGAAGCCGCGCATGTCCACGAACAACTGTCCATCGGGGAAGTGCTCGGCGGCCCGGTGCGCCCAGTGCACGGCGAGGGTGGTCTTGCCCGCGCCCGCCGGCCCGACCACCGTCACGATGGCCGGCGCGTTCCGCTCCGCACCGGGGTGCGGCAGCAGCCCGTCGAGGAAGCCCAGCGCCTCCTGGCGACCGACGAACCCCCCGACGTCCGCCGGCAGCTGCCGGGGTACGACCGCGGCCGGCTCGGCATGCGGCGCCGCCTGCGGTCCGGAGCTGTCCGCCAGGATCTGCCGGTGCAGCCCGGTCAACGCGTCCCCCGGCTCGATGCCGAAGTGGTCGACGAGCCGCCGCCGGGTGTCCCGGAACAGCGTCAGCGCCTCCGCGGTCCGCCCGTCCCGGTGCAGGGCCGTCATCAGCAGCACGACCAGGCGCTCCCGGAACGGCTGCTCGGCGACGGCCGTGGACAGCTCGGTGACGCATTCGTGGTTTCGCCCGCGGGCCAGCTCGCCGGCCATCAGCTGCTCGAACGCGCCGAGCCGCTCCTCCTCCAGGGCCGGGCCCATCGTGGCGGGCAGCCAGTCCGCGGCGACGTCGGTCAGGGCGGCGTCGCGCCACAGCGCGAGCGCCCCCCGCAGCCGGGTCGCGGCCCGCTCGTCGCCGCCGTCGGCGGCCTCCGCCACCAGGGCTCTGAACTGGTAGAGGTCGACGTCCCGCCGGTCCACCGAGAGCAGATAGCCGGGGCCCGACGTGGCCAGCACCCCGGCCGGATACGCCTCGGCGAGCAGCCGGCGGAGCTTCGCGACGTACCCCTGGATGGCGTTGCGGGCGGACGCCGGAGCGGTGGCGCCCCACAGCGCCGTGGTGAGCCGCTCCACCGAGACGACCTTGTCGAGGTTGAGTAGCAGCATCGCCAGCAGACTCCGCTGCTGCGCCGTGACCGGACCGAGTCGCCGATCGTCCCGCCAGACACCGACGGGACCCAGGAGGCGGAACTCCACGTCGTTCATCGCTCCACAGGCTAACTATGATCCACGTCGGACGGAGGGGGTGGGCCGTGTCCACTGCTGCGACCGCGTGTCTGTTCGGGCTGGCGTACGGCGACGCGCTGGGCAAACCGACCGAGTTCCTGACGGTCGCCGCCATCCGCGAGCGGTACGGCGACGGCGGCCCGCGCGAGTTGGTCGGCGCTCCCGCCCTGGTCACGGACGACACCCAGATGACGATCGCGGTCGGCAAGGCGTTGCTGGACGCGCCCGCGCCGACCCCGGGTGTCCTGGAGCCGTTGCTGCGCGAGCGGTTCCTGGCCTGGGCCGCCAGCCCGGACAACAACCGCGCACCGGGCATGACCTGCCTGCGCGCCTGCGCCGAACTGTCCCTGGGCGTCCCGTGGACGCGGGCCACGGTCGCCGGCTCCAAGGGCTGCGGCGCGAACATGCGGGTCGCGCCGGTCGGCCTGGTCACCGGGTACGACCTGGACACCCTCGCCGGGGTGGCGCAACTCCAGGCGGGCCTGACCCACGGCCACCCCACCGCGCTCGCGGCCAGCGAGCTCACCGCGTACGCGATCCGGCTGCTGCGCGACGGCGCGGAACCGGCGGCGCTGCCCGCCCTCCTGCGGGCCCGCTGCCACGACCAGCGCGCCACCTACCGCGGCGAATGGCTCGACGACCTGTGGCAGCGGTCCGACGCGGCCGGCGTCACGGACCCGGCCGGGTTCATCGGCCGCGGCTGGGACGAGTGCCTCGACGCGCTGGACCGCCTCGACCTGGCCCTCGGCCTGCCCGACGACGGCGACGACGCGTGCCGGATCACCGGCGAAGGCTGGATCGCCGAGGAGGCCCTGGCCACCGCCCTACTGTGCGCCATCCGGCACGCCGACGACCCGGTGTCCGCGCTGGCCCGCGCCGCCACCACCTCGGGCGACTCCGACTCCATCGCCTGCCTGGCCGGCGCGTTCCTCGGCGCCTGGCAGGGCATGGACGCCTGGCCCGCCCACTGGCGCCACCAAATCGAATACGCCCCCGACCTAGCCGCATTGGGCCGAGCCTGGGACTAACCCCGCCTTTCTCGCCCCCTCTCCTCGCCCTTCCCCTCGTCGATCAAGGGCATATGGTCGTGCTTGGATCTCTTTTCCACGGCCGTTTGCCCTTGATCGGCGAGAAAGTCCTTGATCGGCGCTCGCCTCGCGGTGGCGGCGCGGCGCACGGCCGACCACACACGCTTGCGACCGGACGTCCCCTGACCGCGGTGATCATGAAGTTAGCCTCCGAGAGAGCGCTCTCCCCCGATGCTAACTTCATGATCACCGCGTGGGCCCGCCCAACCCCGCTCGGCGCGACCCGCTCCTCGTTCCCCGCTCGCCGCCACCCCCGTCGATCAAGGACTTCGGCGCCGATCAAGGGCAAAGGGTCGTGGATCGGAGATCGAAGCACGGCCGTTTGCCCTTGATCGACGGGGAGAGCGGGGCAGGAAGGGGCGGGCGGGCGGAGGAACGGCGGAGGAATGGCGGAGGAGTCGGTGGGCGGGGGCGCACGGGGACGTGGGGATCGATTGGAGCCGATATGATTTCGGGATGCTACGGCGATCTGGGGTTTTGCGACTGTGCCTCGTGGCGGCGCTGGTGCTTCCGGCGCAGCCCGCGTCCGCCGCGCCGGGCGGAGGGCGGCCCGACCGCCGACCTCCTGCCGCGCCGACCGGGCTGGCGGCCGCCGCCGTGACCGGCACGAGCGTGACGCTCACCTGGCACCCCGGGACCGACGACGTGGGCGTCGCCGGCTACGACCTCTACCTGCGCGGGGCGCTGGTCCGCTCGGTCGCCGGCACCAGCACGACCGTCGCCGACCTGGTCACCGGGGTGACGTACGCCTTCACGGTGCGGGCGCGCGACGCGGCGGGCAACGTGTCCGCGGCGAGCGCCCCGGCGCTGGCGACCGCCGGCGTGGTCCGCGCGGCCGACTTCGCGGTCTTCGGGTTCAGCCAGTCCGATGTGCACGACGAGGATCCGCAGGTCTACGAGCTGGACCCGGACGTCACCATCCGGGCCATCGGGAAGTGGTCCACCAGCGGCGACGAGGCGGCCGACTACAACTTCGCCCAGATCGCGCGCTACCACGACAAGGGCATCGCGTTCATGGGCAGCGGGACGGCCAGCGTCATCTTCCCGCACGACTTCGCCACGACGGAGATCTTCGACGACATGTCGACGCGCGACGCGGACAACAGCCCGGTGCCGCACGACGAGTTCGGGTTCCCCATCCCCGCGCGCCGGGGCAACATGTTCAACCCGAAGTACCGCCAGTACCTGCTCGGCTGGGCCAAGATCCAGATCGACGGCGGCGTGGACGGCGTCAACCTCGACGAGGTGAACGCCGGGTTCAGCGGCGGCGCGAAGTACGGCTTCAACGGCAACGAGGGGTTCGACGACTACGCCATCGCGGACTTCAACCGGTACCTGCTGGCGAAATACCCCGCGTTCACGGCGGCGGACTGGAAGTCCCGGTTCGGGATGACCGACGACAACATCGTCCGCCGCGACGTGCCGGCCGGCGACCTGGAGCGCAACTTCAACTACCGCACCTACCTGCGGACCAACGGCTGGAACCTCAACCCGCTGGCCGGCGCCAACCCGATGGCCGCCGAGTGGGGCCGGGTGGTCGCCAACCGGATGTACGCCGACGACATGTCCTTCACCGTCACCTACCTGCGGCGGTACTGGAAGCAGATGGTGGACGAGCTGCGGGCGTACGCGTGGCGCACCGCCCACCGGCAGATCCTGATCAGTTCCAACGGCCTGCTGCCCTATGTGGACTTCAACAGCGTCGGGATGTACCCGTGGAACCCGGACGAGCAGACGCCCGACTTCCGGGGCGCCGACTACGTGCCGGTGGTCGACGGCCACCTCAACGGCGCCAAGTCGCTGCAGGCCAACTACCGGTACCTGAAGGACAAGAGCCGCCAGATCGCGGGCGACGTGCCGGTCGCGGTGTTCATCGACTGGCCGAACGACATGATGACCAACTACCTCAACCTGCCGCTGTCCGAGAAGAAGGACTACTGGCAGATCTTCGGCGCGGAGGCGTACGCCAACGGCCTGTTCCCGTCGTTCCACCTCAAGGACACGGTCGGCAGCCCCACCGCCGAGCAGCAGGGGATGCTGGGCTTCTTCCAGACGTACAGCCAGTTCTACAAGGACCACCGGTCGTTGTTCCGCGCGAACACCCCCGCCCCCCAGGCCGTACGCGTCGGGCCGGCCAACGTCGCGGGGAGCCTGCTCGTCCAGCGCGGCACCGGCGCGCGGACACTGCACCTGGTCAACCACAACTACGCCGGGGCGATCGTCCCGCAGACCGGGTTCACAGTGGAGGTTGACGTGGCCTCCTGCCCGCGGCGGGTCACCGTGGTGTCCCCCGACTTCACCGGGTCCCGGGCGGTCGCGTTCGCCTGCCGGAACGACACGCTGTCGGTAACCGTCGACAGGCTCGACTACTACGACGTGCTCGTGCTGAGATAACGCAATGTGTACCGAGGAGTGCCTTCGGCAAAGCCAGCGCGGCGGCAGCCTGACCCGGCGGGTGGCCCTGTTCGGCGCCGCGGCGGTCGCGACGACCGCCGCCACCACGGCGCTGGACGGTCCGGCCCAGGCCAGCGCCCCCGTGGCCACCACGCTGACCGGCGGCCGGCGCGGCCTGCGTGACCTCACGTACCCGCTGACGACGACGTTCCCCGCCTTCGCACCCGGCGAGGAGGCGAGCCGCAGCACGTTCGCGACGATCGAGGACGACGGCTACTACATGCAGCAGTGGCTCGTCCTCGAGCACTACGGCACGCACGTCGACGCACCCGGCCACTTCACCGCCGGCGGCCGCCTGTCCGACGAGATGCACCTGTCCGAGCTCATCACCCCGGCCGTCGTCATCGACATCGCCGACCGCGCGGCCCACGAGCCCGACACCGTCGTGACCGTCGACGACCTGCGCCGGTTCGAGCGCCGCTACGACCGCATCCCCGCCGACGCCGCCGTGCTCATGTACTCCGGCTGGGGCGCCAAGGTCAACGACGCGGACGCGTACCGGGGCACCGACGCGGCCGGCACGCTGCACTTCCCCGGCTTCAGCGCGGACGCGTGCGAGTGGCTGCTGCGCCGCCGCCGGATCCGCAGCCTCGGGGTCGACACGCTCAGCATCGACCCGGGCGACTCCACCACCTTCGACACCCACCTTATCCTGACCGGCGCCGACCGGTACGGCCTGGAAAACCTCGCCAACCTCGACCGCGTCCCCCGCTACGGCGCCACCGTCGTGGTGGGGCTCATCCCGTTCCAGCAGGGCTCCGGCGGCCAGGCCCGGATCTTCGCCACCTGGTAGCTACGGTCAGCTGGTAATCACCCACCACCAACCGTCACCGAGCGCCGCCGTCGCGGTCACGGTGGTCGCCGACATGACGATCGCCTGGCCGCGCTTGGCCGACGGCGCGTACGCGTAGCCGTAGCCGATCCCACTGGTGAGGCTCATCCAGCGCACCTCGCCGCGGTCGCCGGACGCGAACGCGGGGCGGTGCGTCCAGTAGTACGCCTGCGGGTAGGCCAGGTGCAGGTCGGTCCGGGCGATCCAGGTGAACCCGAGGGCCGCGATCGCGAGCAGCAGGGCCGCCGGGCGCCAGCCGCGCCGCCAGAACTCGAACAGCAGGCTCGCCACGGCCGCGGCCAGGCCCGCCGCCCACACGCCGAGCACGACGACCAGCGCGAGCAGCCACAGGGCGATGTCCAGCGGGTAGTACAGGAACTCCACCGTGGCCGTCGCGACGAGAGCGGCCCCGACCAGCAGGACCGGCCAGCGGCTCACCGCGCCACCGGCGGGATGCGGCCGCCCTCGGTGACCAGCCACTCGCCGGTCTCCCACGGCCCGGGGCCGTGGTCCAGGCGGTAGCACAGGTCGAAGCGGATGCTGAGCCCCGGCCACGGGTGGTGCACGCGGACGACCCGGAAGACGTCGGCCAGCTCCGCGAACGTGACGCCCTCCGGCTCGGGAAACAGCCGCTCCAGCTCGGCGCGGGTCAGGTCGGTGCCCAGCGCGAACTGCCACTCCGGCTGCGCCAGCCAGTCGTCGTGGACCAGCTCGAACCGGGGCTCGCGGCCGGCGACGAAGTCGCCGATGCCGCTGTCGAACTCCTCCGCTGTGGACGGCAGCACGAACGGCCACTCCTCGCCGGTCGGGTAGCGGTACATGGTGGACACCGCGGCGACGGAGCCCACCAGGGCGTGCCACTGCTCCGTGGAGGTGGTGGTGGCTGGGAGGTTGACGCCGGTGTGGTCGACCCGGTCGACGTGGCCGGCGAGGCGCCGGGTCAGGTCGGCCATCTCGACTCGGGCCGGCGCGCTGGGCGTACCCGTGATGTCGCCGGACCGGCCGATGACCTGGCCGGTGTCGAGGGTGATCTCGGGCGCGGACACCGGGGCCAGCGCGAAGGTCGTCACCGGAAGGGCGCCGGGCGGACGCGCCGGGGTGAGGGTCAGGCGGTCCGCCGCCTCCCCTGGCGCGGCCACGCCGCGCAGCAGCGTGCGCAGGTCGGCGAGGAAGGCGCGCGATTCCGGCGTCTCGGGCAGGCGAAAGGTGATCTCGGTCAGGCGATCCACCCACCAGACCGTAGGCGCTACGGTACGAGAATGGCCACTCTGGAAGAGACGGCCCGGCTCGCGCTGGCGCTGCCCGAGGTCTCCGAAGGCGAACGGCACGGCCACCGGACCTGGTCGGTTGCCGGCAAGGGGTTCGCGTGGGAGCGACCGTTCAGCAAGGCGGATATCCGGCGATTCGGCGACGAAGCGCCGCCGGAGGGCCCGATCCTGGCGGTCCGGGTCGAGGACCTCGGGGAGAAGGAGGCGGTGCTCGCCGCGCAACCCGCGGCGTTCTTCACGATCCCGCACTTCAACGGGTACGCGGCGGTCCTCATCCAGCTCCGCAAGGTCACCAAGGCGGCGCTGCGCGACGCGCTGGTCGACGGCTGGCTGGCCTGCGCGCCGCCGAAGCTGGCCGACGAGTTCCTCAAGGGACGCTCGTGACGGCGGACCTGCTGGCCAGGTACGCCGAGCGGTTCCACGCCGCCGTGGGTGGCGGGCACCACGTCGCGTCGCCGCTGGGGGCGTGGCTGCTGCTGGCGCTGTGCGCGCCGGCGGCCACGGGTGCGGCACGCGACGAGTTGGCCGAGGTCCTGGGCACGGATCCGGCGACCGCCGCCGCCACGGCGGGCGCCCTGCTCGACCACCCGCACCCGCTGGTGGCCGCGGCGAGCGCGGTCTGGCACCGCCCGGCCGCCGCTGGCGACGGGCTGGCCGGCTGGACGGCCACGCTGCCCGCCTCGACGCGGACCGGTCCGATGCCCGACCAGGCCCAGGCCGACGCCTGGGCGCGCGAGCACACCTTCGGCCTCATCGAGCGGTTTCCGCTGGCGGTGACGCCGGAGGTGGTGCTGCTCCTGGCCAGCGCGCTGGCGACGAAGGTGTCCTGGGAGGTGCCGTTCGAGGTCGCCCCGGCCGCCGCGCTGGGGCCGGGCAGCCCGTGGGCCGGCCGGCTGACCCGGGTGCTGCGCACCCCCGAGCAGGGCCACTGGACGTACGTCGCGGCGACCAAGCGGGCCGGCGACGTCATCGTGCACGTCGCGTCCGCTGACCCGGTGTGGTCCGAGTTCACCTACCTCGGGGGCCTGCACGTCGTCTCGGTCGCCGCCGCGCCGGACGTCGCGCCGGCCGACGTCCTGGCCGCCGCGTACGAGATCGCCCCGATCGCCAACGACCAACGCCGGGCGGGCCGGCGCTCCCTGTACGACCTGCCGCTCGGCGACGGCCCACTGTGGACGATCCGGGACGAGCAGCTGGTCAGCCGCGACGCGGAGCGCTGCACGGCGGTGCTGCCCAGCTGGTCCGCCGGCGGCGAGCACGACCTGCGCGCCCCCGGCCTCGGCTTCGCCACCGCGGGCCGGGTGGTGGCGGACATGCTCGGCCTGCCCAGCCTCGGCTTTGAGGCCCGGCAGGCCGCGGTGGCCGCGTACAGCCGGTACGGGTTCGAGGCCGCCGCCGTCACCGGGTTCGCCAGCGTGACGAGCGCGCCGTCGCTGCGCGCCGTCCGGGTCGCCGAGCTGCGGTTCGGCCACCCGTACGCGGTCGTCGCCGTCGCCACCCAGCGGGACGATGGGCCGTGGGGCGGCGTGCCGGTGTTCTCGGCGTGGGTCAGCGAGCCCGACGACGTGCCCGAATCGCCAGCGTGAGGGCGCGGACCAGGTAGGCGCCGCCGCCCAGGGTGAGGGCGAGGCCGACCGCGAGGGCGGCGTAGCCGGCCCAGGCCGGGCCGTCGAGGGCCGCCGAGTCGCCGCGCACCCGCAGGGTGACCGGTGCGCCGGTGGACTGCGCGTCCCGGCCGAAGTCGACCGACGCGGTGCGCTGCCGGGCCCCATCCGTCCAGGTCACCACGCAGTCATAGTGAATGCGCCGGTCGCGGCCGGTGCCCACCCAGTCGGTCGTGCACGACTGCACCGTGCCGGTCGCCGTGGGCCAGGTCCGGCTCACCGTGAGCTGGACGCCGGTGACCAGCACGATCACGCCAACGAAGACCGCGACGAAGCCCGCGGCCCGCTTGAAGAGCCGCCGCGGGTCGATCATGGCGCTGACGTTAGGGCCCGCCGGTGGCGCTGTCGTCGGGCGTAAGGATTAGCCGCGCTGGTCGGCCAGGCGGCGTTCACGGGCCGCCTGGCGGGTGGCGACCCGCGACAGGTTGCGCAGCACGGCGTCCATGAGGCGGTCGAAGGCGCGGTCGGGCAGGACGCGGCGGGCCGCCAGGATCGGCTTGGCGCCGCGGCCCACGGCGTACCGGGTGCGCGGGCGGCGCGCGGTGGCGGCCTTGGCGACGGCGTTGGCGATCACCGATGGCGGGGACGCCTGCCCGGTCGGGTCGGCCATGAAGAACGCCGCCGCCCGCTCGGCCTGGTCGGCGTACGCGCCCTGGCCGGAGGTGGCGAGCAGGTGCTGGCCGGCGATGCCGGACCACTCGGTGGCGATCGCGCCGGGCTGGATGACGACCACGTGGATGCCGAGCGGGGCGAGTTCCATGCGCATCGAGTCGCTGAGCCCTTCGACGGCGAACTTGGTGGCGTGGTACCACCCGCCGAGCGGCTCGTAGATCTTCCCTCCGATGGAGGAGATGTTGACGATCCGGCCGGAGCCCTGCCGGCGCATGTGCGGCAGGACGAGCTGGGTGAGCCGGGCCAGGCCGAACACGTTGACCTCGAACTGGCGGCGGGCCTCGTCCAGCGGCACGTCCTCGACCGCGCCGTACGAGCCGTAGCCGGCGTTGTTGACCAGGACGTCGACCCGCCCGGACTCGGCGACGACCTGCTCGACGAAGCCGACCATGGAGGCGTCGTCGGTCACGTCGACGCGCACCGGGCGGATGCCGACCTCGGCCAGCGGGGCCATCCGGTCCACCCGGCGGGCGGCGGCGTACACGGTGAAGCCCTGGGTCCGCAGCTTGCGGGCGGTGGCCTCGCCGATCCCCGAGGACGCGCCGGTCACGATGGCAACTTTGTCAGTCATCAGATCCCCATCCAACTAGTTGGTTACCCCAGTGTCGACACCCACCCGCCCGTTGTCAACTAAACAGTTAGAATCCGGATCATGCCGCGCGACTCCACCGCCACCCGGGCCCGGATCCTCGACGCCGCGACCGCCGAGTTCGCCGCCTACGGGCTGGCCGGCGCCCGCGTCGACCGGTTGGCCGAGCGCGCCGGCGCCAACAAGCAGCTCATCTACGCGTACTTCGGCGGCAAGGAGAAGCTCTTCGACGCGACCCTCGAACGGCACATCGAGCAGCTCCTCGACGCGGTGCCGTTCACCGCCGACGACCTCCCGGGTACGCCGCGGCGCTGTTCGACTTCGGCGTGGCCCACCCGGAGCTGGTGCGGCTGCTGCGCTGGCACACCCTCGAACGCCCCGGCGAGCTGGCCCGGCTGGAGCAGACCATGGGCTCGACCGCGCGCAAGCTGGCCGCGCTGGCGCAGGCGCAGGAGGCCGGCAAGGTGGACGCCACGCTCCCGCCGGCCGAGCTGCTGGCCGTGATCGTCAGCCTGGCGCAGGCCGTCGACGACCCGGCCCCGGCGGCCCTCGCCGTACGGCGGGAGACGGTGGCGACCACCGTACGGCGGCTGGTCACGCCGTGACGGCCGGCTACTTCGGCGGCTCGGCGGAGGTCCAGGCCGGCAGCGGGAGCGGCCGGTCCAGCAGGAACGACCGCAGCAGGCTCAGGTACAGCTCCGGCCGGTCGCTGGAGATCGCGTGGCCGGCACCCTTGACGTACACCAGCGTGGCCCGCGGCAGCGTGCGCTTGTAGTCGTAGGTCACGGCCCACTTCTTGTAGTCGCCCTCGGCGCGGACGACCAGCGCCGGCACGGGTACGGAGCGCAGCGCCGGCCGCGGGTCCGGCACCTGCTCGGCGTCCAGGCTGGTGTACTGGTTGACCCAGAACCCGGCCGCGTTGTCCGGGGCGTGCAGCGGCGGGGCACCCGGGTACTGGGCGGCCGGCGCGGCGGTCAGCAGGATCTGGCGCAGCAGCTCGTCGGCCTCGGCGTCGCCGAGCAGCGCGTGCGCGGCCCGCGGGTTGATCGCCTGTAGCAGCGTGGCGGCGATGAAGCGAGGCCGGTACGCCAGCGCGTCGATCGCGTCCTCCTGCGCGGGCGTGAGGCGGTCCCAGATGTCGCCGGTGTTCCCGTCCGGGAACGCGCCCTCCCACAGCGCGCCCGGCGAGGTGAACACCACCCGGGCCACCCGGTCGGGGTGGGCGGCCAGGTAGTACGCGGCCAGGATGCCGCCCCACGACTGTCCGATGAGGACCACCTGCTCGGCGCCGATGGCCTGGCGTACGGCCTCCAGGTCGGCGACGTGCCGGGCGACCGTGTACCCGGTCACGTCCGCCAGCCGGGTGGAGCGGCCGGCGCCGAGCTGGTCGTACTCGTACACGTCGAACCCGTCGGCGGCCAGGGCCCGGCCGGTGGCGTCGATGCCGTCGCCGGGCGTGCCCGGCCCGCCGTGCAGGAAGATCACCGGCGTCGGCCGGGGCGTGCCGCGCGCGGGCGCCTTCGTGTACGCCAGACGCGAGCCGGTGGGCAGGTCCCAGTAGCGGGTGCCGGGCGGCGCGGGCACGGCGGTGGCGGTGGCAGCGGCTGGAAGACCGTCACGGCCGCGAGGCCCGCGGTGGCCAGCGCGAGGACGCCGGCCAGCACGCCGGCCGCGCGGAACGGGCGGCGGCCGGGGCGCAGCAGCGCGAACACCGGCCAGCCGAGCAGGAACGCGACGGCGGCCAGCGCGGCGAGGCCGGCGGCGGACAGCAGCGGGATGGTGGCGGTGGCCGCGGCGGTGCCCAGGAACGCCAGGGCGCCCGCGCCGAGGGCCAGCGGGACGGTCAGGAGCAGCAGCATGCCGCCGGCGGTGCGGCGGAGAAGGGTGCGTGGCATGTGGACCACGCTATGCGGACGAAACAGACTTTCCGTCCTTCCGTGGGACGGTTCTCCGGCGCCTCGGAACACCCGCGCGGCGGGCCCGCTCCCCCGCCGTACGGCGGGGTGTCAGCGCACGCCGGGGCGGATCAGGCCGGCCTCGTACGCGGCGATGGTGGCCTGCACGCGGTCCCGGACGCCGAGCTTGCCGAGGATGACCGCGACGTGGTCCTTGACCGTGGCCGGGCTGATCCCGAGCGCCCCGGCGACCTCCACGTTGGACAGTCCACGCGCGACCTGGCGGAGCACGTCCGTCTCCCGGGGGGTGAGCGCGGCCAGCCGTTCGGCGTCCCCCGGGCCCGGACCGGCCGCGAACCGGTCGATCAGCCGCCGCGTGACCCCCGGGTCGAGCAGCGCGTCGCCGCCCGCCACCACCCGCACCGCGTCGACCACCCGCTCCGGGTCCGCGTCCTTGAGCACGAACCCGGCGGCGCCGGCCCGCAGCGCGGCGAAGACGTACTCGTCCAGGCCGAAGGTGGTCAGCACCACCACCCGGGTGGCCGGCACCTCGGCGATGATCCGCGCGGTCGCGGTCAGCCCGTCGAGGCCCGGCATCCGGATGTCGAGCACGGCCACGTCCGGCCGCAGCGCGCGGACCTGCGCCACGGCGGCCGCGCCGTCGGCGCTCTGCCCGACCACCTCGATGTCGGGCTCGGCGGCGAGCACGGCCGCGATGCCGGCCCGCACAATGGCCTGGTCGTCGGCAACCAAGACACGGATCATGCGCCCATCATCCCGGCAGCCAGACCGTGGCCGCCTCCGGTACGGACCGGGTGACCGCGCCGCCGGCCGCGTCTGCCAGCTCCCGCAGCCGCCCGCCGTCCATGCCGCCGCCCGGCCACGTCGCGGACAGCCGCACGCCGTCCGGCAGGTACGTCACCGCGAGCGCGCCCTCCTCCCGCAGCAGCGCGTCGGCCAGCCGGTAGCCGGCCACCTCCACCTCCCCGGGCAGCGCCCGCCGCTGCCCCGCGTACCGGATCGCGGCCCGGCGCCGGGCGGCCAGCACCGCGGCACCGGCCAGGGTGGGCGGCGGCTCGTCGTCGACGCCGTCCGCGCGCAACTCGGTCAGCAGCTCCCGCATCGCGGCGAGCCCGGCCCGCGCCCCGGCCAGCACCTCCGGCAGCCGCCCCGCCTCCGCCGCCGCCACCGCGGCCGCCGCGTGCCGCCGGGCCGTGCCGCGCAGCCCGGCCGCGATCCGCGCCCGCTCGGCCCGCGCCGCCGCCGCGGCCTCCCCTCGGTCGCCGCCCGCCCCGCCGCGCGCCGGCCCCGCCGGGCCCGCGCCCACACCCCGAGCGCCCAGGCCAGCAGCGCGGGTACGGCCAGCACCGCCGAGAAGATCGCCCAGCCGGCCACGACGTCCCCGGTGATGCCGTTGATCAGGACGAAGCCGTCCACCGCGCCGATCGCGAGCGGCGCCGGCCAGCCGCGCCGCGGAAGGTGAGCCCCACCGAGTACGCCAGCACGAGTTGCACCCACAGCGTGAAGATCAGCAGGTCGGTGCCCTCGTACGGGGTCCAGCCGGCCCGCTCGGCGCCCAGCCAGGCCAGCAGCACCGCCAGGTTGGCGAGCGTGGCGCGCATCGGGGCCACCCGCCGCCAGCGCAGCGGGGCGGCGAAGAGCACCAGCAGGAGCAGCAGCAGCGCGGTCCCCGGCGCGGGCCGCCCCAGCGGGTCGGGGTCGTTGCCGGGCAGCAGGCCGGCTCCGGCCGGCAGCGCCACGGCCAGCACGGTCAGCGCCCAGTCCAGCGCCGCCGGCCCCCGCCAGGCCGGCCGGCGCCCGGCCGCCGGCGCGTCCATCGGCAGGTCGGCCCGCACCGCCCAGCCGCCGTCGCGCGGGCCGGCCGCCAGGGTGCCGCCGGCCGCCTCGACCGCCCCGCGCAGTCCGGAAAGGCCCGCGCCGCTGCCCACGTCCGGCGCGGCCGCCGAGCCGCCACCGTCCACGACGGACACGGTCAGGCGGTCGCCGTCCGGGGCGAGGCGGACGGCGACCGGGGCGCCGCCGGCGTACCGGGCCGTGTTGGTCAGCGCCTCCCGCACCACCCGGTACGCGATCGCCGCCACGTCCGGCGGCACGGTCCCGGCCGGACGGGCGTACGCCACCTCGGGCCGCTCGGCCACCAGCGCGTCGATCCCGTCCAGCCCCGCCGCCTCGCCTTCCCCCGCTTCCTCGACCTCGATCAGGCGGTCCAGCTCGGCCAGCGCCAGCGTGCCGGCCCGCACCGCGTGGTCGGCCGCCTCCGCCGCCAGGTCCGGGTCGCCGAGCCGGGCCGCCGCGGCCGCCGACACCACGATCCCGGTCAGCCGGTGGGCGGCCACGTCGTGCAGCTCGGCGGCCAGCCGGCGGCGCTCCCCCGCCGCCGCGTGCCGCGCGATCGCCGCCGACCCCGCCGCGAACGCCGCCCGCGCGGCCCGATCGGCGCGCCTCCGCCGCCGCGAGCGCCCCCACACCCACACCACCGCCGCACCGGCGACCGCCATCACCCCGTACCCGATGACCGCGCGGACCGACGTGGCACGGACGGCGACGGTCGCGCCGAGCGCGAGCACCGTGGCCGCGGCGCCGGCGACCGCGCGACCGGCCGTGCGCGCGGCGGCGAGCCCGAAGAGCGCGACGCCCGCCGCCGCGAAGCCGACGGGCGCCCGCCACCCCAGGCCCGCGCCGAGCGGCACGGCGGCCGCCAGGGTGGCCGCGAGCGCCAGGCCGGGCGCGGCGCGGCGGCGCACGAGCGCGCCGCACGCCACCGCCGTGCCGAGCACCACCAGCGCCACCCCCGCCGGGGACGCGGGCTCGTCCAGGAGTACGGGGACCACCGGCCACCAGGCGAACTGCAGCACCGCGAACGCGGCCGGGAGCCTCCACACACCACCGATTGTCCGCCCCGCCTATCGTGAACGCGTGCGAGCGGTCATCCAGGATCGGTACGGTGCCCCGGACGCGCTGCGCGTCGACGACGTCGAAACGCCCGTGCCCCGCGACGACGAGGTGCTGGTCCAGGTGCGGGCCGCGTCGGTCCACCCGGACGTGTGGCACGTGGTGACCGGGCGCCCGGCCGCCCTCCGGCTGATGGGCTCGGGCCTGCTCCGTCCACAGTGTAGAGTCCCGGGCACCGATCTGGCCGGCGTCGTGGCCGCGGTCGGCGCGCGCGTGACCGGCTTCCGGCCCGGCGACGAGGTCTTCGGCGACAGCCTGCGCGGGTTCTCCTGGCGCAACGGCGGCGCCTACGCCGAGTACGCGGCCGCCCCGGAGGACGGGCTCGCGCACAAGCCCGCCAACGTCACGTTCGAGCAGGCGGCCGCGGTGCCGACGACCGGGTACATCGCGCTGCTCAACCTCCCGGCCGGCCGGCTGCGACCGGGCCAGCGGGTGCTCGTCAACGGGGCCGCCGGCGGGGTCGGGGCCATCGTCGTGCAGATCCTCAGATCGCACGGCGCGCACGTGACCGGCGTCGAGCACACCCGCAAGCTGGACCTGCTCCGGTCGTTGGGCGCCGACGCGGTCGTCGACTACACCACGGACGACTTCACCCGCGGCGACCAGCGGTACGACCTGATCGTCGACATCCCCGGCAACCACCCGTACGCGGCCGTCCGGCGGGCGCTGGCCCCGGACGGCACGTATGTCCTCATCGGACACGACCACTTCGGCCAGGTGGGCCGGCGCTGGCTGGGCAGCCTGCCCCGGTTCGGCGGGCTGGCCCTGCGGTCGCTGTTCGCACCCCAGCTGCGCAAGGGCGAGCCGGCCAGCCGGCGCAAGAAGGAGGCGATGGCGGCCCTGCGCGGCTACCTCGAGTCCGGGGCGCTCACCCCGGTCATCGACCGCGCGTACCCCCTCGCCGAGGCGGGCGAGGCCATCCGCCACCTGGCCGAGGACGAACCCCTCGGCCGCGTCGTCCTGACGGTGTGACCACGGCCATATGCCCTTGATCGACGGGCAATCCCTTGATCGGCGCGGGCCAGCTCACCGCCGCCCGCCCGGCCCCCTACCCAGGGGTAGGTCTGTGGGGCGATGCGCGGAACATGATCTACCACCTATCCTCGCTCCGCATGGGGAAGATCGACGGGGGCTGCTGCGGCGCGCGTTGACGGTCGCGGCGGGGATTTCGGCGGGTGCGGCGCTCACCCGGATACCGGACCTGGTCACGTCGGACCGGTTGCCGCTGGGCGGCGGCTACGCGCCGGCGGGTGTCGCCAGTGGATGGTCGCCGCGCGGCGGGCTGAACGTGCGCTGGCATGTGCCGACGGAGCAGCCGTTCGTGGCGCTGACGTTCGACGACGGCCCGGGGCCACAGTGGACGCCGATGGTGCTGGACGTGCTCGACCGGCACCGGGCGCCGGCGACGTTCTTCGTGGTCGGGGAGCGGCTGACCCGGCACGAGGACCTGATGCGGCACCGGATCGGCCGGCACGAGTTGGGCAACCACACCTGGGCGCACCGCGACCTGGGCAAGCTTGACGAGGCGGGGGTGCGCGACCAGCTGCTGCGTACCCACGTGGCCATCCGCCGGGTCGCCGGCTACCCGCCGACCCTCATGCGGCCGCCGTGGGGCCACCTGGGCGGCAGCACGCTCGTCATCGCCGACGAGTTCGAGTACGACGTGGTGATGTGGTCGCACCAGATGCGCGAGAAGCGGTACGCCCACAATCCGCCGGCGCAGGCGCGGGACATCGTCGACAACGTCCAGCCGGGCTCCATCGTGCTGGCCCACGACATCGGGGCCCGGCACCGCCTGGTCGCCCTCAACCAGCTCGACGCCATCCTCAATGGACTGCACCGGCGCGGCCTGCGCCCGGTCACCGTGTCCACGCTGATCGCCGCCGCCGCCGCGGGCCGCGCGTCGATCAAGGACTTTCGCGCCGATCAAGGGCAAATGGCCGCGGAAAAGTGATCAAACCACGACCGTTCGCCCTTGATCGGCGAGCGAGCCCTTGATCGACGCGCGGCCCGCGGCGCCCGAGCGGGCCCCTAGCGGGCGCGGCGGCGGGCGGGGCGGGGGTTTGGCCGGGCCGTCGGGGCGGTCGACCACTTCAGTTCCAGCTCGATCTCGATCTCGTCGCCGTCGACCTCCACCTCGAACTCGGTGTGCAGCTCGTCCGGGACGACCAGCTTCACCTCGAGCCCGGCGACCTTCACCTCGACCTCCGGGCCCTCGTCGAGCGCGCTCGCGAGCGCGGACAGCGCCTCTGCCACCTGCTTGCGGGTCAGGCTGGCCTTGCGTTCCACCTTGACGTTCGCCACCGCGGTGCCTCCTGTCACACGACGTAGCGGTCGACCGAATCGCGACCGAGGGCGATCTGGGCGAGGGCCCGGGCGGCGTCCCAGGCACCGGCGGGGGCCGCGGCGGACGGGGAGGCGCCCGGATGCTGGCGCGCCACCCGTACGCGCAGCACGCCGGGCCGGACGCGGAAGCAGAGCGGCGGTTGCAGCACGGCGGCCTCGCCGTCGATGCCGGCCGGCACCGGGGCGCTGGCCTGCACGTCGAACTCCGGCGCGGACCATTCGCGCAAGGGCCGCGCCATCGCTGAGGTGCCGACCACGGTCACGCCCAACACGCCCTCGTCGACGCGTGGCCGGGTGCCGGAGCCGATCGCGTTGCCGAGCCGGTACCGGTTGTTGGAGACCAGGATGGCCGCGCCCAGGTCGTGCTCGTGCCCGTCCGGCTCGGTCCAGCGCAGGGCGACCGGGCGTTCCGGGTCGAGCACCTCCGGCGCCGTCGCGAGCAGCGTACGGATCTTGGTGTCACGGTACTCGGCGCGCTGGACCGCTTCGGCGTACAGGCCCAGCGAGACGTTGTTGACGAACACCTCGCCGTTCACCTCGCCCAGGTCGACGCGGTGTTCGCTGCCGTCGACGAACGCGTCGAGGGCGCCCACCACGTCGTTGCGGTCGACGCCGAGGTCCAGCGCGAAGTGGTTGCGGGTGCCGGCCGGGACGCAGGCGTACGGCAGCCGGGCCTCGGCGGCGATCGACGCGACGACGGCCTGCGAGCCGTCGCCCCCGGCCATGGCGAGCGCGTCGGCGCCGCGCGAGATCGCGGCGCGTACCAGGGCCCGCAGGTCGTCCCCCGGGTGCAACTCGACCGGCTCGATGCCGCGCCGGCGGGCCTCGGCGGCGAGCCCGAAGCGCTCGGCCTTGCCGCCCCCGGACCGGGGGTTGAGGAAGAGCACCGGGTGGCGCGGCCGGTCCGCCGCCGGGCGGCGCACGTGGACCGTGAACGCCACGCGGGCCGCCGCGAGGGCGAGCGCCACCCCGGCCACGACCACGACCAGCACCGGGATCCGGCCGGTGAGCAGCAGCACGGCCGCGACGATCAGCGCCACCAGCGCGACCGCGAGCGCGACCGCCCGGCGGGCGCCGCGGCGCAGGACGCCGTACCAGCCGCTGACCACCGCGAGGACGACGCAGCCGAGCACGGCCAGCCCGCGCGGCAGCTCCTCGACCACGGCGACCAGCGCCACGATGAGCGTGGCCGGCGCGGCCAGCAGAGCCACGATCGCCGCTACCCGCCTGCGGGCCATCGGGGCGTCACGCGGCTTCGGCGGTGATCCGGCCGCTGGACAGGGCCGCCCCGAACGCCTCGAAGTCGCGCTCGTTCTGGTCGGCGTACGCCTCCGCGTACTGGACCAGGGCCCGGTCGAAGGCGTCGCTGGAGCCGAGGTACGCGGCGATCTCGACCGGGTCGCCGGCGCGGGCGTGGGCGCGGGCCAGGCAGTTCCCGCACAGCTGGGCGTAGGCCCGCATGGTGTTCGCCGACATCGTGTCCGGCCGCGCGCTGCCCTTCCAGTCGCGCAGCTGCCGGACGTAGAAGTCGCGCTGGCGGTTGTCGATGCCGGTGATGCGGTCCCAGCCGAGGAAGATGTCGCTGGCGGCCTGCATCAGCCGCTGTCCGGACACGACCCGCTGCCCGTGGTTGGGGTACCCGCTGGCTCCGGCGTACGGGGCGAGCACCGACGCCGCGGCCTCCTTGGCCTGCAGGATGAGCGGGTCACCGTCGTCCCGGCCGAGCAGAAGGATCACCCAGCAGCGGGTGCCCACGCTGCCTACGCCGACCACCTTGCGGGCCATGTCGACCACCCGGAACCGCGCGAGCAGGTCCTGCCGGTCGGCGCCGAGGCTGCGGCTGTACGTGCCGATCAGCCCGCGGAGCCGCCCTTCGAGCTGCTCGCGCCGGGCGTCCGGGAGCAGGTCACCGAGCGGGGTGATCAGTGGCGGGTCGGTGACGATGCGGCGCTCGCCGTCGACGACGTGGGTCAGCTTCGCGAACGCCTCGAGCTGGCCCCGGCCGCGCGCCGCGGCGGTGACCTTCTCGGCCTTCTTCCGGGCCGTGGTGTGCGCCGGCAGCAGGTCCTGCAGCTCGTCCGCCTCGTCGCGGGCGTACCAGATGTCGAGGGTCCGCATCGCGGCCAGCGTGGCCATCCGTTCCCGGTACGACAGGACCGACTCCCGCACGATCGTGGCGCGGCGCTTGTCGTCGAAGCCCCGCGCGCGCCCGGCGACCGCGAAGCTGGCGGCGAGGCGCTTGACGTCCCACTCGAACGGGCCGGGCAGGGTCTCGTCGAAGTCGTTGACGTCGAAGACCAGGCGCCGTTCGGGCGAGGCGAAGAGCCCGAAGTTCAGCAGGTGGGCGTCGCCGCACAGCTGGGTGGTGACGCCGGTGTCCGGCTCCCGGCCGAGGTCGGACGCCATGACGGCGGCGGCGCCGCGGTAGAACGCGAACGGCGACTGCGCCATCCGGCCGTGGCGGATCGGCACCAGTTCGGGTACGCGGGTGGTCGCCTGTTCCTCCAGGATGCTCACGGGGTCGGGCCGCTGGTCGCTGGGGGCGATCCGGGCGTGGGTCGACCGCGGGACTCGGGAGCGCGCCGCCTTGCCACGGGCGGCGCGTTCACCCGCTGTAAGCAGAGCTTGCCCAGTCATCTCAGTTGCCCTGTCCTCTCCGTGGCCCAGTCACCTCGCGACGGCCATCCGGGCCTTCTCGACCGCGTCGCGCAGCTGCTGCTCGGCCTCCGAGCTGAGCGAGCTGCGGATCAGCCGGCCCTCGAACCGCTCGTGGGTCATCTTTTCCACGACCTTGTCGAGCGTGACCTGTTCGACCAGCAGGAACAGCGCGGCGGTGCCGGGCTGCAGCGCCTGGCCGACGTCCTTCATGAACTTGTCGTCCACGCCGACGTCGGTCATCTTGCCGCCGATCGCGCCGCCCGCCGCGCCGAGCGCCATGCCGAGGAAGGGCGCGAAGAACAGCAGCCCGATCAGGCCGCCCCACAGCGCGCCACCGGCGGCGCCCATGCCGGTCAGGCTGGTGCCCTGGTGCAGCTTGACCTTGCCGTTCGGGGTGGCTTCCACGACGGCCGCGTCCTGCAGCTTGATCAGGCCCTGACGCTGCAGCTCGAGCAGCTTGTCGCGGGCGGCCTGCGCCGTGTTGAGGTCCGCGTACCCGATTGCGATCAGATCGCTCATTTCGTCTTCCCCTCAGCTTCGCCAGACTGCGCCCTGGCGCCATGGTGACCCCGAACCACAGAGTCCCGCCGGGGTCAGCTTCGGCCATTACCCGTCGCGGGTAGTGGGATTCCCGCAAAAAGGGCGAACTGGACGTCCACCGCGCCTACTCTGGCCCGGGGTAAGTGCCCGATGACCTGGACACCGTTGACTTCTGCCCGGCTCGCACCGCCGCCTTGCGCGGCGCCGGTGGTCGCCCGCCCACGGCTGTCCCGCCTGCTCAGCCGGTCGGCCGCCGCCGCGGTGACGCTGCTGAGCGCCGGCGCCGGCTGCGGCAAGACGCTCGCGGCGGCCGGCTGGCTCGCCGGCGGCGCGGACGGGCGCTGCGCCGCCTGGCTCACCCTCGACGAGACCGACAACGACCCGGCCACCTTCTGGTACGACGTGCTGCTCGCGCTGCAGGTCGCGGACGCGGTCCCGGCGGGTAGCCAGCTCGGCCTGGGCGCCGTGACCCGGCCGTCGGTGCTGGTCCTGGACGACGTGCACGAGCTGCGCGAGCCGGCCGCCCTCGACGCGCTCGGCCGGCTGGTCGAGCACCGCGGGCCGGCGCTGCGGCTGGTGCTCGCCACCCGGGCCGATCCGGCGATCCGGCTGCACCGGCTGCGGGTCAGCGGCCGGCTCGCCGAGATCCGCGCCGACGCCCTCGCGTTCGACGCGGCCGAGGCCCGGCAGCTGTTCGCGCGGCACGGGCTGCGGCTGACCACGCCGCAGCTGCGGGCGCTGCTGGAGCGTACCCAGGGCTGGGCGGTGGGCCTGCGCCTCGCGGCGATGTCGGTGGACCCGGCCGACGTCGGCGGCGGCATCGCCGGCTTCACCGGCGACCAGCCGCCGGTGGCGGACTACCTGGCCGCCGAGGTGCTCGACCGGCACCCGCCGGAGGTGCAGGAGTTCCTGCTGCGCACCAGCGTGGCGGAGCGGATCAGCGGGGCGCTCGCGGACACGCTCACGGACGGCACCCGCGGCCGCCACACCCTCGAACGGCTGGCCGGCGACGACGGCCTCGTAGTGGCGCTCGACCGCCGGCGCGAGTGGTACCGGTACCACCCCCTGCTGCGCCAGATGCTCCACCACCGGCTCAGCACCGACAACCCGCCACTCGCCGCCGAGATGGAGCGGCGGCAGGCGATCTGGTACGGCCAGCACGGCGCGCCGGTCGAGGCGGTCCGCCGGGCGTCGGTGGCCCGGGACTGGGACCTGGTGGCCCGGCTGCTGGTGGACGCCGCCCTGCCGCGGCTGCTGTCCCCGGAGGCGCCCGCCCTGGTCGCGGCCGTACAGCCGGTGGCCGAGCAGGCGCTGCGGGACCCCTCGATGGCACGCCTGATCTGCTCGGCGGCGGTGCGGTTCCACCGGCACGAGTACGCCGCGATGGACCGGGACGTCGGCGACGCCCGCCGGCGCCTCGGCTCGGTCCCCGCCGACCTGCGGGTCTCCGCCGACGTCGCGCTCACCGTCTTCGAGGCGGCCGCCGCCCGCGCCCGGGGCCGGCCGAGCGACCTGGTCGGCGCCGGCGCGCACGCGCTGGCGCTGCTGGAGCACGCCGCCGCGCCCGACTTCGCGGCGGCCCCGGAGTACCGCGTGATCGTGCTCAACGGCCTCGGCATCGGGCACCTGTGGTGCGGGCACCGGCAGGAGGCCAACGAGTACCTGCTCGCCGCGGCCGGCGAGGCGGAACGGCTCGACTTCGAGCTGCCGTACGTCAGCGCGCTGTCCCACCTCGCCGTCGCCGACGCCGTCCACGGCGAACTGGACACGGCGGCCGAACGGGCCCGGCACGCCGTCGCCCTCGCCGAACGCCACCCACCGGCGCTGCCGGCGAACACCAGCGCCGCCTACCTGTCGCTGGCACTGGTGCACCTGCAGCGGGCCGAGTGGCGCGACGCGGGCCGCGCGATCGCGCTGGCCGCCGCCGCCAGCGATGACGAGAGCGACCGGTCGGCGCGCCTCGCGGTGGCCGCCATCCAGATGCGCCTGCTCGTGGAGGAGGGGCACACCGGCCAGGCACTGGCGATCGGCGCCCGGCTCCGCGAGCAGATGCTGGCCGGCGACGCGTACACCGGTCTGCTGGCCGGCTGGGTCGTCGCGGCGGAGGCGGAGGCGCTGGTCGCGGCGGGGCGGCTGCCGGCCGTGCTCGACGGCCCGGCGCCCGGCGGCCGGGCCCAGCTGTGCGTGGCCCGGGCCCGGCTCGTGGCCGGCCAGTCCGGCCAGGCCGAGACGATGGCCCGCGCGCTCGCCGGCGACCCGGCGGCCGACCTGGAGACGTCCGTGGAGGCGCGGGTGCTGCTGGCGCTGATCGCGGAGCACCGCCGGCACGACCACGCCGCCGTCGAGGCGCTCACCGAGGCGCTGGCGCTGGCCGAGCCGGAGCACGTACGGCGCCCGTTCCTGATCCTGCGGGACCGGCTCGGCGCCCTGCTGCGGCGGCAGCAACAGCTCGTCGGCGGCAGCGCCGACTTCGTCGAGGACCTGCTCGCCCACCTGGTGCCGCCGGACGGACCGGCCGGTTCGCCGCTGGCCGAGCCGCTCACCGACCGGGAGCTCATCGTCCTGCGCTACCTGCCCACCCTGCGCAGCAACAGCGAGATCGGTGAGGACCTCTTCGTGACCGTGAACACGGTCAAGGCCCACCTCAAGAGCCTGTACCGCAAGCTCGGCGTCGCCAACCGGCGGGACGCGGTCAGGCGCGGGCGCGCACTGGGATTCCTATGACGAGTGGGGGGCAGCCATGACGGCACAGAACGAAGCCGCGCCGCTCAGCGGCGACGAGCGCAGCGAACTGGACCGCCTGCGGGCCGAGGTCGCCACCCTCCGCGCCGCGGGGCACCGCCCGCGCCGGCCCGGCCGCGGCCGGCGGTGGGGCCGGACCACCGCGGCGGTCCTGCTCATCGTGCTGGGCTGCGCGCTCGCGCCGGTCTCCGTCGTCTCGGTGTGGGCGAACAGCATGGTCGAGGACACCGACCGGTACGTCGACACCGTCGCGCCGCTGGCCGAGGACCCGGCCATCCAGCAAGCGGTCACCGACAACATCACCCGGGAGATCTTCAAGTACATCGACGTCAAGGGGATCACCACCCAGGCGCTGGCCGCCCTCGGTGAACGGGGCACCCTGCCCCCAACCTGGCCACCCAGTTGCAGTCGCTGGCCGGCCCGATCGCCAGCGGCGTGGAGAACTTCACCGAGGGCCAGGTCAGCTCGGTGGTGCACAGCGACACCTTCGCCCAGGCGTGGGAGACGGCGAACCGCGCCGCGCACGAGCAGCTGGTGGCGGCCCTGACCGGCGAATCCTCCGGCGCCGTCGCGGTCGACAACAACACCGTCTCGGTCAACCTCGGGCCGCTCGTCGACATCGTCAAGCAGCGGCTGGTCGCCGCCGGCCTGGAGATCGCCGCCCGGATCCCCGCCGTCAACACGTCCTTCGTCGTCTACCAGTCCGACGACATCCGCAAGGTGCAGAACGGCGTGGACCTGCTCAAGACGCTGGGCACCTGGATGCCGTTCGTGTGCCTGGTGCTGCTCGGGCTGGGCGTCTTCATCGCCCGCGACCACCGGCTGGCCTTCATCGGCGCCGGCCTCGGCGTGGCGTTCGCGGCGCTGTTGGTCGCCATCGCGTTGCAGGTCGCCCGCGCGATCTACCTCGACTCCGTACCCACGGACGTGCTGCCGGCGGACGCCGCCGCCGTCATGTACGACAACCTGGTCCGCTTCCTGCGCGAGGCCGTCCGGGCCGGCATCCTGCTCGGGCTCGTGGTCGCCGCCGGGGCGTTCCTGACCGGCCCGTCGGTCACCGCGCGGGCGATCCGGCGGGTGCTGGCGGCCGGCATCGCCTGGCCGCGCCGCGGCCTGGACCGGCTGGGCCTGCGGATGGAACGGCTGACCGGCTGGGTCGCCGGCCACGCCACCCTCCTGCGCGGCATCGCCGTGGCGCTCGCGTTCCTGATCCTCATGCTCGTGACCTACAAGACCCCGGCGCTGGTGGCGTGGCTGACGGTCGGCGTCCTCGGCGCGATGTTGGTCATCCAGTTCTTCGCCACCAGGACGACCCAGCAGGAGGCCACTTAGTCCAGCCGCGGGCGCGGCAACGGGAAGTACGGGCCCATCTCGGGCCGGTACCAGTAGGTCGGCGTCTGGAACACGCAGCCGATCTCCCAGTAGAGGTCGTTGAGCGACGCCGCCCGCTTGTCCTCCCACTGCACGCGGGTCGGGTCGTCGTCGCTGCGCCGCGCGTCCACGACGGAGACGTACCCGCCGTCGGGGTGCCGGCGGACGAAGATCAGGTTGGAGTTCTTCTCCGGGAAGACCTGGATCAGGCGGCGCAGCTCGCCGTCGTCGAGGTCGGGGATCGGCGCCTGCTCCGGGCTCGGCTTCGGCCGGCCGGTCAGCCACCGCTCGTCATCGCCCTTGACGCTGAGCCAGTACCGCCACTCGTACCCCTTCACGAGCAGGTTCGGCACGCCGCGCTCGCGCAGGAAGTTCAGGGCCGCGCCGAGCAGCTCGTCGTGGACGGGGTGCTCCCGCTGCTCGCTGGTGAGGACCTCCCACAGCACGCGGGACGCGCCCAGCACCGCCCACCCGCCGACCGGCATCACCTTGTCGCGCAGGGCGACCAGGAAGCCGTCGGGGTCGGCCTGGGCGATCACGTAGAGCGGCGCGATGATCTCGTCGTAGATCGCCGACGGGTCCTCGCCCTGTGCGTTCGGCGGCTCCATCGTGTACCGGCCGAACCGCGCCACCATCGAGATGACGTTCACCGGCAGCCCGTCCGCGCCGCGCGGCTGCGCGGCGTACGACGGCTCCTCGTCCGGCCACGACGCGGTGCCCGACCCGGTGGAATCGTTCTGCCGCAGGAAGTACACGAACGCGCCCACGACCACGGCGACGATCACCAGCACGCAGCACACATTTCCGGTGTCCACGCGCGCCATGAGACCACTCCCCCGGCGGCCGCGCGGCGCTCATGTCGTGTGTGCGACAGGGGTGGCTGGCTATCCGGTGGCGCAGGCGGCGCCGTTCAGGGTGAAGGCCGCCGGCGGCGCGTTGCTCGCCGTCCAGGAGCCCTGCATCCCGAACGTCGTGCTGCCGCCGGCCGGGATGACCCTGTTCCAGTCCGCGTTGCGCGCGGTCACGACGGCGCCGGACTGGGTGTACGCGGCGTTCCACGCGTTCGTGATCCGCTGGTCGCCGGCGAAGGTGAACGCGAGCGTCCAGCCGTCGATCGCCGTGGTGCCCGTGTTGTGCACCGTCACCGACGCCACGAAGCCGCCCGTCCACTGTGACTGCGTCGTGTACGTGACCCGGCACGGCCGGGGCGGGGGTGTCGACGGCGTACCCGTGACATAGACGGTGACCGGGCCGGCGGAGGCCGACAGGTTGCCTACCGCGTCCCGGGCCCGCACGTGGAAGAAGTTGTACGTGGCCGGCAGCGGCACCGTGTAGCTGGTCCCGGTCACGGTGGCCAGCAGGGTGGAGATGTACAGGCCGTCGAACCTGTACACGTTGTAGCCGGTCACGCCCACGTTGTCGGTCGACGGCGACCAGGTCAACAGCGCGCTGGCGCCGGTCTGGGTGGCGGTCAGGTCGGTCGGGGCCTGCGGCGGCACGGTGTCCGGGCCGGTGTCGGTGACCGGGGTGACGACGCGGACGCTGTTCGACTGGTTCGACCGGCGGCCCTGGTCGTCGCGGGCGGTCACGACGAACCGGTACTCCGACGCCCGCGTGAGGGTGTTGATGGTGGCCGTGGTGACATTGCCGAGGCTGACCTGCCAGACGATGTCGTTGAACGCCTGGGTGTACTGGATGTCGTACCCGACGATGGTGCAGCAGCCGCGGACGGAGGCGGTCCAGGTCAGCGTGACCGACCCGGTCGTCACGGCGGTGGCCGCCAGGTTGGTCGGCGGGCCGGGCGGGAACGGCGTCGTGCTCAGCGTCGGCGACGAGGTGGGCGTCGGGGTGGCGGGCAGCGTGCACCCGACCCCGCTCGGGACCGGCGGGCAGGTGTCCAGCAGCGCCGGCGGCGCGGTGCCGGCCGCGGCCGGGATCGTGACGAGGACCGCGCCCATGACCGCCGCGGGCAGTGCCACGACGGCCAGGAGTGCCGGCAAGAGACGACGTGTGTGCTTGGAGAGTCCGCCCACCATGCCCCCGACAATGCGCTAGACATCGACATTCGTCAAGATAGACGAACGTCTAACACACTGTCAGAAGATCGGGTTCCAGCCGTCGCCGCCGGCCAGGTAGCGCTGGGCCGTGTAGGTCGGCGCCTGGGCGTCCGCGAGCTGCGGCCGGTCCGCGGTGACGGTGGCGCCCGCGCCGGTGTTGCGGTACTCGGTGAACCGCGCGTCCCGCCAGGAGAAGCCGGACATGTCGGTCCACGGGGCATCCTTGATGTGGGCGCCCATCGCCGTCTCCCGGTACAGCACCTGCGCGATCGCGTTCACGTCGCCGCCCGGGTGCCACGGCCGTCCAAGGTGGACACTCTTGGCCGCCACGCCGGACGCCGCGGTGAGGCTGCACTGGGTGAACAGGTAGCCGTACGGGTTCGTGTTCGTGGTCGACGCGGCCGTCACGTACCCGTTGTTGCTGGTCGAACCGCGATTGAGCGAGCGGATCTCGCAGCGGTCGAAGACGGCGGTGCCGCGCCCGAAGATGAAGTCGACGTCGCCCTCGATGTAGCAGTTGCGGTAGTACGCCCGGCTGACGGTCGCGGTGCCGGGGCTGCTGGGCTGCAGCGTGTCCTGGTTGCCCAGGATCCGGACGTTGTCGAAGACGAGCCGGTCGCCGCGCGTGGTCACCGCGACCGCCTGCTCCGCGCTGTAGTCGTGCGCGGCCTCGTCGAAGCTGTTGGCGAACGTCAGGTTCCGCGCGATGAAGTCGTTTCCGTCGACGAAGACCGACGAACTGCCGGTCGTGCCGTACGTGCCGCTGCCGTCCGGCTTCGGGGTGCCGCTGGCGTTGTCGTACGTGATCACGACGTCGGCGGCGTTGCCCGTGCTGCCGACGATCGACACGAACGGCTTGTTCGACGGGATGGTGACCAGTTCCCGGTACGTGCCGGGCTTGACGCTGATGGTGCGGCGCTGGGTGTTGTTCGCCGGGACCGCGTTCACCGCCGCCTGGACCGTCGTGTACTGGCCACTACCGTCCTTCGCGACGACCACTGTGGACCCGGCGGGCGGCGGCGTGGTGGCCGCCGGCGTCGTCGGCGGTGGCGTGGGGCTCGCCGTGGGGCCCGCGGTCGAGTCGACGAGCACGTCGTCGAAGGAGGCGCTGGCGTAGTACGTCGCCAGGCCGATCCCGCCGGCCGCGTACTGCGTGTCGGTGGCGGTCAGCGCCGTACCCCCGTTGACGGTGCCGCGCAGCGTGCTGCCCGCGACGGACAGCGACAGGGTGTACCAGGTCCCGGCGGACACCGTCACCGCGGCGGTGGCCAGCGTGGCGGACGAGCCGTTGGTGAGCCGCTTCAGCTCGACGGTGTTGTTCGACCGCAGGGCCAGGTAGTAGTAGCTGGTGGCGGACTGCGCCCGCGCCAGCACCGCGACGAACCGGTTGCTGCCGTTGAACGCCAGCGGCTTGACCCGCGCCGTGACCGTGTAGTCGGTCCACGACGCCGAGCCCGCCCGCGACCGGGCGTCGCTGCTCGTACCGGCCTGGCGCAGCACCCCCGTGCCGTCGCTCACGACCGACCACGTACCACCGGAAGGCGTCCACCCGGCGGAGTCGCCGTCGTCGAAGGTGTCGGCCATGATCGTCGCGGCCTGGGCGCCGCCGGCGAAGCCGGCGAACGCGGCGGTCAGGCCGGCCACGAGTACGGCGGCCAGGGCGGCGACGAGGGCGTGTCGGCGCATGGTGGGTCCTGCCCTTCCACAGGCGGGGTGGCAGACCCCTGGGGAACGCGCTTTCCGACGAACATATGATCCACGATCACGGATGTCAATGTCTGTTGGTTTGCTACCAGCGCCCGAGGAGGTCCCGCTTCTTCGCCTCGTACTCCGCGTCGGTGAGGATGCCCTCGGCCCGCAGCCGGGCCAGCTCCCGCAACTGCCCCGGAACGTCACCCGTCTCACCCTCAGCCGTGTCGGCCTCGGCCGGCCGGGTAAGCCCCTCGTGGGCGCCGGCCGGCCAGTGCGCCGGATCGTTGCCCGGCAGCAAGCCCGGCTCCACCACGCGCGGCCCGGTGATCCGGGCGGCGACATGGGCGGCGAGGTCCTCGCCTTCGCCCTCCTCCCGCCCGGGCTCGATCACGAACGCGTCGTGGTCCCGCTTCGGCTCGGGCGGCCGGTACCCGGCCGGCAGGCCCGCCAGGACGAACCGGACGCTGCCCGCGCGCCACCGGCCCGGCGTGGTGAACTCCACGGCCGCGATGGCGGTCAGCGGCAGCCAGCGGCGCGTGTCCCGCTTCGGACCGCGCTGGAAGTCGAGCAGGACGCCGTTCTCGTCGAGGGTGACCGTGCCCTCGAACGTCCGCAGCTGGACGAACAGCTCGCCCCGCGGCGGCGGCGCGAGCCCCGGCACCCGGGCCTGCGGCGGCAGGAGCTGCGGATCGGGCGTACGCGGTTCGAGCAGGATCCGTTGCCGCACCTCGGCCACGAACGCCTCGGCCTCCTCGCGGCGGTCCGACCAGAGCGTCACCGTGTTGGCGTCGCGTTCGGGATCCCGCCGCCGGTAGTCCGGCGCCTCGCCCACGAGCCGGAACCGGACGTGAACGCCGCTCCGCTTCGGCTCGTACTCCACCGACGCGATGGCCGGCAACGGAATCACCCGCGGGCTACGGGCCTTCTTGACCGACTGCGTCAACGCCCGGTCGAACTGGAGCACGATCCGGTCCCGCTCCAGCACCGCGGTGCCCTCGGCGCCGCTGACCTCCATCCGGAACGGCCCGACCGGCAGCTCGGACGTGAGCCGCTCGATCTCCTCGAGCCGATCCGCGTGCAGGACCGCGGCAAGGAGCCGGTCAAACCCGGCCAGATCCAGCGAGCCCGCCGCCACGGCGTCGTGCAATGCGCGCGCGTAGTGCTGCCGCTCCGCGTCGGTGGGTTGGCGGGTGGTCACGGCGCCAAACAGTACCGTTGATCACGTGACCGCCCCACCCGCGACGCCACGGCTGACGTTCCGCGAGATGACCGCCGACGACCTGGAAGACATGGCCGCTCTCCTCGGTGACCCGGACGTCATGCGTTACTACCCGCGCCCGAAGGGTCGGGACGAGGCGCTGGGCTGGATCCACTGGAACCAGGGCCTGTACCGGCAGGAAGGCTTCGGCCTCTGGGTGCTCACCCTGCGGGCCACCGGCGAGTTCGTCGGCGACTGCGGCCTGACCCCGCAGAACGTCGAGGGCACAGTGGACATCGAGGTCGGCTACCGCGTCCGCGCCCACCTGCAGGGCCGCGGCTACGCCAGCGAGGCCGCGGCCGCCTGCCGCGACCACGCCCGCGACGCACTGGGCGTCCAGCGGCTGATCGCGATCATCCATCCGGCGAACGTGCCGTCCCAGCGCGTCGCCGAGAAGATCGGCCTGCGCCACGAACGCGACGCCCTCGTCAAGACGGGACCGGTCCGTGTCTACGCCGCCGCACTCGGCCGGTGAGCCATCGGTCTCAGCCCCCGCCCCCATCGCCGCCGCCGCCACCGTCGCCGCCACCACCGCCACCACCGTCGCCGCCTCCGCCTTGCGCAGCCGCCCCACCGGCGTAGCCGTAGCGGCCGTCGTTGAACGGAAGGTCGCCGCGAATGCCGGGCGCGCGGAGCCGCTTGCCCGGCCCTGCGAGGTGTTGCAGGCAGACGAGGCCGGGAGCCCGGAAGCATTCGCCGCGGCCGCCGCAGTCGGACAGGTAACGGTTGCCGTCCCGGATGTGGAGATTCTCGTCAACCATGAACAGCAAGGGAAGCCCTGTTGAGCCACCACCCTCGTCCCAGCGGGCGTAGCTGAGCGTGGCCAGCAGCGAGGCGGTGCGGTTGGTATCGGCCGTGTCAGCGTTCATCGCGGACCCCGGCGGGCGGGACAGGGGGCGCCCGAACGCGGCGTCGCAGAATGCGGCGTAATCGCGAGTGTGCAGAGCCAGTTCCTGCCATAGATCGTCCACCACCACCGATGGCATCGACAGCGTTGCCCTGGGACTGCGGGCGACGAGCCGGAACCACTGCCGAGCTGCGGTTTCGACCAGACGATAATCGTCGCCGCTGAGTTGGGGATGCCGATTTCCGAGACGCTGACGCCCACTGGCGGGGAATTGCAGGTCGTCAACGGTGGCAATTCGATGAGCTGTGTGGCGGTTACTCTTTCTGATCCACAACATAACGGCTACTTCTATCCGCCCGGTATCCGAGCGTTCGGGCCCGACTAGCCAAAACGGCGTCGCGGCTTCCTCAGAGTACGCCCACCGGCAAGCCCAGAACCGCGCCAACAATCCGGCCGTACCCGTTCATGTGCCGTCGGCGAGCACGTCCTGAACCTGAGCGATCCGGCTGGTAAGTCGCCGCGCCCATTCGAGCTCTTGTGCGGTGGCGGCGAGGTGGCGCCGGGCCGCGTCCGGGTCGTCGAGCAGGGCCACCCAGACCGAGACGGACCACAGTGGCTGCCGTGCCATGGCCAGCGGTATGGCGGCCCGCTCGTACGGTGACAGCCTCGCGCCGAGGCCGGATTCGTAGGCGCCGACCAGGTCGGTGAGTGGCGTCGGGTCGGTGGTGATGTCGGTGATGTCGACGCTGGTGAAGTACAGGGTGAGCGCGAGATCATCGGTTCGCGGGCGGTCGGCGAGGAAGTCGAAGTCGGTGACCAGGGCGACCTGCCCGTGACGGAACCGGACGTTGTTGTCCCAGAAGTCGCCGTGCACGAGCTGACGGCGGGGCTGGACGGGGCCGTCCCGCTCGTGCTGGGCGAGGGTTTCGGCGAGCTCGTCGGCCAGGTCGGCCAGCCGCGCCTCGGCAGGAGTCGGCTGCCAGCCGCGGATGCGGCCGGTCCCAGCGGCGACGGCCTCCACGAGGCCATCGACGTCGACGTAGTTGGCGAACCGGGCTGCCGCCGTGGCCGGGCTGGACGGGAACGCCCGCAGCAGCGCGTGGATGCGCCCCAGCACCGCCAGCCCCGTTCGTACGCTGGTCAGCGTGTTCATCGTGGCCGGCGCGGCCACGTACGGTTCAACCTCCACGACCCGGCCCTCGAAGGTCTCCCAGCCGCGGCCGCCGGCCGCCGGGATGGGCTCAGCGCAGGGCACGCCATGGCTGGCGAGATGCTGACGGACCGCGTGGAGGGCGGCCACCCGCCGGCCGGTCACAAACGGCCGGTAAACCCGCGCCACCCGCAGCGACCGGCCATCGGTGACCAGCAGGCTCAGATTGCACGAACCGCCCAGGTCCGGCGCCGGTCCGGCCAGCCACACGCCCCAGTTCGCCCGCAGGAACCCTTCGAGACCCGCCGAGACGACGGCCCTGGTACCCCGCTGGCCGCCTGCCGCGTCATCCACGGCCCGAAGCCTAGACCGGACGCGGTCAGGGTCGTCGGGCTTACTTGATCATCGACTGCTGCCGTTGGCGCCGCCTGTCCAACCCACGGCCGTTTGCCCTTGATCCGCGCGGGAGTCCTTGATCGACGACGGTGGGGACATCGCGGTCGGCCCCGAGCCCGCACCGGACCCGCTGGGCTGGATCCGCGCCCGCTATCGGTGATCGCCACGCCCCAGTAGGGACCCTCTTGAGAACGCGGAGCCGCGGGTGAACCCCGGCCACGGATGCGGGTCGCCGCACATGGGTCACCCGCAGCGAGTTCTGTCCGATGTGGACCTCAAGAGCTCCGGATGGCCGGGAGCGGCCCCGTGTCAGAAAGTTCGCCGACCCGCCGGCGACACGCGCGAGCTACTCCCTGATCAACAAATTGGCCGCTCGACAGGGCGGCGATCTTCGGACGCCTGTACGAGAATTGAGGAGTGATGCCGGACGTGTTGACGCAGCTCAAGGCCACGGCCGACGCGAGCGTCCACACACCAACCTGGTCGCTACGCGACGACGAACTCGTCGAATCCTTGGACGCCGTCCACGCCATCACCCAGGCCGTCGTGGCGTTGCAGTCGCGGCTGGTTCGGGAGATCGACAGCCGGGGTCTCGCGGTTGCGCAGCACGCCTCCAGCACGAAAGCATGGCTGCGCGAGCATTTGCGGATCAGTCCGCACGCGGCCAAGCGGATGCTGGAGCTGGCCCAGGCGTTGGACGCGCGGCCGGTGTTGGCCAAGGCGGTCGCCGACGGTCTGGTGAACACCGAGCAGGCGCAGGTGATCGCGGCCGCGCTACAGCGTCTTCCCGCCGACGTGGTGGGCAAGGCGGAGAAGGCCATGATTGGTCGGGCCGCCGAGTTCGAGCCGAACACGCTGCGCCGTTACGGCGAGGGCATCCTCGCGTATGTGGCGCCGGAGCTTGCCGAGGCTGCCGACGCGGAGGCGTTGGAGCGGATGGAGGCCAGGGCGCGGCAGACGCGGGCGTTCCATCTGACCCGGCACGGTGACGGACGGGTGCGGCTGACGGGCTGGCTGGACGAGGACGGCGCGGCGACGGTGAACGCAGCGTTGGATCCGTTGTGCGCTCCGCGTCATGACGTGGATGTGCGCACCCCGGCCCAACGTCGCGCTGATGCGTTGGTCGAGATCTGCGACCTGGCGATGCGGACCGAGGACCTGCCGGAGAACGGTGGGGAGCGGCCGCACGTGGTGGTCACGGTGTCGTTGGACGTGCTGCGCCTGGCCCTTGGCGTAGGCACCCTGGACACCGGTGAGCGGCTCAGTCCGGAGCAGGTGCGCCGGCTGGCCTGCGACGCCAAAATCATCCCCGCCATCCTGGGTGGCGATGGGCAGATCCTCGACCTGGGCCGCACCCGACGGTTGATCAGCGGACCGTTGCGGCGGGCGCTGGAGTTGCGGGACAAGGGCTGCGCGTTCCCCGGCTGCGACCGGCCACCGCGCTGGTGTCACGGGCACCACGTCCGGTCGTGGGCCGACGGCGGGCCTACCACGTTGGACAACAGCGTCATGCTCTGCGGCTACCACCATAGGCTGATCCACCGTGGACATTGGACGGTCCGGATCGCGGCGGACGGGATGCCCGAGTTCATCCCACCCGCCTATGTGGACCTGGAGCGCCGACCGCGGCGGAACACCTACCACCAACGCGAATGAGGGACCAGGCAGGTCGCTCGCTCGCACCCGTCCTCCGGGGCGACAACCACACCATGGCGCCCGAGCTGCTCCTCATCGGCGCGGCGGCCGCTCAGGGCGCCTACGAGCTCGACACGATCGTCGCCGTGGGCGACCGCGACCGGGGAGTTGTTCCCCGTGCGGCCGGTGCCGCCAGGTCCTGCTCGACTACTTCGCCGCCCTCAAGGTCATCGTCGGTGACGGCGACCGCGTCCGAACGGTCCACATCACCGACTTGCTGCCCGAAAGCTACGTCTGGGCCGACCACCAGCTCGACGCCGAGTAAGCCGAGTAAATCGAGCGGAGCCAGTCGAGGGCGGCCACGCCGGAGCCGAGGATCGAGATGTGGCCGTCGTCCGGGCGCAGCCACAGCTCCGCCGAGCGCCAGTGCCGTACCAGCCAGTCGGCGTGCGCCCGCGGCGCGACCCGGTCCTCGGCGCCGTGCACGAACAGGATCGGCGCGGTTGCCCGCTCGCGGTCGTACCCGACCGGCGCGACATAGGCCAGCTCGTCGTCCAGCATGCCGTCGGGGCCGCCCGCGAGGGCCTTCCCGGCGATGGCGCCGAGCCAGGACCAGTCGCCGTCGAGCGCGGCGTGATCCGCGGGCGTGAACTCCTCCGGATCCCACTCGGTGGCCGCCAGGTGGGCCACGAGCGCCGCCCGGCCCTCGGCCGCCGCGCGCAGCAGCGCCACGCACGCCGGGGCCATGCCGGCGTACCAGTCGAGCTCGCCGGCGTCGTACGGTGCCATGGCGGAGACGCACACCGCGGCGAGGACCCGGTCGGGCAGCAGGGCGGCGCAGGCCAGGGCGTGGGTGGCGCCGCCGGAGTGCCCCATCACCGCGAACCGGTCGATGCCCAGGGCGTCCGCGACCGCGGCGACGTCGGCGGCGGCCGCGGCGACGTTGCGGCCGGGGCGGGGCGTGGAACGGCCGTACCCGGGGCGGTCGTATGACACGAAGCGGAGGCCGCGCTCGGCGGCGGCGGGCAGCAGGGGCGCCGGCGGCTCGCCGGTGTTCGGCGTGCCGTGCAGCCAGACGACGGGCAGTTCGCCGTCCGTGGCCGTGTCGTGGACGTGCAGCCGGCGTCCGCCCGCCAGATCGAGATCGCTCTCCGTCGTCATCGGGCCAATCCTAGAAGCCGGCCAACGCCAGAAGTCGGGCCGACCCGAGGGCTAGGGCGTGTCTGGCCGTCAGCGGCTGAGCAGGGCGGCCAGCAGTTGGGCGAGCCAGGCGCGGGCGGCGGGTACGTCGCCGTCGAGGAGGAGTTGGACGGTGACGCCGTCGTAGGCGGCGACGACCGCGCGGGCCGCGGCCGGGATGTCGCCGATGGCGGGCGGCAGGGCGAGGCGGTCGTGGATGGCGTCGAGGCGGCGTTCGATCGCGGCGCGCAACTGGTCGCGGTGCGCGGCCAGCCGCTCAGCGGTCGCCGGGTAGCGGGCCGCGTGGAGCAGGAAGTCGTTCTTGATCAACAGCCAGTCGCGGTCCAGGAGCAGGGTGGCGGTGGCGCGTTCGATGACCACGGTCAAGGAATCGACGGACAGATCGTCGGCGGCGAGGGCCTCCGCGACCTGGCCGGCGATCAGGGCGGCGCGCTCGTCGTACAGGGCGAAGAAGAGCTCGTCGAGGCTGCCGAAGTTGGAGTAGAACGCCCCGCGCGTGTAGCCGGCGGCCTGGCAGACGTCTTCGACGCTGACGTGGCCGAAGCCCTTGTCGGCGAACACCCGGAACGCCGCGTCGAGCAGCCGGGCGCGGGTCTCGGCGCGCCGCTTCGTGACCCGGACCATGACGGAAAGCCTATCCGATACACAGATGTATCCGAGACGCAGATGTATCCGATACAGTTCTGTATCGTGGATGCGGATGTCATCGTCGTCGGCGCCGGCCTGGCAGGGCTGGTCGCCGCCCATGAGCTCACCAGCACCGGCCGTACGGTCGCCCTGGTCGACCAGGAGAACGCGGCCAACCTCGGCGGGCAGGCGTACTGGTCGTTCGGCGGCCTCTTCCTGGTCGACACGCCGGAGCAGCGCCGTCTGCGGGTCCGCGACTCGCTGGAGCTGGCCTGGAACGACTGGCAGGGCAGCGCCCAGTTCGACCGCCTGCACGACGAGGACGCCTGGGCGATCAAGTGGGCCCGCGCGTACGTCGAGTTCGCGGCCGGCGAGAAACGCGAATGGTTGCTCGCCCACGGCGTCCGGTTCCTGCCCACCGTCGGCTGGGCCGAGCGCGGCGACCTGCGCGCCAACGGCCACGGCAACTCCGTGCCGCGCTTCCACGTCGCCTGGGGTACGGGCACCGGCGTGGTCGAGCCGTTCGTCCGCTCCGCCCAGCGGGCCGCGGAGGCGGGCCTGCTCCGCTTCTACCACCGCCACCGGGTCGACGAGCTGGTCCTGACCGGCGGCGCGGCAACCGGCGTACGCGGCGCGGTGCTCGCCGCCGACGACGCGCCGCGCGGCGTCACGTCCAGCCGGGAGGCGGCCGGCGCGTTCGAGCTGTCCGCGCAGGCGGTCATCGTCACCACCGGTGGCATCGGCGCCAACCACGACATGGTCCGCAGCTTCTGGCCGGACCGCCTCGGCCGGCCGCCGGCCCACATGGTGACCGGCGTGCCCGCGTACGTCGACGGGCGGATGCTCGACATCGCGGCCGGCGCCGGCGTACGGCTGGTCAACCGGGACCGCATGTGGCACTACACCGAGGGCGTCCAGAACTGGAACCCGATCTGGCCCGGACACGGCATCCGCATCCTGCCCGGCCCCTCCTCGCTGTGGCTCGACGCCCTCGGCCGCCGCCTGCCGGCGCCATGCCTTCCCGGGTACGACACGCTCGGCACTCTGCGGCACCTGCGTACCGCGCCGGACCTCGCCGGGCACGACCACTCCTGGTTCATCCTCACCCAGAAGATCATCGAGAAGGAGTTCGCGCTGTCCGGGTCGGAGCAGAACCCGGACATCACCAGCAAGGACCGGCGTGCCTTCCTGCGCGAACGCGTCCTCGGCAAGGGCGCGCCCGGCCCGGTCGAGGCGTTCAAGCGGCACGGCGCGGACTTCGTCGTCGCGGACACCCTCGACGAGCTGGTGGCCCGGATGAACCAGCTCACCGACGAGCCGCTGCTGGACACCGCCGCGATCCGCGCCCAGATCGAGGCGCGCGACCTGCAGGTCGCCAACCCGTTCAGCAAGGACGCCCAGATCCAGGGCATCCGTAACGCCCGCCGGTACATCGGCGACCGGCTCGGCCGTACCGTCGCGCCGCACCGCCTGCTCGACCCGGCCGCCGGCCCGCTGATCGGCGTGAAGCTGCACGTGCTGACCCGCAAGACGCTCGGCGGCATCCAGACCGACCTGGACTCCCGCGCGCTCGGCGCGGACGGGCAGCCGATCCCCGGCCTCTACGCCGCGGGCGAGGTCGCCGGCTTCGGCGGTGGCGGCGCGCACGGCTACAACGCCCTGGAGGGCACCTTCCTCGGCGGTTGCCTCTTCTCCGGCCGTACCGCCGGCCGCGCCGCCACCCGCGCCCTTTGACGGCTGGGCCACGGCCGGGCCCAGCCACACCACACGGTTGACTTTGCCGACAAGATTGTCAACACTTTTGCCACCCATCTGTTGACAAGGGGAGCAACCGTGGCGGTGATCGCGATCTTAGGACTGGGCGAGGCCGGCCGGATCTACGCCCGCGACCTGCGGGCCGCCGGGTGCACCGTGCGGGGCTTCGACCCGTACGCGCGCCTCGACATCGAAGACGCCCCTGGCGTCGACCAGGTGCCGACCGCGCCAGACGCGATGGCCGGGGCGGACCTGGTCATCAGCCTGGTCGGCGCCCGCGCCGCCGAGGCGGTCGCCCGCGCGGCACTGCCGCACTGCCCGAGGCACGCCGTGTACGCCGACCTCAACACCGGTTCGCCGGCGTTGAAACGGACCGTGGCGGCGACGGCGGCCGCGCGGGGCGTCGCGTTCGCCGACGTCGCGGTCCTGGCACCGGTCCCCCGCCGGGGTGCCGGCACGCCGCTCATCGCCAGCGGCACCGGCGCCGGCGCCTTCGCCGACCTGGTCCGGCCCGTGGGCGTACCGGTGGAGACCATCCCCGGCGGGGCCGGCGCGGCGGCGTCCCGCAAGCTGCTGCGCAGCGTCTTCATGAAGGGCCTGGCGGCGGTGCTGCTGGAGTGCGAGGCCGCCGCCGTCGCCGCGGGGCAGGAGCCGTGGCTGCGCGGCCAGATCGTCGGCGAGCTGTCCGGCGACGCGGGCGCGCTGATCGACCGGCTGGTCGAGGGCAGCAGGACGCACGCCGCACGCCGGGTCCACGAGATCGACGACGCCGCGGCGTACCTGGACGAACTCGGCCAACCCGCCTGGGTCACGCGCGCCGCCCGCGCCTGGCTCGCCTCTCTCCTCGATTGACCCGCCCCACTCACGACCGGAAGGCACACCGCGACATGACCGTACGCAAGATGTTGGTGGTGGGCGCGCACAGCGCCGACTTCGTCTGGCGCGCCGCGGGCGCGATCGCCAAGCACACCGCGGCCGGCGGCGAAGCCCGGGTGGTGACACTGTCCTACGGCGAACGCGGCGAGTCCGGCGAACTGTGGAAGGAGCCCGGCCAGACGGTGGAGAACGTCAAGCGGATCCGGCACGCCGAGGCCACCGCGGCGGCGCAGGCGGTGGGGGCCAGCTTCACGTGCTTCGACCTCGGCGACTACCCGCTGCACGCCTCGCACCAGGACGTGGACCGGCTCGCCGAGCTGATGCGCGAGTTCGCCCCGCACGTCGTGCTCACCCACCCGCCGAGCGACCCGTTCAACCCGGACCACCCGGTGGCGTACCAGGTGGTCTCGCAGGCCCGGTTGCTCACCTCCGGCGCCGTCGTGGAGGCCGGGTTCCGCACCGCGCCGCCGTCGGAGTTCCTGGTGTTCGAGCCGCACCAGCCCGACCTGTGCGGCTTCGTCCCGTCGGTGTTCGTCGACATCACCGCGGTGTTCGAGGCGAAGGCCGCGGCCATGGCCGCGATGAGCGCGCAGGCGTACCTGCGGCAGTACTACACCGAACGCGCCGGGCACCGCGCCAACCACGCCCGCAAGGTCACCGGCGACAAGGCGATCCGGCACGCCGAGGCGTTCCAGCGGATCGTCCCGAACGTGGTGGGCGCGCTATGAGCCTCGGCGAGCTCGCCCGCCTCGGCGTGGCCACCGTGTACGAGGCGTCCGGCCGGCAGGGCCTGGTCGACGAGGACTTCATCCGGCTGATCCCGGGCAGCGCGGTGGCCGGCCCGGCCCGGATCGCCCGGTGCGGCCCGGCGGACAACCGCACCGTCCACGAGGTCGCGGCCCGCACCCGGCCCGGCGACGTCGTGGTGCTCACCATGGACAACCCGGTGCCGGTGGCGCTGATCGGCGACCTGCTGGCCACCCAGCTCCGGGCCCAGGGCGCCGCCGGGGTGCTGGTCAACGGCGCGGTCCGGGACGCGGACACGCTGCGGGAGCTGGGCCTGCCGGTGTGGACCCGGTGGGTCCGGGTGCGCGGCGCCGGCAAGACGCACCGCGGCACGGTGGACCGGCCCGCCATCGTGGGCGGCACCGGGATCCGGCCCGGCGACGTCGTGGTCATGGATGGCGACGGCGTGGTCGTCGTCGCCGCGGACCGGGTCGACGCGGTGCTGGCCGCCAGCCGGGCGCGGGCGGCGAAGGAGGCGACGGCCCGCGAGCGGTACCTGGCCGGCGGCCTCTCCTACGACCTGCACGGATTCCGCGCCGAGGACGAAGGTGGGTGAACGCAAGTCCCGCACCGCGCGTAAGTACGGGTACGGCGCGAGGAGGCACCTGCGATGAAGACGGACACGACGGTGGTCGAGCACGACCAGGTGTGCCTGGTGTCGACGGCCGAGGAGGCGGCGGCGCTCCCGTCGCTGTCGATCGCGCTGGTCAGCCACGACGGCGCGCAGCCACCGAGCCTGACCCCGCTGCGCCCGCGGGTGACCGGCAACCTGTCCGCCGTACGCGCCACCGACGACGTGGTCGTCTGCTACAGCGAGCGACCAGCCGCCGACGTCATGCACCTGTACCGGACGCTCGGCCGGGACATGCCGGCCGTGCTCGTCGCGGCGCGCGAGTTCGACGCGCAGGACGTGGTCGCCGCGTTCGACCACGGCGCGACCAGCTACCTGGTGCTCAGCCAGACGCCGGAGGTCTGCCTGGTCGGGGCCGCGATCACCACCGCCCGGGGCGAGAGCTGCCTGAGCCCGGTCGCGGCGACCGCCCTGCTGCGGCACGTGTTGCGGGCGCCGTTCGCCGCGTCGACCGAGCCGCTTTCCTCGGGCGACCTCACGCCCCGCGAGCGGCAAATCATGGAGCTGCTGGTCACCGGCCACACCGTCCTGGAGATAGCCGAGCACTTCACGCTGACCAGCAAGACGGTCCGCAACAACCTCAGCACCATCTACGCCAAGCTCCAGGTCCGCCGCCAGTCCGAGGCGATCCTGATGTGGCTCGGCTACCAACCCCAGTCAGCCTGACCTCCCGGCCACGTGACCGGCGGGTACGCTGCGGGCGAGGTGAGGCTCGCATGGCTGACAGGGCACTGGTTCTTGGCGGGGCGGCGTCACCGGGGTGGCGTGGGAGCTGGGTGTCCTGACCGGTCTCGCCGACGCCGGCGTCGACCTGGTGGCCGCCGACCTGTTCGTGGGCACGTCCGCCGGCTCGGTCGTCGCCGCGCAGGTCACCTCCGGGGTGCCCCTCGCGGAGCTGTACGACCTCCAGCTGGCCCCACCGCGGTCGGAGGTCGCGGCGCGGATCGGCGTGCGGACCCTCGCCGGCTGGGGGCTGGCGATGCTGCGTACCCGTGATGGGCGCTCCTTCCGGCGCCGTGTCGGCCGGGCGGCGCTGGCCGCGCGCACGATGCCCGAGGCCGAACGGCGGGCCGTCATCGCTAGCCGGCTGCGCGCGGACGCCTGGCCGGCGGCCCGGCTGCTGGTGACCGCGGTCGACACCGCGACCGGCGAGTTCGAGGTCTTCGACCGGGACGCGGGCGTCGACCTGCTCGACGCGGTCGGGGCGAGCTGCGCCGTGCCCGGGGTGTGGCCGCCGGTCACCATCGACGGCCGGCGGTTCATGGACGGCGGCATGCGGTCGCCGACCAACGCGGACCTGGCCCGGGGCGCGCGGCGGATCGTCGTCATCGCGCCGACCAGCACCGGCGGTGGCGCGTTCGGCCGCCTGTCCGACGAGGTGGCCGCCCTGCGCCGGACCGGCCAGGTGGTCGTCGTCCGGCCGGATCGGGCCGCCCGCCGGGCGATCGGCCGCAACGTGCTGGACCCGGCCCGCCGGGCACCGGCGGCACGGGCCGGGCGCGCCCAAGCGGCCGCCGTCGCCGCGGCCGTCGCCGAGATCTGGAACAGCTGACGGCTCTCACACGCGCTGTCACACGGTTGGGCGGTTTCCTTGCCTTCGAGCCGCCGCCGGCGGCGTGAGGGGACAGTTATGACGAGCACGGCGATCGACTTCGAGTCGATCAAAAATAAGCAGCGGGCGGGCTGGGAGACCGGCGACTACCCGCGGGTCGGCAACACCCTGCAGATCATCGCCGAGCTGCTGGTGGAGGCCGCGGACGTACGGGCCGGCCAGCGGGTGCTGGACGTAGCCAGCGGGCAGGGCAACGCGGCGCTGGCGGCCGCCCGCCGGTTCGCCGAGGCGACCGGCGTGGACTACGCCACGAACCTGCTCGCGCAGGGGCGGGACCGGGCCGCCGCCGAGTACCTGCCGGTGACGTTCACCGAGGGTGACGCGGAGCAGCTGCCGTTCCCGGACGCGTCGTTCGACCTGGTGCTGAGCACGGTGGGCGTGATGTTCGCCCCGGACCAGCAACGGGCCGCGGACGAGCTGGTCCGGGTCACCGCCCCGGGCGGCAAGATCGCGCTGGCGAGCTGGACGCCGGCCGGCATGGTGGGCCACCTGTTCAAGACCGTCGGCACCTGGGCGCCGCCGCCGGCCGGCGTACGGCCACCGACCTTGTGGGGGACGCCGGAACGCCTGACCGAGCTCTTCGGCGACCGGGTCGACTGGGTCAGCCTCACCAAGCGCGAGTACGTCTTCCGGTACCACTCACCCGCCCACTTCTCCCAGTGGTTCCGGGAGTTCTACGGGCCGATCACCAAGCTGTCCGGCACCCTGTCCGGCGCCGACACCGAGCGCTTCGCCGACGACCTGGCCGACGTCGCCCGGCAGTTCAACCGGGCCGACGACGGCACCGTCGCCGCACCCTCGGAGTACCTCGAAGCGATCGGGGTACGGCGCTAGTCATGAAACTGGCGCGGCATGACCACATGGTGACGATCCGGCTGCTCGGGCCGCCCACCATCGAGCGGGACGGCGAGCCGGTCCGCCCGCCTCGGGGCGCAAGGCGTGGGCGCTGCTGGCGTACCTGCTGCTGGCGGAACGGGCGCCGAGCCGCAAGCACCTGGCGGAGCTGTTCTTCGCCGAGGCCGACGACCCGCTGGGCGCGGTGCGGTGGACGCTCGCCGAGCTGCGCCGGGCCCTGACGCTGCCCGGCGCGTTCCAGGGTGACCCGGTGGCGGCGGCGCTCGGCGCCGGCGTGGTCGTCGACGCGCTGTGGGCGACCGGCGCGGACGCCATCGCCGGGCCGGCCGGCGAGGCGGGCGGCGAGCTGCTGGAGGGGGTGCAGCTGCCGTCCTGCCTGGAGTTCGAGTCGTGGCTGCTGGTGGCGCGGCACCGGGTGTCCGCGGCGGTCGAGGCCCGACTGCGGCAGGAGGCGGTCACGCTGCTCGCGGCCGGAGACGCGGACCAGGCGATCGGGTACGCCTCCCGCGCCGTCGCCCACAACCCGCTCGACGAGGGCAACCACGAGCTGCTGGTGCGCTGCCTCGCGGTCAGCGGCGACCAGGCGGCGGCGCTGCGGCAGGTCGAGGTCTGCGCCGACCTGCTGCGCCGGGAGCTGGGCATGGACCCGTCCCCCGCGCTGCGGGAGGCGGCCACCGCCGGCCCCGGCTCGGCGATGGCGTCCCCGCTGGGCGGCCGGGCGGCGGCCGTCAGCCAGCTCGACGCGGGCCGCGCCGCGATCGCCGCCGGCGCCGTGGACGCCGGCATGCAATGCCTGCGGCGGGCGGTCACCGAGGCGGCGCACTGCCGCGACGACGCGCTGCGGGCCCGGGCGCTGGCCACCCTGGGCGGCGCGCTGGTGCACGCCGTCCGGGGCCGCGACAACGAGGGCGCGGTGGTGCTGGAGGAGGCGATCCAGCTGGCCGGGCGGGCCGGTGACCGGGCCACGGCGGTCACCGCCCACCGCGAGCTCGGCTTCGTCGAGGTGCAGGCCGGCCGGCGCCGCACCGCCGACGCCTGGCTGGCCAAGGCGCAGGCGATCGCCGAGACCGACGCGGAGCTGGCCGCCATCTTCGGCGTACGCGGCATGAACGCCTCCGACGCCGGCGACTACCCGGCGGCGTTCGGGCATCTGGGTGAGTCGGTCGAGCGGGCCGCCGCCTGCGGCGACCACCGGCAGCGGGCGTGGTCGCTGTCGCTGCTGGCCCGCGCGTACCTGCTGCGCGGCGAGCGCGGCGAGGCCGCCCGCGCCGTGGGCGCCTCGCTGGAGCTGGTGCACGAGCAGCGGTGGCTGGCGTTCCTGCCGTGGCCGCAGTCGCTGCGCGCCGAGCTCGACCTGGACGCCGGCGACGTGGACGGCGCCGCCGACGGGCTGGCGCACGCCTGGGCGCTGGCCTGCCAGCTCGGCGACCCGTGCTGGGAGGGCATGGCCGCCCGCGGCCTCGGCCGGCTGCACGCCGCCCGCGCCGACGCGCCCGGCGCCACGCAGTGGCTCGGCGAGGCGTCCCGGCGGTGCAGCCGGGTGCCCGACCGGTACCAGTGGGTGCACGGGTACGTCCTGGACGCCGCGATCGGCGCCGCCCTGGACCAGGACCAGCCGGACCGGGCCCGGCCGCTGCTCGACGCGCTGGCCGCCCTGGCCGCCCGCTGCGACATGCGCGAACTGGTCGTCCGCGCCCACCTGCACCGGGCCCGCCTCGGCGACCCGACGGCCCGCGCCTCGGCCCGCCTGCTCGCCGCCGGCGTCGACAACCCCGCCCTCCACGACCTCCTGACCTAGGGGTCGGGGTGGTTGGGTTACAGCAGGGACGGGGCTCGGTCGGGGACCTGGACGTCGTCGCCGTGGGCGCACACGCAGACGCCCAGCTCGGCGACCAGCCTCGCGCGGATCGGGGTGTACTCGTTCTTGTGCAGGGCGGGCAGCGGGCGCCCGCACTGGTCGCAAAGGCGGACACCGAGGTCGGTACCGGCACGGATGTCAGTCATCGTGGCCTCCTCGTGGGGTATCCGTCCACGATTACCCTCCGCACGTCGACCGTGCCAGTCCGTGGAACACAGGTGAGGCAGCTCACCCACCGCCGGGGGATCCCAGATACCGCAGGACCGCGAGCACCCGACGGTGGTCGGCCGGCGAGGGTGGCAGCAGGAGCTTGGCGAAGATGCTCGTGACGTACTTCTCCACCGAGGCGTAGCTGAGGTGGAGGCTGCCGGCGATCGCCGTGTTGGAGCGGCCCTCGGCCATCAGGGCGAGCACGTGCCGTTCCCGTTCGGTCAGCGTCGCCAGGCCGACGGTGCGGCGGCTGGCGCCGATGACCTGGCTGACCACGTCGGGGTCGAGGACGATCTCGCCGCTCGCGACGCGGTGCACCGCCGCGACGAAGTCGGACACGTCGGCGACCCGGTCCTTGAGGAGGTAGCCGACGCCCGCGGCCGGTCCGGCGAGCAGCTGGGTCGCGTAGTGCGTCTCGACATACTGGGACAGGACCAGGATCGCGACGGCCGGGTGGTCACGCCGGATCGCCAGCGCGGCGCGCAGCCCTTCGTCGGTGTACGTCGGGGGCATCCGCACGTCGATCACGGCGACGTCGGGTGGCTCGGCGGCGACGGCCGCCAGGAGGGAGTCGGCGTCGCTGACGGCGGCGACGACCTGGTGGCCGCGCCGCTGGAGCAGGTGGGTCAGCCCGTCGCGGAGCAGCGCGGAGTCCTCGGCGACGACGACGCGCATCAGGCGTGCACCGGAACGTCGACGCTGACCGTGGTGGGGCCGCCGCCGGGGCTGGTCAGGGTGAGGGTGCCGTCGACGGTGCCGATCCGTTCGGTGAGGCCGGACAGGCCCGGTCCGGGGCGGGCGCCGCCGATCCCGTCGTCGCGGACGGTGAGCCGCAGCCAGCCCGGCCTGGGTACGGCCAGCACGAGGGTGACCTGCCGCGCACGGCTGTGCTTGGCCGCGTTGGCGAGCAGTTCGGCCGCGCTGAAGTACAGGATGACCTCGATCGCCGGTGACGGGCGTTCGGCCAGGGCGACCCGCGCGTGGACCGGGACCGCGCTGCGGGCGGCCAGCGACTCGATGGCCGGCTGGATGCCGCTGTCGAGGACCGGTGGATAGACCCCGCGGGCCAGGTCGCGCAGCTCGACGATGGCCCGCTTGGCGCCGGCGTGCGCGGTGTCCAGCAGGGCGAGGGCGGCCGGGGCGTCGCCGTCCGCGAGCTCCTCCCGCGCCAGGCCCAGGTGCATGGCGAGCGCGACGAGCTGGGCCTGGGCGCCGTCGTGCAGGTCGCGTTCGATGCGGCGCAGCCGGGCGGTGGCGTCGTCGACGGCGGCGGTGCGGCTGCGCCGCAGGCGGCTGGCTCGGGTCGGCCCGAGCAGCGAGCGCAACAGCCAACCGTCGAGCGCGGTCACGGCGGCGGTGGCCCGCGGCGCCGCGGCGAGCAGGCCGACGCCGACCAGCGCGAGGATCAGCAGCCGCGGCCAGGTGTCGAGCCCGAGGCCGCCGAGGGAGAACAGGTCGGCCGGGCGCCAGATCGGCGCGGTCACGAAGACCAGTCCGTACCCCCAGAACAGCAGGATCGTGGCCAGCCCCAGCAGGCCGTGCGGCAGCTTCAGCAACAGATACAGCGCAGCCCGCCACGCGTCGGCGTCGGTGAGGCGGGCACGGACCCAGCCGATCAGGCCGGGCCGGAGTACGGGCGGCGATGGCGGCGGCGTGACGTGGACATCGAGCAGCCGCCCGGCGAGGCGGACATGCACCCGGCCGAGGCGGCGCGCGCCGGCCAGCCCGGTGGCGAGCACCGGCAGGCCGACCAGCGTGACCAGCAGCACGCCGGCGGCGGCGATGACCACGTACAGGTAGCCGAAGCCCAGCACGCCCAGCGGCGCGCCGAGCACCAGGTGGAGCAGCCGTCCCCGCACCGGTCCAGCGTGCCGCACGCCAGCCGGGTGGCGGTACCGGGATATCCCGAAAGGACATCCCGAACCCGAGTCTCGGGTCGACCGGCTACCGGCGCGACCGTCCACTCGCGACCGTACTGCCATGACCGAATCACGCTATGCCGTCGCCGCCGTGGTCGCTCTGGCCACGTTCGTCACGGCGGGAGTCCACATCGCACACGCCGAGGTACGACCGGAGCGGATCGCCTGGCACGAGTGCCGGACCGGCCCGGAGGACGAGTACGGGGCGCAGCTGGACGCGGCCGGCGTCCGGTGCGGCGAGGTCACCGTGCCGCTGGACTACACGAGGCCGGCCGGGCGCACGATCACGGTGGCGGTCGCCCGGCGTACGGCGACCGATCCGGTGCGCCGGGTCGGGACGCTGGTGGTCAACACCGGCGGGCCTGGCGAGTCGCTGTCCGGGTGACCTGGCTGGTGCAAGGCATGCCGCCCTGGGTGCCGGGCGGCGCGCCCCAGGTCGCCGCCCGCTTCGACCTGGTGGCGATCGACCCGCGTTTCCACGGGCGCAGCACCCCGCTGGAGTGCGGCTGGCCGACCGCGACCGCCCAGAGCGCCGCCTGGGTGGGGCCGGATCGGCGCAGCTTCGAGGTGAGCGTGGCCCGCAACCGGGACCTGGCGAGCCGGTGCGCCGGGCAGGCGGCGCTCCTGCCGTACGCGTCGACCCGGAACGTGGCCCGCGACCTGGACGCGGTCCGCGCGGCCCTCGGCGAGCCGGCGGTGTCCTTTGTGGGCTGGTCGTGGGGCAGCTATCTGGGCGCGGTCTACGCGCAGCTGTTTCCCGGTCGGGTGGACCGGTTGGTGCTCGACAGCGCGGTGAACCCGGACACCTACGGTCCGGATGCCAGCGGCGCGGACTGGCCGGCGCAGATGGCGGAGCAGCGCAACTGGGCGCGCTGGGCGGCCGGGCACGACGACCGGTACCACCTGGGCGGCACCACGGCGCAGGCGCTGGCGTCCCTGGACGTCATCCGCCGGGCCGCCGACCGCGGCCGGACCCTGCGGGTCGGCCGGCACCGCCTCGACCCCAACGCGATCCGCCGGATCGTCCTCGGCACCGACACCGAGCAGATGTACGCCCAGTGGGGCCACCTGATGCGGCTGTTCTACGACGCGGCCCGCGGCGTGCCGGTGACGCCCACGGCGGAGCAGGACGCGATGTTCGACTGGGTCTCCTCGACCGAGGTGGCCGCCGGGGCGAGCGCGTTCGCCGCGAGCCTGTGCGCCGACCGGGCGGCCCGGTCCCGCGACCCCGAGGTCTACTACCGCGACATCCAGGCCCACCGGGCCGCCGAGCCGATGTACGGGCCGGCCAACCGCAACGTGACCTCGTGCACGTTCTGGCCCACCGAGCCCGCCGAGCCGCCCACAACGATCGGCACCACGGTGCCCGCGCTGATCGTCGGCGCGACCGGCGACCCGACCACCCCGTACGCCGGCCAGCTCGTGATGCGCCGGGCGATGGCCGGTGCCCGCCTGGTGACGCTGCGCGGCGCGTACCGGCATGGGGTGTATCTGTTCGACGGCGACGCCTGCGTCGACGGCGCGGTGAACCGCTACCTGCTCGACGGCGCCCTGCCACCGGCGGACATCACCTGCGCTCGGACCAGCCCGAAGCCCTGACCACCTACCCGACGCGGGGGCGGACCGAGTCCCGTACCACCAGGTGGGTGCCGAGGATGACGTGCGGCAGCGTGCCGCCGTGCGCCTCGTGCTCCAGCGCGAGGCGTACGGCGGTGCGCCCGGCCTCCTCGTGGGGCAGGTGCACGGTGGTCAGGTTGAGGTCGAGCGACGGCTGCAGGTCGTCGAAGCCCACCATGGACACGTCGTCGGGCACCCGCAGGCCGTGCTCGGCCAGCGCGCGGCGCGCCCCGCCGGCGACGAGGTCGTTGAGGGCGAACACCGCGGTGAAGTCCGGGGCGCCGGCGGCCAGCCGCTCCTTCATCATCCGGTAGCCCTCGTGCCACTCCATCGTGCCGTCGCGCTCCAGGCCCGGGTCGTGCGGCACGCGGTGGGCGGCCAGCGCCCGCCGGTACCCGGAGAGCCGGCCCTCGGCCGTGAGGTAGCCGGGGCGGCGACCCAGGCACAGGATCCGCTCGTGCCCGGCGGACAGCAGGTGGCTGGTGGCCGCGAACGCGCCCCCGGCGTTGTCGTACTCCACCACGACGGCCGGCACCTCGGGGCCGAGCGGCGGGCGCCCGCACAGCACCAGCCGGGAGCCGATCGCGGCCAGTGAGTGCGCGTACTGGCCCATCCGCTCGCGGTACTTCTCGTCGGCTATCACGTTGCCGACCAGGATGACCGCCTCGGCGTGCTGCTCCCGCATGAACTTGACCATGGCCAGCTCGCGCTCCGGGTCGCCGCCGGTGGTGCCGATCAGGCAGAGCCGGCCCTGCGCCGCCGCCTGGGTCTCCACGCCCTGGGCGACGCTGGCGTACGCCGGGGAGACGACCGAGTTGAGCACGATGGCGACGCTCTTGCTCGGCGTGCCGGCCAGCGCCCGGGCGTGGGCGTTGGCCACGTAGTCCAGGTCCTTGACGGCGCGCATGACCCGGGCCCGGGTGGCCGGCGCGGCCGGGTAGCTGCCGGTCAGGATCCGGGACACGGTCGCGACGGACACGCCGGCCCGGTCGGCCACCTCGCGGATCGTCGCGCGCCGCGCCATCGTCATCCCGTTCCTGTTCCCGCGGGCCAGTTTCGGAAAACGGTTACAGAAACAGATGGTGGTGTCAACCGGCGGGCCAGCGCACGGGTGTGCCGTCGGCCGGATAGCGGGCGTACGCGGGCTCGGCGCCGAGCGTGACCTCGACCCGCTCCCCGTCGGGGAAGGTCAGGGTCACCCGGTCTCCGTCGACCGCCACCGCGACCGACGCGCCGAGCGCGGCCGGGTCGACGCGGTCGCCGGTGAGCGCGACCAGCGAGACGTAGAACGCGGTGCCGCCGGGGTGGTCGGGCGCGGTCAGGTACGGGGTGGCCGAGCACACGCCGTACGCGTTGGCGTCCACCGCGCGGGCGGCGCCGGCGGCGTGGAAGCCGTGCAGGCCGACCGCCACGCTGGCCAGCCCGTCCGGCCGGACGGCGCGGGCCCACCGGGGTCCGGTATGGACGTCCGGCGGGTGGTCGCCGGCCAGCGCGTAGCCGCCGTCGCGCACCGCGCAGCCCTGCGGCGCGGTCACCCGGTGCACGCGCACCTCCCACGGCCCACGCACCACCGACGCCGTCTCCACGCGCACGGGGTCGTCCTCGTACGCCGAGGCGGCGAACCGGTCGTACGCGGCGACCGGCTCGATGCGGCGCCGCCGGGAGACCGTGCCGTCCGGCGCCACCACGGCGAGGTGGCCGTCCACGGCGCGTACCCGGGCCTGCTCGCCGGCCTCGGGGCGGCGTGCGAGGCGTACCCGAAGCGGGTGTAGTGCGGGTCTTCGAGGCCGTCGGCCGCGAGGTGCCGGGCCCGGTCGCTGCCGTGGTTGACCACCCGGACGACGCCGTCGTGCCGGGTGGCGTGCAGCAGCCAGCCGGGCCCGGACATCGCCACCACCTGGTCGCCCTCGTCGAGCGGCGCGGCGCTCTCCCGCACCGTCCACTCCGGATGGTCGGCGGGCAGCAGCAGGCCGAGGAACGCCTTGGCCGCCCAATACGGCGAGGCCGGCCCGGAGTAGAGCTGGGTGCTCGGCAGGAAGCGCTCGTACCAGCCGAGGCCGAGCAGCCCGCGCTCGTCCGGCGCGCCGCGCTCGGCGAAGTGCCGCAGCACGCCGCTGGCGATCCGCCGGGTACGCCCGGCCGGCAGCGGGCTCGCGTCCACCAGCTCGCCCAGCCACAGCGGGGCGACGCAGGCGAACCGGTAGCACAGCGACCGGCCCTGGTGCACCGGCGCCCCGTCCCGGGCGAACATGTGCTGGTACTGGCCCAGGAACGCGCGCAGCCGCTCCCGGTACTTCTCGCCCCGCTCCCGGTCGCCGGACATGCGCGCCCACAGCAGCGGGTACAGGTGCATCGCCCAGCCGGCGTAGTAGTCGAAGCACCGGCCGGCGCCGTCGGTGTACCAGCCGTCCCCGACGTACCACTGCTCGATCCGGTCCAGCCCGGCCTCGATCTGCGCCGGGTCGTGCGGGCCGCCGATGTCGGCCAGGAACTGCTGGACCATCACCGGGAACAGCACCCAGTTGCTCTGCCAGGTCCGCTTGCCGCCGAAGCCGGCCAGCCAGTCCACGACGCGCTCGCGCACCGCCGGGTCGAGCCGGTCGAACAGCCACGGCCGGGTTTCGTGCAGGGCGAGGGCGATCGAGGCGGCCTCCACGATCTGCTGCGAGCAGTCGGCCGCGGCCGGCCAGGCGTACCGGTGGGCGGGGTCGGTGCCGTGGGCGAGGCCCTGCGCGTACCGCTCGATGAGCGCCGCCGGCACCGCCCCGCCGGCACCGGCGATCCGGAACGCGGCGAGCAGGAACGTGCGGGCGAACCCCTCCAGCCCGTCGCTGGACAGGCCCGCGGTGCTGGGCCGGCCGGGCAGGCGGTACTGGGCGGCGCCGGGCACGGCGTACGGCACGACCGCGTCGAGCAGGTGGTCGGCGGCGGCCTCCCAGTGGGCGCGGGTCCACCCGGTGTACGGCGAGAGGAACCCGTCGCCCGGCGGGAGCACGTAAGTTAAAGCGTTTGCATTGATGATCCAGAGCCTAGAGCACGATCAACGCCAGGTACAGCATGGAAATCCGGGTATTGACAGTCGTGGTTGCGCCTGATTCCCTGCATGGCGTAGTAACCGTTTCCACACCTCACGTGGAGGGCCTCCATGCCCACGCTCCCCCGCCGCACCCTCCTGCTGGGAGCCGCGCTCGCCGGGGCGGCGAGCCAACTCCCGGCGCCATCCCGATCCGCCGCCGCGGCGCCGGCCCGCACCGCCACGGCCGCCCCCGCCGACGTACCCCTGCGCTGGCTCGACGGCGGCACGCCCGCCGCGCTGGCCGGCGCGACCTGGGGCGTGCCGTGGCCGCGCGGCACGCTCACCCGCGAGGCGGAGCTGTCCCTGTCCACGGTGGACGGCACGCCGGTGCCGGTGCAGTCCTGGCCGACCGGGTTCTGGCCGGACGGCAGCGTCAAGTGGACCGCGCACGCGATCGGCACCGAGGTGCCGCCGGCCGAGCGGTACGCGCTGCGCCCCGGCCCCGCGGCCGCGCCGGCCACCCCGCTGCGCGTCACCGAGACCGCCAAGGCGATCGACGTGGACACCGGCGTCATCCGCTGCCGGATCGCCCGCCGCGGCCCGGTGCTCGTGCCGTCGATCGCCCGCGGCGACCGCACCACCGCCACCAACGGCACGCTCGTGTGCCTGCGGACGGACACCGCCGACGACGCTCCCGCCGTCGTGCGGACCGAACGGTTCACCAGCACGATCCGCGCGGTGACCGTGGAGCAGCGCGGCCCCGTGCGCGCCGTGATCCGCGTCGAGGGCCGGCACCGCGCCGAGCGCGGACACCGCGAGTGGCTGCCGTTCACCATCCGGCTGTACCTCTACGCCGGCAGCGACGGCATCCGGATGGTGCACACGTTCGTCTTCGACGGCGACGAGCAGAAGGACTTCATCGGCGGCCTCGGCGTCCGCTTCCAGGTGCCGATGGCCGACGCGCCGCACGACCGGCACATCCGGTTCGCCGGGGACGGCGACGGCGTACTCGGTGAGGCCGTGCGCGGCATCACCGGACTGCGCCGCGACCCCGGCGCGGCGGCCCGCGAGGCACAGATCGCCGGCCGCGCCACCCCGGACCCAGCCACCTGGGACGCCCGCGTCACCAGCCGGCTGCACCTCATCCCGGCCTGGGGCGACTACAGCCTGCGGCAGCTGTCCGACGGCTGCTTCGACGTCCGCAAGCGCACCTCCGCCGGCCACGGCTGGGTCCAGGTCGACACCGGCCGCCGCGCCGGCGGGCTCGGGTACGTCGGCGGCGTCTCCGGCGGCCTCGCGTTCGGCATGAAGGACTTCTGGCAGTTGCACCCGACCCAGCTCGACGTCCGGGGCGCGGCCGGTGACACCGCCGAGGTGACCGCCTGGCTCTGGTCGCCCGACGCCACCCCGATGGACCTGCGCTTCTACCACGACGGCATGGGCCAGGACACGTACGCCGAGCAGCTCGAGGGGCTGGAGATCACGTACGAGGACTACGAGCCCGGCTTCGGCAGCCCGTACGGCATCGCGCGCACCACCGAGCTGTCCCTGTGGGCGCTGGACGCCACCCCGACCGCCGACCGGTTCGCCCAGCTGGCCGCCGCCGTCCGGACGCCGCCGCTGATCGTCGCCCCGCCCGAGCACCTGCACGCCGCCGGCGTCTTCGGCGACTGGAGCCCGGTCGACCGCGGCACCCCCGCCCGGCGCGAGATCGAAGACCGGCTGGACTTCCTCGTCGACTTCCACCGCCACCAGGTGGAGCAGCGCTCCTGGTACGGCTTCTGGAACTACGGCGACATCATGCACAGCTACGACCCGGACCGGCACGTCTGGCGGTACGACGTCGGCGGGTACGCCTGGGCCAACTCGGAGCTGTCCCCCGACCTGTGGCTGTGGTACCAGTACCTGCGCTCCGGGCGGGCCGACGTGTTCCGCTTCGCCGAGGCGATGACCCGGCACACCGGCGAGGTCGACGTCTACCACCTCGGCAAGTACCGCGACCTCGGCACCCGGCACGGCGTCCTGCACTGGGCCGACAGCGCCAAGCAGCTGCGCATCAGCACCGCCGTGTACCGGCGCTTCTACTACTTCCTCACCGCCGACGAGCGGACCGGCGACCTGATGCGCGACCTGGTCGACTCCGACCGGACGTTCCTGGTCCTCGACCCGATCCGCAAGATCCGCACCGAGCCGTACGAGCCGGACCCGCACGCGCTGAGCGTCGGCACCGGCACCGACTGGAGCGGCCTGGCCGCGGCCTGGCTCACCGAGTGGGAGCGCGGCGGAGACCCGATCGCCCGCACGAAGCTGCTCAACACGGCCCGCACCATCGCCGCCATGCCGAACGGCTTCATCCAGGGCAGCGGACTGTACGACCTGGACACCGGCGAGTTCGCACCCGCCGCGCCGGTCGTGTCGGTCGGATCGCTCGGCGCGGTGTTCGGCCTCGTCGAGATGTGCAGCGAGTTGATCGACCTGATCGACATGCCCGAATTCACCGACACCTGGCTGCAGTACTGCCGGCTCTACAACGGCACCGCCGCCCAGCAGATCGCCGAGACCGGCTCCTCGTTCGGCAACCTCAACCTGCGCCAGGCCCACTCCCGGCTCACCGCGTACGCCGCCGCCAAGACGGGCAACGCGACCCTGGCGGCGCGGGCCTGGCAGGAGTTCTACACCGGCCACGCCGGCTACCCGCGCAACGCTCCCTGGCGTTCCACGCGGGTCGAGGGCCCCGCCGTGCTCAAGCCGGTCGACGAGGCCAGCTTCGTGTCCACCAACGCCAGCGCCCAGTACGGCCTGGCCGCGATCCAGTGCCTGGCGCTGGTCGGCGACCACTTGGCGCAGTCGTGAAGCGGCTCGCGACGATCGCGTCGGCCGCGATCCTCCTCTCGGGCGCCGGGGTCTTCGTCGCGCTCACCGCGTCCGCCGCGACCACCCGGTACGAGGCCGAGACCGCGCCGGCCACCTGCGACGGCGCCATCGCCGCCAACCACTCCGGCTACTCCGGCACCGGGTTCTGCGACACCAACGCCGCGGTCGGCGCGGCAACGCAGTTCACCGTCACCGCGCCCAGCGCCGGCAGCGCCACTGTGGACATCCGATACGCCAACGGCGGCACCGCCGGCCGGCCCGCCGACGTCAGCGTCAACGGAACGGTCGTGCAGTCCGCGTTCGCGTTCGACGCCACCGGCGCGTGGAACGCGTGGGCCACGCGCACGCTGACCGTGACGCTGAACGCCGGCAGCAACACGATCCGGCTCGCCGCGACCACCGCCTCCGGGCTGGGCAACGTCGACTACGTCGACGTCACCACCGGCGGCACCACCCCCACGCCGACCGGCCGGGTGCTGGAGAACCTCGGCCGCGGCGTCGTGGCCGTACGGACCGGCACCAGCAGCGTCCTGGTCAGCTGGCGGCTGCTCGGGCTCGACCCGGCCGGCATCGGCTTCAACGTGTACCGGTCCACCGCCGGCGCCGCTGAGGTCAAACTCAACTCCGCGGTACTGACCGGCGGCACCAACTATGTGGACACCACGGCCAACCTGGCCCAGTCGAACGCGTACCGGGTCCGCCCGGTGATCGGCGGCGTCGAGCAGGCCGCCAGCGGGGCGTTCACGCTGACCGCCAACCACGCCACCGAGCCAGTCGTACGCCTGCCGCTGCGCGCCGGCGGGCCGGTGAAGTTCGTCTGGGTCGGCGACCTCGACGGCGACGGCGAGTACGACTTCGTCCTGGACCGGCAGACGTCCCCGCAGACCATCGAGGCGTACCGGAGCAACGGCCAGTTCCTCTGGTCGGTCAACATGGGCCCGAACAGCACCAACCAGGACAACATCGAGGGTGGATCGTCCACCATCGACGTCGGCCACAACGACGGCGTCACGGTGTACGACTTCGACAACGACGGCCTCGCCGAGGTCGCGCTGCGGATCGCCAACGGCGTCGTGTTCGGCAACGGAACCACGTTCACCAACAGCAACAACAACCTCCAGTTCATCGCCATCCTCAATGGACAGACCGGCGCGTTGCGGGCCACCGCTCCGGTGCCGACCGACTACCTGGCCGACGGCCCGCTGTACGCCCGCTTCGGCGTCGGCTACCTCGACGGCGTCAACCCGAGCCTGGTCGCGTTCATGAAGAACCGGATCGGCACCGGCGACTTCAACCTCGTGATGGCCGCCTGGCGGTTCACCGGCGGGGCCGTGACCCAGCAATGGAAGTGGCTGCGCGGCAGCCAGAACGCCCCCGACGGGCACAACACCCGCATCATCGACGTCGACGGCGACGGCCGCGACGAGGTCGCCGAGATCGGGTTCGTCCTCAACGGCAACGGCACTCTGAAGTACTCGCTGGGCCCGCAGGGCATCATCCACGGCGACCGCTTCCACATCGCGAAGATGGACCCCAACCGCGCCGGCCTGCAGGGGTACGGCGTCCAGCAGGACAACCCCAGCGGACTGCGCGAGTACTACTACGACGCGGGGACCGGCGCCATCATCTGGCGGCACGTCGAGGCCGGCGTCGGCGACGTCGGGCGCGGCATGGCCGGCGACATCGACCCGCGCTTCCCCGGCATGGAAGTGTGGTCGTTCTCGGGCCTCTACAACGCCCCACCAACCAGCTCGCCGAGCCGAACCCCACGCTGCGCCCCTGGCCGCACCTGGGCCTGTGGTGGGACGGCGACACCACAATGGAACTGCTCAACGACGGCAAAATCGAGAAGTGGAACCCGGCCGCCCCGACCGCGACCGGCAGCGTCCCCCGGCTGGTCAGCACCTGGAACTACGGCTCCGTCAACGCGTCCGGCGGCCCGAACCCGACGTTCCACGGCGACATCCTCGGCGACTGGCGCGAAGAAGTCGTATACACCAACGCCAGCTACAACGAGCTGATCATCTTCACCACGAACCAGCCGTCAAGCACCCGGCTCTACGCGCTCGCGCACAACCCCGCGTACCGCAACGCCATGACACTCAAGGGATACGTGCAGTCCCACCACGTCGACTACTTCCTCGGCGCCGGCATGGCCACGCCGCCACGCCCGAACATCACCTACGCCCCCTAGAACCGACTCCGACGACGCATGCGGCGTACCGGCGACACTCACGCCGGTACGCCGCGCCGAACTGGTCACTGTCCTCGTTCGAGGCTTGACTCGCCGCCCAGCCGCCCAGCCGCCCAGCCGCCCAGCCGCCCCGTCGCGACCACCGTCACGGTCGTACGCGGGTTGGCCCCGGCGGTCGGTTGGTGGATCCGCGAGGGTGACTGCCGACGGCGGGCGGATTCATCGGCGCCAGCGAGCGACCGCCCGGCCACGGCGGTGCGCCGATCAAGGACCAGGCCGTCGATCAAGGGCAAACGGTCGTGGATTGGAGATCAAAGCACGACCGTTCGTCCTTGATCGGCGGGCATTCCCTAGATCGGCGCCGCGCGGCGGCCCGGGTACAAGGCGCCGGGTTCTTGAATGCCTCAGTCCGCCTCGTCTCCATACCGACGGTGGATCGAGCCTCCAATGTGGACGTGGCCAACCTTCCTCTACGACACGCCCACGACACGCGCGAGATGCTCCCTGATCAACGGATTGGTCGCCGAACGGGGCCAGTGATCTTCGCACGCGTGTACGACAATGGATGGGTGATGCCGGATGTGTTGACGCAGCTCAAGGCCACGGCCGACGCTGCCGTCCACACGCCCACCTGGTCGTTACGCGACGAGGATCTGGTCGAGTGTTTGGACGCCCATGAGGTGCAAAAGCTCCTCCCGCCAGGCCGCCAGCCACGGGGTCAGGCCGAGTACGTGCGGTAACACTGTGGCTGTCATGCCCATGCCATGTACCCGTCAACGAGCGTCAGCAGTACCGGGCGGTCAGCGGCTACGACGACGACCGCTGCCATGCCCGGCATCACGACCAACCGCGTGACCATAGCTTGGGACGGCGCTCCAGCAAATGGCGTAGCGACCGCTTCGTTGGCGGAAGGGGCACCGTGCGCCCAGCCGGACACATGCGAGGGCGCCATGAAGCCAAGCTCGGCATCGGTTGTCACCCTGAGCACCGCGCGAAGGGCGGCGCGGTAGTCGGCCGTCGGATAGCGCCGAACGCCGCGCTCGAGGCGGCTGACATAGTGCGCATTCATGGCAGACACTCGCCCGGTGGCGAGGTAAACATGAGCGTTGACCGCCTCAGCCACCTCTTGACGCGACATTGGCCGCCCGGAGTCGGATGGTGACGGCGTCCTGAGTCGCGCTTGTCGCAACCAGGTATTGGGACGACGCACTCTGGGCCCTATATCGGCGCTACTGGAATCGATCTCGGCAACGGTCACAGAACCTCCTCCGACCTGCGCGGCCTTGCTGACGGCGGCACCCGGCCGGACGGAGTCCATGCGTCGCGTCCGGCCGGGGCCTTTCGGCGGCACCCGGCGGTGGGCGTCCCTGCTCGGAATAGGAACCCCTGGATGCCGTGAACCACTGTGAGTGGGTTGGCTGCCCCATACGGAGACCGAGGAATTCCTAGGCGGGGGTGCGCGAAAGGTGCGCGGCGATTCCCCGACCGCTGCGGCAGAGCTACCTTCTGCGCGACAATTGATATCTATGTCCGGCAAGAACCCCAGGAGGCTGCAGTGAAGCTGCCCAAGCAGGTCGCCAATCCAGGGCTTGCCGCGCTCATTCAGGGCTCAGGCTTTCCATCCCTGGAGCGGTTCGCCAACGCCGTCAACCTGCGCGGCTGGGAGATGCACGGCGTCAAGCTCAGCTACGACCACGTCAGCGTCAAACGCTGGCTGGGCGGAAGCGTCTGCCAGAACCCAGACGTGGTCGCCGCCGTGCTCAGCGACGCCTGGGGCATCACGGTGCCAGCGACCGTCGTCTGGCCCGAGTTGCGCAGTGGCGATGGGCCTACGCCCGCCCACTTACAGCCGTGGGCCACCGCCCGTACCCTGGAAAACCTAGGGGCGTTGATTGGATGCGACATGCTGACCAGGCGGGAAGCGCTAGCCGCAGCGGTCAGCGCTGCGACCGGCGCATCGTTCGTCGACCCGATCGCGCGCTGGCTCACCGTCCCTGTAGGTGGCGTTGACCCCAGCATCGGTAATGGCGGCCGTATCGGGACCGCCGACGTGAAGCGGATCGAGCAGTCGACACGCTACTTCGCGGCCACTGACGCTGAGGTCGGCGGCGGTCTGAGTCGCGAAGCAGCGGTCGGCCAACTCAAGTACGCCGTCGATCTCATGCAGCACGGCAGCTACACCGCGACCGTCGGAAACCAGCTACTCGCAGCCGTCGCCGGACTCGCCGGCATGGTCGGTTGGATGTGCCACGACTCCGGCATGAGCGGCCCAGCCCAGCGCTACCTCACCTACGGCCTCCAAGCGGCCCGGGAATCCACCGACCCCAGAGCACAACTCCTCGTCGTCGGAATCCTCGCCGACATGGCCCGTCACATGCGCTGGCTCGGCCGCCCGGACACCGCAGTCCGGCTCCTGGACCTCGCCCTCAACCAGCTCCCCCAGGACCGCAGCCGCTTCAACACGGTGCGAGCGATCCTCAGCAGCCAGAAAGCCTGGGCACTGGCCTATCACGGGCGCGGCTGCGTACCGGAAGTGGAGAATGCCCTCGCCCTGTCGTTCGACCTCTACGCCCAAGCCGACGACCACGATCGCCTCGCCGCCGATCCGCTCAACCTGGCACACGTACGGCCCTCCATCGACGCCTCCGAAGCCGAGCTGCTGTCGACCGCCTCCTGCGCATATCTCGTGCTGGCCAAGTACGACCGAAGCCTCGCGGGCAAGGCCGAGGACCGCACCCTCCAGACGCTGGCGAGGGCCGGCGAGGGCCGCGGCCGCAACGACGTACTCAACCAAATTCGGCTAGCCCGTGTGCGGTTCGTCGCCGGCGAGCCGGAACAAGCCTGCGACGACGGCGAGCGCGCGGTCGCCCTCGCCACGAACACCGCCTCTGTCATGGTGAGGGTTCGTCTACGCGAGTTGCTCGCCGACTCAGAGCCGTATCACGCTCTACCACGGGTGAACGACCTACGGACTGAGATTCAGACGGTGGCCGCGCGGTAGCGCGCCGAGAGCAAGTTGGTCCTGGATGGAAGTCGCTGCAAGCGGACACGAAGCTGGCCGGGCGCCGCGTGACGGCCGCCCGGCCCGAGGCTGCCGCTACACGTACGGGCGGGTGATCAGTTCGATCGCATGGCCCGCGGGGTCTTTGAAGTAGACTCCGCGGCCGCCATGCCCATTGTTGATTTCGCCGGGGCGGCGCATCTGCGGATCGGCCCAGTGCTCGATGCCGCGGTCGCTCAGTCGCGCGTACGCCCTATCGAAGAGATCGTCGTCGACCAGGAACGCGTAGTGCTGCATTTGAATCTCCACCGGCGGTTCGGCGAACTGGAGCAGCACGCCGTCGCTGAGTTGGACGTTGGTAAACACACCCCAGGACGGCGCTTCCGGAACTTCCAGCAGCTCGCGGTAGAACCGGGCCGATTCGTTGCGATCCTTGGCGGCGATGATGGTGTGGTTGAAACTGACTGCCATTCGGCTGACCTCCCTGTTGTTCGACACGACGATGACGGGACCTGGTGAGCGTCGATCGCTCGGAGGCCCGCGTGCCGAATCGGCCGGGTGCTCACGAAGCACCCGCCGGTCGATCAGCTGTCCACCGGGTCGCCAATCCGTGCGTGGCGTGGCGCCGGTCCGGTGTTCATGACGGCTGACGGTACCGGAGGCTAGTCGAGGCCGCGTTTTCCGGGTGCCCAGAACGCCTTCACGGTCACCGCCTCGCGCGGCCAGCCGCGCTCGGTCCGAAGGTGACGGCGTACCGCCTGGCAGGCGCGGGCCTCGCCGGCGACGTACGCCACGCCCGGTTCGGCGGGCAGGTCGAGGGCGCGGAGCGCGGCGACCAAACCGTCCCGGCCGATCCACTCGAACCCGTCGACGCGGGCCAGCGGCAGGCGGTCGTCCGGCCGTTCGGTCTCGATGACGCCGTACGCCCGGGCGTCCGCGGGCAGCGCGCACAGCATCGGCCCGAACGCCACCGAGGCCGTCTCGTCCCCGACGAACAGGTGGTACGGGGCGTCGTCGCGCAGCGTCAGCCGACCCTGGGGACGGGTGAACGCGACCGGGTCGCCGGCGCCGATACGCCGGGCCCAGCGGGCTCCGGGGCCGCCGGCCGGGTGGTCCAGCACGCACAGGTCCAGGTGCTCGCCGTCGGTGTAGTCCCAGACCGAATAGGAACGCAGGCGCAGGTCCTCGACGCGTACCCGGACGTGCTGGCCGGGGGTCCAGTCCAGACCGCGCAGCGCGTCCCCGACGACGCGGACGCGCCGCATCCGGGGCGTGACGGCCGCCACCTCGGCGACCGTCGCCCGGACAAGAAAGTGATCCATCAGGTTTCGCACGCCGGTAACCGTGCCGGTTCATGTGCGCATGAAGTCAAGTACCCCTCCATCCGGGGTCCGGCGCGCGTGTTCGTAGTGTGCCCGCCATGCCCCCGGCCCCCGAGGACTCGTTCCGCGACTACGTGCACGCACGGGTCGCGGCGCTGTCGCGCTCGGCGTACCTGCTGACCGGCGACCCCCACCTGGCCGAGGACCTGGTCCAGCAGACCCTGGTACGGGTCGCCGCGCACTGGGAGCGGATCCTGGCCGGCGGCGACCCCGACGCGTACGTGCGGCGAACCCTCTACCACCAGCACATCTCCTGGTGGCGGCGGTGGCGGCGGGAGCCGGTGCCGGTCGAGCGGCTGCCCGAGCCGGCCGCGGTCGAGCCGCACGGGCCGCTGGACACCGCGATCGCGGTCCGCGGCGCGCTGCGCCGGCTGGCCCCCAAGCAGCGGGCGGTGCTCGTGCTGCGCTACTTCGAGGACCTCACCGAGGCGCAGACCGCCGTGGCGCTCGGGGTCTCCATCGGGACCGTCAAGAGCCAGACCCGCGACGCCCTCGCCCGGCTCCGCACTCTCGCCCCCGACCTGGCCGAACTCCAGGAGGTGTCCCGATGACCACCCGCCTGTCCCAGGCGCTCGCCGACGCCGCCGAGTTGGCTGTCCGCGTACCCGTGCCGGATGACCTGTGGCGGCGCGGGCGCCGCAGCCGGCGGCGGCGCCGGGCCGCCGCGGCGCTGGCCTGCCTGGTGCTCGCCGCGGCGGTGGCCTGGCTGCCGGTACGCGCGGGGACCGCGCCCGAGCCGGTCGGCGCCGGACCGGAGGTGCTGCCCAGCGCGGTCGCTGATCCGCACCTGTGGCAGCAGACGTTCGTCGGCGACCCGAACGGCCCGGCGAAGCTCGTGTTCACCACCGGCCACAGCCTGAACCTGGAGACGGCGGTGGTGCTGATCGGGACCGACGACAGCTATCGGCTGATCTATCTGCCGCCGGGCGGGGAGCCGGGCTCGCTGTCGCCGGACGGGCGCTGGCTGCTGCGGCACGACCTGCTCGACCTGGCCACCGGCGAGACCCGCGGGCTGGAGCGGCGGCTCACCGGGTACCTGCCGGCGGTGTGGGCGGCGGACAGCCGCACCGCCCTGGGCGTCGTCGGCGGCGACGGCGGCACCTCCTACGGCCCGGACGGGAAGGAGATCCCACCCCGGACGAGGAGGTCGTGCTCGTCGACGTCGCTACCGGCGCGGTGCGGACGCTCACCACGATCCCCGGGAACTCCCGGTGGTGGGCGGCGTTCGCGCCGGACGGCCGCCGGGTGGCGGTCCAGGCGGCGGACGGCGGGGAGACCAGCTCGCTGCGGATCCTGGACACCGCCACCGGTACGACGCTGAGCACCGTCACCCTGACCACGCGGCAGCGGCTGGCCGGGCCGGCCGCGTGGACGCCCGACGGCACCCAACTCCTGCTCGCGGCCGGCGGCTGCGCGTGGACGGACTACTGCCCGGAGCAGACCTGGCGGGTGCAGCGCCTCGACGTCGCCACCGGCGCCGTCACCGACGGGACGGCCGGCGACCGGCCGGGCGACCCTTCCCTGGTCGCCTGGCGTGCGGGTGCACCCGTCATCCAGCAGGACCGCGGCGCCGGCCTCGGCTGCGACATGATCGTCCTCACCGCGGCCCACGCCGAGACCCTGCCGCTCACCGTGGCCGGCCACGGATGCGCCCAGTACGCCCGCGACCTGCTCGAAGAGGGCACGGTCGGCGGCACCGCGATCGAGCCGTCGCCCTGGCAGGCGCAATGGTGGGTGTACGTCCCGGCGTCCATGGTGCTCGCCGGGCTCGTCATGCTGGCCTGGCGCCTCGTACGCCATCGGCGCCGACCGACCCGCTGAGTACGCGGGCTCAGCCGGCGGTGGGTAGCGGCGGCGATCGGGTCAGGACCGGCTCTGGGCCAGCGCCAGGTATCCGTCCTCCAGGTTCGGCTCGACGGACTCCGCCGCGACGGCGGGCGGCGTGGGCGCGACGACGCGGTAGCGCATGCCGCCGTCGTGGGGGACCGCCGAGACGACCGTCCCGGCGGTGGGGGCCGGCCCGGCGGTGACGACCGTCCACACCCGACGCTCGGCCTGCCGGGTCAGCTCGTCCACCGTGCCGCGGAACGTGAGCCGACCGCGGGACAGCACGGCGAGCTCCCGGCAGGTCTGCGCGATGTCGTCGACGATGTGGGTGCTCAGCAGCACCGTACGGGCTCCGGCGAGCTGGGCGAGCAGGGTCCGGAACCGGATCCGCTCCTCGGGGTCGAGCCCGGCGGTGGGTTCGTCGACGATGAGCAGCCGCGGGTCGGCGAGCAGGGCCTGCGCGATGCCCACCCGCCGGCGCATGCCGCCGGAGTACCCGCGCAGCCGCCGGTCGGCGTCGGCGGTCAGCGCGACCACCTCGAGCAGCTCGCCCACCCGGCGCCGCCGGGCCGCCGTGTCGTCGACGCCCTTGAGCAACGCGATGTAGTCCAGGAACTCGCGGGCGGTCAGGTCGGGGTAGACGCCGAGATCCTGCGGCAGGTAGCCGAGCGTGCGCTGGACGGCCTGCCGCCCGGCCCGGGTGGTCACGTCGTGGTCGCCGATCCGGACCCGGCCGGCGGTGGGCCGCAGCAGTCCGGCGAGGATGCGCATCAGCGTGGTCTTGCCGGCGCCGTTCGCCCCGAGCAGCCCGAACATGCCGGTCGGCACGACCAGGTCCAGCCCGTCCAGCGCCGCCACGCCACCCTTGTAAAGCTTGGTCAGCCCGGTGATGTCGATTCGCAACGTGGTCTCCTATCGGGTGGTACGGGCGCGGGCCGCCTCGGCGGCGTACAGCACGAGCGCGGCGATGGCGAGCAGGATGGCGATGGACAGCCACGCGGTGAACGGGGTGGGGTCGGGGCGCAGGAAGTTCAGGCTGGCCCCCGGTTGCGGGCCGACGAGGGTGCCGTCGCGGCTGCTGAAGCCGAACAGCACCCGCATCGGGTAGTCGCCGATCGGCGCGATCACGGTCTGCGCCAGGGTGGGCATCGCGACCGGGCTGATCGCGTTGCCCCAGAACCAGTACCCGACGAACAGCACCCGGAACAGCGGCGCCGGCAGGAGGAGCGGGACGGCGAGCGCGAACGCGCCGACGAACAGCACCGCCGGCGCGACGACCGTGGCGAAGATGGCCAGCGCCCAGGGCAGCGCGGCGTACTCGCCGGAGACCGCCGCGTACACGGCGGCGAACCCGAAGAACAGCAGCGCGACGGGCACCGCGGCGGCGGCGCACACCCCGGCGTACTTGCCGACCAGGCGGCCCCCGGGGACGCGGGGGTGGCGTCCAGGATCGCCGCCACGCCGAGCTTCCGGTCGCGGATCAGCCGGTCGGCGAGCAGGCAGCCGTACCCGACCGGGAGGAACAGGTTGAGCAGCAGCGCGGCCTGCACCATGACGTACTTGGGGTCGTCGTCGCGCAGGAATTCGCGGAACTGCTCAAAGCTGATCACGCCCAGCAGGGCGACCATGATGCCCATGGTGATCCACATGGATCGCTTGCGCAGCATCATGCGCAGCTCGTAACGCGCGGTCGCGGTCACTCCGCCTCCTCACCGATGAGCCGTTCGGCGCGGCCGACCAGCAGCCATCCGGCGTACCCGAGCGCGACCCCGGTGGCGACGAGGGTCAGCCGGTTCGCCAGCCAGTCCCCGGGCACGGTGCCCCGGGTCGTCGCGAACAGGTACAGCAGCCGCGACCACTGGTGCTCCTGCCACCCGCCGGCGAAGAGCTGCTGCAGGATCCACAGCACGGCTACCAGCCCGCTGGCCGGCGCCGGCCCGCGGAACACCGCGCCGGCGAGGAAGCCGGCCGCGGCGAGCCACAGGGTGGGCGCGAGCCACACGAGCTGGCCGACGAACGCGCCGTGCGCCTCCGGCCAGCGCGCCCACCAGCCGGTGACCACGAGCACCGCGACGATGAGGACGGCCACCAGCGCGGTCCAGCCGACCGCGATGGCCAGCCGGCGCACCAGGGTCGCCCGGTACGGGGTCGGCAGGGTCAGGTGCAGTTCGGCGGCCGGGTCGCGGCCGATCAGCGACGCGGCGCCGATCCCGGCCACCAGCGGCATCGCCATCTCGACCGAGTTGAACAGGTTGCGCATGGCCTCGCTCTCGGCGCCGGCGGTGCCGTTGGCGAGGGTGACGGCGACGACGAGGCCGGCGACCAGCGGTGGGGCCAGTAGCGCGGCCCGCCCGGTGCGGCGCACCTCGTGCCGCCACAAAGACAGTGGTTTCACAGCAGGTGGGTAGCGCCGGAGCGCCGGACAGGTTCACCGCGGCCGGCGAGAATCACCGCGACGAGCGCCAGCGCCGCCGCCACCGCCGCGGTGCCCGCGTTGGTGGCCCACACCAGCCGGGACACCTCGACCAGCGCGGTCACGTCCGCGAACGCGCTGCCGGCCAGCACCCGCAGCGCCCACAGCGCCAGCGCCGCACCGATCGCGACGTCCGGGCCGACCCACACCACCAGCACCAGGCACAGCGCCGACAGCAGCGCCATCGGCCCCAGCCAGGCGACCACCAGCGCCCACAGGCCGCCCGCGTCGGCGCCGACCAGGGCCACCGCGCCGGACGCCGCCAAGGCCAGCAGCAGGTCGTACCCGAACACGAGGGTGATCCGCACGAGCAGGATCAGCCGCGGCGACGTCGGTGTCGCCGCGACCACCTCGAACGCCGGGTCGCGCTGCGGCCCGTACGCGCCGCTGATGCCGGCCGCCGCGACGAGCGGCGCGACGAGCGCGAGGATCTCTCCGGCCCAGCCGTCCGCCGTCGCGCCCTGGATGGCGGCCAGGACCACGCCGAGCGCCATCACCAGCGCCGACGCCACAAGCACCGACGGCCGCAGCAGCCGCGCCTCGGCACGTACCAGCGCAAAGGTGAACCACCGCGGGCGCCGCGCGATCGGCTGGGGCTCGGCCAGCGCGCTGCGCACCATCACCCGATACACCAGGTCGTCGGCCGGCGGCGCGCCGGCCGTGCCGGCGCGGGCCGCGGACGCCAGCCCGACCCAGCCGGCCAGGTCCGCGCGGCAGTCGGCGCAGACCGCCAGATGGTCTTCGACGTGGGTACGCTCCGCGGCCGTCAGCGTGCCGGCCGCGTACTCCGCCAGCCGTTCTTTCATTCCGGTACCCCCTGGGTGGCGAGCGTGCGGGCCAGCGCGGCTCGGGCGTGGTGCAGGCGGCTCTTGACCGTCCCCACCGGGACACCGAGGATCTCGGCGACGTCCGCCAACGGCAGTCCCGCGACGAACACCAGCCCGATCACCTCCCGGTGGTGGTCGGGCAGCCGGCGGACCGCCTCCGCGACCGGGGTGCCGCCGGCCGCGGCGATCGCCAGCTCGTCCGGGCCGGGCGCGTGGTCCGGGTGGTCCACGGGCTGCATCGGGGCGGGCGGCGGCGTGCCCCGCAGCCGGTAGTACGCCTGCCGCCGCGCCACCCCGAACAGCCAGGTGGTGACCCGCGACCCGCCCGCGTAGCCGCCGGCGGACCGCCACACCGCGAGCATGGTGTCCTGGAGGACCTCCTCGGCGGTCATCCGGTCACCGGTCAGTCGCAACAGGTAGCCGAACAGTCGCCCGGCGTGCGCCTCGTACAGCCGGGCCAGCGCGGCGCTGTCACCCTGCGCCACCCGCCCCAGCAGCGCGGCGTCCCCGTTCTCTGCCAGCATCACCTGGTGTGTAGCACTCCCGCCCCGGAAAGGTTCACGGCACGGCAAGATGGGTGGAATGCGAGCGGTCGTCTACACGCGCACCGGCGACGCGTCGGTGCTGGAACTGGTCGAACGCCCGGTGCCCCAGCCCGGCCCGGGTGAGGTGCTGGTCCGGGTCGCGGTCTCCGGGGTCAACCCGACCGACTGGAAGTCGCGCCGCGGCGACGGGTCGGGCGCCCCGCCGCCGGCCGGCTGGCAGATCCCCAACCAGGACGGCGCCGGCGTGATCGAGGCGGTCGGCGGGGGCGTCGACGCGGCCCTGATCGGCGAGCGGGTGTGGATCTGGGAGGCCGCCTGGCAGCGACCCTGGGGTACGGCGGCCGAGTACACGCTCGTGCCGGCCCGCCAGGTGGTCCGGCTCGGCGCGGCCTCGTTCGACCTGGGGGCGGGCCTCGGCATCCCGTTCCTGACCGCGCACCGCTGCCTGACCGCCGGCGAGACGCTGCCGGACCGCCTCAACCCCGGCGCGCTGGCCGGCCGGGTCGTGCTGGTGCAGGGCGGCGCCGGCGCGGTCGGCAACGCGGCGGTCCAGCTCGCGCGGTGGGCGGACGCCACGGTGATCGCGACGGTCAGCGGCCCGTCGAAGGCGCAGCTGGCGGCGGCCGCGGGCGCCGACCACGTGATCGACTACCGGCGGCAGGACGTCGTCGCCGAGGTCCACAAGGTCGCACCGCACGGGGTGGACGCCGTGGTCGAGGTCGCCCCCGCCACGAACGCCGAGGTCGACGCGCGGGTCGTGGCCCGCCACGCGGTGGTGTCGGTGTACGCCGACGACGGGCCGCTCACGCTGCCGGTGCGCGCGCTGATGGTGCCGAACGCACGGTGGCAGTTCGTGCTGGTCTACACCCTGCCCGAGGCGGCCAAGGCACACGCGGTCAACGACGTCGCCGACGCGGCCGCCGAGGGCGCGATCCGGGTCGGCCCGGAGGCGGGCCTGCCGCTGCACTACTACCCGCTGGACGAGACCGCGCGGGCGCACGCCGAGGTGCAGGCCGGCGCGGTCGGCAAGGTGCTGATCCTCACCAGCGACGTCAGAGGGTGATACTGGGTCGATGGGCGTTGATGGACACTTCCTCCGGCGCGCCGCCGCCGCCACGACGACCTCGATGACCTCGATGACCGTACTGGCTCTCGCCATCACGCCGGGTGGCCCGGCCCAGGCCGCCGCCGGGCCCGGCAATTCCTGGCTGGCCGAGCGGTTCCTGCACATCGCGCACCAGGGCGGTGAGAGCGAGGCACCGTCGAACACCATGTACGCGTACCGGCAGGCGGTCGCCGCCGGCGCCGACATGCTGGAACTGGACGTGCACTCGACCGCCGACGACGTCCTGGTCGCGATCCACGACGCCACCGTCAACCGCACCACCGGCGGGACCGGGCGGGTCCGCGACCAGACCTACCGCGAGGTGCGCGCCCTGGACGCCGCCTACAACTTCGTGCCAGGTCGCAACGCGGTCCCCGGGCTGCCGCCGGAGTCGTACCCGCTGCGGGGCGTGCGCACCCACGACCGCCGGCCGCCACGCGGCTACCAGGCAGCCGACTTCGCGATCCCGTCGCTGCGCCAGGTGCTCACCGGGTTCCGGCGGGTGCCGATCAGCATCGAGATCAAGGGTACGAGCGACGCCGACACCGAGTCGTTCCTGCACAACGCGCGGTTGCTCGCCGACCTGCTGACCCGCACCGGCCGTACGAAGGACGTCATCGTGACGTCGTTCAACGACGCGGCGATCGCCGAGTTCCACCGACTGGCGCCGCGGGTGCCGCTGGCACCCGGGCTGACCGGGCTGACCAACTACTTCCTCGCCGGCGTACGGCCGATCGACGGCACGGTCGCCCTCCAGGTGCCGATGACCTTCCAGGGCATCCCGGTCGTCACCCCGCAGTTCGTCGCCCGCGCGCACGCCGACGGGTACGCCGTGCACGTGTGGTTCAGCGGCACCGCCCCGAGGACGAGCCCACCTACAACGCGGTCATCGACGCGGGCGCGGACGGCCTGATGACCTCCTGGCCGACCGTGCTGGAGCGGATCCTCGACGAGCGCGGCATCCCCCGCCCCCGGCGCTGCCCGGCGCTGCGCTAGCCGCCGCCACGCCCCCAGCCTTCGAATAGGCATGAGGCGAGCCAGTGACCGTTGACGAAGGCAACGTGCTCGGCGGTGGGACCTACGCCGCCGGCCGACCCCCGGCGCGGGTCGGCGCCGAGAGCCAGCAGCAGCGCGGTCGTGTCGACGTGCAGCGGTCCACCGGTCTGGGTATGGGTGTCCAGCTCCACGTCGATGGCGTGGTGCAGCAAGGTGAGGCCGTCGAACTCCTCGTGGATGTTGGCCTCGCCGGTCCGCAGGAGGCGAGCGAGCGTCTCCAGGTCACCGGACTCGACGGCCTCGTGGGCCGCACTCATCTCCGCCACGACCGCGGCTATCCTCCTCCGGTAAGGACGGTCAGCTCGATGTGAGGGTATCTCTCTCTGAACTGGCGAATCACCCACTCACACGAGGGGCACACGATGCGTTCGGAGTACAGCACGATGGTGCCCCACACGTTCGGCGAGGGCCCGAGCTGGTGCGCGATGTAGTTCAGAATCTTGAACTCGGGTTCGCTCATCCTGTTGTTGTGATCGCCGACCTGCCAGGGAATGAAAATCTGCGGATTGTGCGGGCCGATCTCTGGCACGAACCCGTCACGCCGGCCCAGTCCGCTCACCGCGGACAGCAATTCGGGGATCCCACCGGCGATTTCGGTGCGGGCCACGGCGATGTTGCGTCCTGGTGCGACTGACCCTGAGGCGCGTATCCCGAACGCCTCCATGATTACCTGATCGCATCCGGTGTTGTGGACGAGCAACGGCGCGCGTCCCGCTATCACGTAGTAGGTGTGGGTGTTGGCGACCGTCAGGTCGTACATGATCTTCGAGCCGGTGTAGGAGCGCACGCCGGTGACCGTGACCGGCTCGGCATCTCGGCTCTGGAGTCGAGACCCGGACGCCAGCGCGCTCGCCTCGACCCAAGCGCCGGCCGCCGTCGCCCAGAAGGGATGGGTGGGCGTCGTACGGATCGTTGTCGACGCGCCAGCGCGATCGACGACCCGCACGTCCGTCAGGGCGGTGTCACGATTGCGCCACACACGTGTGACCCGCTCGCGAGTGGTCCGCCCAGAGGCCGGATCGGTCGCCAGGACCTGTTCGCCCACCTTGACGTCGACAATCCGACGACGGGTGCCGTCGGCCATCAGCACTGGGGTGCCCGGATCGAAGCTGTGTCGCCCCAGACAGGACGCCAGCCCGCCGAGGCGCAGCAGGGTGAGGTTGCCGGTTTCACGGAGTCCGGCCTCGGCGACCTTGAGGCCCTGCACGGCGAGGTACATCGCCTTGAGGGCCTGGAAGCCGACGCTGAGCAGCTTGCCCAGGCCGGCCAGGAGCAGCGTCTCCAGCGCGATCGCGCCGAGGTTGATGAGGGTCTGCAGCAGCGACTGGTCGCCGTTGAAGAACTTGAAGACGTTCAGCCCGACGTCGCCGATCGTGAGCAACGCGCCGGCCGCGAGCCCGCACGGGAGCACCAGAATGCAGCCGACGATGCTCGCTGCGGCGCCGACGAGGAATATGTTCTTCGCGAATTCGACCGCTACGAGGAGGAGTGAGATCTGCAGGTTGCCGGTGAACATCGGATCGAACACCGCGTTGGTGCAGTTTTCGTGGCCCTGGCTGCCGGGGGCGTACACGCCGTCGCAGATGACGCCGTGCTTGTACGCCCGGGTGAACATCTCCGTGGGATCGGCGAGCACGTTGCCGGCGCAGTTCGCGAACCACTGGTACTTGGTGCCGTCCATGTACTTTTCCAGGTCCGCCACCGGGCTGTCGGCGTACATCTCGAAGCAGTTATGGATCTCGATCTGCTGCTGGTAGATGTAGGCGTCGTAGGCGCTCTTGGCGGCGTTGGCCGCCGCCTCGGCGCTGGCGTTGGCGGCGACGGCCGAGTCGTACGCGCGCTTGGCCGCGTCGTACGCCTCCTTGGCGGCCTGCACGGCCCGGTCGTTCGAGGCGATGGCCCAGGCGGCGGACCGCACGGCGCTGCGGGCGGACGCGTTGGCCTGGGTGGCGGCGTTCCTGGCGGTGGCGACCGCGGCGGCCGCCTTCTCCACGGACCGCGCGGCGTCGTCGGCGTACGCGTCGGCCCGTTCGGCGGCCTCGGCGGCCTCCTCGGCCGACGCGGCGGCCTGGTTCGCGTAGTCCGCCGCCAGTTGGGCGTCCCCGTGGGCTTGCGCCGCCACGGCCTGCGCCTCCAGCGCGTGCTGCATGGCCGACTCGGCGGCCTGGTTGATCCTCTCCAGCAGGCCGCCGACGATGGCCAGGTGAGCCGCGCCCTCGTGGTCGCGCTCCGCCGCCGCGTACCGGCCGACCTGGAGGAACTCGCGCAGCGCGGTCGGCGGGCCGTCCAGCGCGACCTGGGCGGCCGCCTTGAGTTCCGGGCCGCTGGTGGGGTCGGCGAGGAGCTGGTTGACCCGTACCCGTTCGCCGACCGCGGCCGCGACGAACCGCCCGGTGTCCAGGAAGTCACGCAGCGCCTGCAGGGTCCCGGCGTCCAGCGCCTCCTGCGCCCGCTGCATCAGCACGGTGTCGCCGGCGGTCCGCGCCGCGGCCATGATCTGGTTGACCTTGACCCGGTCCTTCGTGAAGCGGCCAGGGTAGTTCTGGGTCCGCAGGAACGTCCGCACGTCGGCGTCGGTGCCGTCCAGCGCGGTCCGCGCGGCGGCCGACAGCGCGGCGTTGTCGGTCACGGCCAGGTCCATCACCGTCTGGCGGTCGTCCCGGGCGTTGGCCGCGGGCAGTCCGGTGTGGACGAACAGCAGGATCTGGGCGTCGCTGCCGCCGAGCGCGGCCAACGCGGCCTCCCGGGTGTACGTCCCCTGCGCCCCGGCCAGGCTGAGCGCGACCCGGCGGCCGGCGGCGACCGCCTCCGCGGGCGGCGTGGCCGGGTCCCGCGCGAGCGCCAGCAGCCGGTTGGTCTCCGCGGTCCGCTTGGTCGCCTCCTCGGCGTCCCAGTCGGCGATCTGTTGCTGCGCCTCGTACTGTGTCCGTCCGGCCCGAGCCGCCTCCAGCGCCTGGTCCTTGGCCACGGCGAGGCGCTCGTCGTCGGCCTGGCGGGCCGCCTGGAAGACCGCGACCGCCTGGGTCGCCGCGTTGACCGCGTCCTGCGCCGCCAGGGTGGCGGCCTCGGCGTGCGCGGTCGCCCGGCCGGCCGCCTCGGCGGCCTCCCCGGCGTGCTCGGCGGCCTCGATCGCGGCCTCGGCGGCGTCCTGGGCGTTCTCGGCGGCCCGGTTGGCGGCGTCCCGCGCGGCGATCGCGGAGGCGATCGCCACCCGCAGGTACCGCTCGGCCGCCTCGGCCGCACGTGTCGCGCGGGCCGCGTTGTCCCGGGCCCGCTGCGCGGCGGCCACCGCCTCCGACGTGTTGGCGCCCGCCGCGTTCGCGGCCGCAACGGCCTCGTCGTTGGCGGCCGCCGCCAGGTTGGCGTTGTGCGCGGCCGACTTGGCCGCGTCGATCGCGGCCAGACCCGCGCCGATCGCTTCACTGGCGGCGGCCGCCGTGCCGGCCAGGTCGCGCGCCTTCTCCGCCGCGGCGCTGGCGTTCTCCGCCGCGGTGCGCGCCTGGGCGGCCTTCGTCTCGTCCGTCGCCGCGTCCGCGGCCGCCTTGCGGGCGCGCGCCGCGGCGTCGCCCGCCTTCGCGGCCGCCGCGGCGGTACGCGCCGCCGCGTTCGCCGCCGCCCGCGCCGCCCGGGACGCCGCCGCCGCGGCCTGCACGGCCACCCGCGCCGCCTGGGCGGCCTGCTCGGCGGCGAACGCGGCGCGCTTCGCGTGCTCCCCCGCCTGTGCGGCGTTGTCCCGGGCGTCCTCCGTCGCCTGCGCGGCCGCGGCCGCCGCCCGGCGCGCGCCCTCGGCGGCTTCCTTCGCCCGCGCGCCGTCGTCCTTGGCGGCCTGCGTCTCCGCGGCGGCCAACGCGCCGGCCGCCTCCGCCTGCGCCGCCAGGTCGGTCAGCGTCGCGACCTCGTCGTCGCGCGCCGAAGCGACCGCCCAGCCGTACTCCAGGAACTGCTCCAGCGCCTCCGGCGTGCCGGCGTCCAGCGCCCGCTGGCCGGCGGCCTTCACCTGCGGCCCGCCGATGGCGACCGCCTGGTTGACCCGCAACCGCTGGTCGGTCAGCCACTGCGCCTGCCAGCCCGAGTCCGCGAACGCCCGCAGCGCCTCCGGGTCGTTCGAGTCCAGCGCCTCCTGGGCCACCTCGCGCACCTGCGGGCCGCCGGCCGCCATCAGCTGGTTGACGGTCACCCGGGCGTCGATGTCGGACGCGCCCTGCCAGCCGCTGGCCAGGAACCTGCCGATCGCGTCCGGGTCGCCGGCGTCCGCGGCGTCCAGCGCCTGCTTGGCCGCGGCCCGTACCGCCGGACCGCCCTCGCTGATCGCGCGGGCGACCGCGTCGCGCTCGTCCAGCCGCTGCGCCGCCTGCCACCCGCCGTCCAGGAACGCCCGTACCTGGTCGTCCGAGCCGATCAGGGCGGACTCGGCCGCGACCCGGACCTGCACACCGCCGGAACGCCACAGGTTGACCGCCATCGACCGGTCGACGGGCTCGGGCTCGTCCTGCGCCCGGGCCGGCACGGCGTACAGGAATCCCACGAGCAGGGTGAGCACCGTCAACGCGGCGAGCCGAGCACGCATCACCTGAATCACCCCGTCACGGTCAGGCGCAGCAGCATGGTGGGCGAGGCGTCCGGGTCCGTACCGAGACCGACCTGGGTGCTGCCGTCCGGGTCGACGTCGACGGTGATCTCCTCGCCGTCGTCGCTGATCAGCTCGGCGGTGACCTCGTGGCCGGTGCCGGTGCGCTGCCCGTCGCCGCGGATCTCGAACACGCCGGGGACTTCCAGGTTGAGAATCCCGGAGGGCGCCCGCACCTTGAAGCACACCAACCCGAGGCCGTCGGCGCCGATCGTCTGGTCGGTGGTGTAGACCTCCAGCAGCCCGATGTCGCCCTGCGCCGGGGTGTCACAGTCGGCCAGCACGATGTGCCCGTCGCCGGAGATCAGCCGCACGTTCAGGTCTTCCAGGATCTGCGCGGCGTTCGGGTACAGGTAGTCCTCGACCGTCGCACCCGGACTGTCCGCCGCCGCGACGGCGGCCTCCGCGACGGCCTCGTCGACCGGCGCCTCCGCGGTCGACGCTGTCGACGCCGTGGTGCCGACGGTGTCGCCGGGCAGCGGGTTCGCGTACCAGCCTTGCAGGTCCACCAGAATGTGGGCGGTGCCCGCGCTGACGTTCCGGATGCGGATCTTGCCGTCCGTGCCGACCCTGACCACGGCCAGGCCCGACCGGGCGGTCGTGTTCGGACCGGGGTAGTTCGTCAGCGACGCGGCCGGCTCGTTGCCGCCGACCGGCCACGCCTGGAAGTGCCCGTCCGCGTTGTTCTGGAAGACCGTGAGGTTGACCAGCGCAGCCGCGCCGGCGGGCACGCCCAAGGGGGCGTCCACGGTGGCGTCGGCCAGCACCGGCCCGCCCTCGCCGACCGTCCGGGTGTCCAGCTTGCGCGTCCCGGCCAGGGTACGCAGGCCCGCGCCGCCCGTCGCGCTCGTCGTGAAGTAGCCGGTCGCGGTGACGAGGAAGTGAACCGCGGTGGTGCCGTTGTTGGTGATCGTCGCCCGGCCGCTGGCGTCGAGCTTCACGGCGATGCCGTGCGACGTCTGGCCCGGCGCGTAGTCCATGACGCTGCGGTCGTTGGCCCCGCCCGCCGGGTACGCGCCGATCCACCCGTACCCGGTCGCGCCGACGACCACCAGGTCGACGAAGGCCGTGCCCGTGCCCGCCGGGATGACCCCGCCGGTGAGGGTGAACGTCCGGCTCCCCCAGGCCGGCACGACACCGGTGCTGCCGCCCAGCCCGGTACGGGTGTCGACCAACCGGGTGTAGTCGACCGGCACGAACCCGCCACCCGCCGTCGCCGTGCTGGTGTAGTAGCCCTGGACGTCGGCTACGACGTGCGTGCCGGCCACGTGGTTGTAGACGGCCAGCTTTCCGTTCGCGGGGACGGGCACCACCGCGGTGTTGGAGAGGAACTGGTTGGGGGCGGCGTTCACCATCGACAGCGCGGGGTTCAGCGGCGTCCCGTCCGGGAACACCGTCAGATAGGTGTACGCCGTGGTCACGGCCGTCACGTCGAGCAGGACCGCGGTGACGCCGCTGGCCGGTACGCCACCGACCCCGGTCACCTGGAACGATGTGGTGCTGCCGCCGGCCAGCGGTGCGGCGGGCGTACTTCCGGTGCCGCGGGTATCCAGCACCTGCGCGCTGGTGCCCAGCCGCACGAAGTTGCTGCCGCGCACCGTCCGGCGTACCCAATCCTTGATGTTGTCGAGCCGCGCCTCCGTCGCCAGATTGCGCGTCTCCGCGGCGTCCGCGCCGTGGCAGCGCGACTGCCAGGAGGCGCCGTTGACCGCGACCAGCTCGATGGCCGCGCCGGTGCCGCGCAACGCCGGCCCGCCGGCGTCGCCCTTGCAGACGCTGGCCGGCGTCGCCTGGTCGCCGGCGACGTCCAGCGCCGCGGTGGCGACCGACTGCACCGCGAACGACCCGAGGTGCAGCCGGTCCGGCACCCAGTCCGCCGCCGTCCGCCCGAACCCGGCCACCTGCAGCACGTCGCCGACCACCGGCGCGGTGGTGCCGATCTTGACGGGGGCCACGTCGATCACCGGGCTGGCCAGCTTCGCCAGCAGGAGGTCCCGGGCCACGTGCGGCACCACATGGATGACCGTGCGCACCTGCCCCTTCGTGGTGGTGGCCAGGTTCTCCCGGCCCACCGTGACCGTGGTCGGGTACACCGGCGGCCCGACCGGGATCGGCGCGGCACCCTGCGCGAAGCAGGACTTCGCCGTGACGATCCACTCCGGATCGACCAGCGCCCCGGAGCACCCGCGCACCCCGTCACCCACCTTGACGTCGGCCACGAAGCCGTACCCGTCGGCGGGCGCCGGCGCGCCGCCAGCGACCCCGAACGCCGGAGCGGCGGCCGCCAGGGACGCCACCGCCGCAACCACTCCGGCCAGCACACCCGCGGCCAAGCCGCGCCGAATCAGCACACGCATGTACGACCACTCCCCCGCTGCAGCCGACCGTCCACAGTCGGCACCGCACCCATCCGTGACCGCCATCGTGCCCAAGCCCGACTTCAAACCGGCTTCATTCCGCCTTCACCCACCCCACCCGCTCCCGCGCCCCGGCCTGCCCCGCCCCGCGCCCCGGCCCGCCCCGCGCCCGGGCCCGCTCTGCCCCGCGCCCGGGCCCGCGCTTCCCCGTCGATCAAGGGCATATGGTCGTGCTTTGATCTCTAAACCACGGCCATATGCCCTTGATCGACGGGGAAATCCTTGATCGGCGCGAGCGCCTCCACGGTGGTACCGCAGGTGTATGGGTGACCGTGGACGCGCCGTGCCGATCCGTCCACGGTGGTCACGCAGGCTCGCCTGGAACTCGGACCACTTCGGCTACCTGGTTCGCGTCCCGGTCTACTGCCCAGTAGGGGTCCCCTTTGGGGTATCCGCATGTGAGCAGGGCGCCCCTGTTCACGCCCTGGCAGGCAAAGGGGCGCCCCACTCATGTCCCAATTGCCCACAGGGGACCCTACTGGGCAGTAGACGCCCCCTCCGCCCGCCAGGAACCCCCCGCCCACCCGCGAGCCGCCCGTCGCCGCACCGACGCCCCTCCGCCCCGTCGATCAAGGGCTTCCGCGTCGATCAAGGGCAAAGGGTCGCGGATCGGAGATCAAACCACGACCGTTCGCCCTTGATCGACGGGAGAGCCCTTGATCGACGCGCGGGGCGCGGGGCGCACAGCGCACAGCGCGCAGCGCGGGGCGCATGGCGCGGTGGGCAGCGGTCGGGGGTGGACGTGGGGGAGGTATTGACCTAGGCTGATGCCGCTGCGAGCCGGGCAGTGATCGTCGGTCCATCTGGGCAGTGGTTCCGACGGGTCCCTGCCCCGATTCCCGGGCCTCCTTACATCTTGAGGTAGGTCATGCGCAGATTTCCCCGTCCGAGACGGCTCGCCGCCGTCGGCGTGGCGCTCGTCGCCGCCGCCGCTTCCATCCTGCTGTTCGTCAAGCCCGCCGACGCGGCCGTGGGCCTGCACATCAGCGGCACCAACATCGTCGAGGCCAACGGCAGCAACTTCATCATGCGCGGGGTCAACCACCCGCACGTCTGGTACACCGGCCAGACCAGCTCCTTCGCCAACGTCAAGGCGCTCGGCGCCAACACCGTGCGGGTCGTCCTGGGCAGCGGCAAGCGGTGGGGCCCGTCCAACGACGTCGCCGCCGTCATCACGCTGTGCAAGCAGAACAAGCTGATCTGCGTCCTGGAGGTGCACGACACCACCGGGTACGGCGAGGAGGGCGCGGCGGCCAGCCTCGACGAGGCGGTCAACTACTGGATCAGCCAGAAGAGCAACCTGGTCGGCCAGGAGAACTACGTCGTCATCAACATCGGCAACGAGCCGATCGGCAACACCAACGCCGGCCAGTGGACCGCCGCGACCGTGGCGGCGATCCAGAAGATGCGCACCAACGGCTTCGAGCACCTGCTCATGGTCGACGGGCCGAACTGGGGCCAGGACTGGCAGTTCGTCATGCGGGACAACGCGCAGACGATCCTGAACGCCGACACCCAGCGCAACACCGTGCTGTCCATCCACATGTACGCCGTGTTCAACACCGCCACGGCCATCACCGACTACCTGAACCGCTTCCGGACCAACGGGTGGCCGCTGGTGGTCGGCGAGTTCGGCTGGCGGTTCAACACCAACGAGGTGGACCACGACACGATCCTGGCCGAGGCGAACGCCCGCGGGCTCGGTTACCTCGGCTGGTCGTGGAGCGGCAACACGGATCCGATCCTGGACATGGCGACGAACTTCAACCCCAGCCAGCTCACCACCTGGGGGCAGCGGATCTTCAACGGCGCCAACGGGATCAAGGCCACCGCCAAGGAGGCCACCATCTACAGTGGAGTGACACCGACGACGCCGCCGGTGACCACGCCACCCGCCACCACGCCACCCGCTACCACGCCACCGGCCACGACGCCGCCGGTGACCACGCCGCCGGCCGGCACGCGCGCCTGCACCGCGACGTACGCGATCCTGGGCCAGTGGCCGGGCGGCTTCCAGGGTGACGTCCGGGTCACCGCGGGCGGCGCGGCGATCACGGGCTGGACCGTGACCTGGACGTTCGCCAACGGGCAGGCCGTCAGCCAGGCATGGAACGCCACCGTCACCAGCAGCGGGGCGAGCGTGACCGCCCGCAACGTGAGCTACAACGGCAGCCTCGGCGCCGGGGCGAGCACGACCTTCGGGTTCATCGGCTCGTGGAACGGCACCAACGGGGTACCCACGCTGTCCTGCAGCGCCACGTAAACCACCACGGGTCTGGCGCCGTCACCACACCGCGGCCAGGGACGCCAGCAGGCGTTGGCGGTCGGGCGGCGCCAGGCCCAGGTGGTACAGGCTGAGCCGGCTCGCACCGGCCTCGCGCAGGCGCTTGACCCGGCCGGGCAACTCCGCCGGGTCGGCGGGATCGAGCACGGTCACGTACGCGTCGACCGGCAGCCCGGTCGCGGTCGCGGCGGCCACCCGCTCCTCCCCCGCGCTCCAGCACGATACGAGCAGCCCGTCGACGTCCGGCGCCACGCCGGGGGCCAGTCCGGGCAACGGGCCGGTCGCCCATGGGTCCGGGTCGGCGTGCAGGACGATCCGGGCCCGCGGGGCCGCCTCGCGCAGCGCCGCCACCACGTGGGCGCGCAGCTCGGCGGCGATCCGGTGCCGGACGGCGAGCAGGGCCGCGAGGGCAGCCTCGTCCACAACTGAGGCGTCCACGGTGGACCGGCGCAACGCGGCCACGACCGCTGCGGGGTCCAGGCCCAGCGCGGCCCACGACGCGCGGCACGCCGTACAGCAGCACACCGACAGCAACTGGGCCTGCCGCGGCGACCAGGCGCCGCCGGTCTTGTCGTGGTGGCTCGCGTGGCCGGCGCCGAGTTGGCCGCACGCCTCCAGCGACACCTCGTCCGGGTCCGTCCCGTGGACGGCCTCGACGGCCAGGAGTGCGGCGTAGTCGCGTACCTCCGCGTGGGCGGGGCAGAGCGCGTACCGGTACGGCTCGCCGAAGCAGTTGACCACCGCCACGTCCGGGTTCAACGTACCCAGGCGGGTGTTGTGGGTGAGCACGACCCAGGCGGACACCCGCAGGCCGGCGGCCCGCAGCGCGGCGGCCGCCGCGCCGTAAGGGTCCTGATTGGACAGCCACACGGGTACGGCCGGCACCAGCCGCCGCCCGTGCCAGGCCGGCTCCCGCACCGGGCGGTAGAGGGCGGCGTACGGGGCGTCGACGATCCGCCGCGACGGGTGCAGCGGGGTGGCCGCCCGCACCGAGTGGTACGCGGCGGCGAGCACCACCGTGTCCACGCCGAGGTTCGCGACCCGGGCCGGGAAGGCGGGGTCGCCGAGCACGTCCCACGGGTACGCGTGCCCGCTCACCATCGCGGGATCAGCCTCCGGTAGTCGGGGTCGAACCGCTGGTAGTACCCGGTGTCGTCGCGCGCCCGGAGGCCGCAGCGCAGGTAGTCCTCGTGCATGCGGGCCAGCGCGTCGCGGTCCAGGCTGACCCCCAGGCCCGGCGTGGACGGCACGGGCACCGCGCCGTCCACGAAGGACAGTGGATGCTCGACCACGTCCGCGCCGCACTGCCACGGCGTGTGCGTGTCGCTCGCGTACGCCAGGGCCGGTGTGGCGGCGGCCACGTGGGTCATCGCGGCGAGGCTGATGCCCAGGTGGCTGTTGGAGTGCATGGACACGCCCACACCGTACGTCTCGCAGATGCCGGCCAGGCGCTGGGTGGCGCGCAGCCCGCCCCAGTAGTGGTGGTCGGCCAGCACCACGCCGACGGCCCGCTTGGCGAACGCCTCGGGGATGTCGTCGAAGGACACCACGCACATGTTGGTGGCCAGCGGCATCGGCGCCTTCTCGGCCACCCGCGCCATGCCGTCGATGCCCGGCGTCGGGTCCTCCAGGTACTCCAGCAGCCCGGCGGTCTGGTCGGCGACCCGGCGCGAGACCGGGACGCTCCAGGCGCAGTTGGGGTCCAGCCGCAGCGGCATGTCCGGGAACGCGTCGCGCAGCGCCTGGATCGCCTCGATCTCGACCTCCGGCGGGTGCACGCCGCCCTTGAGCTTGAGCGAGGTGAACCCGTACTTCTCCACCATCCGCCGGGCCTGCGCCACGATCCCGGAGGCGTCCACAGCGGAGTCCCACTGGTCGGGTGCGGCGCCGGGATGGGCGGCCCACTTGTAGAACAGGTACCCGGCGAACGGCACCGCGTCGCGCACCTTGCCGCCGAGCAGTGCGTGCACCGGCCGCCCGGTGGCCTGCCCCTGCAGGTCGAGCAGCGCCACCTCGTACGCGGCGAACACCCGCATGAGCGGGCTGTGCGCGCTCAGCCCCACCGTCGCCCGGCCGCGCTCGGGATCCCCGAGGAAGCCAGCCGCGCCCGCAGCCCATTGAGGTCGAACGGGTCCAGGCCGGCGAGGGCCGGGGCCACCTGGCGGACCATGTCCAGGTGGGCCTGGTCGCCGTACGTCTCGCCGAGGCCGACCAGCCCGCCGGCGGACACCTCCACGATCGTGCGCAGCGCCCACGGCTCGTGGATCCCGACCGAGTTCAGCAGCGGCGGGTCCGGGAAGGCGATCGGGGTGACGGAGACGTAGTCGATCACGGCACACCCACCAGCGACAGGGCCGCCCGGCCGCGGGCCAGGATCGCGGCGAGGGCCTCCTCGTGCGCCGGCGTGGTGTCGACCAGCGGCGGGCGCACCGGCCCGACGTCCAACCCGGACAGTCGGGCGCCGGCCTTGACGAGCGCCACCGCGTAGCCGGGGACGCGGTCGCGCAGCTCGACCAGCGGCAGGTAGAACTCGGCGAGCAGGGCGTTGGTGGTGCGCCGGTCGCCGGCCCGGTACGCCCGGTAGAACGCGGTCGCGATGTCCGGCGCGAAGCACAGGACGGCCGAGGAGTAGCTGTCCACGCCGATCGCCTCGTACGCGGCGACGGACATCTCGGCGGTCGGCAGTCCATTGAGGAACCCGAAGTCCTCGGCCCGCGGGTGCCCGCTGGCGCGGATCGCGGTCACCAGGCGCAGCATCGCGTCGACGTCGCCGCGCCCGTCCTTGATGCCCACCACCTGGTCTATGTCGAGCAGTTGCACGGCGGCGGCCGGAGTCAGCACCGCGTTGGCCCGCTGGTAGACCACCAGCGGCAGCGGCGCGCCCGCGGCGACGTACCGGATGTGGTTGACCAGGCCCTGCGCGGTGGACGTGACGAGGTACGGCGGCAGCAGGAGCAGGCCGTCGGCGCCGGCCACCGCGGCGGCGGCCGCGAACTCGCGGGCGACCCGCGGCCCGCCCCCGGCACCGGCGAAGACCGGCAGCCGGCCGGCGGCGACCCGGACCGCGGTGCCGACCACGTCGTGGTACTCCGGCACGGACAGGGCGGAGAATTCGCCGGTCCCGCACGCCACGAACAGGCCCGCCGGGCCGGCCGCGATCTGCCGTTCGACGTGCTCGGCGAAGACCTCCAGGTTGACCCGGTCGTCGGCCGTGAACGGCGTGAGCGGGAACGACAACAAACCTGACAAGCGCATCTCTACCCCTTGATGGCCCCGGACGTGAGGCCCCTCATGAACTGCCGCTGGAATGACAGGAACACCACAATGGACGGCAGCAGTGCCAGCACCGAGCCGGCCAGCAGGACGCCGATGCCCACCTCGGGGTCGTCGCGCAGGGTGCGCAGCGCGAGCGACAGCGTGTACTGGGCCGAGTCCCGGGCCACCAGCAGCGGCAGCATGTACTGGTCCCAGATCATGTTGAATCCGAAGATGCCGATGACGCCGAGCGCGGGCCGGCACAGCGGCAGCACCACCGACCAGAACAGCCGGAACTCCCCCGCGCCGTCGATGCGGGCGGCCTCCTCCAGCTCGATCGGGATCTCCTTCATGAACTCCGTCATGACGAGGATCGACATCCCCCACGCGCCGACCGGCACGATCATGCCGACCAGCGAGTTGAGCAGGCTGACGTGCAGCACCGGCAGGTCGCCCAGGATGAGCGACAGCGGGATCGCCAGCACCTCCTCCGGCAGCATCATGGTGGACAGGATCAGCAGCAGCACCAGCCGGGCACCGGGAAACCTCTTGCGCGCCAGGGCGTACGCCGCGGACACGCTGACCAGCACCTGCAGCAGCAGCCCGCCGCCGACCACGACGAGCGAGTTGAGCAGGTACTTGAAGACGCCGCGGTCGAACGCGACCCGGTAACTGTCAAAGGTGAAGTGCCGCGGGATGAACGACAGCTTGGTCGGGTCGGTGACCCGGTCCAGCGAGCTGACCAGCACCGCGATCAGTGGCCCGGCGAAGACGGCGACCAGCATGGCGTACACGAGGATTTTGGTCAGCGCGGCGACCGGGCCGCGCGGCGTGCCCAGGCCGAGCGCGGTGTCGGTGCGGCCGGAGGCCTTCATTGTCTCTCCTGTTTCACTGTCTCTCCTGCTTCATGATGTGGCCTCCCGGCGCCGGGCGGCCTGGACCGCGAGAGTGAGCACGGCGGTCGCGAGCAGCAGCAGGACCGAGCCGGCCGCGGCCACGCCCAGTTCGTTGCGCTCCAGGCCGAGCTTGTAGATGAGCGTCATGAGGGTCTCCGTCGAGGAGTCCGGGCCGCCGTTGGTGAGCAGGTACACCTCGGTGAAGATGCGCAGGCCGCGCAGCGCCGCCAGGGTGAAGAGGATGGCGAAGACCGGCCGCAGCGCGGGCAGCGTGATGTGCCAGATCCGCCGCGGGATCGAGGCGCCGTCGGCGGCGGCCGCCTCGTAGAGGCTGCGGTCCACGCCGGCCAGGCCGGCGAGGAAGATCATCATGTTGTACGGCGCGCCGTGCCAGACGATCACCGCGAGGATAGACGGCAGTGCGCTGTCGCTGGCGTTGAGGAACTGGCTCGGGCCCAGCCCCACCCAGGCGAGGACGCTGTTGACCGTCCCCTCCGGCGCCGGGTAGTACAGGATCCGCCACACCTCGGCGACGACCGCGCCGGCCGCGACGGTGGGCAGGAAAACCACCGTCCGGATGAACCACAGGTGCCGCGCGGTGCCCTCCAGCAGCAGGGCCAGCAGCAGGCCGAGCACGATGGAGCCGAACGTGCCCAGCACCGCGAACACAAGCGTGTGGCCCAGCGCCGCGAGCACGTCGTCGCTGGTCACCACCGTCTCGTAGTTGGCCCCGCCGACCCAGCGGTCGCCCAGGAACGGGCGTACCTCGTAGAAGCTCATCTCGATCGCCCGGGCCATCGGGATGAACTTGAAGTACGTGAACAACAGCAGGGCCGGCGCCAGGAAGAACCACGCGACGGCGTACCCGCGCAGCCGGGCACGCAGCATTACCCCAGTACCCCCTGCTTCTCCAGCTCCTGCTTGAAGGTGTCGGACAGCTTGGTCAGCTCGGCCTTCGGGTCCGCGGAGCAGTTCGACACGATCGAGTTGAACGAGTCTGCGGCGGTCTGCCGGAACGGCGTCCAGTTGGGCACCCGCGGGGCGAGCTTGCCGCTGTTGGTGTACACGTCGGCGAAGACCTGCCAGCGGGTGTCGGTACGGACGTCGCTCATCTTGACTTCGGTGTTCACCGGCAGCCGGACGAGGTTGCCCTCCTTGTCGCCGTTCATGCCGATGGTCTGGCCCTCGACGGAGGCGGCGAACCCGGCGAACTTGCGCTGCCCGGCCTGGTTGGGCGAGCCGGCCATGAGGTAGATGTTCTCCCCTCGGCCAGGGCCAGGGCCTTGCCGCCGCCGTTCGGGCCGGCTGGGACCGGTACGACCTCGACCTTGCCGGCGCCGACCTTGTCCGCGGCGGCCAGGTTGTACGGGCCGGTCAGGTAGATGCCGGCCTTGCCCGCCTGGAACGCGGCGATGGCGTCGCCGGTGCTCTGGGTCACCGAGCCGGGCATGACCACCTTGTCGGTGCAGAACAGCTGCTGGAACCAGGTGAGCGCGGCCACCGAGTTGTCGCTCGTGACGGCCGGGGTGAACTTGCCGTTGCTGCCGGTCAGGAACTCGGCGCCGTCGCTGAACAGGAAGTTGCTGAAGTACCAGGAGATGTAGCCGCGGGTGGTGGTGCCGGGGATGTCGAAGCCGTACGTGTCGGCCTTGCCGTTGCCGTCCGGGTCGCCGGTGGTGAACGCCTTGCCGAGCGCGACCAGGTCGTCCCAGCTCTTGGGCTCGGCCAGGCCGACCTTCTCCCGCCAGTCCTTGCGGATCAGGATCGCGTACGTCTGGGCGTTGAACGGCACGCCGTACTGCTTGCCGTCGGTGGCCGTGGCCGCGTCCCACGCGGTGGCCGACAGCTTGTCGGCGCCCTCGATGTCGGACTTGTTGACCTGCGTGACCAGCCCCTGGCTGACCAGGTTGCCGAGCTGGGCGACGTCGTTGACGACGATGTCGGGCAGGTCCTTGCTGGCCGCCGCCTGCTGGAGCTTGGTCTCCAGGTCGGTCGAGGCGGTGACATTGGTCGGTATGCCGGTCTTCTCGGTGAACTTGGCGGCGAGCGCCTTGGCGGTCGCCTCGCTCGGCGAGCCCGGCGCGAACCGGACCCAGATGTCCAGCGCGGCCTTCTCATCCTGCTTGGCGTCGGTCGTGGCGGCCGAGTTGCCGCCGCAGCCGGAAAGCGCGAGCGCCATGAGCGCCACGACGGCCACCGCTCTGCGGGTCCGGACCATGACGCCACCTCCTGTCTACATATGTGGACGGTATCTGTTAACCTGGACGGGGTTTAGCGGACAAGGTAGCGTCCGTTAACATGCCGGTCAACAGGTCGACAAAAAGTGGGGAGCGCCGTGCTGGACCAACCAACGCCGCTGGTGAAGTCGGCCGAGCGCACCGTGCGCATCCTGGAGACCCTCGCCTCCGCGCCCGGACTGCTGAGCATCGCGGAGCTCCAGACGCTCACCGGGTACCCCCGATCGAGCCTGCACGCGCTGATCCGGACGTTACGTGACCTGAAATGGGTGCAGGCCGACGAGACCGGCTCGGCCTTCGGGATCGGCCCGCACGCGCTGCTGTCCGGCACCGCCTACCTCGACAAGGACCCCGCGCTCGCGTACGCCGACGCGGCCCTGGAGGACCTGCGCGCCGAGATCGGCTACACCATCCACTTCGCCCGCCGCGACGACGGGCACGTGATCTACCTGGCCACCCGGTCGTCCCGCGACTCCATCCGGATCGTCTCCCGGGTCGGGCGCCGGCTGCCGGTGCACCTCACCGCGCTGGGCCAGGCGCTGCTCGCCGCGCTCACCCCGGCCGAGGCCGACGCGCTGCTGCCGGCCGAACTGGTCCGGTACACCCCGAACACCATCACGGACCGGGCCGCGCTGCACCGCGAGCTGGACGCCGTCCGGGAGCGGGGCTGGGCGTTCGAGCGGGAGCAGGGCACCGAGGGCGTCGCCTGCGTGGCCGTCGCGGTCGACTACCGCATCCCGCCCACCGACGCGATCAGTTGCTCGATGCCGGCCCACCTGGCCGTCGACGACGAGGTCGAGCGGGTGGCCACCGCGATGGTCGCGCACACCCGGCAGCTGGCCGTGTCGCTGCGCCGGGCCGGGATCCGCTGATGGCGCGGGTACTGCTCACCGGCGCCGCCGGCGGCATCGGACGCCTGCTCGTCCCCCGGCTGACCGGCCACGAGTTGCGCCTGCTGGACATCCGGCCACCCGCCGTCGACGGGTGGCTCGCCGCGTCCGCCACCGACCTGGACGCCATGACCGACGCCTGCGCCGGCGTGGACGCGGTCGTCCACCTCGGCGGGCAGAGCCGCGAGGCCCCCGCCGAGGAGGTGCTGCACCACAACGCCTTCGCGGCGTACGCCGTGCTGGAGGCGGCCCGCCGCGCAGGCGTGTCCCGGGTGGTGCTGGCCTCCTCCAACCACGCCGCCGGCTTCTACGAGCGCGGCGACGCGCCGCCCGGCGGGCTGCCGGCCGACGTACCGGTGCGGCCGGACACCCTGTACGGCTGGTCCAAGGCGGCCGTCGAGGCCGCCGGCCGGCTCTACGCGGACCGGTTCGGCATGGACGTGATCTGCCTGCGCATCGGCCTGTGCTGCGAGGTCCCGGACGGGCCGCGGCACCTGGCCATGTGGCTGTCCGCCGACGACTGCGCCCGGCTGGTGGAGGCGTGCCTGAGCGCGCCCGCGCCCGGCTACCGGATCGTCTGGGGGGTCAGCCGCAACAGCCGCCGCTGGTGGTCGCTCGCCGCCGGCGAGGCCATCGGCTACCACCCCAAGGACGACGCCGAGGAGTACGCCGAGCAGATCATCGCGGTGCACGGACCGCCCGACTACGACGGCGACCCGGTGCTGCGCCGCAGCGGCGGCCAGTGGTGCGACATCCCCCTCGGTGTACCGAACTAAGGAGTCACATTGACGCGCGAGGTGCGACACCTCATCGGCGGCGAACGGGTCGGCACGCCCACCGCCGTACGCGAAAACCCGGCCCGCCCCGGCGAGACCGTCGCGGTGTCCGCGGCCGCCGACACGGACCTGGCCGGTCTGGCCGTGGCCGCCGCCCAGAGCGCGCAGCCCGCCTGGGCCGCCACCCCGGCACCGGCCCGCGGCTCGATCCTCACCGAGGCCGCCGCGCTGCTGCTGGCCCGCGCCGACCAGGTCGCCACCGACCTGACCCGCGAGGAGGGCAAGACCCTCGCCGAGGCCCGCGGCGAGGTGCGCCGGGCCGTCGACATCCTGCGCTTCTTCGGCGGCGAGGGCTGGCGCGCGAACGGCCAGACGCTGCCCTCGTCGCTGCCCGACACGTTCGTGTACACCAAGCGCGAGCCGGTCGGCGTGGTCGCCACGATCACCCCGTGGAACTTCCCGATCGCGATCCCGGCGTGGAAGATCGCGCCCGCGCTGGTCTCCGGCAACGCCGTCGTGCTCAAGCCGGCCGAGCTGACCCCGGTCTCGGTGTGGCACCTGTCCGAGGCGCTGCGCGAAGCCGGGCTCCCGCCCGGCGTGCTCAACGTCGTGTACGGCGACGGCGCCGTCGCCGGCCGCGCGCTGGTCGAGGATCCGCGGGTCGGGGCCGTGTCGTTCACCGGCTCGGTCGAGGTGGGCCAGCTCATCCACGCCGCCGTGTCCGCCCGGCGGGCCCGGGTGCAACTGGAGATGGGCGGCAAGAATCCGCTGGTCGTGCTCGACGACGCCGACCCGGCGCGGGCCGCCCGCATCGCCGCCGCGGGCGGGTACGGGCTGACCGGCCAGGCGTGCACCGCCACCAGCCGGGTGATCTGCACGCCCGGCATCCACGACGCGTTCGTCGACGCGCTGCTGGCCGAGGCCGCGCGGTACCAGCCCGGCGACGGGCAGTCCCCCGGCACGCTCATGGGCCCGGTGGCGAGCGCCGAGCAGCTCGCCGTCGACCGCTCTTACCTGCGGATCGCGGCCGACCAGGGCGGCCAGGTGCTGGCCGGCGGCGCCGAGCCGGACGGCCTGCGCCAGAGCGCCGCCGTCGTGGTCGACGTCAAGCCGGACCACCGGATCGCCACCGAGGAGGTCTTCGGCCCGGTGATCGCGGTGCTGCGCGCCGACGACCTGGACGGCGCGGTCGCGGTCGCCAACGCGGTGCCGTTCGGGCTGGCCGCCGGCATCGTCACCAACGACCTGCGGGCCGCGCACCGGTTCGCCGACACCGTCCAGGCCGGCGTCGTCAAGGTCAACCGGCCCACCAGCGGCCTCGACCTCAACGTACCGTTCGGCGGCGTGAAGGGCTCGTCCACGAACACCTTCCGCGAGCAGGGCAGCGTGGCGACCGAGTTCTACACCTGGACCAAGTCCGTCTACATGGGAGTCGACTGAGGCGCAGGTTGACCTCGAGTGCGCTCGAAGTCGTACCGTAGGCCGCCATGCGTTACCGCGTCCTCGGCGGCACCGGAATCCAGGTGAGCGCCCACTGCCTCGGCACCATGATGTTCGGCTCAGTCGGCAACCCCGACCACGACGACTGCGTACGGATCATCCACGCCGCCCTCGACCAGGGGATCAACTTCGTGGACACCGCGGACATGTACTCCGCCGGCGAGTCCGAAGTGATCGTCGGCAAGGCACTGGCCGGCCGGCGCGACGACGTCGTGCTCGCCACGAAGGTGCACTTCCCGATGGGCGACGGCCCCGGGCCCAACCGCGGCGGAAACTCGCGGCGGTGGATCGTCCGCGAGGCCGAGGAGAGCCTGCGGCGGCTGGGCACCGACTGGATCGACCTGTACCAGATCCACCGCCCCGACCACAGCACCGACGTCGAGGAGACCCTGTCGGCGCTGACCGACCTGGTCCGCGCCGGCAAGATCCGGGCGTTCGGCTGCTCGACCTTCCCCGCCGAGGAGATCGTGGAGTCGCACCAGGTGGCCGAGCGGCGCGCCCTGGGCCGCTTCCGCACCGAGCAGCCGCCGTACTCGATCCTCGCCCGCGGCATCGAGTCCGCCGTCCTGCCGGTCTGCCAGCGGTACGGCATGGGCGTGCTCACCTGGAGCCCGCTCGCCTCCGGCTTCCTGTCCGGCGCGATCCGCAAGGACCGGCCGGTGGACCTGACCACCGGGCGGGCCCGGCTCACCCCGGGCCGGTTCGACCCGGCCATCCCCGAGAACGCCGCCAAGCTCGACGCCGTCGAGCGGCTCGTCGGGCTGGCCGACGAGGTGGGCTGCACCCTGCCGCAACTGGCCGTCGCGTTCGCCGCCGCCCACCCGGCGGTCACCTCCGTGATCATCGGGCCGCGCACGATGGAGCAGCTCGACGGGCTGCTCAAGGGCGCCACCGTCACCCTCGACGACGACGCCCTGGACCGGATCGACGAGATCGTCCCGCCCGGCACCAACACGTACCACCCGGACGGCGCCTGGCGCTCCCCGTACCTGGCCGACCCAACCCACCGCCGCCGCCCGCCAGCCGACCGCGCCGCCGCCTAGACGCCCGCCCCGTTACCGCCCGTACCTGGTCACGAGCCCCCGTACCCGGTCCCGCCCCCCCGCACTCTCGCGCGCCGGCCGGCCCGGCCGCGAGCGCGGGCCGTGGGCCGCCGGGCGCCGCCGATCAAGGACTGGTGCGTCGATCAAGGGCGAACGGCCGCGGTTTGATCTCCGATCCACGACCATATGCCCTTGATCGACGCACCAGTCCTTGATCGACGCGCGCCAGGCCGCAGCCGACGCGCACCAGGCCACAGCGGGACGCACGGGCCGACGCACGCCGGACCGCAGACCGGCCCGACCTGGGCGGCCGCCGCTGGACGACCACGCCCACTCGCGGACCGTCGATCAAGGAATTCCTCGCCGATCAAGGGCGAATGGTCGTGGATCGGAGATCAAACCACGGCCCTATGCCCTTGATCGACGCGCAGAGCCCTTGATCGGCGGGCGGGACCTTGATCGAGATCCCCCGGGGGTGGACCCCAGATCCTGGAGTTCATCTATCCGAAACCACGGGAGGGCTTCCACCAGGTAAAGTCCCGCCATTCTCGACGACGTTGACCCGTTCATCGGCACCGCCGCGACGGACCTGCCCAGGGCACATGGTCTCGCCGCCAGTTGGTGGTGGCCAAAACCGCAAGTCGGCAACACCCACCCGGGTGCCACGTCGCCCTTGGGCATGGTGTCGGCCTGCGCGTACTCCGGCGCCTACCCCACGGGGTACGGGCGGTACATGAAGAACACCGAGGGTGTCCCCGAGGTGATGTTCGACCGGCTGCAGGCGTCCGGTTTCACCCACTTCCAGCAGTCCGGTACCGGAGCCATCCGCAAGTACTACAACTACGTGCGGGTCACCCCGATGGTGCAGCCGCTGGACGACCTGGGGCAGGCGTGGCCGCTGTACGACGAGATGGCCGAGGCGGGCTACTACGCGGCCACGCTGGACACCGGGGTGCGCTGCGAGATCACCGTAGGCGCCAAGGTCGCCGTGCACCGGTACACGTTCCCGGAGCACAGCAGCGCCCGGGTGGTGGTCGACCTGTCCTGCGGCGGGCTGGCCATCGAGCTCGGCCGGACCGTGCCGCTGCGGGCCCAGGCGGAGAGCATGGGGCACGGCCGGGCCCAGGGCACGGTGGTGATGGAGGGCGTCCCGCTGTCGGTCTACCTGGAGGTCGACTCCCCCGGCTGGCGGCAGATGCTCTGGTACGACCGGCGGCTCATCCACGGCGGCACCCGCCTGGACTTCGACAGCATCCGGCACACCACGCTGCGCCCGTTCGGCATGATGTTCATGGGTCCGGCCGTGGCGGGGCAGACGATCGAGGTGCGGCTCGGGTTCTCGCTGCGCGGCTGCGAGCAGGCCCGGCAGAACCTGGAGCGCGAGTGCGGGCACGCCCAGCCGGCGTTCGACCGGGTGCACGCGCAGACCCGGGCCCGCTGGGGCGCGCACCTGGACCGGGTCCAGGTCGAGGGCGGTACGCCGGCCCGCCGCACGGTGTTCGCGACGGCCCTGTACCACGCGCTGATCAAGCCGTGCTTCGCCGACGACGAGAGCCCGTACTGGCCAACCTCCGGCCCGTACGCCTTCGACGTCTGCACCATGTGGGACATCTACAAGACGCAGCTGCCGCTGCTCACCGCGATCGTCCCGGACCGGGCGGTGGAGCTGCTGGAGTCGCTCATCCGGGTCTGCGAGGAGGAGGGCAACTTCCCGATCGGGTACCGGATGGCGCGCGGCGCCGACCGGTTCTTCCGCCAGGCCAGCGCGCTCGCGCACACCGTCCTGGCGGACGCCCACACGCTCGGCCTGCCGGGCCTGGACTGGAACTGGGCTCTGGTGCACATGGTCGACGACCTGCGCCGGCTGTACGGCGAGGACTTCTTCGAGCACGGCGTGGTGCACCCGATCAGCCACACCCTCGACCTCGCGTACGCCCACCACTGCACCGCGCAGGTGGCGCGGGCGCTGAACGACCGCCGCCTTGCCGACGACCTGGAGGCGCGCAGCCGGCACTGGGCCAACGCGTTCGACCCCCGCACCGGCCTGCTGCTCGACTCGGACTTCTACGAGGGCGGCAAGTGGAACTACTCGTTCCGGCTGCTGCACGACATGGCCGCGCGGATCAAGCTGGCCGGCGGCGACGAGGCGTTCATCGACAAGCTGGACCGGTTCTTCGGCTTCGGCGCCGCGCCGGTGACGCAGCCGGGCCGGCGCCCGTCGCCGGCCGAGATGGCCGCCGGGTACGCCCTGAACCGCTTCGAGGGGCTCAACAACGAGCCCGACATGGAGGCGCCGTGGGCGTACCACTACGCGGGCCGGCCCGACCGCACCGCGCAGGTGGTCAACGCGGCGCTGACCTGGCAGTTCGGCACCGGGCCGGGCGGGCTGCCGGGCAACGACGACTCCGGCGGCCTCAGCTCGTGGTACGTGTGGGCGTCGCTGGGCCTCTTCCCGGTCGTCGGGCAGAGCATGTTCCTGGTCAACGCGCCCGCGTTCGCCCGGTCGGCGCTGCGGGTCGGCGCCAACGAGTTCGTCATCGAGACCAGCGGTCACCGGGAGGCGCCGATCGGCGTCGACGGCATCGACCGTGACCCACCCACCCAGTACGTCCAGTCGGCGACCCTCAACGGCCGCCCCTGCACACCACCCACCTGAGCGCCGCCGACGTGCACCGCGGCGGCATCCTGCGGCTGCGGTTGGGGACGCGGCCGTCGACCTGGGGCAGCGAGCCCCGCCCCCGTCCCTCTCCGACCTTCCCCTGACCTAGGGAGAGCGCGATGAGCTACCCCCACCGCCGTCTCGTCATCGTGGTCCGGGCCGATCCGGTCATCTGCGGCCACTCCGGCGAGGCGCGCAACCTCGCCGAGGTGGCACTGACCCGCGGGTACGACGACGTCCGCCTGCTAACCTGGCCGATACCGACCCTGCAGGCGGCCGGGCTGCCGCTCAAGCCGCTGGACCGGCTGCTGCCGTACAGCCCGGGATCACGGTGGAGCGGCCCGAGGCGGTCGGCGACTACCGGGTGCCCGACGGGCGCCACCTCGCCGGGCTCACCGGGCGCCTCGTCGAACTGCTCGCCGAGCCGGTGCCGACGACCTGCCTGTCCATGTACCTCGTCCCGCACACCCAGGTGGTCACCGACGCGGTCGCCGCCGCGCGGGCGGCCGGGTTCGCGCCGGACGTGCACACGGTGGCCAAGGCGGTCGGCTCCGACGTGACCAACGTGATCCGGTCGTGCCTGCGGGAGGGGCGGTTCGGCGCGGCGACCGTCCTGTTCACCACGTTCCTGGCCAACGACGAGGTCGTCGCGGTCTCCGACTACACCCGGGACGAGATCGTCGCCTCGGCGCAGGAGGTCGACGCGCACTGCGGCACGACGTTCGCCGAACAGTGCCGGCGCCGGGTGGCGGTCAGCTACCCGCCGATCGACGCGTCGGCGTACCTCGATCTGGATCCGGCCGCCGTGGACGCCGCGCTGGCCCGGCGCGGCCTGGAGCGCGACGGATATGTCCTGTTCCTGTCCCGGGTCGCCCGGGCCAAGGGATCTACGACCTGGTGATCGCGTACGGCCAGATGGAGTGCCGGCCGCGGGTGAAGCTGGTCGTCGCCGGCACCGGGCCGGCGCTGGAGCACGTGCAGGCGATGGCCAAGGAGGACGACCGGATCATCTTCCTCACCGACGTCGACGACCGGGAAAAGCCGCTGCTCATGCGCGGCTGCGCGGCGTACGCCCTGCCCACCAAGCCGGAGCCCGACTTCGTGGAGACGTTCGGCATCGCCCTGGCCGAGAAGATGCTGGCCGGCGGCGGGCCGATCGTCACCACGCTGACCGGCGGGACCGGCGAGGCGGTCGGCGACACCGCGATCACCGTGGAGCCGGGCGACATCGCCGGCCTGGCCGCGGCGGTGGACCGGGTGGTGCTGGACATGTCCACCGCCGAGCGGCAGGCGTTGGAGGCGCGGGCCCGGGCTCGGGCGATGTCGTTCGACCGGGGCGCGGTGTTCGACGACCTGTTCCCGCAGGCGGCGTCGGCGGCCGGGGCGCGTGGATAGGGTAGGCGTATGCCGTCCCTTGATCACCTCTTGGCGTTCACCGTCGCCGCGTTCATCCTGATCGTCATCCCCGGCCCGTCGGTGCTCTTCACGGTGAGCCGGGCGCTGGCGTACGGGCGGCGGGTCGCGCTGACCACGGTCCTCGGCGGTGCGTTCGGCAGCTTCACCGCGGCCACCGCCGTCGCTGTCGGCGTGGGCGCCATCGTGCAGACCTCCGCCGTCGTCTACACGGCGATCAAGTTCGCCGGCGCGGCGTACCTGGTCTACCTCGGCGTCCAGGCCGTCCGGCACCGCCGGAGCCTGCGCGCCGCGTTCGAGGGCCAGACCGCGCCGCTCGGCGGCCGCCGCACCTGGCTACAGGGGTACGTCGTCGGCGTGACCAACCCGAAGACGATCGTGTTCTTCGCGGCGGTGCTACCCCAGTTCGTGGACCCGGCGGCCGGGCACCCGGGCCTGCAGATGGTGATCCTGGGCGCCATCTTCGCCGCGATCGCGCTCGCGTCGGACGCGGTCTGGGGCGTGGCGGCCGGCACGGCCCGATCCTGGTTCGCCCGGTCGGCGCGGCGCCTGGACCTGATCGGCGGCGCCGCCGGGCTCACCATGGTCGGGCTCGGCCTCGGGCTGGCGGTCCAGGGCCGCAAGGACTGATGTGGTCTAGGCGTTCGCGCAGGCGGCGCCGTTGAGGGTGAACGCGGTCGGCTTGGCGTTGGTGGTGGTGAACGTGCCGATGAAGCCGAAGCCGGCGCTGCCGCCCGCCGCGATCGTGCCGTTCCAACTGGCGTTGGTCGCCCGGACGGTCGCGCCGCTCTGCGTGTAGCCGGCGTTCCACGCCTGGGTGACGGTCTGGCCGTTGGCGAAGCTCCACTGCACCGTCCAGCCGTTGACCGCCGTGGAGCCGGCGTTGCGGACCGTCACGTCGGCCTGGAACCCGCCCGACCACTGGTTGGTAATCGCGTACGCCACCGCGCAGCCGCCGGCCGGGGCCGGGGTCGTGGGCGCCGCGGTGGTCGGCGCGGGCGTCGTCGGTGCCGGGGTGGTCGGGGCGGGCGTCGTGGGTGCCGGGGTCGGCGTCGAACCGGCCAGCCTCTGCGACACGATCGGGGCGAGCCGGTCGGTGATCGCGCGGTGGCCGGCGTCGTTGGGGTGCACCGAGTCGGACAGCCCGCCGGACGGGATCCAGCCGGTCGTGTCCACGTAGGACAGGTTCCGGTCGCCGCCGGCGACCACCGTGTTCACCGCCGCCTGGGTCTCCGTCGCGTACCGGCCGATGAACGTGCGCAGCACGACGATGGCCGCGTTCGGGTACTTGGCCCGCACGTTGCGCAGGAACGTCACGTACGTGCTCTGGAACGTCGCGCCGGACACGCCGTGGCTGGTGTCGTTCGTGCCGATGTTGATGACCACGGCGTCCGCCTGGTAGCGGCCGAAGTCCCAGGCCGGGCCGTCGGCGGCGGTGCTCATCTTGAAGAACTGGTTGCTCATCCCGTTGCACCCGTCCGCGGCCGCGACCAGGCAGCCCCCGCCGTACGCGATCTGGGTGTGTCGGGCACCGAGCCGCTCCCCCACCAGCCAGCCGTACGCGGTCAGCGCCGTCCTGCTGGACGTGCTGCCCAGCGTGATGGAGTCGCCGACGAACTCGACCAGCTTGGCCGGCGCCGGCCGCGCGTAGGTGCTCGCACCGGAGTCGAGAACGAGCCCCTGGAACACGGCGTCGCCGTGGTACGAGCCGGCGATCACCCGGTACGACACCCGCAGCGTGTGATTGCCGGCCGCGAGCGGGGTGGGCGTGAGGTTGACCGTGCCGGACACGTTGGTGATGTACACCTCCGGCTGCCCGTCGATGCTGTAGTACAGGTCGATCGCGTTGCGCTGCTTGAGCCGCACCGTCGTACCCGTGAAGCCGGTCTCGAAGTAGGTCCCGGCCCAATGCGGCACGTACGCCGCGCTGTTGGACGTGTCCCAGCGCCCGACGAACCGGATGTTCGGATCGGTGGGCGAGCCGTCCCCCGCCGCGGCGTGCGCGCCGGGCAAGGCGACGAGCGCGCCGGCCGTCAGGGCGACGGCGGCGAGGATGGGCAGGAGCAGGCGGCGGACGGACACGAGGACTCCTATCGCAGGTAGGCGCGCAGGGCGATGCCCTGCTCGCGGATCGCGCCGGCCACCACGCCGGCGATCTCGCGGGCACCGGCGGTCTCGAAGTGGGTGTGGTCGTTGCAGAAGAAGGCGCCCACGGCCCCTGCGTGTAGTCGCCGTTGTTCGGGCACAGCCCGAGCCGGTTGTACGCGGCGACGCTGCGCTGGTGCAGGTCGATCACCGGTACGCCGTTGGCGGTGCCGGCGTCGCGGGTCTCGGTCAGGAAGCCCGGTTGCCGGTGGCGGTGCTGCCGCTGCACGTGATGGCCGCGGCCGGGGTGAGGAAGACCGGGTAGGCGCCGCGGGCCTTGGCCGCGCTGGCCATCACGCCGAGCAGTTCCCGGTACTTCGCCGAGCCGACGTGCCGCGGGCAGGTGGTGGAGCCGTCGTTGATGCCGAACTGGATGAACAGGTAGTCGCCGGCCTTCATCCCGGTCGACGCGTTGAGCATCGCCTGCCAACGCGTCGAGTACGTCTGTGGGCTCACCACGCACTCGCCGGCCGAGTTCATCGTGCTGGTCACGTTCGGGTCGTACAGCCAGGTCTGGATGCTGCGGCCGCCGATCGCGCTGTTGACCACGGTCACGTTGCTGTTGAAGTACGAGGCGAACTGGTTGCCCCAGCCGACCGGGCACGCACCGCTGGACGCCGGGTTGGCCACCGTCGAGTCACCCGCCAGCCACACGGTCACCCGGCTCTGCGGGGCGCTCGTGGTCGGCGCCGGGGTAGGCGTCCCCGGGGTAGGTGTCACCGGGGCCGGGCACGGCGTGGCGTTCGGCGTGCCGGTGCAGGGCGTGCCGTTGACGGCGAACGCCGCCGGCACCGGGTTGCTGCTCGTCCAGGCGCCGTTGAAGCCGAAGCTCACACTGCCGTTGGTCGCGATCGCGCCGTTGTAGCTCACGTTCGTCGCGGTCACCGCCGTGCCGCTCTGCGCCACGGTCGCGTTCCACGCCTGCGTGACGCTCTGTCCCGCCGCGAACGTCCAGGTCAGCGCCCAGCCGGTGACGGGATCGCCGAGATTCGTGATGGCCACGTCGGCACCGAACCCGCCGGTCCACTGGTTCGTGATCCGGTAGTCGACCCGGCAACCGGTCACGGCGGCGCTGGCGACCGCCGTCGTCACCGCGAACCCGCCCATCGCCAACATCCCCGCGGCGAGCGCGCCCGCCACCGTCGTACGCCGCCGCGGTGCTCTCATGCGAACTCCTTAGGGAAGCGCTTTCCCATCCATTAGTAGGGAAAGCGTACGAACACCAATCGATCTCTGTCAACGCCTAGCGCATCGACCACCATCAACGAGCACCCTGATCACCCAACCGACCACCCCCACCACCGCGGTGATCACGGAGCCAGCCCGCCGATCAAGGGCCTCCGCGTCGATCGCGATCCCTCCCCGCCGATCAAGGGCCCTCCGCGCCGATCGCGGGCCTTCCCCGTCGATCAAGGTCCCTCTCCGTCGATCGAGGTCCCTCCCCGTCGATCAAGGGCAAATGGCCGTACTTCGATCTCCAATCCACGACCATTCGGCCTTGATCGGCGCAGAAGTCCTTGATCGACGAGGGCCGGCGCCGCTCCGCGTGCGCGCCGCCGCACGCGGTACGGCCGGACGGCACCGGCCACCCAAGGCACTCCCCTGTGGTGGACAGTCCTTCGTGGACGGTGCGGCCTGATCGCACCGCTACCGCACGGCCGCGGCCACCGCAGCCGCGCGAGCGCACGCCGATCAAGGGATTTCGCGGCGATCAAGGGCATACGGTCGCGGATTGGAGATCGAAGTACGGCCATTTGCCCTTGATCGACGGCGAGGGACCTTGATCGGCGGAGAGGCCCGCGATCAGCGCGGAAGGCCCGCGATCAGCGCGGAGGGACCGCGATCGACGGAGAGGGACCGCGATCGGCGGGGAGCGCGGCGGGGAGCGAGCCCGGGTGTCAGGTGGCGGCCAGGCTCCGTAGGAAGTCCGGATGGCCCTGGACGGCTGTGCGGTGCATGTGGTGCCGCACCGCGCGCAGGCCGCCGAGCTCCTCGCCGCCGCCGGCGCGGCCCGGTCCACCGTGCAGCAGCTGTGGCATGGCGATGCCGTGGCCGGTGGACTCGGCGGCGTCGTCACGGTCCAGGACCAGGAGCCGGCCGTGCCCGGACGCCAGCCCGGCGACCAGCCGCCGGGCGACGTCGGGGTCGTGGGTGACGATCGACCCGGCCAGGCTGCCGCCGCCACGCGCCGCCGCCGCGACGACGCCGTCCACATCGGAGTACGGCAGGAGCGTGCACACCGGACCGAACGCCTCGACCTCGTGCGGCGCGGCGGCGTCGGCGTCGTCGCAGCGCAGCAGCAGCGGGGACAGGAACGCGCCGCGCACCGCATCGGCGCCGGACACGTCCACCCGGTCGGGGTCGCCGAAGGCGAGCTTGGCGACCCGGGCCAGCCGGCCGGCGGCGGCCCGTACCTCGTCCCGCTGGGCGAGGCTGGCCAGCGGTCCCACGAGCGTGTCCGGCCGGCCCGGGTCGCCGACCACGGTCGCGGCGAGGCGGGCGGCGACCGCGTCGGTGACCGACTCGGCGAGGGCGGCGGGCACGAACGCGCGCCGGATGGCCGTGCACTTCTGCCCGGCCTTGACGGTCATCTCGGTGACCAGCTGGTCGACGTACAGGGTGAACTCGGGGTCGCCGGCGCGGACGTCGGGGCCGAGGATGGCGCAGTTGAGCGAGTCGGCCTCGGCGTTGAACCGCACCGACCGCCCGGCCACGACCGGATGGGTGCGCAGGGCGAACGCGGTGGCCGCCGACCCGGTGAAGCTCAGCGTGTCCTGCGCGGTCAGGGTGTCCAGGAGGCCGCCCGGTCCGGCGCACCACAGCGACAGCGCGCCGTCGGGTAGCAGGCCGGACTCGACGATGTGGCGGACGACCCGCTCGGTCAGGTACGCGGTCTGGCTGGCCGGCTTGACGACCGACGGCATGCCGGCGAGGAAGGCCGGCGCGAGCTTTTCCAGCATGCCCCACACCGGGAAGTTGAACGCGTTGACCTGGACGGCCGCGCCCAGCCGGGACGTGTAGACGTGCTGCCCGGCGAAGGTGCCGCCCTTGCCCAGCGGCTCGGCGTCCCCGTCCAGCAGCACGGTCGCGTCCGGCAGCTCGCGGGCGCCCTTGCCGGCGTACACGGCCAGGGTGCCGATGCCGCCGTCGACGTCCACGGCCGTGTCCCGGCGGGTGGCCCCGGTGCGGGTGCTCAGCGCGACGAGGTCGTCCAGTTGGGCGGCTAGGTGCCGGGCGAGCGCCTTGAGGATCGCGGCCCGCTGGGTGAACGTCAGCGCGCGCAGCGCGGGCCCGCCCACGTCACGGGCGTACGCCAGGGCGGCGGCCGGGTCCGGGCCGGTGCTGGGCAGCAGCGCCACGGTCTCGCCCGTGGTGGCGTCGGGCAGCGGCCGGGCCGGCCCGCCACCGTCCCGCCAGCGCCCTCCCAAAAACTCCGCAGATACACCCGAGCCCCCTTTCAGCCGATGCGGCGCAGCTCGGCCCGGTACCGCTGGGCCAGGTCGGCGTACAGGTCGACGGCCTCGGTGACCCAGGTGGCGAGGTCGGGGGCCGGCCGCGGGCGGGCCGGCACGCCGAGGGCGATGTGCCCGGACGGTACGACGGCGTCCTCGACCACCAGCGCCGCCGCGCCCACCGCGGCGCCGTCCTCGACGGTGGCGCGGTTGAGGACGACCGCGCCGGAGCCGATGAGGCAGTCGTCGCCGACCCGGCAGCCCTCCAGGTGGGCGTTGTGGCCGACCACGCAGCGGGCGCCGACGACGGTCGGCCACTGCGCGGTGGTGTGCACGACCGTCCCGTCCTGCACCGACGTGCGCGGCCCGATGGCGATGCGGCCGTAGTCGCCGCGCAGCACCGCGGCCGGCCACACCGACGCGCCGGCCGCGAGCGTGACCGCGCCGATGACGACCGCGTCGGGGTGCACGTAGGCGTCCGGGTCGATGGCGGGGACGAGGTCGCCGAGCGCGTAGACGGCCATCAGCCGGCCGCCTTCAGGCGGTAGACGTGCGCGGCGTTGCCGGCCAGGACGAGCCGGGTGGTCTCCTCGTCCGGGCACAGGTCGGCGACCGCCCGCGCGTTGCGGGCGATCCCGGGGACGCCCGGCCAGTCGGTACCGAAGATCATCTTGCGGGACAGCCGGGCCCAGTTGTGGCGGGCGTAGTACTCGCGCAGCCGGGACGGGGGCAGGCCGGACAGCTCGATCCAGACCCGCTCGTGGGACAGGGCCAGGAACGCGGCCGCGTCGTACCACCAGCCGCGGCCGCCGTGCGCCAGCACCACGGTCAGGTCGCGGAAGTCGTGCAGCACGTCGTCGAGCAGGACCGGGTCGGCGTAGCGGTTGGACGAGCCCGGGAAGCTGCTGGTGCCGCAGTGCACGACGACCGGGATGCCGGCCGACTGGCACACCTCGTACGCCGGGTACAGCCACCGGCTGTCCGCCGCCACCCCGGCGTGCACCGGATGGATCTTGCAGGCGACCGCGCCCAGGTCGAGCTGGCGGCGCAGCTCCTCGTCCACCGGGTAGTGCATGTGCGGGTTGATGTTGGCGACCAGCTTGACCCGGTCGGGGTTGTACGCGGTCAGCGGCAGCACGTCCTCGACCGGCTGGATGCCGGTGGTCTTCGGGCTGTACTCGGTCAGCACGAGCGCGGCGTCGACGCCCTCCTGCGCCAGGTACGCGTCGAAGCGGGCCGGGTCGACGGCCCCGTCGGCGCCGTACAGGCCGTCGAACGCCTCGGCGTCGCCGAACTCGCGGGCCCAGGCCAGCCACGCGGGTTTGAGGGTGGGCAGGCGCGCCGCGTGCACGTGCGCGTCGATGAGCGGGCGGCCGTCGAGCATCACGCCACCCAATACGCGACGAGGTCGGTGTCCACGCCGACGGTGCCGGTGACGCCGGCCCCGCCCGCGGCGCCGAGCGGCTGCTCGCGCCCGGGCAGCGGGTGGCTGAAGAAACGCGCGTTGTCCGCGACGAACGCGGCCTGGTCCTCCGGCACCCGGCGGTCCTGGCTGATCGCCTGCACCGGGCACGCCGGCTCGCAGGCGCCGCAGTCGATGCACTCGGCGGGGTTGATGTAGAGCTTGCGGTCGCCCTCGTAGATGCAGTCGACCGGGCACTCCTCCACGCACGAGCGGTCCATGACATCGATGCAGGCCGCGGCGATGACGTACGGCACGAATCCTCCCTAAGATCAGGCCGCGGCGGGCACGGCGTCGGACGAGTGGCCGGGAAACAGCTGCTCGTCCGGGTTGATCAGGACGGCGGCGTTGTTGACCGCGAGGGCGGCCTCGCCGAAGCCGACGGAGATGAGCCGCACCTTGCCGCGGTAGTCGGCGATGTCCCCGGCGGCGAAGACGCCCGGGATGTTCGTGGACATCGTGGTGTCCACCGGCAGGTAACGGTTGGCCACGACGTCGAGGCCCCACTCGCGGATCGGGCCGAGGTTCGCGGTGAAGCCGAGCGCCGCGATGACGGCCTGCGCGGGCCGGGCCAGCACCGTGCCGTCGCGCCGGGTGATCTCCACCCGTTCGACGTCTTCGGCGCCGAAGACGCCCGACACCTCGGCGTCCGTGACGACGTCCACCGTGGACGACAAGACCTCTTCGACGGTACGCGCGTGCGCGCGGAACGCCGTACGGCGGTGCACCAGGGTGACCGACCGGGCCAACGGCTCCAGCGAAAGCGCCCAGTCGCAGGCGCTGTCGCCGCCGCCGACGACCACCACGTCCTGGCCGGCGTGCGCCCCCAGCGAGGGCACGAAGAACGACAGCCCGCGCCCGGCCCAGCCGGCGGCGGCCGGCAGCGGGCGGGGCGTGAACGTCCCGATGCCGCCACTGATCACGACGGCCCGGCAGCGGAGGCCGGTGCCCGCGTCGGTGCCGACCGTGATGACGCCGTCCGGGTCGCGGGTCAGCGTCTGCGCGCGCTCGCCCAGCACGAACCTCGGCTGGTGCATGAGCAGGTCGCAGTCGATCGTGCTCACCCGAGCAGCCGTTCGGCGGTGCTGCGCAGCTCCACGCGGCGGATCTTCCCGGTGGCGGTGGTCGGGTACGCGTCGACGAACACCACCCGGCGCGGGCGCTTGTACGACTCGATGGCCGTCCGGCAGAACTCGATCAGCTCGTCCTCGGTCACGTCATGGCCGGTCCGGGGCACGACGAAGGCCACCGGCTTGTCCAGGCCGTCCGCGTCGGGCGCGCCGACGACCACGGCCTGCGCCACGGCCTCGTGGGTGAGCAGCCGGTTCTCCACTTCGGACGGTGCCACCCACATGCCGCTGACCTTCAGCACGTCGTCGGTGCGCCCGAGGCAGCGGTAGTAGCCCTCGCCGTCCCGGATGTACGTGTCGCCGGTGCGCAGCCACTCGCCCTGGAAGACTTGCCGGGAGGCGGCGTAGCGGGACCAGTAGCCGGTGGCGGTGGAGGCGCCGCGCACGAACAGCGTGCCGGGGCTGCCGACCGGCACCTCGTATCCCTGGTCGTCGAGGATGCGCAGGTCGTACCCGGGGACGGCGACGCCGGTGGTGCCCGGGTGCACCGCGCCCGGCCGGTTGGACAGGAAGATGTGCAGCATCTCGGTCATGCCGATGCCGTCGATGATGTCGACGCCGAAGTGCGCCGTCCAGCGCTGGTACAGCTCGGCCGGCAGCGGCTCGCCGGCGGACGCGGCCAGCCGTACCCCGGGCAGCGCGTCGGCGGGCAGCTCGGCCCGCAGCATGTTGGCGAAGAACGTCGGGCCGCCGAAGAACAGCGTGGCGCCGTACTTCTGGGCCCGCTCGGCGATCGTGTCCGGTTTGGACGGTCCGGGTTCGAGGATCGCGGACGCCCCGACGGACAGCGGGAAGAGCACCGAGTTGCCCAGCCCGTACGCGAAGAACGCCTTGGCGGCGGACAGGCACCGGTCGTCGCGGCGGATGCCGAGCACCTGCGTGCCGTACGTCTCGCAGACCACCCGGATGGAGCCGTGCCGGTGCATGGCGGCCTTGGGCTTGCCGGTGGTGCCGGAGGTGTAGAGCCAGAACGCCGGCGAGTCCTCGGTGGTGGGGTACACCTCGTCGTCCGGTTCGCCGTGGGCGAGCGCGTCCAGCTCGGCGGGGCCGAAGGTGGCGACCAGTTCGGGCGCGCCCGAGGCGGCGTCCGCGGCCAGGTCGCCGAACTCCGCGCTGACCGCGAGGAACCGGGCGCGGGAGTCGCGCAGCAGCCCGACCAGCCCTTCGGTGCGCAGCATCGTGGACACCGGTACGGGCACCGCGCCGGCGCGCAGCGCGGCGAGGAACACCACCACGAAGTCCGGGGTGTCCGACATGAACATGAGCAGCCGCTGCTCCGGCTGCACACCGGCGCGGCGCAGCCCGGCGGCGGTGCGGCGCACCCGGTCGTGCAGCCGGGCGTAGCTCACCTCGCCGTGCGGGCCGGTCAGGGCGAGGCGGTCGCCGCCGCCGCTGGCGACATGTCTGTCAAGCAGGTACGTGCTGGCGTTGAACGCTTCGGTCATGGCGCACCCCTGGGTCCCGGTCAGGCGAGGTGGACGTAGTCGTAGTCGAACGGCTTGCCGTTGATGCCCTGCCGGGGCGGGGCGATCCACGCGGCGATCTTGCCGCGCTCGTGCACCGGCCGCATCAGCGACCGGACGTGCGTCTTGTCCAGGTCGGTGGGCAGCCAGCCGCTCTTGCGCCGGGCCCATTCCTCGGCGGAGATCGGCGTCCCGTCCGGGGCCGCCTCGATGCCGGCGAACGCGCCGACCTTGCGGTTGAACGCGACGTGCGGCAGCCGAAGCCGCTGCGGCAGTCCGGCGCTGTCCAGGATCTTGTTCCACCGGTTGACGCCGTTCTGGCAGTCGCCGATGTACTCGCGGCGCAGGTCGGTGTTGAGCCCCACGAGCGCGGCGACCTCGGTCTGCCCGATGTCGCCCTCGTCGGTGACGGCGTCGACCATGATCGCCTCGCCGGTCAGCCGGTGGTCGTCCCGGCGCCGCTCCTCCAGCCAGCGCCCCTTCAGCCCGGAGGTGAAGTAGTTGGCGACGTTGGTGGAGGTCTCCGAGCCGAAGAGGTCCAGCGACACCGAGTAGTGGAAGTTCAGGTACTTCTGGATCACGGTGAGCGGGATGCCGCCGCGCGGGCCCACCTCGTCGGTGTCGTGCTCGATCATCAGCTGCACGGTGCGCTCCACCACCCGGTCGATGCCGGTCGTGCCCACGAACATGTGGTGCGACTCTTCCTTGAGCATGAACTCGCAGGTGCGCGACAGCGGGTCGAACGCCGATTCCTTCAGCGTGCCGAGCTGGTACTTGCCGTCCCGGTCGGTGAAGTAGGTGAACATGAAGAACGAGAGCCAGTCCGGGGTCTCCTCGTTGAACGCGCCGAGGATGCGCGGGGCGTCCTCGCTGCCGGAGTTGCGGTGCAGCAGCTCCTCGGCCTCCTCGCGCCCTTCCCGGCCGAAGTAGGCGTGCAGCAGGTACACCATCGCCCACAGGTGCCGCCCCTCCTCCACGTTCACCTGGAAGAGGTTGCGCAGGTCGTACAGGCTCGGCGCGGTGGCGCCGAGGTTGCGCTGCTGCTCCACGGAGGCCGGCTCGGTGTCGCCCTGGATGACGATCAGGCGCTGCAGGTCGGCCCGGTACTCCCCCGGCACCTTCTGCCACACCGGCTCGCCCTTGTGCTGGCCGAACGCGATCCGCCGGTCGCGGTCGCGCTCGGCGAGGAAGATGCCCCACCGGTAGTCGCGCATGGCGACGTGGTCGAAGTGCGCCCAGCCCTCGCGGCCGACGTTGACCGCGGTACGCAGGTACACCTCCTGGGTGGGCAGGCGCGGGCCCATGGACTCCCACCAGTTCAGGAAGTTGGGCTGCCAGGACTCCAGGGCGCGCTGCAGCCGGCGGTCCTCATGCAGGTCGACGTTGTTCGGGATCTTCTCGGTGTAGTCGGCGGTCGTCACGGCTCAGACTCGCTTCCGGTCGAAGTCGGCACGCTGCCCCGTGCCGAACTTGCGCAGCGCCCCGTCCGGCCCCGAGGCGTTGGGGCGGTAGAAGATCCAGTTCTGCCAGGCGGACAGCCGGCCGAAGATCTTCGTCTCGATCGTTTCCGGACCGGCGAAGCGGTAGTTCGCCTCCAGGCCGGTCAGCGCGTCCGGGCTGAAGCTGGACCGCTCCTCGATCGCGATACGGACCTCCTCGGCCCAGTCGATGTCGTCGGGGGCGAACGTCACCAGCCCCAGCTTCTCCGCCTCGTCGGCGGGCAGTGGCCGGCCGGCCTGGGCCTCGACGGCGGCGAGGCCGTCCGGGTCGCCGTAGAAGCGGGTCCGCAGCCGGGTCAGGTCGTTGCCCATGGGCAGCGGCCCGAGGTTCATCGGGCCGACCGTGACGGCGGCCGGCGCCGCGTCCGGATCGACGTCCTCGAAGACGCCGAACAGGTGGTACGACCGGTCGGCCGCCAGCGCCAGCTCCAGCAGCGAACCGGCGAAGCAGCTGCCCGGCTCGATCAGCGCCAGGATGCTGCGGCTGGTCACGTCGAGCCGCTTGAGGGTGCGCTTGAGATACAGGACGATCTCGCCCGCCAGCCAGTCGCCGGCGTGCTCCAGCAGCAGCGCGTCGTACGCCAGCACCCGCTCGGCGTCGCCCTCGGTGCGCAGCACCCAGGTGCCCAGCTCGGCCTCGTTGGTGCGCAGGTCGAGGATCAGGTCGTCCAGTTCCCGGGTGACCGCGAGGGTCCAGAAGTCGGCGCCCTGCCGGTGCACCTGCGCGATGCCGGTGGGCGCCGGTTCGGCCGGGCCGCGGACGGTCACCTCCACGCAGCCGCGGTCCCGGTCCAGCACGGCGTGCAGGTACCGGTAGGCGATGGCCTCGCCGGTGCGGGTCTTGGCCAGCGGCGGCAGCGCGATGCCGGTCGCGCCGTCGGGGCGGCTGGACCGGGCGGCGAACTCGGCGGCCCGGCTGGCGACCGACTCGCTCCACCGGGGCCGGGGCACCGCCTCGTCCACGAGCCGCCAGGCGACCGCCCGGCGGCCGCTGACGCCCTCGGACTTGGTGGAGAAGTAGTCGGCCAGGTCGCGGCGCACGTGCCGCTTGTCGACCACCCGGGTCAGCCCGCCGGTGCCGGGCAGCACGCCCAGCAGCGGCAGCTCGGGCAGCGACACCGCCGAGGAGCGGTCGTCCACCAGCATGATGTGCTCGCAGGCCAGGGCCAGCTCGTACCCGCCGCCGGACGCGGTGCCGTTGAGCGCCGCGATCCAGGTCTGTCCAGAGTGGGCGGTCGCGTCCTCCATGCCGTTGCGGGTCTCGTTGGTGAACTTGCAGAAGTTCACCTTCGTGGCGTGCGCGGCCGCGGCGAGCATCCGGATGTTGGCGCCGGCGCAGAAGATCTTCTCCTTGCCGCTGGTCAGCACGACCGTGCGCACCTCCGGGTGCTCGAACCGCAGCCGCTGCGCCGCGTCGTACAGCTCGATGTCGACGCCCAGGTCGTACGAGTTGAGCTTCAGCTCGTATCCGGGCACCAGGCCGCCCTGCTCGTCGACGTCCATCGTCAACGTCGCGACGGGGCCGTCGAAGGCCAGCCGCCAGTGCCGGTAGCGGCTCGGGTCCGTCCGGAACTCGACGTGGTCGCGGGTCGCGGCTGCCAGGCTGCTCATGCTTCAGACTCTACATCTCTGTCGTGGGTCGTCAAGGCTGTGTAGCACATTAGAACGGGAAGGCGTGCGCTTGCTCGCGGAAGGTGACCCACTGCCACTGGGTGAACTCGTCCCAGCTGCTCTGCGTGCCGAACCGGCTGCCGTTGCCGGACACGCCGGTGCCGCCGAACGGGGCGTACGCGTCGTTGTTGAGCGTCTGGTCGTTGATGTGCACGATGCCGGTGCGCAGCCGCCCCGCCAGCTCCCGGCCGCGCTCCGGCGAGCCGGTCTGCACGGCGGCCACCAGCCCGTACGCCGTGTCGTTGGCGACCGCGACCGCCTCGTCCTCGTCGCGGACGACGACGACCGGCGCGACCGGGCCGAAGATCTCCTCGCGGAACGCGGGCATCGACGGGGTGACGTCGGCGAGCACGGTGGGCCGGTAGAAGAGCCCTTCGTGGGTGCCGCCGGCGCGGACCTCGGCGCCCGCCGCGACCGTCTCCCGCACGATGCGGTCGACGTGGTCGCGCTGCCGCTCGTTGATCAGCGGTCCCAGAGCGACCTGCCCGGTGTACGGGTCGCCGACCGGCAGGCCCTGCGCCCGCTTGGCCAGCCGGCCGAGGTACTCCTCCGCGACCGACTCCAGCACGATGTGCCGGCCGGCGGTCATGCACACCTGCCCCTGGTGCAGGAACGCGCCCCACGCCCCGGCCGAGCTGGCGACGTCCAGGTCGGCGTCGTCGAGCACGATCAGCGCGTTGTTGCCGCCGAGCTCCAGGGACACGCGCTTGAGGGCGCGCCCGGCGGCCGCGCCGACCTCGCGGCCGACCGCCGTCGACCCGGTAAAGGCGATCATGGCGACGTGCGGGTCCACGGTCAGCGCCGCACCCGGCCCGGCGTCGCCCGGCAGCACGTGCAGCAGCCCGTCCGGCAGGCCCGCCGCCTCGAACAGCCGCGCCACCAGCGTGCCCCGGACACCGCCGTCTGCACGTCGGGCTTGAGGACCACGGCGTTGCCCAGCGCCAGCGCCGGGGCGACCGCCCGGATCGACAGGATCAGCGGGAAGTTCCACGGGCTGATCACGCCGACCACGCCGAGCGGCACCCGGCGGGCCACGCTCTCCCGGCCCGGCTCGCTGGCCGGCAGCAGGTGCCCCCACGGCTGGGTGGGCAGCGCGGCGGCCTCCCACAGCTCGCCCAGCGCCAGGTCCACCTCGAAGGCCGCCTTGCCCGGGACGGCACCGCCCTCGCGTACCAGCCAGCGCTCGAACTCGGCGCGGTTGTCGGACAGCACGGCGGCGGCCCTGCGCAGCACGGCGGCCCGCTCGGGGCCGATGGCCGCGGCCCAGCCCGGCTGGGCCGCGGCGGCCCGCGCGGTCGCCGCCGCGACGTCCGCCTCGTCGGCCAGCCCGACCTCGGCCAGCACCGCGCCGGTCGCCGGTTCGACGCTGTCCAGCACGCCGCCGTGCGCCGGCACCCACCCGCCGCTGTAGATCGCGCCCCGCCAGGGCACGCCGTCCAGAAGCTCGCTCATCGCAGATCCCTTCAGTTCACTGTGCCGCGGATGAGGTCCGCGGCCTTTTCGCCGATCATGATCGTGGCGGCGTTGGTGTTGACGCAGACGATCTTGGGCATGACCGACGCGTCCGCCACCCGGAGCCCGTCCAGGCCGTGTACGCGCAGGTCGGGTGCCACCACCGCGTCCGGGCCGGTGCCCATCGCGCACGACCCGACCGGGTGGTAGTAGGTGCCGGTACCGCGCGCCACGTACGCGCGCAGTCCGGCCTCGTCGGTGACGTCCGGGCCGGGCAGCACCTCGCGCGCCCGCCACGGCCCGAACGGCTCGGCGGCGGCGATCTCCCGGGCCACCGCGATGCCGTCCACCAGCCGCCGTACGTCGGAATCCGTCCCCAGGTAGTTGGGGTCGATCAGCGGCGCCGCCCGCGGGTCCGGGCCGGCCAGGCGGACCGAGCCGCGCGCGTCCGGCACGGTGGCCACGCCGAGGGTGAAGCTGTTCTCCGGTGCTTGGAGTGCCGGCGGGTGGAACGGCACGTGGATGAACATCAGCTGCATGTCCGGGCCGGCGAGGGCGGGGTCGCTGCGCCACAGCATCGACGTCTCGGCGTGGTTGGTCTGGCCGGGCGGAATGGGCTGGCTCGCCTCGTACACCACCGCGCACAGCGGGTGGTCGTGCAGGTTGCGCCCGACGCCCGGCAGGTCGTGCACGACGTCGACGCCCACCTCTTCGAGCTCGGCGGCGGCGCCCACGCCGGACAGCAGGAGCAGCCGGGGCGAGTCGACCGCGCCCGCGCTGACCACCACCTCCCGGGCCGCGTACGCGGTGCGCACCTCGCCGTCCTGCTCGTACGCGACGCCGGTGCACCGGGTGCCGGCGAACAGCAGCCGGTGCGCCCGCGCCCCGGTCGCCACCGTGAGGTTCAGGCGCTCGTCGCGCACCGGGTGCAGGTACGCCGCCGCCGTGCTCTGCCGGTGCCCGCCGGTGATGGACAGGTCGTGCCAGCCGGCGCCCTCCGCGGTGGCGCCGTTGAAGTCCGCGGTCAGCGGGTGCCCGACCGCCTCCGCCGCGTCCAGGAAGACCTGCGACAGCGGGTTGGCATGTCCCTGCCCAGCGGGTGCCGGGCGCATCGGCCCGCCGTCCCCGCGGTACCGCGGGTCGCGGCCGGTCACCGTCTCCATCCGGCGGAAGTACGGCAGCACCGACGCGAAGTCCCACCCGTCGGCGCCCGCCTTGGCCCACCCGTCGAAGTCGGCGCCGTGACCGCGCAGGTACACCATCGCGTTGATGCTGCTCGACCCGCCGAGGGTGCGACCCCGCGGCCAGTTGTGTACGACACCGCCGGTGCCCGCCTGCGGCACGGTGTCGTACGAGTAGTCCACGTCGGTGCCCCACAGCGACGGCCAGGCCGGCGGCACCGCGATCGCGGGCGCGTCGTCGGCGTGCCCGGCCTCGAGCAGCAGCACGCGGGTGTCCGGGTCCTCCGAAAGCCGTACGGCGAGCACGCACCCCGCCGACCCGGCACCGATCACGACGTAGTCGTAGGTACTGTCCATGGCCCACCTCTTCGGTTACTGACGTGCTACACACTCTTGTCAGATCGGTTGCCTAGCTGTTGACTATTAGCGCCACGACCCTTGTCGCTCGCTGACAAGTCCGGGGTGGGAGGCGAGCGCGATGGGCGCGACAACTGACACGGCCGCCGAGGTCTGGCGGGAGCAGCTCGGCGGCGCGTTCGGCCGGCTCGTCCCCGAGGCCATCGAGGCGCGGGCCTTGGCGGCGCGCGCGCCGACCGGCTGGATGGCCGGCACGCACCTCGGCGCGCTCGCCGCGTACGAGGTGAGCGGCACGCCCCAGGTGGTCCGGCGCACCCCGACCGCGGTCAAACGGATGCCGGTCGACCTGTTCAAGATCTGCGTCCAGGTGCGCGGGCGGGCCACCGTGTTCCAGGACGACCGGGAGATCGCCATCGAGCCCGGACAGATGGCGATCTACGACACGGGCCGCCCGTACCACCTGCGCCTGGAGCAGCACTGGACCTGTGCCGTGCTGGCCTTCCCGCGCGACGCCCTGAGCCTGCCCGAGCACGCCGTGCTCGCCTCGATGAACCGGCCGTACCCGCTGGCCGGCGGGCCGGGCGCGGTCCTGGCCGGCTTCGTCAACTCGGCCGTCCTGCAACGCCAGCCGGCCCGCGAGGCCGCGGCCGACCGGCTCGGCGAGGCCGGCCTGCACCTCATCGCCGGCACGCTGAGCGAAGCGGCCGTGCCGGACACCGACGCGGCCGCCGACGCGCTGCGGCTGCAGGTCCTCACCTACATCCGCACGCACCTCGGCGAGGCCGACCTGACGCACGCCCGGGTCGCGGCCGCGCACCACATGGCCCCGCGGACCCTGCACCGCCTCTTCGAGCACGAGCCGTGCACGGTCACCGACATCATCCGGGGCCGGCGGCTGGACGCGGTGCGGCGCGACCTGTCCGACCCGCTGCTGGCCCACCGCAGCATCGCGGCGGTCGCCGCGCGCTGGTGCTTCCCCGACCAGGCCCACTTCACGAGGGCCTTCCACGCCCGGTTCGGCATCAACCCGTCGGTCGCCCGCCGCAATGCTGTGAACTAGCCAGGCTGGCTAACCCACGCCGAGCAGGGCACGCGCCTGCCGCTCGTCGCGGCGGAAGTCGACAGTGGACGAACGGTGCACGATCCGGCCCTTGCGCATGACGGCGACCTCGCCGGCCAGTTGGAACGCCAGGTGCAGGTTCTGCTCCACGAGCAGCGTTGCCAGGCCCTGCTCCCGCAGCGTGCCCAGGACGCCGGCGACCTGGTCGACGACCGCCGGCGCGAGGCCGTCGGAGGGCTCGTCGAGCAGCAGCAGGCGCGGGTTGCCCAGCAGGGCCCGGCCGATGGCGAGCATCTGCTGCTCGCCGCCGGAGAGCTGGTCGCCGCGGTTGGCGTGGCGCTCGGCCAGCCGGGGCATCAGCTCGTAGACGCGCGGCACGGTCCATTCGCCGGTACGGCGGCGGGCCGCGATGCGCAGGTTCTCCTCGACGGTCAGCGGGGCGAACACCCGCCGCCCCTGTGGCACGATCGCCACGCCGTGCCGTGCCACCCGGTGCGCGGGCGCCCCGGCCAGTTCGACGCCGGCGACGGTGACGCTGCCGCCGTACGGCTTGAGCATGCCCATGACGGTGTGCACGAAGGTGCTCTTGCCGGCCCCGTTGCGCCCGAGCAGGGCCAGCACCGCCCCGGCCGGCACCGACAGGTCGACGCCGTCCAGGACGGTGGTGCCGGCGTACCCGGCGCGCAGGTCGCGTACGGACAGCAGCGTCTGGCTCATGGCGTGAACAGCTCCTCCGTGCGCGCGGTGCCCAGGTACGCGCGCTGGACCGACTCGTCGGCGCGGACCTGCTCGGCGGTGCCGGTGGCGAGCACCCGGCCCAGGTGCAGCACGCTCACCCGGGTGGCCAGCCGGAACACCACGTCCAGGTCGTGCTCCACGATGACCACGGTCAGCTCCGCCGGCAGCCCGGCCAGCAGCTGGACGAACCGCTCGGTCTCGGCGGCCGACATGCCCGCCGTCGGCTCGTCGAAGAGCACCAGCGACGGCTCGGTGGCCAGCACCATGGCGACCTCCAGCTGCCGCCGCTCGCCGTGCGAGAGCGCGGCCGCCTTGGCGCCGGCCCGCGTGAGCAGGCCCATCTCGGCCAAATGCCGCTCGGACCGCTCGGTGATCCGGCGGAACCGGCGGGCCGGCCGGTCCAGCCGGTGGGCGCGGCGGTGGACCCGCTGCACGGCCAGCGCCACGTTGTCCAGCACCGTGCAGTTCAGGAAGAGGCTGGAGTGCTGGTACGTGCGGACGAGGCCGAGCCGGGCGCGGGCCGACTCGGACAGCCCGGTCACGTCGCGCCCGGCGAAGCGGATCCGCCCGCCGGTGGCGCGCAGCGTGCCGGCGACCGTGGCGAAGAGGGTGGACTTGCCGGCGCCGTTCGGGCCGATGAGGGCGTGCCGGTGCCCCGGCAGGACGTCCATGCTCACCCGGTCGACGGCGGTGAGCGAGCCGTACGCGTGGGTCAGCCCGTCCAGCTCCAGGATCGGTGTCACGCCATTCTCCTTCGCCGCCGCAGGCCGGCGATGCCGCGCGGCATGAGAAACACGACGGCTACGAAGAGCACGCCGAGCAGCAGCGCGCCGCGGCCGGCGACGTACCCGGAAATGGTGTCCCGGACCAGCAGCGCGACCGCGGCGCCCAGGCACGGGCCCCAGAGGCTGCCGGCGCCGCCGATGACGACGCTGAGCAGCGCCAGCGCGGCCACCTCGAAGCCCAGGTCGCCAGGGGCGACGAAGCGGGCCTGCGCGGCCCAGAGCGCGCCGCCGGCGCCGGCCACCGCGCCGGCCAGGCAGAAGACGCCGAACTTGGCCAGCGCCGGGCGGTAGCCCAGGGCCCGCATCCGTGGCTCGTTGTCGCGGATACCGCGCAGGGTACGGCCGTACGGCGAGCTGGCGATCAGCGCGGTGACCGCGAAGACCGCGACGAAGACGGCGAGCACCCACCAGTAGACGTACCCGGCGGCGCGCAGCGGCGGCCCGCCGGCCACGGTGATGGGCGGCATCCCGACCAGGCCGTTGCTGCCGCCGACGACGGACCAGGTGTCGGCGATCTGGTGCAGCGACTCGCCGATGGCCAGCGTGAGCATCAGGAAGACGATCCCTTGGCCCGGATCGCCACCCATCCGGTCGCCGCGGCGGCGAGCAGGCCGGCGCCGACGGCGGCCAGCAGTTGGACGGCCGCGTCGCTGGTCACGTGGATGCCGACCAGGGCCGCGGTGTACGCGCCGACCCCGAAGTACGCCGCCTGGCCGAGCGTCGGCAGGCCGCAGACCCCGGTGAGCAGGTCGACGCTGAGCACCAGCACGGCGAACGCGAGGATCCGGGTGAGCGTGGAGATCGGATACGCCGCGAGTACGAGCGGAAGCGCCGCCAGCACCAGCAGGGCGAGCCCGGCGGCCGCCCCGCGTGCCCGGTTGCGCGGCGCCGGCGCGGTGACCGACGCCGCCACGGTCCGCTCCTTCTCCACAGTGGTCATGCGGGGACCGCCGATCGGGCGGGGAGCAGGCCGGCCGGGCGGATCAGCAGCACCGCCGCCATGGCCGCGAAGAGCAGGAACGAGGCGTACTCGGGGACGAGCGCCACGCCGAGCACCTGCACCTGGCCGATCAGCAGGGCGCCGATGAGGGCGCCGCGGATCGAGCCGAGCCCGCCGATCACCACCACGACGAGGGCCAGCAGCAGGACCTTCTCGTCCAGGCCCGGCTGGGCGCCGAGGATCGGCCCGGCGAGCACGCCGCCGACCGCGGCGAGCGCGGCGCCGCTGGCGAACACGCCGACCACGACCAGGCGGGTGTTGATGCCCAGCGCGCCGACCATGGCCCGGTCGGCGACGGTGGCCCGGATGACGGCGCCGAGCGCGCTGCGCTCGACGATCAGGTAGACCGCCACGGCGAGCGCCGCGCCGAACCCGATGACGAGCAGCCGGTACAGCGGGTACGTCTGCCCGGCGACCTGCACGCTGCCGGCCAGCGGCCGCGGCGCCGGCACGGAGTGCACGTCCGTGCCGAACACCGCGGCCAGCAGGTCGGCCACCACCAGGGCCACGCCCAGGGTGAGCAGCGCCTGGTCCAGGTGGTGCGGCGTGGCCTGGGTCATCCCGGCGAGCGCGCCGCCGAGCAGCGCCCCGACGGCGGCGGCGACCAGCACTGCGGCGACGAAGGCGGTGACCCCGCCGCCGCTGCCCACCAGGGCCACCGCGACGTACGCGCCGACCAGGTAGACCGCGCCGTGCGCCAGGTTGAGCACGTCCATCATCCCGAACACGAGGGACAGCCCCACCGAGATGGCGAACAGCAGCGAGCCGAGCGCCAGCCCGTTGAGCAGGCTCACCAGGTTCGCGTCGAGCCACGCCAGCATGCCCGCCGCCCCGTCAGCTCAGCTCGCGGACGACCGCGTTCACCATGGCACCGCCGCCGGCGCGGACCTCGCGCAGGTAGTACGGCTGCTGCGGGTCGTGGCTGGCGTCGAAGCTCCACTGCCCGCGCGGGCTGTCGACCGGCCCGATCTCGCCGAACGCCTTGACCACCGCCGCGCCGTCGCCGCCGGCCGCCTTGGTCAGTGCCTTGTCCAGCACCGCCGCGGCGTCGTACGCCTGCACCGCGTAGACGGTGGGCGGCGCGGTGAGCGCCTTCTGGTACGCGTCGACGAACTCCTTGTTGCGCGGGGTGTCCAACTCCGTGGAGTAGTGCAGCGAGGTCTTCACGCCGACCGCGGCCTGGCCCTGCGCCTTGAGCACGCCGCCCTCGGTGAGGAATCCGGTGCCGTACAAGGGGATCTTCCTGGCGAGGCCGAACTGCTGGTACTGCTGCACGAAGCTGACCGCCTCGGCGCCGGCGTAGAAGCTGTAGACGGCCTTCGCGCCGCTGGCGAGGATCTCCGACAGGTACGGCTGGAAGTCCTGGGTCTTGCCGAACGGCGTGTACTTCTCCCCCGCCACCGTGCCGCCGGCGGCCTGGAAGGTGCTCTTGAACCCGGCGACCATCTCCTTGCCGGCGGCGTAGTCGGCGGCGATCAGGTACACCTTGCCGCCCGCGACCTCCTGCGCCACGGCCGCGCCGAGCGCCGCGCTGACCTTGCCGTTGGAGAAGCTGGTCCGCCAGACGTAGTCGGACTTCTGCGCCCCGGTGATCGCGTCGGCGCCCGCGTTGGCGATCACCAGCGGCACCTTGGACTCGTCGAAGAGGTTGCGGACGCCGAGCGCGACCGCGGAGTTGACGATCCCGACCACCGCCGCGACCTGGTCCTGGGTGACCAGCTTCTGGGCGGCCGGTACGCCGGTCTGCGGGCCCTCGCCCTCGTCGGCGGTGACCAGCTTGACCGTGCGGCCGCCGAGCTTGCCGCCGTGCTGGTCGAGGTAGAGCTGGAAGCCGTTGCGCATGTCCTGCCCGAGTGGGGCGTAGACGCCGGACAGCGGTACCAGCAGGCCGATCTTCACGTCGCCGGTGGCCTCGGCGCCGCCGGATTCCTCCAGGCTCGAGCCGCCGCAGCCGGACAGCGCGAGGGCAACGGTCAGGAGTCCGGCGCCGGCGATCCGGCCGCCGAGGGGTGGAACGCCCATCGGGGTCCTCCTTCACCCATCGCCCGGCCGGTGCCTGGCCGGGACTGGTGGCCTGAGACTCTACAGAGCCAATACAGAACGTCAAGTAGATGTCGAAGATAGGCTCGTGGATCGTTATGACGTTCCTTGATCGCCACAGTGGAGCGCGGGGTAGGGCGCGGCCGCGTACCGCTACATTTGGCCGCATGGCAAGGGGTACCGACACCACCACCCGGCCGGTGCTGACCCGCCGGCACAGCGTTGGCGCGGCCAGCGCGCGGTCGCTGCTGCTGACCGTGCTCGGCGAGTTCGCGCTGCCGTCCGGCAAACCGGCCTGGACCTCGGCGCTGGTGCACGTCCTCGGCGGGCTCGGCGCCGAGGAGAAGTCCGCCCGGCAGGCGATCGCCCGTACGGCGGCCGACGGGTGGATCGTCTCCGAGCGGGACGGCCGGCGGGTGCGCTGGGTGCTCACCCCGGTGGGCCGCCGACTGCTCACCGAGGGCACCGAGCGGATCTACACCCACGGCGCGTCACGTCAGGTTTGGGACGGACGTTGGTTGATCGTCATGGCGACCGTGCCGGAGACCCAGCGCAAGCTGCGCCACAAGCTACAGACCCAGCTGGCCTGGGCCGGGTTCGGCAACCCGACGGCCGGGATGTGGGTCAGCCCGCACCCCGAGCGGGAGGCCGAGGTCAAGCAGATCATGCACGACCTCGGGCTGGACGCGACCGCGCTGTCGTTCACCGGCCCGTTCGCCGGCGTGGGCTCCGAGCGCTCCCTGGTGCAGCGGGCCTGGGACCTGGACGACGTCGAGGCGCATTACGAGGCGTTCATGGACGAGTTCTCCGGCGTACGCCCCGAGCCCGGCGACGCCACCCTGCTGGCCCAGGTGCGGCTCGTGCACGAGTGGCGCCGGTTCCCGTTCCTGGACCCGCTGCTGCCGGACGAACTGCTGCCGCCGCGGTGGCTGGGCCAGCGCGCCCGCACCCTCTTCGACACCCAGCACGCCGCCTGGCAGGACGGCGCCCGCCAGCGGTGGGAGGAGCTGTCCGCCGCGGGCTAGCCCTTAGGCACGGTCGCGGCTGGTGTGGCCGCGCACCAGGTCGGCCAGCGCCTCGTCGTACCCGGCGACCACCTGGACCACCCGCTGCACGGCCAGGGCGGCGAGGCCGTCGTACAACTCGATGAACAGCTCCCGGGCCCGTGCCCGCGGCCAGCCCGGCGGCAGCAGCGCGGCGGGTAGCTCCGGGTCGAGGCCGGGCATGGTGCGCCAGTCGTCCATCAGCGCGGTCCGCGCCACCAGGGCCTCCGCGGTGCCGACGCGCCCGCCGCGCCACCGCTGCCGGACCGGCTCGTACGCGCTCAGCAGCCGCTCGTACCCGCCCCGCAGCGCGTCGAGGTCCCAGGCCAGGGTGGGGTGGCCGGCGCCCGGACCGCCCCGCGCCAGCTCCGCGGTGAACACCGTTGCCCGGTCGATGCCGAGCTCGGACAGGATCGCGGTCACCTCGGCGATCCGCTCGTGCGGGCAGACCCAGAGCCCGTCGTAGAGCGGCGCGAAGCCGTACCAGCCGAGCCGGGTGCGCAGCGCGTGCCGCAGGTCCCGGCGGCCCTCGGGGACCGAGAAGGCGGCCATCGTCCACCGGCCGGACCACCGCCCCGCCTCGGCCCCGAACGACAGGATGTGCCCCCGACCCTCGGCGAGCACCGCGGCGGCGCGGGCGCTCAGCGCGTACGAGGTGTGCCGGCCCGACTTGGACAGCTCCAGCAGCCCGCGGCGGGCCAGCCGGCTCAGCGCGGCGCGGGCGCTGACCTCCGTGATGCCGAACTCGCCCAGGAGCGCCACGAGCGCGGCGGACGGCAGCGGCGCGCGCCGGCCGTACCAGTAGTCGCCGAGCAACGTCAGCAGCAGGTGCTGCGGGTTGCTGCCGGCCTGGGCGCGGGGAAGGTCCGAGGCGGGCGTCGCGGGCTGGACCGCCATGCGATCACTATACAGATTTCGCATCGCCCGCCAGCCATCGAGCCAACCGGGGAGAGCGGATGCGCACGTCTTTGACCCACTTCCGGTCGAGCAATATTCGGCATGAATGTTGACCAGCGTGCAATAGATGTCTAGCTTCGATGTAACACAACGCTGTCCCCTCGTGGTGGGAGGCACCCGTGCGAGGTACCGCCGTCTGCGTCGCCGCGCTCGCCATGGTGTGTGCCATGGCCGGCTGCGGCGACGACTCATCCACCGGTGACGACGAAGGCCCCATCAAGGTGGGCCAGATCGTGTCGCTGACCGGCAACTACGCACCGCTCGGCACCGAAAACGAGAAATCCGTGAAGCTCGCGGTGGAGCAGGTCAACGCGGCCGGCGGCGTGCTCGGCCGCCAGATCGAGCTGACCGTCCGCGACGACAAGAGCCAGCCCGACCAGTCGGTGCTGGCGTTCAACGACCTCAAGGGCCAGGACGTCGCCGCCGTGATCGGCTCGCCGTTCTCCAACTCCGCGCTGGCCACCATCCCGCTGGTCGACCGGGAGAAGATCCCGTACATCTCGCTGACCCCGGCCGACGAGCAGGTCAACCCCGTCCACCCGTACGTCTTCGTGGTCCCGGCGACCGCCGGCACGTACGCGGACCGGATCCTGCAGTACCTCAAGGCGCAGAACATCACCAAGGTCGCCGTGGCGTACGACGGCAAGAGCTCCTACGCCAAGGCCGGCTTCAACGGCACCAAGAGCAAGGCGTCCGGGCACGGCATCACGCTCACCGCCACCCCGGAGTTCCAGACCACCACCACGGAGTTCTCCGCGGTCTTCAACCAGGTGCGCTCCTCCGGGGCGCAGGCGCTGGTCGTCTGGGCCACCGGCGCGCCCGGCGTGGCCCTGGCCAAGCAGTACGCCACCGCCGGCCTCAACCTCCCGGTCGTGTTCACCGGGGCACAGGCCAGCAAGCTGTGGCTCGACCCGGTCGGCGCGGCCGCGGACGGCGTCCTCGTGGCCAGCTCCATCGGCGTCGTCGGGGCCAGCCTGCCCGACGGGGCGCAGAAGACGGCCATCAACGAGCTCGCCGGCCCGTTCCAGGAAAAGTACGGGTACGCCCCGCCGCAGTTCGCGCAGGACGGCTACACCGGCGTCAAGCTGCTCGTCGCCGCCATCGAGAAGGCCGGCAGCACCGACCCGGCGAAGATCCAGGCCGCGCTGGAAGGGCTCAGCGCCGTCACCCCGAACGGCGCCTACGCCTACAGCGCGACCGACCACGCCGGCCTCAAGGCCGACTACATCTCCATCAACGCCGTCCAGGGCGGCAAGTTCGTCCCCACCGAGTGGGCCATGCAGCAACTGACCGCGGTGGCCGGTAAGTGACCGAACCCCTGTTGCGGGTCGCCGGCGTGTCCCGCGCGTTCGGCGGCGTGTACGCCGTGCGCGACGTCAGCCTCGACGTCGCGCCCGGCGAACTGCGCGGCGTCATCGGGCCCAACGGCGCCGGCAAGTCCACATTGTTCAACCTCATCGGCGGCCAGCTCGCCGCCCAGTCCGGCACCATCGCGTACGCCGGCGGCCGGGTCGACCGGCTGCCGGCGCACCGGCGGGCCCGGCTCGGCATCGCGATCGTCTTCCAGGGCGCCCGCATCTTCCGCGGCATGACCGCCCTGGAGAACGTGATGGTCGGCGCGCACGCCACCACCCGCGGCGGCTTCGCCAGCGCCGTGCTGCGCCTGCCCGCGCACCGCCGGGCGGAACGCGAGATCCGGCACCAGGCCCGCGAGGCGCTGGACCGGGTCGGGCTCGCCGACTGGGCGGACCGGTCGGCCGAGGCGCTGCCGCTGGGCCAGCAGCGGGCGCTGCAGGTCGCCCGCGCGCTGTGCGGCCGGCCGCGCCTGCTGCTGCTCGACGAGCCCGCCGCCGGGCTGCGCGCCGCCGAGCGGGACGCCCTCGCCCAGCTCATCGAGGAGCTGAAGGCCGGCGGCCTCACCATGATCAAGATCGAGCACGACGTCGCCTTCGTGACCCGCCTCGCCGACCGGGTCACCGTGCTGGACCTCGGCCGCGTGATCGCCGAGGGCACGCCCGCCGAGATCCGCGCCCATCCCGCGGTCATCGCCGCGTACCTGGGCTCCTCGGCCGAGGAGGTGACGCCATGATCGAGGTCGTCGACCTCACCGTCCGATATGGAGCCGCGGTCGCCCTGGACCGCGTCAGCCTCACCGTCGGCGCCGGCGAGATGGTCGCGCTCATCGGACCCAACGGCGCCGGCAAGTCCACATTGGTCAACACGCTCTCCGGCATCCTGCGCCCGGCCGGCGGCACCGTACGCGTCCACGGCCGCCTCGCCCACGTGCCCGAGGGCCGCCAGATGTTCGCCGACCTGACCGTCGAGGACAACCTGCGGCTCGGCGGCTGGCGCGGCAGAAACCGGGACACCGCGCCGATCTACGAGATCCTGCCCGACCTCGGACCGCTGCGCCGCCGCCGCGCCGGCCTGCTGTCCGGCGGCCAGCAGCAGATGGTCGCCGTGGGCCGGGCGCTGATGGCCCGCCCGGAGGTCCTGGCCATCGACGAGCTGTCCCTGGGCCTCGCCCCGCTCGTCGTCGCCGACCTGGCCCGGCACCTGCGCGCGCTCAACGCCGGACGCGGCCTAGCCGTCCTGCTCATCGAGCAGAACGCCCGCCTCGCCCTCGACCTGTGCACCCGCGCGTACGTCCTGGAAGCGGGCCGCATCGTCGCCGCGGGTGACTCGGCCGAGCTGGCCGCCAGCCCGCGGGTCGCCGACGCGTATCTGGGAGTGGCGAGATGAGTGAACTGTTGCAGTACCTCATCACCGGGCTCGGCGGCGGCTGCGCGTTCGCGCTCGTCGGCAGCGGCCTCGTCGTCATCCACCGGGTCACCCGCGTGGTCAACTTCGCCCAGGGCTCGTTCGCCGTCATCGCCGCGATGACCGCCTCCACCCTGCTGGCCAGCGGCCTGCCGCACGGCGTGTCGGAGACCCTCGCCGTCGCGGTCGGCGCCGGCGCGGGCCTGCTGGTCGGACTCGTCGCGATCGGCAAGCCGGGCACGCCGCCCGGCGCCTCGCTCATCGTCACCCTCGGCCTCGGCGTCTTCGCGTACGCCGTCGAGGTCCTGATCTGGGGCGACCAGCCGCGCTCGTTCGGCGGCGTGCCCGGCGCGGTCGACGTCCTCGGCGCCCGCTTCCAGGCCCACTACCTGCTCATCATCGGCGCCACGCTGGCCGTGTTCGCCGGCATGGGCGTGCTGTTCGCCCGCACCGACGTGGGCCGCGCGCTGACCGCGTGCTCCGCCAACCCGTACGCCGCCAAGGTCGTGGGCATCGACGTACGCCGGATGGGCCTGCTGTCGTTCGTCATCGGCGGCGCGCTCGGCGGCCTCGCCGGCGTGCTGGTCACCCCCATCCAACTGGTGACCTTCGACTACGACGTCACCCTCATCGTCGGCGGCTTCGCCGCCGCCATCCTCGGCGGCCTGATGCGACCGGCGCTCACCCTGATCGGCGGGCTGCTGCTCGGCGTCGCGCAGGCCCTCGTCGCCGGGTACGGCAACGCCGCGTACCAGATGGAGGTCGCGCTGGTGCTGATGCTGGCCGTCATGATCGGGCAGGCCGCGCGGCGGCCGATCGTCCAGGAGGAGGTCGCTTGACCAGGTGGATCCCCGCGGCCGCCGCGGCCGCGCTCACCCTCGCGCTCCCGCCGCTGCTGTCCAGCAGCCACCTGACCATCTACATCCTGCTCGGCCTGGCCGCGATCGTCACCATCGGACTGTCGCTGCTCATGGGGTACGCCGGCCAGGTCAGCCTCGGCCAGGCGGCCTTCTACGCGATCGGCGGCTACACGGCCGGCCTGCTGAGCGTGCACAGCCTGCCACCCGTGCTCGGCCTGCTCGCCGCGCCGGTCGTGTCGGCCGCGTTCGCCGTCGTGGTGGGCGTGCCGATGCTGCGCCTGCGCGGCCACCACCTCGCCTTCGCCACCCTCGCCACGCAGCTCATCCTGCTCTCGCTCGTCGGCCAGGCCGACTGGGCCGGCGGCGCCATCGGCCTGCAGGGGATCCCCCGCCTGTCCGTCGGCGGCTACGAATTCGCCGAGGACATCTCGTACGCCTACCTGGTCTGGGCCGCCGTCGCCCTCACCATGCTGGTGGCCCGCAACGTCGTCGCCTCCCGCCCCGGCCGCGCGCTGCGCGCGCTCGCCACCAGCGAGACCGCGGCCGCCGCCAGCGGCGTACCGGTCGGCCGCTACCGGCTCACCGTCTTCGCGCTGTCCGCCGCGTTCGCCGGCCTCGCCGGCGGCATCTACGCCTTCTATCTCGGCTACATCGCGCCCGGCTCGTTCCCCGTCCTGCTGTCCATCGAGTACGTCGTGATGGCCGTCGTCGGCGGGCTCGGCACGCTGTGGGGCGCGCTCGTCGGCGCCACCGCCATCGTCCTGCTCGTCCAGGTGCTGAACACCGTCGGCACCCAACCGGGCATGCCGAGCTACGCGCCGAGCGTGCTGTCGTACGCCGTCTACGCGGTGCTGCTCGTCCTCGTCGTGCTCTTCCTCCCGCACGGCATCGTGCCCGCCTTACGGGTCAGAATGTCACGGGTTCGCGGATGATGGGGCAGGTCATGCAGTCGCCGCCGCCGGCTGGCCCTCAGGCCGCGGTCACCGCCGCGGTGCCGGTGCGCTCGACACCGCCGCGCACGTACGTCACCGGCACGGTCTGGCCCGGGTCGTGCCCGCGGATCGCGACCAGCATCTGGTCGACGCTGGTCACCACGGTGTCGCCGATCCGCGTGATGACGTCGCCCGACTGGAGGCCGGCGGCGGCCGCGCCGAGGCGGGGCAACACCTGCTCGACCAACGCACCCCGTGGCAATCCCGTCGCGGTGGCCATCTCGTCCGTCACGGTCACCGCGATGACGCCGATGACCGGGTGCGTGGCCCGGCCGTTCTCGATGAGCTGGCCCGCGACGGAGTAGGCGAACGTGATCGGGATGGCGAAGTTCAACCCGATGCTGCCGCCGCCACCGCCCGGCACCTGGGCGCCCGCCGCGTTGACGCCGACCTGATGCCCGGCGCAGTCCGTGAGCGGGCCGCCACTGTTGCCGGGATTGATGGCGGCGTCGGTCTGCACGGCGTTGATCAGGCTGGCCGGCTGCTGGCCCTGCCCGACGTCGATGTACCTGTTCAGGGCGCTCACGACACCGGCCGTGACGGTGCCGGTCAGGCCCAGCGGGGAACCCGCCGCGACGACCGGCTGCCCGACGACGAGCGCGGCCGAGTCGCCGACCGTGATCGGGGTCAGCGCGCCGTCGCCGGGCTGGGCCCGGACGACGGCCAGGTCGGTCGCCGGGTCGCGCCCGACGATCGTCGCGGGCACCTGAGTACGCCCGCGGGCGAAGTCGACCGTGACGGTACCGCCGGACGCCGCCGCGGCGACGACGTGGTCGTTGGTCAGGATGTTGCCCCGCCGGTCGAGCACCGACCCGGACCCGGTGCCGTCCCCGCCGGCACCGCGCACGTGGATCGTCACCAGCGAGGGCAGCACGCGGGACGAGACCTCGGTGACATCACAGCCCGCCGTCGGGCTCGGCGCGGCGTCCGGTTCGGACCGCAGACCCGCTCCGACCAGCCCGCCCACCAGACCCGCCACCGCCGCCAGCGCCACCGCCCCCAGCACGAGGCGTCCAGTCGTGACGTGCATGCGCAGCGCCCCTCCTCCGCAGGCTACAACCCGTGTCGGGAGGTATGAGGCGGTTTAGCTGGATCGCCGCTGGTCACTCCCGATGGTGGTAGGTGTTGCGGCGTGGTCGACGCTCCAGGTCCACATACGCGGGCGGGATGAACTCGGGCATCCCGTCCACGGCGATCCGAACCGTCCAATGCCCACGATGGATCAACCGATGATGGTAGCCGCACAACATGACGCTGTTGTCCAACGTGGTAGGCCCGCCGTCGGCCCACGACACGATGTGGTGCCCGTGACACCAGCGCGGCGGCCGATCACAGCCGGGGAACGCGCACCCCTTGTCCCGCAACTCCAGCGCCCGCCGCAACGGCCCGCTGATCAACCGTCGGGTGCGGCCCAGGTCCAGGATCTGCCCATCGCCACCCAGGATGGCGGGATGATTTTGGCGTCGCAGGCCAGCCGCCGTACCTGCTCCGGACTGAGCCGCTCACCCGTGTCCAAGGTGCCCACACCGAGCGCCAGGCGCAGCATGTCGAACGACACCGTCACCACCACATGCGGCCGCTCCCCACCGCTCTCCGGCAGGTCCTCGGTCCGCATCGCCAGGTCGCAGATCTCGACCAACGCGTCGGCCCGGCGCTGGGCCGGGGTGCGCACATCCACGTCATGCCGCGGCGCGCACAACGGATCCAACGCCGCGTTGACGGTAGCGGCGCCGTCCTCGTCCAACCAGCCCGTCAACCGCACCCGACCGTCCCCGTGCCGGGTCAGGTGAAACGCCCGCGTCTGCCGCGCCCTGGCCTCCATCCGCTCCAACGCCTCCGCGTCAGCGGCCTCGGCGAGCTCGGGGCCACGTAGGCGAGGATGCCCTCGCCGTAACGGCGCAGCGTGTTCGGCTCAAACTCGGCGGCCCGACCGATCATCGCCTTCTCCGCCTTACCCACCACCTCAGCCGGAAGACGCCGCAACGCGGCCGCGATCACCTGAGCCTGCTCGGTATTGACCAGACCGTCGGCGACGGCCTTGGCCAGCACCGGCCGCGCGTCCAACGCCTGGGCCAGCTCCAGCATCCGCTTGGCCGCGTGCGGACTGATCCGTAGGTGCTCGCGCAGCCACGCTTTCGTGCTGGACGCGTGCCGCGTGATGGCCAGGCCCCGGCTGTCGATCTCCCGAACCAGCCGGGACTGCACCGCTGCGACGGCCTGCACCACCGCGTGCACCAGGTCCAAACACTCGACCAGATCCTCGTCGCGCAACGACCACGTGGGCGTGCTGACGCTCGCGTCGGCCGTGGCCTTGAGCTCCGTCAACACATCCGGCATCACCCAACCATTGTCGTACAGATGTCCGAAGATCACCGCCCCGGTACGCGAGCAATCCGTTGATCAGGGAGTACCTCGCGCGTGTCGTGGGCGTGTCGGGCAGCGAGTCACCTCGCGATCTATGTGCCGGCTGGTGCAGGGTGTTACCCGTGACGGGAAGCGACGGACCGGACCGGCTCGACGCGTTCGTGAGTTACGCCGGCCCGCAGCGGCCGTGGGCGGAGTGGGTGGCCGACCAGTTGCGCAAGGCCGGGTTGACGGTCGAGCTGGACGTGTGGGACTGGGCGGCGGGCAGCAACGCGGTGTTGAACATGAACACGGCGTTGGCGCGGGCCGACCGGGTGGTGGCGCTGTACTCGGCGGCGTATTTCGAGCCGTCCCGGTTCACAACCGACGAGTGGACGGCGGTGCTGGCCGAACGGCCGGGCGCTGACGGGCGGCGCCGGCTGGTGCCGCTGCGGGTGGAGCGGGTGCAGCCGCCGCCGATCCTGGGGCCCCTGGTGTACCGGGATCTGTTCGACCTCGGCGAAGAGCAGGCTCGGCAGGCGTTGCTGTCGGCGGTCTTCGGCCCGCGCCGACCCGACAATGCGCCGTTCCCGGGTGAGCGGGCCACCGCCGCGGCGTCGGACGGCGTGCGGCTGCCCGGTTCGCGTCCCGGGCCGTGGAATGTGCCCCGGCGGCTGCTCGGGTTCACCGGCCGGACCGCGCTGCTCGCGCAACTGCGGGAGCAGCTGATCGCCGGGGAACGGACGGTGGTGCAGGCGCTGCACGGCATGGGCGGGGTCGGCGTGGCTGCCACCGCAGACCGGGCACACCGTGATCATCTCACGCAGCGCCGCGTTCAAGGGCGTCGCCGTGCCGGTTGGGATCCACGTGTTCAGCCGGGCCGAGTCGGTGGCCATGATTCGACAGAACCTGCCCACGCTGTCCGAAATGGACGCCGACCGGTTGGCCGACGCGCTGGGTGACCTGCCGCTGGCCTTGGCACAGGCGGTGGGCTACATGGACGAGACACGGATGCCGGTCCGGGACTACCTGGCCGAGATGTCCGGCCACGCCCGGGACGTGATGGGTCAGAACCGGGCGCCCGGCTACCCGGTGTCGCTGGCCGCGGCGATTGAGATCTCGGTAACCCGGCTGGAGACCGAGGATCCCGCCGGGGTGGCGCTGCTGCGCATGTGTGCACACTTGGCGCCGGAGCCGGTGCCGCTGACGTGGTTTACCCCGACCGCGATCGACGACGATCCCCTCGCCGCGGTGGTGGCCGCGCCGATGGCGTTCCGGCGGACCCTGAGCCGCCTGGCCCGGCTGGGACTGCTCCGGCTCACAGAGGAGACCATCCAGCTGCACCGGCTCACCCAGGCCGTGCTGCGCGACCTAGGCACGCCACAGCAGAACACCGCCACCCGGCAACAGGCCGAGGACCTGGTCGCCAGTGTGGCCGACGACAACGGCACCGATCCGCCCACCTGGCCGCGCTGGGCGGTGCTTCTGCCACATCTACTCGCTCTTGACCCGGCCGACCGTGGACCGGTCCTCCGAGACGCCGCCCATAACGCGGTGTGGTATTTGATCTCGCGTGCGGAGTACCGGACCGCGTTGCCACTCGCCGAGACGTGCCATCAACGCTGGTATACCGACCTTGGCCCGGACAACCTCGACACGCTACGTGCAGCGACAGATCTCGCAGTCGCCCTTTGGGGTATGGGTGAGAATGAACGGGCGCGGGCATTGGACGAGGACACCCTGACCCGCCGCCGCCGCGTACTCGGTGACGACCACCCCGACACCCTCACCTCAGCCAGCAACCTCGCCGCCGACCTGCGTTTGCTGGGAGAGCACGAGCAGGCGCGGGCATTGGACGAGGACACCCTGACCCGCCGCCGCCGCGTACTCGGTGACGACCACCCCGACACCCTCACCTCAGCCAACAACCTCGCCGAAGACCTCCGAGTCCTGAACGAGGACACGCCGGCGTAGCGGCCGGGCCGGCGCACCGCCCCGGCGTCGATCAAGGCTTTCCGCACAGATCAAGGGCATACGGCCGTGCTTCGACCTCCAATCCACGGCCATTCGCGCTTGATCGGCGGGGAAGTCCTTGATCGGCGGGGAAGGGCCGGCCGGGTGGGAAGGCCCAGCCGGGTGGGAGGCCCCTCAGCGGGTGGGGGGTGGGGAGGACGCGGACGGCGGTGCCGGTCATCACGCAGTGGGCGTTCTCGCCGCCGATCACGGTGCGCAGGTCGACGATGCCGTCGGCGCCGAACGCGGCCGCCTGCTCGATCAGCGACTTGACCATCTTCTGGGTGTTGCCTCCGCCGAGTGCGCCGAGGGTCGCCTGGGCGAAGACGAAGCCCCGCACCTCGAACGACCGGCCCGGCAGCTGCGGCAGCGTGGACAACAGCATGGCGCCCCCTTCCGTTCACCCGTCGTGTTCAAGGTAGCTGCCCACCATCACCGCGACCTGGCTATGGCCGGCGCGGCGCAGCAGGGTGGCGGCGGTCATCGCGCGCTCGCCGTGCCCGCACATCACCACCGTCGGCGCATCCTCCACATCGGACGCCCGGTCCGGCAGGTCGCCGAGTTCGATGTGGACGGCGCCGGGCAGGTGGCCCTCCGCGTACTCGCTGTCCTGGCGTACGTCCAAGACGGTGCCGGTTACCTCCTCGGGGCGTACCAGCGGAGTCGTGGCCACGTGTCCGCCGGCCGCGGTCCAGGCCGGGACGCCGCCGGCCAGTTCGCCGACGACGGTGTCGTAGCCGACGTTCAGCGCGGGCCACAGGATACCGCCGGGGTCCTGGTCGGGGTTGCGCACGACGACTATCGGGACGCCGGGGTCGACGACCCAGCCGAGCCAGGTGGCGAACGACGGGCGCAGCGCGATCGCGACCGCGCCGGGAATGTGCCCGGCGGCGACGTCGGCGGTCGGCCGCACGTCGACCAGGACGGCGCCGTACGCCAGCAGCTTGCGCACCTGGCCGGCGTCGAGGGCGGCCAGGACCGGCGGGCGGGTGTCCAGCTCGGGGCCGCGCCGGTTGACCTCGGCCAGCCGGTCGAAGTACGCCGGGTACGAGCCGAGGCCGGCGCGCAGCAGGGCGGTGAAGGTGTCCGCGTCGGGGGCGGCCAGCAGCGGGTTGGTGGCCTTCTCGGTGCCGATCGTCGTGGTGCGCCGCGCCCCGGCGGCGGTGGAGCAGAACGAGCCGGCGCCGTGGGTGGGCCACACCGCGGTGGCGTCCGGCAGCGTCGCGAGCCGGCGCACCGAGGCGTACTGGGCGTGGGCCAGCTCGTCGGCGCGGTCCGGGCCGAGCAGGTCGGTGCGGGCGGCGGAGCCGACGATAAGCGAACCGCCGGTGAACACGCCCACGGGTGCCGTCCCGTCCAGGATCAGGTAGCACAGGT